>DOAO01000006.1:0-1419 GCA_003504275.1 Patescibacteria group bacterium
TCCAAGCTATTGATTAGAAAACGGGGGTAACGACGATAGAAATTTCCTCTGATTCCGGATCAACTATCTACTACACAACAGATGGAAGTGATCCAACAACAGGAAGTTTACACATAAACTCAGGAGAAACGATTACCCTCTCGTCTGTTGCTAACCAAATAAAAGCCTATGCTGTAAAAGCTGATTATCCTGACAGTGCTATTGGTACTTCGGGAGTATACACACAAGACGCTACGTCTAATCTCTCAGCTCTCGCTCTTTCCGACGTAACTCTTTCTCCTACATTTGCCGGAGGAACATACACATACACTTCTACAGCAGTTGCTAATGCAATATCTACAACTAAAGTCACAGCTACAGGTTTGGGAACTCTACAAATGTCAGTTGATTATGGAGCTTCAACGACGATCACAACTTCTGTTCAATCGGGCGCTCTTTCTCTAACTGCTGGTGCTACCTCAACTATTCTCGTATCTGCCTTAGAAATAGGTAAGACGGGTAAGACCTATCTCGTAAATGTATACAGAAACAATGTTGCACAAGCCACTCCAACTTTCAGTCCTGTTGCAGGGGCCTTGTCGTTTGGTGATACTGTCACAATCACTTCAGCCGGAGCCGATCGTATTCACTACACAACAAATGGAATAGATCCTACAACAAGCGATCCCTCAGTGGTGTCTGGAGGAACAGTTACCATCTCCTCGGCTGTTACCTTGAAAGCCTTGGCTGTGAAATCTGGTTCCGATAACAGTGTTGTCGGAAGTGCCGCATACACTCAATCTCAATCAGCCAATCTCTCATCCCTCGCTCTGTCTGATGTAACTCTTTCTCCTTCATTTGCCGGAGGAACATACACATACACTTCTACAGCAGTTGCTAATGCAATATCTACAACTAAAGTCACAGCTACAGGCGCAGGAGTACTCCAGATGTCAATTAATGGAGGAGCTTCAACGACTATCTCAAGCGGTGTTCAATCAGGAACTCTCTCGTTAACAGCAGGAGCTACTTCAACAGTACTTGTATCTCTAACAGAAACAGGAAAGGCGACAACGACTTATGCAGTTGGTGTTTACAGGAATTATGCCCAGTTAACTACCCCAACTTTCACTCCTAACTCAGGTGCTATCGCTCTAGGAGTAACAACAATACAAATTGATTCCGATGTCGGATCAACTATTTACTATACGACCGATGGTTCTACTCCAGACACAGGAGATCTGTCTATCTCAACAGGAGCCACTATTGCTCTCTCATCCGTTGCCAATCCAATAAAAGCAATAGCGGTAAAATCCGGTTATGAAAATAGCTCTGTCGGAACTTCTGGTACATACACTCAATCTCAATCAGCCAATCTCTCATCCCTCGCTCTTTCCGACGTAACTCTTTCTCCTACATTTGCCGGAGGAACATACACAT
>DOAO01000006.1:1495-62069 GCA_003504275.1 Patescibacteria group bacterium
CACTCCTAACTCAGGTGCTATCGCCTTTGGAAGTACCGTTACAATAACTTCGGGAGGAGCAGATGCTATTTATTACACAACAAACGGATCAGATCCTACAATTGCAAGTACACTATACACAGGCCCTGTAACAATCTCCTCAGCTCTTACCCTAAAAGCTTTGGCGGTAAAAGCTGGGTATGAAAATAGCGCAATAGGAAGTGCAGCATATACACAAGCCCAATCAGCCAATCTTTCAGCCCTCGCTCTTCTTGATGTAACCCTTTCCCCGGTATTCGCAGCTGGAACACGCACATATACATCTCCTGTGGTATTTTATTCTGTATCTACAACCAGAGTCACAGCCACAGGCGCAGGAGTACTCCAGATGTCAATTAATGGAGGAGCTTCAACGACTATCTCAAGCGGTGTTCAATCAGGAACTCTCTCGTTAACAGCAGGAGCTACTTCAACAGTACTTGTATCTCTAACAGAAACAGGAAAGGCGACAACGACTTATCGTGTTGGGGTGTACAGAAATAGTTCTTTGGTTTCTGGAGAAACTTATCAGGGTGGTTTTATTGCCTATGTTTTACAATCGGGCGATCCCGGTTATGTTGCCGGACAAACTCACGGTTTAATCATAGCACCAAGCGATCAGGCGGATGGTATCACTGGTATTATTTGGCATTCTTCAATGTATGATCCTGCTGTTGGTGGAACTTCTCAAAATTTTGGCACTGGAAATGCAAACACAAATGCTATTGTGACTGCTTATGGATCGGAGAGTAATGCCGCCAAGTTATGCTACGACCTATCTCTGAATAGTTATACTGATTGGTATTTGCCAAGCAAAGAAGAATTAAATAAAATCTATTTAAATAAAGATGTCTTAAATTTTAGTTCCGGTGGATATTGGAGCTCTTCTGAACATGAGGTTGCCTCTGACGCTTATTTCCGATATATGGATCACGACGAACAAGCTAATGGATATAAAACAAGCTACGCAGTCGTTCGTTGTACTAGATCTTTCTAAATATTTGATCATTGGTTAATTAAGTGGACGTGCTGTTCCATTATTATTGGGCTTTATCTTTAGCCTTTTTTGAAATATAATAAGAGGGCTTATATTTCACCCTGTTAAGTAAAATCTTTTTTAAAAAGATTTAAAATTTGTTTATTATGGTAAGATTTGTCAGGGCAATATAAGAGTCGAAAATATTAAGAATTTTGGATAATATTAAGTAAAAACAAATTTTTACTTAACAGGGTAAATGGCTGAAAATAATAAAGATATCACGTATTTTGCAGAAACTGATTACAGAAACAAGAAGACACCTTTTGGAATAAAGGCTCTTGATAGAACAAAACACGTTTATGTTATCGGAAAGACGGGAATGGGAAAATCAACCATGCTCGAGAATTTGGCTGTTCAGGATATTCAGAATGGCAACGGAATGACATTTATTGATCCCCACGGAGGGACAGCAGAGAAGTTGCTCGATTATGTTCCAAAAGAGAGAATAAAAGATGTTATTTATTTCGCCCCGCATGACATCGACTACCCGGTCTCTTTCAACGTAATGGAGGACGTTGGCAAAGATCAAAGACACCTTGTTGCGAATGGACTCATGGCATCTTTTAAAAAGATATGGCCGGACGTCTGGTCTGCAAGAATGGAATATATTTCTATGAACATTATTTTAGCGCTTCTTGAATATCCCGGTTCCACACTTCTTGGTATAAACAGAATGCTTTCAGATAAAGATTACAGAAAGAAGGTTGTAGATAATGTTACGGATCCTTCAGTAAAAGGTTTTTGGGTAAATGAATTCGCAAAGTATAGCGATAAAATTATGGTGGAGGCTGGTGCATCTATTCAAAATAAATTTGGACAATTTTCTTCTAATCCGCTTATCAGAAATATTATCGGTCAACCTACATCGTCATTCAACCTCCGTGAAGTAATGGATAATAAAAAGATATTTATTGCGAATCTTTCTAAGGGAAGAATGGGGGAGATAAACACCAATCTTATTGGAGGAATGCTCATTACGAAAATATATTTGGCGGCGATGAGTCGTGCGAATATGGCCCCCGAGGAACTTAAGGAGCTTCCAAATTTCTATGTATATGTAGATGAGTTCCAGTCATTCGTGAACGATTCTTTTGCCGATATTCTTTCTGAGGCGAGAAAATATAAATTAAATTTAACGATTGCTCATCAGTATATAGAGCAAATGCCGGAAACTGTCAGAAATGCGGTTTTCGGAAATGTTGGTACGACTATTGCTTTTAGGGTAGGACCATTTGATGCTGAAGTTCTGGAGAAAATATTTGCTCCCAAGTTTACTGCTGAAGATATTGTTAATCTCGGTTTTGCTCAGATATATTTGACTCTTATGATAGATGGGGTGGGCTCTCAACCTTTTTCTGCTAAAACTCTTCCGCCGGTTAAGATGCCTGAAATAAAATACACACAAGATATCATAGATAACTCCAGAGCTATTTATGCTAAACCGCGAGATGTCGTGGAGGCGGAGATAAGTAAGTGGCATGAAGCAATCCCTGTGGAGAGTAAAGGCGAAAAGTTTGACAAGGGAGCCGTTAAACAGGAATTAGAATTTATTAAAAAAGAGCATAATATAAAAGATTTTCCACCGAAGAAAACTTATGAGGCAAGGACATATCCACCAGTCCAGACAGTTACTTCTGCTAGGCCATTATCTACTGTTCCTGCAAAACCGACAACAACTCAATCTGTTACTCCATTAAGGAATACCGAGATAAGGCCTATTTTAAAAACTGTTTCTCAGCCAATCGCAAGGCCTATTTCACCGTCTGTAGCAGTAAAACAGACACTGATACAACCTCCCGCAAAGTCACCTGAGAAGGTTTCTTTGAGTTCTCTTAATAAAGCCCCCCAAGACAACAAACATGCCACAGGAGAGAACATGAATGATCTTAAAAATATATTAGCAAAGGCGATGGGGGCAAAGAGTAAAGATTTTAATTTAGGAAAAATAGATAACAAAAAAGACACTTCAGCTCCTGAGACTACAAAAAAGATAACAGAGGAGCCTTTAGTTAAAAAAGGTGAGTCGGTAAATGATACAGAAGAAGTGTCTGAAAATGTTAAAAAAGACCTGCCTACCATGCCTGCGTATGCAGGGCAGACGGGAGAAAAAACAATTAAAGAAATTCCTGAGGACGTGTTAAAAAAAATTCTGGAAGAAAAACAAAATGGAGAAAAATAAAAAAACAATACTAATCACCGGTGGCGCCGGATTTATCGGTTCACATTTATGTAAAAAATACCTAGACGAAGGACACAATGTTATTTGTGTTGATAATTTACAGACAACGATAGATCCTAAAAATATTAAGGACTTTTTTGATAATGAAAATTTTACTTTTATAAAACACGACATAATTAAACCGATAAAATTTAATCAAAAAATAGATTGGATATTTAACCTAGCTTGTTCTGGTTCTTATACTGTTTATCAATATGATCCAGTCCATACAGTAGAGACTAATACCGTTGGGGTTATAAATATGCTCGAATTAGCCAGGAATAATAAAGCCAGAATAATGCAGTTTTCAACTTCCGAAATATACGGCGACCCCCTTGAGTCTCCCCAAAAAGAAACATACAAAGGAAACGTTAATACTCTCGGTCCTCGTGCTTGTTATGATGAGGGAAAAAGATGTGCTGAAACTTTGTTTATGGATTATTACAGGGAATTCGATTTAGATATTAAGATAATAAGAATATTCAATACTTATGGTCCAAATATGGACATGAATGACGGACGAGCTGTAAGTAACTTCGTCTCTAATGCCCTGGCGGGTAAAGATCTTGCTATCTATGGTGATGGTACTTATACAAGAAGTTTTCAATACATAGATGATCTTGTTTCGGGAATAGATAAAATGATGGTAAAAGATGGTTTTATCGGCCCTGTTAATTTGGGTAATCCGGGAGAGGTTACAATGAAAGATATCGCGGGGATTATAATAAAAAAAATCGGCTCTAATTCTAAAATTATTTTTGAAAGGGGTGTTTCAGATGATCCGAAGAGAAGGTGTCCCGATATTTCTTTGGCAAACAAAGAGCTTGATTGGGAACCAAAAATTTCGTTAAGCGAGGGTCTTGATAAAACCATAGAGTATTTTAGGGGTGTAGCAAGACCGGAAAATAAAATAGTTGTTTTTGCTAATACTTTTTATCCCGATTGTGGCCCAGCTGAGGACTCTCTGCTTTCTTTGGCCAGAGAAATGAAAGATACTGAATTTCATGTAATTACTACGAGGTTTAAGAAAGACAGAAAAAATTTCGAAAGTATGGGCAATGTTTCCATTTATAGAATTGGTTTCGGTTTTAAATTAGATAAATATCTTCTTCCTGTTTTGGGTGCAATAAAGGCTTATTATCTTGATAAGAAATATGATTTTAAATTTGCTTGGTCTGTTATGGCAAGTTATTCTGGTTTGGCGGTGCTTTTTACTAAAATGCTGATTGGTAACAAGATAAATTTCTTAATATCTCTAGAACCAAAAGAGACTGAAAATGTAAACATTATTAAGAGAACTGTATTCAAACCACTATTAAGGGCAATATTAAAAAATGCGGAGTCTGTTCACATCTTGGATAAGGATGAGGAAAAATATTTTAAAAAAATAGATTCTAGCATTAATATATCACATCGTTCTGCTGATACGGGAACTTTTGTAAAACAGTTAAGAAGTGCTCATTCCGACATATTGAACAAAAAGCAGAAAAAACTTTCAAGACCAAAATAAAAATGAAGAAGAGAATTTTAATTTTTTCACTTGCTTATTATCCGAATTTTGTTGGGGGGGCTGAAGTGGCCATTAAGGAAATTACTGACAGAATTTCCCCCGTCGATTTTGAGTTTGATATGATCACGCCTCGTTTTGATAGAAAACTTCCGAAGTTTGAAAAGATTGGAAATGTGAACGTGCACAGGATTGGTTTTACCGCTAAGTCTCCAAAAATTGCGGATCTAGTAAAATTCCCTCTAAATTTAAATAAATACTTATTTCCCTTTACCTCTTGTATAAAGGCGAGTCAGCTTCATAGGGAGAGAAAATATGATTCTGTCTGGGCCATGATGGCTAATTATGCAGGTTTTGGTGCTATGTTTTTTAAGACCTTTCACCCTTCGATAAAATATTTACTGACTCTTCAAGAAGGAGACCCTATTGATTATATAAAAAAGAGAGTGAGATTTGTATATCCTTTGTTTGTGAAAATTTTTGCAAAAGCCGATCGAATTCAAGCTATTTCTACTTATTTGGCATGGTTTGCCAGGGATATGGGGTATAAGGGAAAACTAGACGTTGTATCAAATGGTGTGGACATATCTCTCTTTACTAAAAAATACAGTGATAAGGAACTTGGCGATTTAAAAATAAAATTAGGTAAAAAAGAGGGTGATAAATATATAATTACCACATCTCGTTTAGTATTAAAAAATGCAGTAGATGATGTTATAAAGTCCCTTGTATTTTTGCCTTCCAATTTTAAATTTATAATCTTGGGCATGGGACCAGATCAGGAGATTCTTCAGCGACTCGCCAAACAAGAAGGTGTCTCTGATAGGGTTATTTTCTTGGGTCAAATTAATTATTCGGAAATACCAAAATATTTAAAAATTTCGGATGTATTTATAAGGCCGTCTCTTTCAGAGGGTATGGGTAATTCTTTTATAGAGGCAATGGCAGCTGAAATTCCCGTTATAGCGACTGCGGTTGGTGGTATTACTGATTTTTTGTTTGATCCTATTAAAAATATAGACAAGGAACCAACTGGATTATTTTGTGATGTTAGAGACCCTCAGAACATTGCTGAACAAATAAAAATGATTGAAGAAAATCATGAACTTCGTAAAAGGATAACAAAAAATGGGAAAGAATTGGCGGTGACAAAATATGACTGGAATCTTATTGCGGATAATATGAGAGAAATATTCAATAAAATATGATAAAGAGAGTTTATAAAAAAATAAACGAAAAAGCAGAAGAAAAATTTCCTATAGCATATAAGTCACTTTTTAAGAATAGAATTTTTATTAAATATATTTTGGTGGGATTTATTGCTGCAATTGTTGATCTGGGGTCTCTTTATGTTTTTGTTGAATACATTTTTTATCACAGATATTTAATAGCTACAGCCTCGGCTTTTATTTTTGCTTTTGTTTTTGGTGCCACACTCCAAAAATTTTGGACATTTCAAGACAAGAATACTTCTGGTATGGGATTTCAAATTTTTATCTACACAATTCTAGCTGTTGTTAATCTTTTCTTAAATTTATTTTTAGTATTCTTTTTTGTTGAAGCACTCGATGTTTGGTATCTTTTAGCCCAATTGATCGCCATGGCTATTTTAGCCAACATGAATTTTGTTTTATACAGTCGCTTTGTTTTTAAAAGTTCAATGATGATACCTGGAAGCGTTTTGTTGTCTGCCGGTATATTTCCTCCTGATATTGGTGGTCCCGCAACTCATGCTTTTAGGTTCTTAAAGAGTTTTAAAGAGAAGGGAATAAAGACCGGGGTTATCGCTTACTCAGATGTAAAAAGCGACTTAATAATTGACGATGGTTTTGAGATTGAGAGGGTATCTAGAAAATTACCTTTTGGGATTAGGCATTTTGTGTATTTAATAAAGCTTTTTGCTGCTTCACTCAGATATGAAATAATTTATGCTCAAGATATATCAGCTGCAGGCTTACCGGCGGCCTTTATTGCCAGATTGGTGGGAAGAAGATTTATGGTTAGGGTTGGGGGAGACCTTCTTTGGGAGAGGTTGGCAGAGAAAGGAAAGATAAAAATTTCTGTAATAAATTTTTATAATTTGGAAAAATATAAGAAATATTTTTTGTATCATGTTGGCCAGACAGTATTAATGAGTGCAGAAAAGATAATTGTACCGACAGATTTACTTGCGAATATTTATAAAAATTATTATGGAATATCAAAAGATAATATTGTAGTTTTACCAAACCCGATTCCATCTGCATGTGAGGCAGGTCTTCAGGATAGACCAGCAAAGATAGGAAAAAATATTTTATTTGCAGGAAGGTTTGTTAAATACAAAAATCTTGAACGACTTATTATTGCTTTCGCTAATATTTATACAGAGATATCACCCGCTAAATTGATATTAATAGGTGATGGTCCGGAAAAAAGAGAACTTGTTAGATTGATAAAGAGGTTAAATATTAGGAATCAAGTTATTTTTAAGGCAAAAGTTCCACACGATGAGTTAATGAGAGAGATAAAAGAGTGTTCTGTTTGCGTTGCCCCAGCTCTTACGGAATTTAATCCTAATTTTATTTTAGAGTGTCTTTCCTGCGCTAGGCCGGTTATAATAACGAAGGAAAATGGTCTTTCTATTAAGTTACCTGAACGTTTTACTTGGAATGCGATAGATATAAAAGATATAGAAAATAAATTAATAGATATTATAAATTCCGGCATCGTCGCAGAGGAAGAAATTTTAGATGTGATACAAAAAAACAAAAACACGACGTGGAATGATATAATAAATGAACATTTAAATATTTTTAAAAAATAATTAAAAAAGGATGGATAAAATAACCAAAGGCATAAATGTTTTAATGATAGGCAGTGATATGGAAATATTGCACCCTAATAGTGACTCCTGGAAAAGAATGAAAGAATACGGTTCTCTTGTTAATCGACTAGACATCGTTATTTTTAATGGCAATTTTAGAGGTGGAAACGAAGATGATGTATATCAAGTGTCTGACAATGTTTTTGCTCACCCTAGGTCATTTTTGGGTCTGTTGGGTCTGTTTAAAGTTAGCCCAAGAAAACTTTCTTTTGTTCTCAATCACAAGATAGATCTTGTGACCACACAAGACCCCTTTGTTTTGGGTCTTATTGGTAGAAGACTTGCAAAGTGGCTTAGGGCCGGTTTTCAGGTTCAAATTCACACTGATTTTATGAGTCCTTATTTTAGGAAAGAATCATTTTATAATAGAATCAAGGTTTATATTGCCAAGTCCGTTTTAAAGAGCGCGACGGGAATACGAGTCGTATCTTCTAGGATCTTTGACTCTATTAAGGGGCTCAGACTAAAAGTTAAACCAATAATTCTTCCCATCTGGACAGATGTTTCGGCAATAAAAAATTCTCCGATAAGTGTTGATCTGAAGAAAAAATACCCACAATTTAAAAAAATATTTTTAATGGCCTCAAGGATAACAATTGAGAAAAACATATTTTTGGCAATACACGCAATGAGACATGTTTTGAAAGATCGTTCGGAGATTGGTCTTATTATTGTGGGTAGCGGTCCGTTTAGAAAATTAGCAGAAGGACTTGTTCGAGGAGAAGGTTTGCAGAAAAGTATTATATTTGAAGATTGGTCCGATCATTTGTCTTCTTATTATAAAACCTGTGATGTCTTTTTAAATACTTCTAACTACGAGGGTTATGGTAGGACAATTGTTGAAGCTCTATCTGTGGGTACTCCTGTTATAACGACAGATGTCGGGGTTTCTGAACAATTAATAAAAAATGATCAGAATGGGATCGTTGTTCCTGTCGGTTCAAAGAAGGAGTTAGAGATAGCCATGCTGAAGATTGCTAATGATGATTCTTATCTCTCTGAATTGAAAGATGGCGCAAAAAATATCATTTTTGAAATGGGAAATAGAGATGAATATCTAGAGAAGTACGCTAGAAGCTGGGAGGAATCTATAAAATAATTCAGATAAAAAATATATTTAAGGAATGTTTTTAATATATTAAAAATCCGCTCTATTGAAAGGGCGGATAATTTTTTGAAAGGAAGATTAAACTTCTGCGAAGAATTTTTCGATAACGGCTTTAATGGCATCGATGATCGGTTGACCAAAGAGACCGAATACGACGATGTTGGAAAGCTTGTGAAGCGTGAGACCAAGGGGCACGGAAATACCGTAGCCGATAAGGATCATGAATAAGATCGCTATCTTAACGATGAAGGGCAGGGCCTTCAGGATAAAATCGAGACCGTTGTTGATAACCTCAAGAAGCTGTTTTAACATAATAGAGCACCTCCTTTCTGTTTAAATTGTTAATGTACCATTAACCTAATATAATTATACCACTTCCATTATCATGAAAATTGGTGTGTGTGGATAACTTTTTATAAGATACATAAGCCGGTTTTATGTCAAAAACAGTTGGACTTAATTGTTCTTTTCGGTTATATTGTTTTTACGTTATCGTATACAAGGAGGGTTCGCATAGTGGTCTAGTGCGCGTCCCTGGAAAGGACGTAGGTCTTAACGGGCCTCGAGAGTTCAAATCTCTCACCCTCCGCAAACGACCCGCCAAAATGTGAAAACATTTTGGCGGTTTGTCGTTTCGCGAGGGTGAGAGATTTGAAGGCCACAGTCGGGCCCCTTGCTGAAAGCAAGGGAGACGAGGCGGGGTCGCGACCTTTTGCGAAGCAAAAGAGTTGTGACCAAATCTCTCCTTACGACCCGCCAAAATGTGAAAACATTTTGGCGGTTTGTCGTTTCGCGAGGGTGAGAGATTTGAAGGCCACAGTCCGTCTACAGGTGTCGCCTATATCTCGGCGACCGGTAACCCTTGTTGAAAACAAGGGAGAAGAGGCGGGGTTGCACAAAATTTTCAAAGAAAATTTATGTGTGACCAAATCTCTCCTTATGACCCACCCAGACGCGTAAGCGTCTGGGTGGTTTGTCGTTTTGCAAAAACAAGAGCTCTAAAATCTATTTTATTGTATAATTTCATTATATGAAAAAAGTTATTGTAAACGACTTAATGCAAAATGGGTATACGTACGAACTTACGGAGCCTGTTGGTAAAAATTTTGCAAAAGATTTTAAGCCTCAGCTCACACCCAAAGAGATGCTTTCTCTTGGGGTTTTCGGTGGTAAGTATATGACCGACTGTAAAAAAGAATTTCCTGATGATTGGTATAAAAAGGCGAAGTTGTGTCACAAAAAGCACGACCCGGAATTGAATTATTTTGGCGTTAATGCAAGTCAGCCACTTTCTGTTTGGCGTGAAAAAGGCTGGATAAACGAAAAGCATGACCCGCGAGGATGGTTTCAGTGGTACTGTAGATATTACATGGGGAGGCGTTTGCCGGAGGAGGATCTGAAACAAATAAAGAGATGGAAAGCTATTGCCCGTCATATCGCACAAGTAAAGAAAAATTGCAGAGCGGGGGATCTTAATTGCAGACGTAAACAAAGGCAGTCGCTTTTGCACTGGGCTGTAGATGGCAGAAAATTATAATAATAATAAATTAAATTAATATGAAAAATATCATTTGGATAAAAGAATACAGTGTTGAAATAAAAGAAATAGATGAACAGCATCAGCATTTTTTCAGCGTATTAAATGAATTGAATACTGCTATTTATGCAGGAAAAGAAAAAGAGTGGATGGGACACGTTTTTGACCAGTTGGATGGATATGCTAGATTTCATTTTGCAACAGAAGAGAAGCTTTTTGATTCTGTTAAGTATGAATATACCGATGCTCACATAGAGAAACATGATGAATTTAGAAAAAAACTCGAAGAATTTAGGAGGGGTTTTGAAATTAGCAAAGAAGGTATCAGTGGGGAACTTGTTAAGTTTTTGGAAGAGTGGTTTGTGGAGCATATTATGAAAGTTGATAAAATGTACACAAAAACTTTCCACGATCACGGAATATTCTAGCTAGATTTTTTGGGGATATATAAAAGGGGAGCGTTGTGGCACTCCCCAATGAGACATGTTTATTGTCTTGTCTCGAAGACTAAGTTATCTACCTTGGCAACAATGCGCTATTCTCGGAATCAGAAATCTCTTCATCTTTCATCACCTCCTTTTTACTTTTGCTTTTCTGGTCACAAGCTACTACTTCTCATAAAAAAAGCAAGATATTTTTTATTTTTTCGAAACCACAGCCATCCACCGGAGTTGCATATCGGAACTTTTTGTCGGATATTTGAAATCCTTATAATTGTGCCACATCTTTAAGAAAAAATGTTTTTTTGCCCAATCTATCTTACCAAGGTAAGGATCGGCGTAATATATTCTCTTCTCTGTAACTTTTTCTAATACACTATAGTGCTCGATATATCCGTTATACATCCATAGTAAAATAATCACGTTTTCAGGTGTGTTCTTATTGTTAAGATTATCCCAGGAATTTCCGTGCTTGGCTTGTACCCTAAGCCCCATTTTTTCTATTGTTCGTATCATTTTGTCTGTAGTCATGCCTTCTTCTCTCGTATAATTGGACATTTTGGCTAGTTCTTTATAAGAATAGCCAAGGTTAAAATAGTCCGAGAGCATTTTTAGGGAAGTCGGTCCACAGTCGGCACAATTCTTTTGTTTGGCTGTCTTTATTTTCATTCGCACCTTATAACATACTTTATAAATATAGTAAAGCCTGACAATGCTATTTCCCTTTATTTTTAACTCAAGAATGGGGTATAATTAAAAGACGATGAAAATATTTGATAATAAAAAGCTGTTTATATTTATTTTAACCCTTATTTCAGTTGGTTTTGTGTATGGGAATTTTGTTTACCAGCTAGATTTTGGTTTTGATAATTTGTTGAGCGGTATCAGAACACCCGCCCTTTTGAGCTTTTTTGGCTACATTACGCTTCTTGGAGATAAATATTTTATAGTTATTCTGGGTGTTATCTTGTCGTATCTTATTTATAGGTTTTGGACTAAAGATACATTTTTATTGAAAATATTTTGGGTCGCACTCATCTTGAATATGATTTCCGGATTTTTGATTAAATATTTTGTTGGTAGGGACAGGCCATTAGGTGCGGAGATCTACGAAGGATATACTTATTCTTTTCCAAGTGGACACTCTTTGGCAGCCTTATTTGTTTATGGTTTTATCGCTGTTCTTGTTTTAAAGACACGGGAGATTAACATTAAGAAAAGGTATGCGTCTGCTATTTTTTCTGCATTGATAATTTTATTGATTGGATTTAGTCGTCTTTACTTGGGAGTTCATTATTTGAGTGATGTTGTGGGGGGGTATTTTGTTGGTTGGTTTTGGTTAAATTTTCTAGTCTCTTTTCTAAAAGATATTGAAAGGGAGAAAGACTTAAATACAGTCAAAGTTGCCTCTTAGTTTTTTATCATCATTTAATCCTTTAAATACTTGATATTCTAACACCCTCTTTTACTCAAAAAAAAATTTGTTTTACAACGGTTATCCACACCGTTGTTTTTATTTTTTTGGAATAAAATGAAACTATTATTAGTAGTTTTATTTTTATCCGCCAAAATTTTTCGCCCAGCAAAAAAGGAAAAGGTCGGGCGAATTGTAATTAAATATAATCGAGTTGATTATATTTTAATTAACAAGAAAACTTAAGAGAATATCTAAAAAATAAAATGCCAGAAGAAAAGAAAATCAATAAAAAGAAGCCGACTAAGATGCCAACGAAGATGGTTAAAAGAGACGGAACCGTCGTCGAATTTGATATAAATAGAATTACTAATGCTGTTTCAAAAGCGATGGAGGTTGCTAAGGAGGGCAAAGAGGAAGACGCTCGTTTTGTGGCTCATTCAGTGGTAAAAGAGCTTGCTACCATGATAGCTGACGATAGGAGCTATATACCAACCGTTGAAGACACCCAAGATATAATAGAGAACGAACTCATTATGATGAGTTATCCGAAGACAGCTAAAGCATTCATTATATACAGAGAGAAAAGGGCAGAGTTAAGAAGACAGACCGGGGCTGTTGTGCATGAGGAGGTTCGTAGACTAGTAAATGAAAGCAAAAAATATTTTAGAAATCCTTTGTCTGAGTTTGTCTTTTACAGCTCATATTCCAAATGGATACCAGAAAAAGGAAGGAGGGAGACTTGGCTTGAGACTGTGGGTAGATATGTCGATTTTATGAAAGAAAATCTCGGCAAGAAAATGTCAGAAGAAGAATATGAAGAAGTAAGGTCTTATATGTTGTCAATGAAGACCTTGGGTTCTATGAGATTACTGTGGGCTGCTGGTAAGGCGACAAGATCTACTAATGTTGCTGCTTATAACTGTGCATTTGTCGCTCCCAAATGTTGGCAGGATTTTGGCGAGATAATGTATGTTTTGATGTGTGGTACTGGTATTGGTTTTTCTGTTGAGAGACAAAACGTTGAAATGTTGCCAATAATAAAAAGACAGACTGGAAAGAAATTACCAAAGCATTTTGTAGAAGATAGCAAAGAGGGTTGGGCTAATGCGTTCGTATTAGGACTAAATACGTGGGCCGAAGGAGGTGATGTAGAATTTGATTATTCTAAAGTAAGGCCACAGGGTGCGAGACTTGCTACTATGGGAGGTAGAGCATCCGGTCCCGAGCCACTCAAGGCGTTGCTTGATTTTTCTCGAAGTAAAATTATGTCTAGGCAAGGGAGGCATCTAACGACCCTTGATGTTCACGATATTGTATGTAAAACAGGAGAAGTTGTAGTTATGGGTGGGGTTAGGAGAAGTGCCCTTATATCTCTTTCTGAGTTAGATGATCCCGAAATGCGCGATGCAAAAAGTGGACAATTTTATTTGGCTCACCCAGAGAGAAGCATGGCCAATAATTCAGTTGTATACAACGAAAAGCCCACCGTGGTTCAATTTTTGGAGGAGTGGATAAGCTTAATGAAGTCCGGTTCTGGTGAGAGGGGTATATTTAACAGAGGAAGCCTTTTTAAGCAAATGCCAGAGAGAAGGTGGAAATTATTCGAGAAAGATTCTTATGATAGTGGTATAAATCCATGCGGAGAGATAATTTTAAGATCAAAACAATTTTGTAATCTCAGTGAGATCGTTGCTAGAAAAGAGGACACAGAAAAAACGCTTATCGAAAAAGCCAGAATCGCTGCCATTTTGGGAACTTATCAGGCAACACTGACTAAATTCCCCTACCTCTCTAAAGAGTGGAAGAGGAATTGTGAAGAAGAAGCGCTTCTCGGAGTATCAATAACTGGACAGTGGGACTGTAAAGCTGTGCGTGATCCAAAGACACTTGAAAAAATGAAGACTATGGTTATTGAAACAAATAAAAAATATGCAAAGAAGTTTGGTATTAATCCTGCGACCGCGGCCACTTGTGTTAAGCCGTCTGGAAATGGTTCTCAATTATTTGATTCCTCGTCCGGTTGTCATCCAAGACATTCTAAATATTATTTAAGAAGAGTTAGGGTAGAGAATCACAATCCGTTATTTATGATGCTTAAAGATATGGGCGTTCCATATTCTCCCGAGGTTGGACAGGATGAAAATAATGCCAAAACATATGTTTTAGAATTTCCAATAAAATCTCCCGATGGCGCAATTGTTAAAAATGATCTTTCTGCAATCGACCAGCTTGAATATTGGAAAATTCTGAAATTGAATTTTACAGAGCATAATCCTTCTGTAACAATATCCGTAAGTAATGGAGAATGGTTGAAGGTTGGAAGTGCTGTTTATGACAATTGGGATATTGTTGGTGGTTTATCTTTCTTACCTAGAGATGAGCATGTGTACAGATTGGCGCCATATGAAACCATTACTGAAGAGGAATATAAAAAAAGGGCAGCAGTATTTCCAGAGATAGATTTTTCTAAGTTGGTTCTGTATGAATATGATGATCAGACCAAAGGTTCTAAAGAGTTAGCCTGTACCGCCGGTCTTTGTGAAATAGAACCATTGCCGGACGGAAATAAAAAATAATAAATTAATCGGCGTTATATCAAATAAAATTTAAAAAAGTGCAGAGAAAAACCCGCAGTTTAGTGCGGGTTTTTCATTTGTCTGTGCCTATAAGCCGAATTCTGTTTAGATAATTATTTATCTGGTCCTGATATTACTATCAGGATCTAGCGGCACTTCCCCTATCAGTTCTTTGAACTGATGGGGGATACGGCCTTGCACTCTGGTAAGGATTTTGCCGTTTCACTTCCTCTGTCTCTAGAGGATTGCACCTCCGAAAATTACTCGCGTAACCTTTGGGGTGGATATTGATTTTCATCAAGATCCGTCACTGTTCGCACCTCGGCGATTACTCGCGGTGGGGATTACCCACTACCATTAAATGAGCGTTCGGACTTTCCTACCCGCTCCAGTTTTTTCTGATTTTCGAGCAAAGGAGGCTCAACCTCTTTTTCAGGAGGTTGAGCCTCCACGAAAATAAGAAAGAACTGGAGCGGATCAATTATCCGGCACAGGCGAACATATATTAACAACAAAAATACGGTCTGTCTAGTTTGTGTTAGTGTCTTTAAATATTAAAATTAAGTTTGTTAGTTTTAAATTATTAATTTTTTTAAAAAATGATGGACAAAAATATCATAGACGGTACCCCTTCTTCTTCTGGTGAACAGGGAATGAAAGTAGATTCTCATTATGGAGATCAGATTACTCCCAGGGTTTTGTCCTTAATGGAAAAAATTTCTTTTTGGTTATTGATGGCCACTTGTTTTTTGCTACCAATTTTTATTTATAATCCATTTCCCGGTTTTTCTATGGATTTTGGTAAAAAGGCCATATTATTTTCTGGGGCTATTATTTCTTTAATGTTTTGGCTTCTTGCAAGATTTGAAGATGGAAAGTTGTCTATTCCTGGGGGAATGTTTGCTAAGAGTTCAACCTTATTACTTTTTTCTTTTATTTTATCTTCTTTTTTGTCTCCAGGAATCGGTAAAAATTTTTATAATTCGTTGTTTGGAATGGGGCTTGATACAGACACCCTTTCTGTTTTTATAGCGGTTTTTATCTTGATGTTTTTGTCGTCCATATATTTTCAAAATATGAAGAGGTTGTCTTATTTTTACACAAGTTTATTCTTATCTTTTGTAATAGTTTTTGTTGCTGAAGTTGTTCAGTTTTATTACGCCGGAAGTTTTATGCCTGGGTCAGGGGTTACCTCAAATATGATTGGCAAGTGGAATGATCTTGGAATATTTTTTGGTCTTTGCGTTGTGATGTCTTTGGCTACTATTGAGTTAATGCACTTAAATTTTTATTCGAGAATGTTTATTTGGTCTGTCCTTGTATTATCTGTCTTTTCTGTCGCTGTGGTTAACTATTCAGCTGTTTGGGTTACTGTTGGTGCTGTTTCTCTTTTGGTATTTGTTTATGTTATGTTTTTTAACATAGACAAGACTCATTCTGGACATTCAAAAATAAAAATACTTTATCGTCCTTCTTTTGTTGTTATTCTGCTTTGCGTTATTATGTTTTTTGCTCAGACAAAGATTGGTGAGATACTCGCTAAGTACAGTGTAGTCAACCTAGATGTTAGACCATCCTTGTCTGCAACTCTTAATATCGCCCAAAATACCTACAGAGAAGGATGGAGAAGTATGTTGTTTGGGTCGGGGCCAAATAATTTTTCTGGACAGTGGCTTAAATTTAAACCTAACGTTGTTAACGATACTATTTTTTGGAATGTTGATTTTAATATGGGGGTGGGGAAAATACCTTCTTATTTTGTTACGCTTGGGTTAGTGGGGGTATTAGCTTGGATATTATTTTTGTGTACTATTTTATATTATGGATTTAGAACTGTTTTATACTCTAATATCCCAAGATCTTCCAGGTTTATGGTATTTCTTTCTTTAGTGTCGGCTGTTTATCTCTGGTTGTTTTCTTTTGTTTATGTTTCTGAAGTCGTTGTATTCACTCTGACTTTTTTGGCAACCGGTGTCCTTGTTGCTTCGCTTATATATGTAGGAACCATAAAAAGCTTTGAATTTTCTTTCTTAAAAGACCCAAGATTAGGTTTTGTTTCTGTTTTGATATTGGTTGTTCTTGTGGTGTTTGGAATATCTAGTGGTTATTCTATTTATAATAAGTTTGCGTCCAACTATTTGTTCCAAAAGAGTATGTATTCTTTAAATTCATCCGGTGACTTTGATGCCGCATTAGAAAATATTAAATCAGCTGTTTCTTATAATGAACAGGATGTTTATTATAGAACAATATCTGAAATAAATTTAAATAAATTGAGTAAATTTATTTCTAATAACAAAATGGACAAAGATGACGTTTCTCTGATTAGGCAAATGATAACTGATGCTTATGCTGCGGCCAATACCGCGATAAAATTAGACAGTTTAAATTATTTGAATTGGGTCGCACTTGGTAGGGTTGGCGAGGCGGTTGTTCCTTTGGGGGTCGTTGATGGTTCTTATGGTCGTGCATCTGATTCTTATAAAAAAGCATTAGAACTTAACCCAAAAAATCCTACTATATTGTTAGATATGGCTCGTCTAGAAATAGCAAGTAATAATATTCCTAAGGCAAAAGAATATTTAACATCAGCCATATCTCTTAAGAGTAATTTTACAGCTGCGATATATCTTCTTTCTCAAATAGAGGCTAGTGAGGGTAATCTCGTTGGTGCTATAGCTAAGGCTGAACAGGCATATTTGTTTGCTCCAGATGATTTGGGGATCCTCTTTCAACTCGGATTCTTAAAATTTTCAAATCGTGACTATGAGGGGGCCATTATTGCACTAGAAAGAGCGGAGTCTATAAATCCTCAATACTCTAATGCGAAATATTTTTTGGGATTAAGCTATTCTAAGATTGGGAAAAATAGTCAAGCGATAAAGCAGTTTAGAGATATTAGTGCGCTGAATCCTGATAATCAGGAGATTAAGAACATTATTAATAATCTTTTACAAGGCAAGGAACCTTTTGCCACTGCGATATCTGCGGAAATCAATCCGATTAAAAAAGGAAAATTACCTATTAAAGAAACTGAGTAAAAGATTACAGGTAGATGGTCAAAAAAATATTAAAAATTCTTAATTGGGAAGTCAGCGGTCTCCATGAGGCCGCTTTTCTTCTTGGGGTATCCGCTCTTTCTTCTCAGTTTTTAGCTTTATTTAGAGACAGGCTTTTGGCTAGTAATTTTGGTGCAAGTCGCTCGTTGGATATTTATTATGCATCATTTAGAGTGCCGGACCTTCTTTTTATATCCGTTGGTTCTTTTTTGGCTGTAACGGTTATGATACCGATGATAATTTCCAAAATAGAAACAGGAGGAGATGAGGGGCTTTGTAAAGCTCAGGGTTTTTTGAGTCAAATTCTCACAGTTTTCTCAGTAACGATGGTGTTTTTTAGTTTTATCGCATTTATTTTTATGCCTCAAATATCATCAATAATAACACCGGGGTTTGATGTTGAATCTAAAGAGATGGTTGTTTTGTTGAGTCGTATTCTGCTCCTGTCCCCATTTTTCCTGGGCTTATCAAATCTACTCGGAAGCGTTACCCAGTCTTTTAAAAAGTTTTTAGTTTATGCGTTAAGTCCAATTTTTTATAATCTAGGTATAATTTTTGGTATTTTATTTTTGTACCCAATGTTTGGATTATCGGGGTTGGCGATGGGAGTAGTATTGGGTGCTTTTGTGCATTTTGCTATTCAGATACCTATTGTATTCAAGATGGGAATGCTTCCGTCTCTAACTTTTAATATTGATTTTAAAGAAATAAAAAAGGTTTCCGTTCTGTCTTTTCCTCGAACTTTAGCCCTGGGAATAAATCAACTCGCCATAATGTTTCTTATCGCCGAGGGGTCATTTATGAAAGATGGTTCCATTTCTATTTTTAATTTTTCATATAATTTACAATCAGTTCCTCTGGCTGTTATCGGTGTAAGCTATTCCGTAGCTGCGCTTCCGGAATTGAGTCGTATTTTTTCTAAAAATAATGTATCAGAATTTGTAAAATATATTGAGGGAGCTTTTAATCATATAGTTTTTTGGTCTATTCCGATAACTGTTCTTTTTATTGTACTTCGAGCTCAGATAGTGAGAACTATTTTGGGGGCAGGAATGTTTAGCTGGAATGATACAAAGCTGACTATCGCCGCACTCGCTATTTTTTCCGTTTCAGTGATCGCACAAAATCTTATTCAGCTTTTGGACCGTGTTTATTATGCTACTGGGCATACAACCAAACCTGTTTTGACCAAGATAGCATCATCGGTACTAATAGTTGTTTTGGCATATTTTTTTGTTGATGTATTTTCTTCTAATAATTTTTTTAGAAAAACATTGGAGTTTGTTTTAAGGGTTGATGATGTTCCCGGTACTGAAATATTAATGTTGCCATTGGCCTTTTCTCTTGGAACCATGTTTAATCTTGTATCTCTCTTTATTATGTTTACTTTTGATTTTGATTCATTTTCAAAAAGGTTCAGAACAACAATTCTACAGGTGGGAAGTGCTTCTTTATCCATGGGCGCGGTCTCTTATTGGATACTTGGTCACATGTCTCTTGTTTTTGAGATAGATACTCTTTGGGAAATATTCTTGCAAGGGTTTGTTGCCGGTATTACTGGTATTTTAGTTAATATAATAATACTTAAGTTGATAAAGAGCTCAGAGTATCTAGAAATAGAAAATTCCCTGGGAAAGAAGTTCTGGAAATCAGAAACGGTTTTGCCAAGCCCGGAGGAAATATAGGGAATAATTAAGAACCCCAGGAGGAAAGTTCGCATAACTTATTGCTTTATATTACCAATACTACTCAGTAGTCGCCTACGGCTACTTCCTCTATAATATTAACTTTATCTATAAACTTCCTACGGGGCAGGTTAGGAATTAAGAATTACGAATTAAAACCCCACTACCGTTATCCGCCAATTGAACGTCTTTGCGAAGGCTTTAGTCCGTGGCAATCCAGTTTTTGTGTGTTATTCCGATCTTATCGAGGGTCGCCGAGACATAGGCGACATCTGTAGACGAAATCCCTTATGCTCTCGCCGTCTTTGCGAGAGCGAAGCTCGCGGTAATCCGGAGTGAATATTCTTCGGGAGCTTGTCCTTCCGCCTTTTAACATATATATTATATGGACAATACATGCAAAATAATTCGTCAAAAAACAATATAATTGTGGAAATGAGAAATATAAGAAATTTCTCTATTATTGCTCATATCGATCATGGCAAAAGCACCCTGGCTGATAGAATACTTGAAGTTACAAATACCATAGAAAAGCGAAAAATGATGGCTCAGGTGCTAGATAGTATGGAGCTTGAAAGAGAGAGGGGTATCACTATAAAGATGCAACCTGTACGCATAAATTACGCTTTAGAAGGGGTTGATTATACTTTGAACCTAATAGACACCCCAGGGCACATAGACTTCTCCTACGAGGTTTCTAGGGCTTTAAAGGCTGTAGAAGGGGCATTACTTCTCGTTGATGCCACACAGGGAGTTCAGGCACAGACTCTTTCTACTCTTGAAATAGCCAGGGAGTCTGGACTTAAAATAATACCCGTTATTAATAAAGTAGATCTTCCGTCGGCAAATGTTGAGGAGGTAACGGATGAAATAATACAGATACTTGGGTGTAATGAAGAAGATATAATCAAGGTTTCAGGAAAAACAGGCGAAGGGGTTGCCGGATTACTTGAAGAAATAATAAAAAAAGTTCCACCTCCAAAAGAATTACATGAAAATAGTGGAAGTGCCAGTGCTCTTATTTTTGACTTCGAATATTCTAATCATCAGGGAATAATTGTTTACGTTAGAGTTTTTGACGGCTCACTAAAGGCTGGAGATGATTTAGTTTTTTCTTTTAGCGAAGAGAGATTTACTGCAAATGAAGTCGGGTTTTTTATTCCAGGCAAAAAGGCTTCTGATGAAATAAAAGCGGGGGAGATCGGCTATGTGGTTACCGGAATAAAGAGTTTAAGCAGGGCAACCGTTGGAGACACAATAACGAAGTTTAATAAAAAACTCCCTGCACTAACTGGCTATATGCAACCAAGGTCTGTTGTTTGGGCTTCTATCTATCCTGAGAGCCAAGATGATTTCGGCCTATTAAAGCATTCTTTGGAAAAATTGAAACTCTCAGACTCTTCTCTTGATTTCGAAGAAGAATCATCAATGTCGTTGGGTAGGGGATTTAAGTGTGGTTTTCTCGGAATGCTTCACCTGGAGATTATAACCGAGAGATTAAAGAGGGAATATGGAATAAATATCATAATTGCCGCACCTACTGTGGGATACGAAGTTCAAATGAAGGGATCAGATAAAAGGGAGCTTATATATTCTGCTGCACGTTTTCCGGAAAGAGATAAAATGGATAAAGTTTTTGAGCCTTGGATAGAAGCGAGAATAATTATGCCTCCCAAATATGTCGGAGATATTATGCAAATGCTTTATGATCATGAAGCAATTGTCGGTAATACAGAAATTTTTGGAGACAATAGAAATGATTTAATTGTTGAGATGCCGCTACGAGAGCTCATGCGCAATTTCTTTGATGAGCTCAAGAGCGTGTCTTCCGGCTTTGCTTCGCTTTCTTACAAGATGATTGGTATGAGAGAGGCAGATGTAGCTAGGATGGATGTACTACTCGCGGACGAGCCTGTTACCGCTTTCTCTAGGATCATCTCGCGCAGAAAGATAGAAACCGAGGCAAACGATATTGTTGAAAGACTTAAAGAAATTCTCCCCAGACAGATGTTTGATTTTAAGATACAGGCAAAAATAGATGGAAGAATAGTTGCGTCTCGTTCAATGTCTGGTATGAAGAAGGACGTCGCCGGATACTTGTATGGAGGAGATATCACCAGAAAAATGAAGCTGAGAGAGAAGCAGAAAAAAGGAAAGAAGAAAATGAAAAAGCATGGATCTGTTAATATCCCGCCCGATGTCTTCCTAAGGGTAATGAAAGGTAAGGAATAGTTAGTAGTTAAAAAAGCCTGGTAGATACATTAATACCATGCTTACTATAACCGCTAAACAGATAAATGCCCAAATGACGCTAACTGCTTTTTTGTTCTTTTTCATCAACATAATATATGTAATAATAGTATGTAAATGAGAGATTTTCAAGGGAGAAAAAAATGGCACAAAATATTTAGGTCAGATGTATTTTCATTTATCCTTCTTGTTGCCACGATACTTTTATTAAAAAGTGTTTGGGGCGTTTACAAAAAGGATTCTATGGCTAGAATAAACATGAAAGAAGCCGAGATAACGTTGGCCAATTTAGAGAAAAAGAAGGTTGGTTTGGAAAAAGAAATAGCTAAATTAAATACAGAGAGGGGAATTGAAGAAGAGCTTAGAAGGAGGTTTCAAGTAGTTAAACCCGGGGAGCAGGTATTGGTAGTTGTAGATAAGGCCGAAGGAAATATTCCTGTTATTAAAGCAAAGGAGGGCCCTATGTCGTCTATGTGGAATAAGTTGGTGGGTCTAGTTTTGTTTTGGAAATAAAATATCGCGGGTATGGTTTAGTGGTAGAATGCGACCTTCCCAAGGTTGAGACGCGGTTTCGATTACCGCTACCCGCACAATAAAAACATGTCACAAACATTTCAAAAAAGAAAAGAAGATTTTACATGTGAGAAGTGTGGTAATTTTGTTATTGGTACAGGATATACAAATCACTGCCCAAAATGTCTTTGGGGAAAGCACGTTGATATTTTTCCTGGAGATAGGATAAATAAATGTCAGGGAATGATGAAGCCGATATCTATCATAAATGAAAAAGGAGAGTTCGTGTTAATTCATAAATGTGAAAAATGCGGGGTGGAAAAGAGAAACAGAACATCAACGAACGATGATTTATCTTGTATTTTACACTAGATTTTGAGCTGAAAGTGTGGTACTTTTTACACGTTACGCCTCCATAGCTCAACGGATAGAGCAATCCCGTCCTAAGGGAGAGATATGGGTTCAATTCCTGTTGGAGGCACAAAATAAACACTCCAAATGCGAAAGCGCTTGGGTGTTTTTTATTTTATGCCTCCAACAGGAATTGAAAGACGGAGTCGGGCCCCTTGCCGAAAGCAAGGGAGACGAGTCGGGGTAGCGCAAAATTTTTGAAGAAAATTTATGCGTGACCTATTCCTGTTGGATTTTTTATAGAAAATTATTTGTGGCCTATTCCTGTTGGAGGCACTAAGTTTTTTTAGTGGGGCGGCTCGGCCACGAGTTACTAAGTCTACTCATGTTGCTTCGCCTGCCTACGCAGGCGGGCAACATTGCGTGGACTAAGTACTCTCGGCCCCAGCTCGTTTGTTCCTCGCTCCACTCGGAACATGACTGCGCTTTTCGGGGCGGCTCGGTCACAAGTTACTAAGCTTTTTAAAAAATGAGGGCTCGGCCACGAGTTACTAAGTCTACTCATGTTGCTTCGCAACATTGCGTGGACTAAGTACTCTCGGCCCCAGCTCGTCTGTTCCTCGCTCTGCTCGGAACATGACTGCGCTTTTCGGGGCGGCTCGGTCACTAATCTAAATGAGGGCTCGGTCACGAATAAATTTGCTGACGCAAATTTTTCTCGACCCCAGCTCGCCATTTTTGCCTTTGCTTCGCAAAACAAAAATAAGGCTGCGCTTTTCGAGCCCGCACGAAAGCCAAGCAGTTGGCTTTCTCCCTCGGCACCAATAAAAAAGACGCACTATAAAGTGCGCTTTTTTCTGGTGCCGAGGGGCGGGCTCGAACCGCCGACCCCATCCTCTTCAGGGATATGCTCTACCAACTGAGCTACCTCGGCATAATTTCTGTGTAGTATAAATCTACCAGAAATTATATAAAAATCAATATTATTAGAGATTAAGCGTTTTTTTAACCTGATTCAGCATTTCAGGGGAGACATTGATATCTTTTATACCATTAGCACCGCCTTGAACCCCGGACATTATACTTTGATACGATTGTAATGCTGTATCTATATAGGGTTGTAGGTAGTAATAAGATCCAACCACCGAACCAATAATTAAGAAATAATAAACAAAATTAAAAAAACTATTCCATCTCTGAGAACTTCTCATTCCCCTAAGAATCTTATTATTTTCTTTTGTTAGTTCAAGTATTTCCTTTAGTTCTCCTTCCATTAGATTGATTTTATTTTGAGACTCTTGGTTTTGTCTTTTGCTATTTTAGGCAACTTGATTGTTAGTAGTCCGTGTTTTTCTATTGCTTCTGCGTTATCAGCATCAACTTCGGCTGGTAGCATCATTGTTCTCGTAAAAGAACCCCAATATAGCTCTCTGGCAAAGAAATCTTTTTCACTTATTTCATGTTGCATACTCCTGGAACCTTTTAACGTAATCATATCTCTCCCTATAGACACCTGTAAATCTTCAGGTTTTACTCCAGCCACCATGGTTCTGATAATAATATCTGTCGGGGTCTGGTACATGTCTATCGCAAGTTCCGCTTCGTCGTCTTGTTTTGTGGCAATTATTTTTTCTTCTTCCAAAAAATCTATAGATTCATCTATTTCTATTTTGTTTCTGGCGTCTGCACTACCTGTTAATCTCTCAAAAAAAGATGATTTCGTATTTTTCATAGATTTACCCGGTTAAATAAAATTGACTGATAATATTTTTTTAGATTATTTAAAATATTTATTGTTTATTTTAGTATAAATATTTTTTAATTCACTTTAGTCAATTTTAATTTTTTATATTTTAAAAAAATTATATTTAACCGGGTGAATTATTTTTTTAAACTTTTAACCTTCTCACACAAAACTAGCAACGCGATGGTCAACATCCAGAGAATGGAGAAAACTAAAAAGATATTTTCACCACTACCTTTAATTATAAAAATATTAAAGAGACTATGCAATACGGTGGCTGTGAGTAAACCCAAAATAACAGCTATTTTCCTGTGTGTTTTGTCTTTATAAAAATTCAATGCAATGAATGAACCGATTGTGGCAGAAGTAAGCAGATGAAGTAGTGTTGCGCCAATGAATCTCATGTTTGCTGTAATGAGTGATAATACAGAAAAAGTTGGTTTTACTAAAAAGAAGAAATTTTCAGCAGCCGCAAAACCGAGGGCAGCTGTTATGAGATAGATTATTGCATCGATTGGTTCATCAAAGTATTTAGTACGAAGTGCGATAAAATAAGCAGTAAGGTATTTTGCTATTTCCTCGGTAAACGGCCAGACGAATATTAGTAAATATTCGTAGTCTATATTTCCTGTGACCGCTTGTTGTGCTATATAGGTAGGGAACACAGAAAACATACCCGCAAGGAAGGTGGCAAGAATAATTCCACGTGGTTCAGGGCTTCTTTTATCTTCACGTAACCAAAACCATAACCAGAACAATGCCGGTAAAATACCCGCGAGCAGAGACCAAAAAACGTTGTCGGCTGTTATACTTCCGGCCATTCACTTACCATTATAAGATTTTTTGTCTTATTTCCAAAATGGTTATTCACAATCCCCCAAACTTCCTCGGTAACAAAAGGCATAAATGGGTGTATTAATTTAAGAGAAGTTTCCAAGATGGTTTTAATTACCCATCTTCTCTCTACTCCCATTTCATTGTTACCGTTTAATTTTTCTTTAGAATCTTCTATTATTTTGTCGGCAAAGACATGCCAGAAATATTGATATATTTCTTCTGCCGCAATATGAAGTCTATCATTCTCAATATTCGCGGTAGCTTGTTTAACTACTTCTTTAAGTTCATTTAAAAGCGCTTCGTTCTCGGGAGAATATTTTTTCGGTTGAGTGCCGAGATTATCATTGTTTACATTTGTGAGTATGAAACGAGTGACATTCCAGATCTTGTTTGCAAAGTGTTTTTGTCCTTTTATTTTGTCCTCGTAAATTCTTGTATCTGTACCCGGCCCTGCGCCAATAACGAGAGATATTCTCGCTGCGTCTGCTCCATATTTTTGTGCAATGTCTATGGGGTCAATGCCATTTCCGAGAGACTTACTCATTTTTCTCCCCTGAGAATCTCTAACTGTTCCATGAAGATAAACTTTTTTGAAAGGAATATCCCCTAAAATATAGCCAGTCATTAAAATCATCCTGGCTACCCAGAAGAAAAGTATTTCGTATCCTGTCTCGAGTATGTTCGTAGGATGATATATTTTTAGGTCTTCAGTCTTTTCTGGCCAACCAAGAACGCTAAAAGTCCAGAGTCCGGAAGAGAACCATGTGTCTAGCGTGTCTGGATCTTGTACCCAGCCTTCTCCTTCAGGCGCATTAATTCCGCAATATATTTCGTCTTCTTTATACCAGACAGGTATTCTGTGACCAAACCATATTTGTCTACTTATACACCAGTCACGTAAATTTTCTATCCAGTGAAAATATGTTTTTTTGAAGTGGTCCGGAACAATGTTTATTTGTCCGTTTTCAACCGTCTTCTTCATTATCTCTTTAAGTGTCGTATCAGAACCGGAAGGTATTCCATCAATTTTGGAATCAACCAGAGTGAATTCTTTGTTTACATTCAAAAACCACTGAAGTTTTGGTAATGGTTCTATTATTCCACCTGTTCTCTCTGCTGTGGAAATATTTTGAGAAACCTCCTCTTCTTTTTCCAAGAGTCCTTCTTTCTTAAGCCATTCAACTATTATTTCCCTAGCTTCGGTTGTTTTCTTGCCCTTTAGCTCCGGAGTATCAACCATCATCTTTGCATACTCATTTATGACCTGTGGGCGGGGGAGATTGTGTCTTTCGGCTATATCCCAGTCTGCAATACTGTGCGCAGGAGTTACCCCAAGTGCTCCAGTACCAAATTCTTTATCGACTGATTCATCTGCAACTATTTTTATATGAATGGGAACTCCGGCAAAATTTGCGTCAAATTCTTTTCCTACAAAATTTTTATATCTTGGATCATCGGGGTGTACCGCGACAGCTGTATCACCAACTTTTGTCTCGGGCCTGGTAGTGGATATGGAAATAGGGAAATCTTTTGAATATTTGAAAGTATAAAATTTTGCTTTTCTCTCTTCGTACACCACCTCATCATCAGAAACAGTAGTCTGTCCTTTTGGGTCCCAATTAACTATTCTGTGCCCTCTGTAAATCAAACCTTCGTCATACATTTTTTTGAAAGCGGTTTTAACGGCTAGATTTCTTTTTTCATCCAGAGTATAAGCTTCGCGACTCCAGTCAACAGAAACACCCATAGTTTTCATTTGATTGACTATGGTGTCGTGGCTGTCTTGTGCGAATTTTTTAACACGATTTAAAAATTCCTCTCGTCCAAGGTCATGTCTATTCTTACCTTCTTCTTTGTATATTATTTTTTCTACCTTTGATTGCGTTGCAATAGCTGCGTGGTCTGTACCCGGTACCCATAAGGTTCTCTTGCCTCTCATTCTATTGAATCTGACCATTATGTCTTCGATAGTGAGCATAAGAGCGTGTCCCATGTGTAGTGTTCCTGTGACGTTGGGTGGGGGGAGGACCATGGAGAAAACAGGAGCATCAGCTTTTGTGACACCATTTTTAATACACACATCAGGATTAAAAAGTCCGCTTTCTTCCCAGACTTTATATATTTTGGATTCGGTATTGTTTGGCTCGTACGGCTTTAAAAGTCGTTCGTCGATGTTTGGTTGATTGTTTTGATTTTGAGATTGCATGGGTTAAATAATATCAAAAATGACTCTACTTAAGAAGCAGGTTACCCTCCGCTTTTATTTTTTTAATAGCTGATAGGCTGAAGACAGGCTTTTTCTTGATGGACCTGAAGTATCCTGCGACCCCTATCATTCCCGCATTATCTGCAGACAGTGAGATTTCTGGTATCAATAATTCTGTTTCTGGAAA
Organism: Patescibacteria group bacterium; assembly: GCA_003504275.1. Lineage (GTDB taxonomy): Bacteria > Patescibacteriota > Minisyncoccia > Phycocordibacterales > UBA12445 > UBA12445. Next base: position 29,051 of record DOAO01000006.1, read on the forward strand.
ATATTTCTGTACTATTTCTGTTGTGGAAATTCTCAGTTTCTTATTGGCAGAAACACCACCTCCTAAAATAAGAGACTTAGCTTTAAATTTAATTAAAGCTTTTTTTGTTTTTGAGACGAGGGTATCAACGACAGCTTGTTCAAACTCATAAGCAATCTCTTTTTTTAATTCTTCTGTAAGTTGACCGAGCTCCTTTGCTTTATATAGAACAGCCGTTTTAAGTCCGGAAAAAGAGAAATCAAAATCATCAGAATTTATCATCGGGCGAGGGAATTTTATTCCCGTTCCATTTTTGGGGTCAAAAGATTCCGCGAGTTTAGATATCTGTGGACCTCCCGGATAGGTAAGCCCAATTATTCTTGCAACCTTATCAAATGCTTCTCCCGATGCGTCGTCTCTAGTACTGCCTATAATTTTATATTTTAGCCAATCTTTCATTAAGACAAGTTCGGTGTGTCCGCCACTTACAAGTAATGCTATGGCAGGGAACTTTATAACTTTATAACTTTTAACTTTTGACTTGCTTTCGAGTAAGCTCGAAAGTGCATGTCCCTCCATATGATTTACAGGAATGATCGGTTTTTTCCAACAGATAGAAAGTGCTTTAGCCAAACTTACGCCAACCCAAAGTGCAGGTTCGAGGCCTGGGCCATATGTTACGGCAATAGCATCTATTTTGGGTGTTTTTATTTTAGGTAAAAGTATTTCAAGATTTTCTAGTAGTTCAGGTTCTCTCTCTAGTATGGTTTTTAATTCCTCTGGTATGGGCGCCTTGCTTTTTGTCTCTTTCAAAAGACCCGCTTTTTGCAAAGAAGTCTCAAGCAGGGGGGTTAGATTTATAGAATGTTCTCTTTTTGCGAGAGAGGGGACAACTCCTTGCCATTTCGCATGAAGTTCTATTTGGGAGTGGGTAAGACTTGATAGTACTTTGAAAGAAGGCTTCTTAAAGCCTCCCTTGGCCTCTATTATAGCTATGGCGGTGTCGTCACAGCTTGTTTCGATAGATAGTATTATCATTTTACCCTCCTAAATTTTTACCCCCTTAAAATAATGGAATAAAGTAAACACCATATTATATTAAATGTTTATATTTTTCCACTATAATTAGTATTTAATAAAAATTTTGGCGGGTACAATAAGGCTGTTGGTGGCAATGAAAAACCCACCATATTGGTGGGTTAATAACGATCACAATTCTTCTTTTGTTTTTTCTAGTTTCTTCTTTAATTCTTCCAATTCTTCAAACTCGTTTGTTACATAAATTACTCCCGGGCGGAGGATTATCTTGTATAAGGCTATTAAAGCCAAATAAAGAGAAGCAGATATTCTCAATAGTTTTTTTTCAATCACTGTTTTAGGTTTATCTTTTTCTAACTCATCCAAAAAATCTTTAACCTCGGAAATGAGTTTTGCGAGATCGGTATTTCCTGACATATTTTACCTCCTTTTTGGGTTGCGTAGTTTTATTATTTTAATTCAAACATATAAGCGACTCTAGGTTTTCTGGCCTGTTCGCAGCCACCCTCAATGATTCGCCATATTTCTTTTGCTTCCGATCTTGCCCGTTTTTCATTCCTAGCCTTGAGTTTACGTTCTCGAAGTACCGTGTTGCTCCATCCCGGAGTGCCGTCTTCGTTGCATGGGTTCTCGAGCCATATCAGATACCAACCCTTTTTTATCATTAAATATCCCTCCCTTTTGTAAATGAACTTTTTCAAGGTAAAACTAACATTTAAAGGCGGGGTTGTAAAGGGTAAAAGAAAACCCACCGAAGTGGGTTTGTTTGGGGATTAAACTGTTTTTTGTATCAACTCTTCACAAACATCTTCCAGGCTGGAATGTATTGTAATTTCGGGACAGTCTTGCTCTATTCTTTTTTTCAGATATCTTTCTCCGGAAAATCCGGATTCAATACCAATAAAAAGTTTTATACCTTTATTGAAGGTGTACTTTGTTATCCATTCAGCAAGTTCAAATCTGGTTGTTTGAGCGTAAGCTCTATGACAGAAGTGCTCTTTTTCTTTCGCCAACCAGAATAGAATACCTCCCGATTCTGAAGCTAGAGAAAGATGGTAGCTCTCCCAGTCAACTTGAATATCGTAATCAAATTTTTTGTTTGAGTAATCTCCTCTTGGTGTTGCAATATTAAGGGAAGGGGATTTCTTTTGAATAATCTCTATTGCTGTTTTTTGCCAATCTTCCGCTCCCTGTATTGGACCAGCCAAGAAAACTAGTTGATTATGTATTTCCTTAAAATCAGGCACAACTACGAGCATATTAGAACTCCTTTGCAGATTTTAGACCAGCCAGAGCTAAAACAATTTGCTCGTATCTTTCAAATCTCGGTAAAGCTTTTATCATATTGTCCTCAATATCCTTCTTTAGTGCGTCCGGAATTGTTGGGATTGTTTTGATCCTTTCAATTATTTCCCTTGCTCTTTCTTTTATTGCAACCGGCTCTCCAATGCGTACGCTCATGTCGCAATAAGTTAAAATGATACCTTCGATTCCCACTGGAAAATATTGGCGAACGTTTCCTTCTTTTTCTCCGAATTGTTCTGCTAGTTGACCGTGCATAGCCTTCTTTGCTATTTCAGGATCTAAACCCTCTTTCTTCAGAAGTTCGATTGTGTGAATCTCGTGTTTTTCCGGAGATATAAAATATCCGATATCGTGGCAATATCCAAGAAACTCGCACAAATCGACATTAATATTGAGTTCAGGATTATTTTGTGCAATTCTCTTTGCTACCTTCGAAGATAGATCTCCAACAGATATACTGTGTTCAAGCCTTGTTGCTAATTTTGGATTATTTCCGAGATATTTTGTCGCTAAAAGTTTTCCGGTTTGGGTGTTTGTTTCCATATCTTTCCCTCCTTTTTGTTTTCAAAAATCTATTTTGTTTCAGTGATAAGATACCATGAGGTAGGGGTGGGCGTAAAGGGTGGGGGAGAGGCTCTTTAACCACTTGGAAGCGAAGCTTCCAAGTGGTGGCGATTGGTCTCAGGACTCGGTTACGAGTTACAAAACAAAAGAATGGAAGGACTCGGTCACCAAGGTGTAGGCGACACAGGACTCTTTCGCTACGCGAACAGTATAGGTTTCCGATATTTTAGAAATGAATATTTCTAAAATATAACGGAGAACCTTTTCGAGTCCTGGACGTAAGCAAAGCAGTTTGCTTACTCATGCGCAAAAAATCGCCCGAAGGCGATTTTTTCTGTGCGCATGCCAGGACTCGAACCTGGGGCCTCAACAATGTCAATGTTGCGCTCTAGCCACCTGAGCTACACGCGCTTGATACCCGACTAGACTTAGACATTTAACTATTTTTTTAGTTTTTTCGCAAGTCTATTTTTTCGCTTTCTTTGTTAGCTTTTTCTCCCTCGTATACCACATAGTCTACAGAGTTGAGTATTGCGCTGTCTATATCTTCTATTCTTCTCATATAGGAGTGCCCACTTTTATTTACCGAGGTCGTTATAAATGGAACATTTGCCTTGGAAATTATTTTTGTGAACCAATGTTTCGGTATTCGGACACCTAGGGAGTCGTCTGTGGGATTAACCTCGTCGCTGACACAGGAAAGTTCTTTTTTGTCTAAAAACAAAGTTATATTTCCAGGTAGCTTTCCTATCCATTGTTTTATTTTATTATCAATAAGAAAATTATCTTTTATCCACTTCTTGCTCGGTGCAATTACCGAGAATGGTTTTGTTTCTCTTTCTTTGATTTCTCTTATTTTATTTACTGCAGTATCTTTTTTGGCATTAGCACCTATCCCATATATGGTATCTGTGGGGTAGATGAAGACCTTGCCGGAGATTATTTCCCGGATTATTTTAGCCTCATTATTTTTTATGTACAGTTTATTTATTATTTTCATCCGTGTTTAAAAAATAACACACACAAGGCCATCTCGCAATGTTTAGATACAAGATATTTTTTGTGTTAGAATAGATAGAATTAAATATAGATATGAAAGTTCTAATAGTAGAAGATGATTCTTTGCTTGTGGAAATGGTTCGTGCAAAGTTAAAAAAAGACGGTTACGATGTTTTTTCGGCTTGTAATGGCGAAGAAGGTCTTTCTCGTGTTGAAGAGTGTGTTCCTGAGATTGTTTTGCTGGATATAAATATGCCAATAATGAATGGTTTTGAATTTTTGAAAATAATAAAGAATAGCGACAGATTTAAAGATATCCCCGTAATTATGTTTTCAAGTCTCGGAGAAGAAGAGGATAATATAGAGAAGGGTCGGGCACTTGGTGCGAGTGGTTTTTTGATAAAGTCGCAATTGTCTCTTAATGATATTCATATTAAAATAAAGGAAGTATTAAATTCTAGATAATAATAAAAATAAAATGGGAGAAAGTATTTATGGAGTAGACAAGCAAGGTGATTATGGGCCCAAGGATGTTTTAAGGGCCATAGAGAATTGTTTTGTTGATGCCCACAAAGATGTTATAGATTCTTTTTTGTCCGAAGGATCAGGGGGTCTGAGCGAAGAAGAAAAGGATAAGATGAGGAAATTAGATGTTCACTATCTTGTTAAGGGTATCATAGAAAAAGATGGAGGCGATTATGAAAATCCCACAAAAAAGAATCTTCAGTATTTAATAGATCAGCTAAAAAATTTTTCTAAAAATTTTAGAAATCCTGAAATTGTAGAGAAACATTATTTTGCAATAAAAGGTCTTATTGATATTCTGAAATAAGATAATATTTAAAAAAACACCGCGCGAGGCGGTGTTTTTTAATAGTTAGAAAATTAAAGCAGAGCAACAGAATATACGGAAAGGGCAAAAGCTATCGTGAAAAACATTGCTCCCCAGAAGCACTTTGACCAGAAAATGCTACCGCCTTCGGGGTTGCAGGTTGAGCATTTATTTTTAATTTCAAGATAGACATTATACCAGGCAAACAATACCCCAGAGAGCAAGACACCTGTTAAAATATATAAAACAGTACTCAGTTCCATTTTTATTTGAATTAAATGATAAACGACTTATCGATATTATAACAGAAATTTTGGGGAGAATTTACTGTGTATGTTTATTTAATGTTTCCAATATTGTTGAATATATTATCAATGTCGTTTTTATTCCAGCCACCACCCGACATTAATTCCTGTTCAATTTGTTCTTTAGAAAATCTCTCTGATTGTCTTTTTAAAATAAAATCGTTCAATTCGTTATTTGGACCAGGTAGAATAGTTTTATATTTATTTATTCTAAAATAAATAAATCTTAAAATTATTAAGAATATTAAAATAAAGCTACCATCAAGCAGGAAAAGTCGTAATGGTACAACCTTAGTACCATAACCAGTAAACATTGGAGGAAGTGCTATGGCGCTGAAAATAATTGTATAAGATGGCAACACGAATAACATTAAGGCCGATGACATAGCAACGGTAAATACCCACATTCTTATTTTATCATTTGCGATTATGGATAGGGTTTCCTTCTTCAGTATAATCTCAAGGAATGTAACATGTTTTTGGGTTAGGTCTATTTTTTCGGGGTTTCTGTGTGATATTTTTTTATATACGTAAAGAGAAATAAAAAAATCTAGCAAAATAACCACCTGAATTAAAAGTGCATTATATAACTCATCTGAACCAGGACCAATTAATGGAAAACCTACCGAGCCCAAGACTAATACCACAGAAGGAATAAATATTATTGTACAGAGAACAAAAATACTTAAAAATCCTAAAAAGTTTAATATTTTTTGCATCTTTAAATTTTAACATCATTTGTTTTGTAAACAAAATAAAATCACCGAATGCCTTCGCACCCGGTTTATTTATTTTATGACCCTACAGAGTTCGGTCACAGCTCTCGCTCCGCTCGGTCGCGACCCCGACTCGCATCCTCGTTCCACTCGGATATGCTCCGTCTTTCGATTCTCTGGCGTAAGCAAAGAAGTTTGCTTACTTATGGTCAAAAATACGCTTCGCTTAATTTTTGACCCTACAGAGAATCGAACTCTGATTACCGCCTTGAAAAGGCGATGTCCTAACCGTTAGACGATAGGGCCAATAAACTCTAAATTTTCAATAAATCTTCGAACTCTGATCCTCCTTACAGGAGCGGTACACCTGTTCTGTTTTCTGCTTCGCGAATCTCGCATAAAACTATCACAGGTCTTGCGAAAGCTCCAATCCTTCGCTTTCTCACCTCTCAAAGGCGATGTCCTAACCGTTACCCGCCCGACCAGAACGACTGGTCGTTCGGGCGGGGACGATAGGGCCTTGTTAAATTAAAATTATCAAAACTTTAACAATTGGTATGATAAACTATTTTTGACTTTAAGTCCATAGCTGTTAGAATGCTAAATAATTGAATAAATATAGGGAGGGGTCGCATAGTGGTCTAGTGCGCTGCATTCGAAACGCAGTAGGCTCGCAAGAGTCTCGAGAGTTCAAATCTCTCCCCCTCCGTAGAAACAAATAAAAATGGAAAAGTTAAATAACCCCAAAATAGAAAATATTGAAGGTTTAAAAAAACACAAGGTTTTGAAGGTGTCTGAAATGGCTTTGTCTTTAGACGGAGAGTATTTGGGGGAGATAGGAAACCCAAGCTATAGAGAAAAGTCTGATATGTTTGAATATGATTCTGATATAGGATTGTTGATAAAAGGAACAAAGAATGAGGCTTTTGTTGATAAAAATGATTTAGTTAAAGTTCCTCATGATTTGGGACAAGTTACGGTAGATAGACTTTTGTCGGGTAAGGATGGGATATATTCCGGAATAGAATTTCATTCGAAAATAGGGGAGATATACAGAAATATAAAAGACAAGATAGATAAGATATCGTTTCTGGCGGAAATTATGGATATAGAATTTGATCAGTACGATGTTGATTTTGCTATAAAAAAAGTAGCGAAGGAGAACAATGAATTCACGCCGGAAGATTTAATCGAAAAGGTAGTAGAAGTATTAAAAGAAAAATCTAATAACTCAGAAAAAGTTTCAGAGGCTCTTGATAAATTAAAGAATTCCGGAGTTTTAGATAGCGAATTGGCTAAAAATCGAGACGGTATAATAAATTATTTTTATTTATATTTAAATATAAAGGGAATCGACGCTTCAAATAGCGAGGAAATTTTAAAAAATGGTTTTGAAAAATTCCGTTTTCTGGACCAGCTTATAAGCGAATACAAATCACGCCCTGATGGTAGATTCGGCGATGCACTCCTCGTCGCTTGTTCAGAACAAGAAAAAGAGTGGAAAAAAATTAGCTAAAATATTATGAAATCTCAAAAAATTAAACTTACAGAAGGAATTGATAGAGATTTTTTTAATTTACTTTTTAATCTTTATTACCCGATGTTATCAAAAGGTCATTTAAAAGACCGTTTTCAGTACACTATTAAAAGTGACAAACGTCTTTTTCCTATTGGTTTTATTTCTGTAACAAAGAAAGGAAACTCTTTTATGCAGTTTGCTCTAATTCCAGAAGTTCGTGGGCAAGGTATTGCCATAGAAGCACTAAAACAAATATTAAAATACACAAAAACAGACAAGCTTGGTTGGAGTTGTAATAAGGCGAATTATCCTTCTTTAAAATTCCTCAGTAATCTTGAAGGTGGTATTTTTGAAGGTTACGGCAAGGTGAGTGGTAAAAATTATGAGGGCTTTTGTCGACCTGGAAAAAAAATAACTAATAAAAAGATGAGCAAGGCATTAATGGAAGCTTTGCCAAAATGTAAGGAAAAATATTCTGAGTGGCTTAAAAAAGATTATCTTATAAGAAAAAAGGAGTTAAAAGACCTAAATACTTATTTATCAAGTTTTAATAAAAAATAAGGTTTCTTACAATCAACCTATCAAAAAAGGTTAACCTATGATAACCTAATAGTGATTTTGTACTTTTAAAAAACAACAACATGGTAAAAAATAGCTTCTGATTTTTTTCAGAAAAAAGGAGGGTATTCTTATGAAAAGTAAGGTATTGGCGATTTTGGTCTTTTTACTATTCATCTCTCTAATAACACCTGTTTTTGCCGGGGGACAAAGGGGGTATAGGGTAGTGGTGGATCAGAATAAAACGATTACAGAACTTATAAAAGAAGCAAAATTTGACGAAACAACATTACCTAACGACGACATAGATGGATGTTTCCAAAATGACGAATTTCCGGTCAGTACCAAAGAAGTGACAATCAAATTTATTCTTTTTGGAGAGATTGGTTCAAAAGAAGTTTTGGAAAGAATAAAAAAGATGGGCTATCGTCCCGCAACCCCCAAAGAAATACTAACGTTTGCTATTAAGTATCCGAACAAACAGAGATTCTATCCGATCGCGATAGCAAACCCTAATTGGAAAGGGTGTCGCTGTCCGCATTATATGTTCATATTGTCGGGTGATCTTAAAACAAGAATACTCAATATGAAAATGTTTGGATATAGCGAATACCCGGATGATTATAGGTGGGCGGTTGTTCCCTTGAAATAAGCTTATATTTAAGAATTTAGGGCTAATAATATTTTTGCCAAAACACGGAGCAAATTTAATAAGTTTGCTCCTTTTTATATTTATAAAAAATCCCGCTCAATTAGCAGGATTTTTTTATTAAAATTTGATATCCAGATTATTTTTTTCTTCTCAAGAAGGCCGGAACAGATGACCACTTATCATCTTCTGATTCTACTTCCTCTTCTTCTTTTTCTTCAACTTCTTCCACTTCAATTTTTTCTTCCTTCTTTTGTGTGTGTTTGGTCTCTTCGGGCTGTTTTACGGTCTCTTCTTTTTCCTCTTCTTTTTCAAATATGGGGGCTGATTTATACTCGGACACAACCTCTCTTCTCGGAGTTGGTCTTTTATCATCAGGGAAACCTGTAGCAATAACAGTTACCTTTATCTCATCTTTATTAAGTTTGTTATCTTTAATCGTACCAAATATAACTTTAGCATCTGGGTCTATTGATTCGGTAATTATTTTGGCGGCTTCTTGTATTTCAAACATTGTTAAGTCTTCTCCTCCTGCTATGGCAAAAAGAACACCCCTTGCACCGGAAATAGAAATATCCAAAAGAGGGGAGTTTATAGCAGCTTTTGCGGCCACCTCCGCCCTATTCTCTCCTGTGGCTGAACCTATACCCATAAGAGCAGATCCGGCATTTTGCATAACTGCTTTAATATCGGCAAAATCGACGTTTATGATACCTGGAGTGGTAATAAGGTCTGATATACCTTCTACTGCCTGTCTCAGTATCTCATCACACATAGCGAACGCCGAGGTGCATGTTGTGGTTTTATCAATAATGCTAAGAAGTCTGTCGTTTGGGATAACGATGAGGGCATCAACTTCATCTCTGAGTCGATCCAACCCTTCGTTTGCGAGTTTCATTCTCTGGGAACCTTCAAAGAAGAAAGGTTTTGTTACAACAGCCACAGTAAGCGAACCTTGCTCTTTTGCAGTTTTTGCTATTACAGGAGCGGCACCTGTACCAGTTCCTCCACCCATACCTCCGGCGATGAATACCATCTCAGCTCCTTTTGTTATACCCTGAACCTCCTCGATAGTTTCTTCTGCGGCCCTCTTTCCAATCTCAGGATTCATTCCTGTTCCCAGTCCTCTTGTTAAGTTTTTTCCTATATGAACCTTTTTATTTGCTAGAGATTTGTGCAAGTCTTGAGCATCGGTATTCATCGCAATGAATTCAACCCCGTCAATCTTTGAATTAACCATATGGTTAATGGCGTTTCCTCCAGAACCCCCAACTCCAATTACTTTAATTCTCGCGAATGACTCAATCTCAGGATTTATCTTAGGCATAAAATTAGTATAAGTTATTAATTTAATATGATAATGCCCCAAACGCTTTTGTTAAAATAAACAGAAAATAATGTAACAAACTTCAGCTTATAGCTGAAATTGTGTCACTAAGCGAGTGCTTAAAAGTGACGGGGTAAACTTTATACTATCAGAACGAGAAATTAAGGCAAGAATTGTTGAAGCCAAGATTTGAGGCTGTTTTTTGTTTGTTTTACAAAACGACTTCCGAGAGATTCTTCAATTTCTGTGTCATTAAAAATAGTACATAGCCCATAAGACACCGCCCAGGACGAGTCTATGACTTTTTTGTTAACTATTCCGTCGTTGGGTGCTCCCGGAGCATAAGAGATCATTGGAACAACTAAAGAAGATGCTTTAGCAGAGAGTCCCAAATATTCTTTTGCGAAATGGTCTATCGTTTCAAGATTAGCACCTCCTCCTATTATTATTGCTCCAGCCGGAAGTAAGCCATTCTTGCCTAGTTTTTTTAAGTGGTTTTGTACTAGTTCAAAGATATCGGAAAGTCTAGCATTTATTATCTCATCAAGTTTCTTTTTTGTTGTTCCTATGTCTCTTCTTTGTACTTTTAGTATTTCCGCTTCTTCAATCGGGATTTTAAAACCCAGAGCAATATCGTTTGTGATATCTGTTGATCCGATAGAAAATACCTCAAGAGATATTGGTATACCGTCTTCAAAGACCGCAATAGATACTGTCTCTGCTCCAATGTCTACAAGTACACAACCGGCGGTTTTTTGTATTTTTGTTAGTGTTACAAAACTGGCAGCAATAGGGGATGCGACAATATCCTCAAGGATGATTCCCGCGTTTTCTACGGAGGTTACAAGTGACCGAAGGTGCTGTTCAAGGCAGGTTATAAATAGAGTTTTAACCTCAAGGGTGGAACCCTTCATCCCGAGTGGCCTACCAAGAGTTTTTTTGCCATCTATTTTGTAATTTATTGGAAATGTTTGCAGGACATGTCTGTTAACGGTTCTTCTGAGATTTGTTTCGCTTACTTCAGATGCTTTTTTAATATCATCTGCACGTATCTCCTTATCTTCGTGCTCAATATCTACGGAGCCATTCGCCATAGAAGACTCAAGACTTATTCCACCAATACCGGCATACGCATATTCTATTTTTACTTTAGCGACTTTTTCAGCTTCCGCCACAGCTTCTTTGATAGATTTGGTGGCTTCTTCAATGTTTGTTATATAACCATGTCTGACTCCTCTTGAGCCCTTGTTTATCATAGCTAAAATCCTTGGAAGTTCTTCTCCCTTAATATGTTCAGAAACAGTAATTCTAACAGATGATGTTCCGACGTCGATGCCGGTGGTGATTATTTTTTTCACGCTCCGGTTATTTGATAATTAATAAAAGAGAGGGCTTTATAAAGAGAATCTTTTTTTTAAAAATTTTCTTCTTATTTTTTCCTCTTCTCTCTCCATTTTACTACCATGATCAAAACCTTTCAAATGAGTTATCCCATGTATGAATAAATACTTGATATATTCATCGAGCGGTTTTTCTACTATCTTAATTTCTTTTTTTGCTACGGCAGGACAAATGAAAATTTCTCCTTCATTTTTAGATAATGGAAAAGATAGAATATTTGTCGGTTTATCCTTTTGTCTGAATTTTAAATTAAGATCATGTATTTTCTTTTTTCCAACAAACACAAGACTTAATTCAAAATTTTTCCCCAAAGCAAAATCGGCTATTTTTTCATAGCCGATTTTTGATATCTTTATTTTGGTTTTAAAATCTCTTACGAGGAGCATCTTTTAATTTGCCAAGCTTCTTCAGCTTCTCTGTTTTTTGTCTATTATCCAATCTTTTTAGAGCTGCTACTTTTCTTTTATATTCGGAAAGTTTTCTCTGGTTATATCGAAGACTTTTGGCTTTTCTAATAACACCAGATTCCTGCACTCTCTTACTGAACCTTCTAATGAGGCCAGTTGGGCTTTCGCTACCACTTTTTGTTACTTGGATTAGAATCATATAAAAATTAGACTAACATAAATCCTTTTTTGCTTCAAGTCCCTATTTAAGTTTCTTTATATAATCTCCAAGTTTTTCGACTTTTATCTCCTCTTGTGATCTGTTGTCCATGTTTCTAACAATAACTGTTCCGTCCATAACTTCTCTCTGTCCAAGAATTATGGCATAAGGAATTTTCATTTTTTCGGCTATAGCAAGTTGCGCAGAGAGGCTGTCTTTTGATAAGGAATGCATTACTCCTATTTTGGCCTTTCTTAATACCTCTATAATAGATAAACTTTTTAATTTGGCGCTAAATCCAAGTTGTATGAAGTAGAACTTCGGTTTTTTAATAATTCTGGGCATTGTAGATTCAAATCCTTTTGACATCGTAACCCTGTCTACACCGATTGCTAGACCAACAGCAGGAACATCTTTTTTATTTCCGAGCGATTTTGCCAAATAATCATACCTACCACCTCCGCAAACAGTTAGCCCGATTTCTTTTACTTCCCCTTCCTCTGTATTTTCCTCCATTGTTTTTTTCTCCTCATCTTTTCTCGCTTCCGGTTTAGATATTATTTCAAAAACAGTTCTCGTATAATAGTCGAGACCACGAACAAGATTGTTGTTGATTGTGTATTCAATCCCCAAGATTTCAAGATACTCTAAAACCTCTTTGAAGTGTTGTTTACATGGGTCACAAAGATAACTAACGGCTTGGGGTACCTTTTCTTTTGTTGCCTGACATTTTGGATCTTTACAATCTAAGAGGCGAAGGGGGTTGGTTTTTATTCTTTGTTTACAGTCTTTACAAACCTCATTGATGTGTTTCTTATAATAAGAAACAAGGTCTCTTTTGTATGCACCCCTACAGGATTTGTCGCCTATGCTATTTATCTGTACCGAAAGATTTTTTAACCCAGCTTCTTCCAGAGCTGTCATTGCGGTTTTAATTATTATGGCATCAGCAATACTCTTTTCTGTTCCAAGTATTTCAAGACCAAATTGTCTCATTTCTCGTAAGCGCCCTCTTTGTGGTTTTTCGTGTCTAAACATCGGGCCATAGTAATAAAGCATTACCGGTTGAGGCATACTTTGCATACCATGTTCAATATAAGCTCGCATTACAGGCGCTGTGCCCTCTGGTCTCAATGTCAAAGAATCTCCCCCTTTAGTTTTTAAAGAAAACATTTCTTTTTCTACAATATCAGTACCTTCTCCTACACCTGAAGTAAAAAGGTCTGTGTCTTCAAGTATCGGTGTTTCTATTGGTTTAAAACCATAATATTCTGCTATCTCGGCAGACTTTTCAAAGAAACCCAAATAGTTGTAAAAATCTTCTCCCATAAGGTCTCTCATTCCTTTTGGTGCTTGCGGAGCAACTTTCTTTATGGTTGATTTTTTCTTTTCCATTTTTTATTTATTTACCCTCCTAAATTTTTTTAATAATTTCGATATATCTAAATAAATTGATCTATCGTAATTGTTTATATTTTGACTAAAAATATTTTTTGAAAAATTTTGGTGGGCGAACTTCTAATTTTTTATTAATTTTTTTTAAAATTATTCTGTAACTTTTTCAGGATACAGGGAGACTTTATTAAAGGGGAGTAGCCTTACAAAAACATGCCCGGTAATAAGTTTTTTATCTAAAGGACCCCAGTCGCGCGAGTCAGAACTTGCAGCACGATTGTCTCCCATTACAAAATATTGTTCACCAGAAAGCTTCATCTCGATACTCCTCTCTTGAAAGTCTTGATTTTTAACGTATATTTCGTTTAATTTTAAACCAGTTGGATTGTCTTTGTTTTTTATTGTAACCTCATTATTTTTTATAATTATGGTTTCCCCAGGAAGTCCGATGATTCTTTTTATAAAATACTTAGAGGGGTTGTTTGGGTATCTAAAAACGATAACCTCGTTTCTTTGTGGGTTGTTGAAATAATATGAAAGCTCGTCAATGATTAGGTATTGACCGTCTGCAAAGGTGGGGTCCATAGAACCACCGCTTACTAAAAATGGTTGAGCAATAAAGAATCTTACAGGTAGAACGATTATTAAAGAAAGAATTGTAAAACGGACAATTTCTTTTATAAAATCCCACCAAGACTCTTGCTTCTCAACACATACGATTGGAGGCGTAACTTCAGGGGTAGAGCAAGGCTCATTACAGGACACAACCTCCTTTTCAGCGTTATTTTCCAATATCATTTTGCAATTATACTACAAAATCAAAGCATTTGCAACATAAAAGAATAAAGCCCGCCCGACCGAATGATTTCGGTCATTCGGGCGGGAAGCAAGAATTAGGAATCGACGCTTTTGCGTCGTTGCGAGACGAGACCTTGTCGAGACATGGCAATCTGTGAGGATAATCTAAAATTAAATCTGGATTACCACGGGCTTCGCCCTCGTAATGACGTGATGATGGGGTAATGTTGACATATTTGAATTAATCTTGTAATATCAATCGAAGTTATTTGTTTTTTGAAAATTGCCGTGGCGAAAGCACGTTGCTTAGCCCTACAGCAAGGGTGTTCTGTAAAAACGGTCATATCTGCAAATAGCAGAAAAGGAGGAAATTATGACTGAATCACAGATTCCCAAATTACTCGCGGTTCTCGTAGAACATCAGAAGCAATTCGGGGGACTTTCCGCAGAAGAAGCCCAGTGGATTATTAAGAATCCAAAGGAAGCTATCGGTCTTTTGACGGAGGTTGTAAAAAAAAGATTTCATCATGCTAGGTATTTTTTTCCGATTATTTTTACTTACGAAACCGACAAGCGTCGCGACATGAATAAGATACTTACGAATCTTGGCCGCAAGATCTGTGATCGGGCTATCGATATCATGAAGCAAAAAGACTACAAAGAATCAATCAAAACTAAGACAGAAAAGGTTGAGATCTGTGCGGCCACTATTTATGATCTTACTGGAAAAAATGTTGCCACAACAAAAGAAATTTATGCCGCGATCTTGGCAAAAGATCACACTCTTTGTAAGCCAGAGGATGGTCCTTATATTTGTGAAGTCTATAGTGGCGATAACACGGTATTTTTAGCCATGAAGCCCATTCACGATTCCAGTGGCGAACCACTTGGTTTCTTTGTGTGTCGTCATCACGATATTATTTGCCTTTCTGCGGATCATCTTGACCCTGAGGGCCAGTGGGATGGTTATCATTATATTGTTTTTCGCCGTTAAGTATGAATAAACTTTTAAAATATCCTAAGTAGTAATATCTGCCCCGTTCCTTTTTGGAATCGGGGCTTTTTTATTTCTCTAAATAATTGTAAACTTATTCTTAATTCCCGCCCGAACAATAGAAATCGTTCATTCGGGCAGGTATTATTCATTATTCTTAATTCATTTTTTATTTATGTCATATATTATCGTCGGTTTAGGTAACCCGGGGGAGGAATACGAAGATACAAGACACAATATGGGACGCATCGTTCTTGAGAATATGAGGAAGATATTTTCTAAGGATGCGGATTTTTCAGATTGGGAGTTTGATAAAAAACTCCGCGCACTTTTCAGCGAAGGAAAAGTTGCTAAGCAAAAAATAATGTTGATTGAACCGGACAACTATATGAATAATTCCGGAGGAAGCGTGAAGCCTCTCATTACAAGCAAGAAAAAAGCCGAGGAGCTTATTGTAATTCACGACGATCTCGACCTGCCCATCGGTAAATATAAAATAACTTTCAATCGTGGTTCCGGGGGTCACAAGGGGGTGGAATCAATAATCAAAAATATTAAGACAGAGGGGTTTGTCAGATTCCGAATGGGGATCAGCCCAGTAACTCCTAGCGGTAAATTAAAAAAGCCGAGTGGGGAAGAGGCTGTTACAAAAATGATAATGGGTAAGTTCAAGGAGTCTGAAATGGCAGAGATAAAGAAGATGTCCAAGAGACTTGCCGAAGCCACAGAGATGATGATTGCTGAGGGGCGCGACAAAGCAATGAGTTTGTTTAGTTGCTAAACTCTGACATTAAATGGGATAAAATAAAAAACACCCCACGAATGAGGTGTTTTTTATTTTATTTAAATTATAGACTTGCTGGTACTTCAGCTGATGTTGTAGCTGTTGTTTCAACTGTAGTTGTAGCAACAACATTCTCAGCAACCGGAGTTTCAACAGCAGGAGTAGCTGTCTTTGTCATCATAAGGTAACCACCATAGATAGCCAAGGCAACAATAACTGTCCAAACTAATTTAGAGTTCATTTTTTGTATTTAAATTTAAAAATTCTTTCCTCGACCTTTGTCTTGAGACATCGATATTAGCACCTTTCTTTAAAAAAGCAATCCCATTCTAGTGATTTTATGAAATATGCCCTTACTTTATAATCCCGGGCAATTTGTTGCTTTTGTATAACCGGCCGATTCGGCTTCTTCTCTGGATGTAAATTCCACTATATTTTTGGGGCTTATTTTCTTAACTCCCTCACACCAAGGGGAGTAGTAGCGAGTACCGTTCTTAGAGGCAACATAAATTTCGGTGGAAGTGCTTGTGTTTATATTAGAAAGGCCTATTTCTTTACCTATTTTGGGCATTTCTATTGTTATTGGGGTCTTTTTATCAGCTATTTTTGATAATCTACCTAGCCCAAATCCTATTAATAAACAGAGGGTTATAATAAGCACAATAAATATCTCTTCCTTGTAGCCCTTGATTTTTTCTTTAATATCATTTAATATCGTCATATCATTGTTTGGAAATAATATACTATATATATTTTTCAAGCAATTCTTAATTCATTATTCTTTATTCTTAATTAATAAGTTATGGCACATACAAAAGCTGGTGGAACCGCGAAAAACCTGAGAGACTCACAACCAAAGTATTTGGGAACAAAGCTTTATGGTGGAGAGACTGCCAAGGCCGGTTCAATAATCATAAGACAAAGAGGAACAGTTATCTTGCCTGGAGCGAATGTTAAGCTCGGTAAGGACCACACAATTTTTGCTCTTAAGGCAGGAAAAGTTAAATTCGGCAAAAAGAGAAAAGTTCATTTTGACGGAACTACTAAGAACAAGGTTACTGTCTCCGTAGAGTAAATACTAAAATAAAAAAACAGCATCCACTCGGATGCTGTTTTTGTTTATCTTTGAAATAAATTTTTTAAAACATGCGGTCAATAGAAAGGGTAGTGATATTTTGTCTATAAAATATTATTTTACATACCATCTACGCCATGGCGTAGATGAGGGAAAGGTGTATAATACAAAACAAATGTCCCAACAAAGAAAAATCTATTATAAAGGCGTTAAGGTTAATTCGTTTGGTGTGCCCTTTTTAAATCCAAATGATGAAATAAAAGATAAAAAACATTTTCAGAATAAAGCCCATTATCATGCTTCTTTTATATCTTCGTTTAAATATGATTCCCCAAAGAACTTAATCGTTATGTACGATATTCCACATGAGAAGAAAAGGGAGCGTGATTGGTTTCGTCGGCATTTAAAGAAATTTGATTATATAATGATTCAAAAAAGTGTTTGGGTTGGCCCTTCCCCATTACCCATAAGCTTTCTCGAATATGTGAAATCAATTGGTCTGAAAGATCAGCTTAAAGTTTTTAAACTCGCAAAACCATACACAGGGAAGGATAATGATTTATATCTATAACACAGACTCCAGAAAATTAACTCAATCTACGCCATGGCGTAGATTGAGTTAGTTAAGGAGATTATCAGATCTATTATTTTTTTGCCGTTACCTCAAGTCTTATTTTTGCAGTTTTGCCACTTATTTTTATTGTGACCTCGTGTGACCCAGTCTCTTTTATCGGTTTATCCATCTCAAGCTCTTCTGGTTTTATATCAGCTCCTTTGTTTTTGATTAGTTTTAATATTTCTTCTTTTTTAATACCCGCAAAAAGGTGTCCCTCCTCATTTGCTTTTGAATATACGATAATTGGTTCCTTCGAAATATTGGTAATTTGCTCATTTATTTTTGCCTCTCTGTTTGCCTTGTCGGCATTCATTTTCTTTTTTTCATCTTCCGCTTTTTTTATGACGGCATCTGTCGCTATTTCTCCTAGCTTATTTTTTATCAAAAAATTTCTTGCATAACCGTCAGATACCTCTTTAATCTCATACCTTCTTCCGATTTTTGGTACGTCTTTAAGTAATATTATCTTCATGGTGTTTATACAGCAGAACTAGTAATTAATTTTAATATACTTGTTTTTAAATATTAAAGCGAAAAACGTAAAATGAAAAGCGTAAAATAACAACTTAACCTGAGTTTTACACTTTGCGTTTAAAGTTTTACGCTCTCGCTATTTACCATCAATTAATAATTTAGCGGCTCTATCTAATTGAGGATCTTTTCCTGCGATTACATCCTCTTTGGTTATCGGGATTACAATGTCTGGCGTAAGTCCAAAATCAGAAATAGAGTGTCCATTCGGGGTCATCCATTTCGCAACTGTGATTTTAAGGAAGGTGTCTCCTGTTACTGGAACGAGTTCTTGAACAGAACCTTTTCCAAAAGATTTTTCTCCGACAAGTTTAGCAACACCATGTTCACTTAGTGCACCAGCTAGAATTTCTGATGCTGATGCTGAACCCCTATCAATAAGAATCGCCATTTTTAAAACTTTTGGATCAAAAATATCATACCCCTTACTTCTGTGAACGTTGCTTATTTTATTGCTATTTTTTCCAAATTCTTCTGAGACCACCACTTTTCCTGATGGAAGGAACCAGCTTGCCATATCTACAGAGGCCTCTAAATATCCGCCGGGATTTCCCCGAAGGTCCAAAATCAATTTATCTGATCCGGATAATATAAATTTTCTAAGGGCATCTCGGAACAGATCTGCTGATGGGGCCGAGAAGTTAAAGAGTCTAATTACAAATACTCCGTCGTTACGAAGTCCATCGCCGGCATTATTTCCCCGAAGCAAATCACCGTTTTTGGTTTTTCCGGTACCAAGTTGAATAGTAGGAATATCTATCGTGGCTCTTGTTATTTTAATTTCTATTGGCTCAGGCTCTCCATCTCTTACGAATGTTAATTTGACCTCGGTTCCTTTCTTGCCCCTGATAAGAGAAACTGCCTCCTCTACACTCATTCCGAAGGTTGTTTTATCCTCAATAGATACTACCTTATCTCCAGATTTAACACCTGCTTTTTTGGCAGGAGTACCTTCTAGTGGTGCCACCACAGTTATAACTCCTTCTTTAATTCCAAGCTCCATACCGACTCCTTCAAAAGTGCCACTTATTTCATTTTGAAAATTTTTTGCTTGTTCTGGTGCCATGAAAACTGAGTATGGATCACCTAAAGAACTGACAAGTCCTGATATTGCTCCGTAAACTTTTTCTTCGTCGGTCGGAATCTTTTTTGTTGTTGTGCTACTACCACTTTCTATATGGCCATTAACATATTTTTCATTTATTAGGTTCCACGTGACCCAGAAGGGGGTAAAGTCAGTTTGTGCGACATGTTGCGGTTGTTCTTTGTTTTTTAATTCAGATACTTTTTCTATTTGAGGACGCGAGTCAAAACCAACCCCCATTCCAAGAATAAAAGAGACACCTATTGTTAAAACATAGAGTGCTATGGAACTAATTTTTTTATCTTTAGTCATTTACGGGTAATTATGACAAATTTTCTTTTTACTTTCAAACTGAGTTATTCAGTTTTTTAAATTAAAAAATAGCCCCATGCATTGTGTGCATGGGGTAATTATTTTAAAACCTTACTCAGCATGATTATTTAATTGTTCTTTTATGTTCTTTGTCTTGCATTAACTCAGCAAATAAAAGTCAAGAAACCTAAGGCGGCTTCTGTTCTCCAAAGGTTTATTTTAGAGACCCAGTCTTGTGGAAAAGGTAGTATCTCTATTCTTTCATGAATAGACACCATTCTTTCCCAGATAGCTCCACGAGACCCCCACCATTTAGGAAGAAAAAATGTCTTTTTTATTAGGCCAGATCTCAAGATTTTTCCGTAAAATATCTCAAGTAGCTCACGGCAATAAACTGGAGGGTAGTCTGATTTTACTATTCGATGCATTGCTTCCTCAAAGGCAATCTGATTAAAGACACTAAAGCCTTTTATGCGAAGAAATTTTATGGAGTTCTCAAAAAATTCCATATTTTCTTTGAAGCTTTTTCCGCCGGTTGTCATTGGCCCACAAACCTGAACTACTGGTTGAGGCATACGCTTGATAACCCTTATAGCTATATCGGCGAGCTCCTCAAAGGTTTTGGCTTTTTCTAGATCCTCTAAGTCTGAGCTTTTCCAGTATTTTTCCATAAAAACCTCCTTTTTGTATTTTTATTGAATTAAATAATATTTTAAATTTTCAAAGAATTTTTTAAAACAATAGCAGTAAATAGATTATCTATCAAGTCAATCTTATTTTTTTTAATTTTTTTGAGTGAATTTTAAAAAACAGCTTTACAAATAATCATTTTTCGTTATACTGTGCCCTATTATAAGTAACACCGTTTGGAGAGAGGAATCGAACCGACGGGAACCCCCGAACCCATGTAGAAGGGGTAAAATTGGGAATAAAAATGACAACAATAGAAAAAACAGTATTGTCCAAAACCGTGTTGATGGACAAGGTGATGAAAGATTCACCACTTCCACCTCAGGAAGGACAGCTCGTAGAAGGTAAGGTTATAGGTCACGATAAACTCAGACTCTATATAGATGTTAAGCCATTTGGTACAGCTCTTATTTACGGAAGAGAATACCTTAACGCAAGAGATGTAATTAAAAATATTCACGACGGTGATAGCGTTACCGCTAAGGTAGTTGAGCCCGAGACAGAAGAAGGATACATCGGACTTTCTCTAAAGGAAGCCAGACAGGCAGCCACATGGAGCGATGCAGAAGAGGCTATTAAGAATAAGACAATATTTGAACTCTTGGTTAAAGATGCCAACAAGGGCGGTCTTATTATTGACTGGCAGAATGTATCAGGATTCCTTCCCGCTTCACAGCTCAAGGAGGAACACTATCCTAGGGTTACGGATGGTAACAAGGACAGAATAATGGAGGAACTGAAGAAACTCATTGGAAAGAAAATTGCAGTTACAATTATCGGTGCCACACCAAAGGAGGACAAACTTATTTTCTCCGAGAAGACAGTTGGAGAGAAAGACAGAACAGAATTGGTTGAGAAGTACAAGGTGGGGGATGTCCTCGACGGAGAGGTTACGGGCGCAGTTGACTTCGGTATCTTCGTTAAGGTTGAGAGTGGTCTCGAGGGACTCGTTCACATTTCCGAGCTTGATTGGTCACTCGTTGAAAATCCAAGAAAATTGTTCAATGTTGGCGATAAAGTAAAGGCTAAGGTTATTGAGATAAAGGACGGAAAGGTTTCACTTTCCATAAAAGCTCTCAAGGATAACCCATGGAAATCTGCTGAGGCTAAATACAAGAAAGGAATGAAAGTAAGCGGTGTTCCTATCAAATACAACAAGCACGGTGTGCTCGTAAGTATTGAAGAGGGAGTAGCCGGTTTGGTTCACATTTCTAACTACGGCACAGAGGATAAGATGAAACAGGCACTTGAGCTCGGAAAGAATTATGACTTCGTTATGAATCTATTTGAGCCTAAAGAGCAGAAAATGACTCTTG
This sequence comes from Patescibacteria group bacterium, assembly GCA_003504275.1. Classification (GTDB taxonomy): domain Bacteria; phylum Patescibacteriota; class Minisyncoccia; order Phycocordibacterales; family UBA12445; genus UBA12445. The sequence goes on from DOAO01000006.1 coordinate 50,444, forward strand.
TCCCGGCTGATATTGCCGAGAAGAAAGCCGCAGAAGCTGCTACAGCTCCCGCAACAGAAGAGAAGAAATAATTCACCCGCCAAAATTTTTCAATTTAAGTTAATTAAATCAGAAAATAAAATTTTTTGATTAAAAAATAATTGAAAGAGAAATCTTAACTTTATAAAAAAATTAGGAGGGTAAATTTTAAAAACAAAAACCACTTCGACATTAATCGAGGTGGTTTTTGACAATATTTATGATGGGTTGTAGTATGTCTCGGTCCATGTTAGAAAAGAAATTCAAACTAAAAAGCGAATTTAAGCCAGAAGGCGACCAGCCTGAGGCTATAAAAAAGCTCATGGAAGGTATTAAAAAAGGTATGCCACACCAGACGCTTCTTGGAGTAACCGGCTCGGGTAAGACCTTCACAGCGGCAAATATCATAAAACAGGTTAATAAGCCTGTCCTTGTCATTGCGCACAATAAGACTCTCGCAGCACAACTTGCCGAGGAGTATCGCCAATTTTTCCCCGAGAATGCTGTTCACTACTTCGTTTCTTACTACGACTACTACCAGCCGGAGGCATATATGCCGATAACTGATACATATATAGAGAAAGATGCGAAAATAAATGAGGAGATAGACAGATTGCGACATGCTTCTACTCAGGCGCTTCTTTCGAGACGCGATGTTATTATCGTCGCTTCCGTTTCTTGTATTTATGGTCTTGGTAATCCGAAAGAATATCAGGAAGAGAATTTGAAACTCAATAAAGGAATGGAAATAGACAGAACGGAACTTCTCAAGAAACTTATTCATATTCACTTCGAGCGAACGAATGCTGATTTAACGCCGGGTACTTTTAGAGCGATTGGTAACACTGTCGAGATAATGCCGTCATCCGAGAAGAATATTTGGACGCTACATCTCTCTGGTGGTACGAAACAGAAAATAGAAAAAATACATCTAGTCGACGCAATATCAAGAAAGATGATGGGGGAGGAGGAAACTATTTTTATTTTCCCCGCCAAACACTTCCTTATTCCACAAGAAGAGAGAGAACGAGCGATAAAAGATATCGCAGATGAGCTTGTTGTCGCTCTCAAGAATTTAAAAAAGGAGGGAAAAAATCTTGAAGCGGAGAGACTAAAAAGAAGGACTAATTATGATCTCGCCATGATAAAAGAGGTCGGCTATTGTAGTGGTATCGAAAATTATTCGAGACATTTGTCGGGAAGAAAGCCTGGCGAAGCCCCCGACACACTTCTTTCTTATTTTCCAAAAGATAAAGACGGTAAACCTGATTTTCTTACAATAGTTGATGAATCGCACGTTACTATTCCACAGATAGGTGGTATGTGTGCAGGTGATCAGTCCAGAAAAAAGACCCTAGTGGAATTTGGTTTTCGTCTTCCTTCTGCGAAGGACAATAGACCGCTTAGATTTAATGAATTTTCTGAGAGGGTTGGACAGATAATATATACAACGGCGACTCCCGCTGACTATGAAAGAGAGGTTTCGGGACAAATTGTGGAACAGATAATCAGACCGACGGGACTTATCGATCCACAGATAGATGTGCGACCGATAATAGAGGGAGAGGGTTATAAGGGACAGGTTTTTGACCTCATTCAAGAAGCCGAAAAAACTATAAAGAGTGGTGAACGAGTGCTCGTTACGACACTTACAAAAAAGATGGCCGAAGAATTTAGCGAATATTTAAAAGAAAAAGGTATTAAGGCTGAGTATCTCCATAGTGATGTGAAGACGATAGAGAGAATAAAAATATTGACTGAATTTAGAAGGGGTAAATTTGATTGTATTGTCGGAGTAAACTTACTTAGAGAGGGGCTCGACCTGCCGGAAGTATCTCTTATTGGAATCCTCGATGCCGACAAGGAGGGATTTTTGAGGTCCGAAACTGCACTCATACAGACAATAGGAAGAGCTGCTAGAAATGTCAACGGAAGAGTTATCCTTTATGCCGATAATATTACAGGCTCAATGAAAAGGGCTATAGACGAGACAAATAGAAGAAGAGGAATCCAGCTTGAATATAATAAAAAGCACGGTATCACTCCTAAAACTATTTTGAAAAATATTAGCGACATCACTGACACTCTCGAGATGAAACACAAGAAAGCTGTCGGTAAATTGCTCGTGATAGATAGAGAGCTTTTTATGAAGAATCCTAAGGCACTTATAAAAGAGAAGGAGAGACAAATGAGTGAGGCGGTAAAGATACTTGATTTTGAAACGGCTGCAATATTAAGAGATGAGATCAAGGAGCTCAGGTCTGAGTTTTAAAAAATAAATGAAAAGGCCGTCCAATTAAGGACGGCTTTTTACTTGTAATATAGAGAGACCTACTTTTCCGAATGGCGGAGCTTCTTTGCTCTTCCGGAGAATGATTTTTCGCATACTTTTTTAAGAGCGAATTTCAGTCTCTTCAACGATAGCTTAATATCTAGCCTGAGAAAGTCCATGACTTTTTTTACTATTTCGGTGGAGTCATATTTTTCTCTTTCAAGCCTTTCTATCATGATCGACGACAGCAATGATTGGTAGGGGTGGAACAGGAGTTTTTTTAACAATCTGTTTTGTTTTTTTGCCATTCTTTGTTACCCCCTTTTTATTTTCGGCTTTTTCTGTTTCGGATTCGCTTTCGTTCGTCTTTTTGTGTTCAAAGGTTCGCCATTTTTTTCTTTCTTTACGGCCGATAATCATTTTGTTTCCGGAAAGAAGCCCTTTAACTTTTTCATATACAAATGATTTAAGTTCGGGAGGAACTTTGTTCAATTTAATCAAAATTTGTCCTCCGACCTCATTTCGCTGAAGAGAATCATCTGAAACAATACTTTCTATGAGCGAAAGCCTTTTTTCTGTTGTTCCGAACAAGGCCATTCTATAAGTGAAGAGGAGATAATTTGCTACGGCCTTAATTAGGTGAACGGTTTTTCTCTTTCTTGTTCTCACACAACCAACTCCTCTCTATATTAATTTTTGAAGTACTAATTTCTCTAGTAAGTGTATCATAATTAAGTAATTTTGTCAATTACCTTGTCTTTTATTTTAAAAATGGTACTATCTTGTGACATTAGTTCTTTCAAAAAATAAAGAAAAAAGGAGGGGGGTAGTTCTGATGAATGAACACAAAGAAGTTTATTTTCCTGGAATATTTCCGGAAATACCGACAAAAAAAGAAATGGAAGATTTTCTGAATGAAGACGCAAAAGAGGAAAAAAATAACCCTAAAGAGAAAATCATAGAGATTTTCCTCGAAAGGCTTCACAATGTCCCCTTTAAATTGGGGTTCTAAAAAATAAAACCCGAACTTTAAGTTCGGGTTTTAATCTTAATGTGATTAATTTAATTTACCCCCACCTTCCTGTAATATTAATTTATTATAAATAAGCTTATTGTATGTTGTAATTTTAAAAAATATTGACCTTATTCTATAAATAATGATAATTAAAGTATTGTCTCGTTATTAGATTCAAATTATTTTTATGGAAGAAAAAAGAAAGGTGTTTTTGGCCCTTATGGTGCCAGATGAGATTAAGCATGAGGTAGCAGAATTGAAGAATAAATACCACAATTTTCCTGTAAGATGGATAGGGGACAAAGATTTGCATATTACAGTAATAGCCCCATGGTTAGAGGAAGATTTACCGGCACTTTTAGAAAAACTTAACAATCTAGAAGGAAAAATAGGACGCATTAACGTACTTTTTGATACTGTCGCTTATGGTCCTAATAATTTTTCCCCAAGACTTATTTGGACGACAGGGGATGTTCCACAGAAGATTTTAGACCTAAGGGTAATGTTGAAAGATATTCTTGCTATAACAAATTTTAGAAATGATTTCTTTACTCACCTGACTTTGGCTAGATTCGAACCTGCCGATATAGAGAGAATGCCAATGAGAAGAATAAGGGAAGAGGTTAAGTGGAGAGGGGTAACAGACACACTTCTTTTGATTGAATCTAAGCCAGGAACAGGCGGTCCAGACTATGAAGTTCTTAAAGAAATAAAACTCTAAATAGTGCATTCTCCTTATTCGTCATTGCGAGGGCGAGGCGTCCTAGCCGAAGCACGTGGCAATCCAGAAATAAGAATAAAGAATAAGAAATAAAAAAAGCTCTGGCAGATACCAGAGCTTTTTGTTTTATATACTTTTAGTGACTTGTCAATTTATCTTTTTCTGTTCGTAGCTTTTCTAACGCTAAGTCTTTGGCCTTATCCATGGAAGACATCAGACTGTCACCATAAGCCTTTACTCTCGAGTCTATTCCTCTAACTGTGAAATTTATTTCAGTAAAAAATATTTCCCCATTTTTTTGTTTGTTTGTCGTTTTTCCTATCTCTACATTTGCACAAGCACCAGTATCATCATCTGTAACAAATTTCCCAAGGGCAGATAACTTCTTGCTTAAATAATTGTAGATCTCGGGAATGAGTTCTATGCCAGTTCCTTTAATATTTATGTTCATAAAAAATATTATCTGATAACAGATAAATTTTAACAGATTTTGCTATAATTTAACAATCATGAAATTTTTACAAATTCCGCAGAGAAGTTATCTTCTGGGAGCCACACTAACCCTGTTGTTATTTTTATCTCTTTTTGGTTTTGAGGTAACACTTCCTTTATTGTTTTTTGCCATTGTAGGTTCTCTTCCTGTTTTAATAAAGGCAACAAAAGATGTTTTTAGTTTTAAAATAAGCATAGAAGTATTTAATACGTTTGTGCTTATTGTTGCTTTTTTAATAGCTGATTCAGATTCGGCAGCCTTTATTGTGTTAATGCTCACGTTTGCGGATTACCTTGATTTTATAACAGCAACTCGCGCCCATGGTGCAGTGGAAGAGCTTTTGAAATTGAATCCCGTTAAGGCTACGATAGAAAAGGGTGGAATTTTAAAAGAAATAGATATCAATAAAATTATTGAAGGAGATATTATTTTTGTAAAAAAGGGGGATAGGGTGCCTGTGGACGGTGTGGTTATTTCTGGTAAGGCGTTCTTGAATGAAGCCTCTGTTAGTGGAGAATCGATGCCTGTCGAAAAGATCACTGGAGATACTGTTTTTAGTTCTACTTTAAATGAGGTCGGGTTTATAAAAATCAAAGCCACGGGTGTTGGAAAAAATTCCACGATAGAAAGAATTGCGGGGCTTATACAAAAAGCATCACTCCATAAATCTAAGCAGGAAAAGATGGCGGATAGTTTTGCTGAAATATTTTTACCGTCACTCTTAATATTGGGTGGAGTTACTTATTATTTTACCCAAGATCTTAGCGTTGTCGTTTCTCTCTTTCTGGTTGCTTGTGCCGATGATATGGCTGTTGCAATACCTTTAGCCATGACAGCCTCGCTTGGTAGAGCTGCTAGGAGGGGTGTCATAATAAAGGGTGGAGAATGGCTTGATGCTTTGGCAAATACAAAAACCATTGTTTTTGACAAGACAGGGACTCTTACCTACGGTACTTTGGCTATACAGAGCGTACACGTTGAGTCTGGTTTTGAAGAGTCGTTTTTTTGGGAGAGGGTTGGGGTGGCCGAAAAATACTCAGAACATTCCATCGGTAGGGCGATTTTTAGAGAGGCCAATAAAAGGATAAAAGAAATAAATGATCCTGATTTTTTTGAGAGTTATAATAGTAAGGGGGTAATGGTTTCTTATAAAGGGGATGTCGTGGCTGTTGGTAATGAAGATCTCTTCGCCGACATCAGTATAACTTTAAATGAAAATGCACTTTCTGTTTTAGAAAGAGAAAGAAAAGAACACAAAAATACAACTTCGCTTGTCTATATAAACAAAAAATTTGCCGGAGTTATAACCGTTGCAGATGTTGTGCACCCTGAAGCAAAGAAAAGCATAGAATCGTTGCGTATTTTAGGGATTGAAACTATAAAAATGTTTACAGGAGATAGTGGAGAAATCGCTAGAACTGTATCAGGTAATCTGGGCATAACGGATATTAATTTTAAAATGACACCAGAAACTAAATTACTGGAGTTGGAAAAAATAAGTAAAGAAAATGTTGTGGCTATGGTGGGGGATGGTATAAATGACGCTCCTTCTTTGGCGAGGGCTGATGTCGGTATCGTTATGGGTAATGGGTCTTCGGCCGTAGCAGTGGAGGCCGCGGATGTAATCGTATTAACAAATAATCTAAATAGAATTCCCGAAATGATAGAGTTAGGAAGAAAAACGCAGTCGATTATAAAGGTGGACATAATTATTTGGGTGGTTACCAATTTAGTTGGTTTTGCTCTGGTTTTTACTGGGGTAATCGGTCCGGTTCTTGCTGCATTTTATAATTTTGCGACCGACTTTTTCCCGCTCATAAATTCCTCTAGGCTATTTAGGGAAAAGATATAATAGGATTTATACAATAATCTATTTTTTAAAAATTACTACCACTGAAGATAGGAAGAGGAACTTATGTTTGAATATATTATATAATCCGCCACCCCCATCTGAGTCCGATTTTATTTCAGTATTAATTATTTTTTATTGGCTATTAAAACACACCCCCGTGGGGTGTGTTTCTAATTTGTTTATCTTTGCTAGACTTTATTTGGCAATTTCTTCGATGTTTCCATGAAGGTTTGTGGCGTCTCCTTCTATACCATTTACATTTCCAAATATGTTACTGACGTTTCCTTTTAGATTTGTTGCATTTCCAAATATGTTACCGACGTTTCCAGATATGTTTGTTATATTTCCCGACAATTTACTAACGTCTCCTGATATATCTGATACGTCTCCGATTATTCTACTTACGTCTCCAGATAGCTTACTTACATCTCCACGAATATTTGTAACATTACCCCTTATGTTATTAATGTTGCCTATTATACCGCTCACATCTCCTCTAATATTAGTAACTTCTCCTGACAGATTCGATACATCCCCTATAATACTAGTAACATCTCCAGAGATATTGCTAACGTCTCCTTGTACTCCACCCACATCACCTTTTATATTTGATACATCTCCTTTTATTTTGTGTATACGAAGATCTCCGTAAATATTTTTTACATTTCCCTTTATTTCGCTGAAATCCCCCCATATGTTGTTATGCAGATCGGTTACACTATCTGTTCCGGTTTGCTCCCTGTTTACAATTCTTTTTAGCATAATATTTATATTCAACTAATTATTAAAAATTATGTTTATAAATATATCACAATGCCAAAAACCATTCAAAGTGGGGATTATAAGATGGAAACTATCTAGTGATGGGGATATAATATATAGGTATAACTTTATAAAATTAAAAATTATGAATAAAAAAATAATTTACGCTGTTTTGGTCGCTATAACAATGTTTCTTTTGGTTTATTTTTATTTTTTTGGACAAGGAAATGATGTTTATGAGTACGTGGTTGTTGATGTTAGAGATATCGTTCAAGAGGTTAGTGTAACGGGTAAGGTTAAACCTATTTCTAGTGCCTCCCTCGCGTTTGATAGGGTGGGTAGAATATCTAAGTTTAATGTCGAAGTTGGAAGTCGTGTGTCAGTAGGAGAAACCCTTGCTTCTCTGGATAGCGCCGAACTTGTCGCAAGTCTTCTGCAGTCAGAGGCGAATGTGAGGGTGCAGGAAGCAAAATTAGATGAATTGAAAAGAGGAACCCGGGTTGAGGATATTCAAGTTAGCCAAGCACAGGTGGATAGTGCAACGGTCGCACTTGCAGATGCAAAAAGGGGGCTTATTGAAAAAATAAACGATGCTTATACAAAATCTGATGATGCGATAAGAAGCAGAATAGACAGAATGTTTAGCAACCCCAAAAGCTCACATCCGGAGTTGATTTTTGTTGCTAGTGATACTTCTTTATCAGATCAAATTGAGTTCGAAAGATTTATCATAGAGGGTCTTTTGAACGACTGGGGAAAATCTCTGATCTCCCTCTCCGTTTCCAGTGATCTTGATAAATATGTTTTGGGGGTCAGTGAAAATCTTGAAAAGATTAAATATTTTCTGGATAAAGTTTCCACGGCAGTTAGTGGTTTGGTTGCTAATTCATCTTTGACCCAAACAACACTAGATACTTATAAGACAGAGACAGCAACAGCCAGAACTAATATTAATTCTTCTATTTCAGCTGTTAATACTGCAAATGAAAAATTAAGAACTGAAAGATCTGATTTAAATATAGCAGAGCAACAGTTGACTCTTAAAAAATCGGGAACCCCTGAAGAGCAGTTAAGAGCACAGGAAGCTGTTCTCGAAGAAGCACGTGCCAATGTAAGCAATATAAGGGCACAGCTTGGTAAAACGGTTTTAAAATCTCCTATTGCGGGAATTGTTACTAAAAAGGATTTTGAGGTTGGGGAAATTGTTTCCGCGAATACCCCGGTGCTTTATATAATCTCTGATAATAAGTTTGAGATAGAGGCCAATGTTTCTGAGGCTGATATTGCGAAGGTTAATATTGGAGATAGTGCTAGAGTTACGCTCGATGCTTATGGATCGGATATCATTTTTCCCTCTATCGTTACAAAAATAGATCCAGCTGAAACGATGATAGAAGGTGTAGCCACCTACAAGACCACTTTTAATTTTTTAGATAATGATAATCGTATAAAGTCTGGTATGACAGCAAACATAGACATAATGACAGATAAAAAGGAGGGGGTTTTGGCTGTTCCACAAAGAGCCGTTAGCTCAAGGAATGGTGATCGTTTTGTGATGTTATATGTTGGAAAAGATGTTCCAGAGGAGAAGAAAATAACAACAGGTCTTAGAGGGTCAGATGGTTTTATCGAGGTGCTTTCTGGACTTGTTATTCGTGATAAAATAATTAGTTTAGCCGAGTAATACAAATGAAAATATTTGATGATAATAATATCCTGATCAAGGCAGAAGATCTTGTGAAGATATATAGGGATGACGGTTCAGAGACTACAGCTCTTCAGGGTGTTTCTGTTGATATAAAAAGGGGGGAATTTGTGGCGATTATGGGACCTTCTGGCTCCGGTAAATCTACGCTTTTACACATTCTTGGTTTTTTGGATAGGCAATCGGGAGGAAAATATTATTTTGACGGAAAATCAATGGATGAACTTTCTGATGACGAAATCGCCAGAATTAGAAATAAAAAAATGGGATTTATTTTTCAGGCATTCAATCTTTTGCCCAGGACTTCTGTTTTGGAAAACGTTAAACTTCCCTTATTGTATTCTGGAATAAAAGAATCAGAGTGGGACAGGTTGGCCTTGAAAGCAATAGAAGGTGTCGGTCTTTCACATAGAATACATCATGAATCTTCACAACTTTCCGGAGGAGAGAAACAACGTGTCGCTATTGCAAGGGCGCTTGTATTAGAACCACAAGTCATCTTTGCAGATGAGCCGACAGGAAATCTTGACTCTAAATCTGGGCAGATGGTAATGGAAATAATTCAGCGCTTACATGAGGAGGAAGGTCATACGATTGTCTTGATAACCCACGAAACTTATACAGCCGAACATGCAGAGAGAATACTACATTTACTTGATGGTAGATTAGCGACAGATCGCGCTGTAGAAAACAGAAAGAGGGCCAATAATGGCGATTTTAAAAAATAAAATGGTTTTTTCTCATTTGGTTAAAACCGCAGCTCATGGGGTTGCTAGAAATAAAAGCCGTTCCTTCTTAACTATTTTGGGTATAGTGATAGGAATTACATCAATAATGATGGTAATGTCTCTTGGGGAAGGAGCACAAAACCTGATCTTAGGACAGATACAGTCACTGGGTTCTAAAACTATTGCGATTCTTCCAGGAAGAGAACCAACTGGACCAGCCTCAGCCGCTCAGATGATGAGCGACTCACTAAAATTAAAAGATGTTAATCTTTTGAAAAATAAATCTAATCTACCTTTTGCTAAGGCAGTTGAGCCTATAATTGTAGGCGGAGGAACAGCTTCTTTGGGCAATGAAACTTATCAAGTAGGTATATTTGGTTCTTCTCAATTTATTCAGGGGATTTGGGACATGACTTTAGATGAGGGTCGTTTTATTGACGATTATGACGTGTCTAATAATTTATTTTCAGTTGTAATAGGATCTAGGGTAAAAGAGGAGCTTTTTGGTAATGAAAATGCAATAGGTCAAAAAATAAAATTAAAAGGGATTAGTTTTAAGGTGATCGGAGTTCTTTCAAAAGAGGGCCAAGGAATAATTAATTTTGACGAGGCAGCTGTTGTTCCATGGACAACAGCACAACAATATGTTTTTGGTATTAAACATTTCCACAGGGTAATAGTAGAGGTTAATGATGAATCTCATATTAATGCGACAGTAAAAGATATCGAAGAAACCTTAAGAAATTCTCATAACATTTCCGGAGATGATAAAGATGATTTTTATACTGTAACTCAAGAAGGCGCCAAAGAACAAGTGGAAACAATTTTGAATATATTTACCTTATTCCTTGCCGCAATCGCAGCAATCTCTCTTGTGGTGGGTGGTGTAGGTATTATGAATATTATGTTGGTATCTGTTACAGAAAGAACAAGAGAGATAGGTTTGAGAAAAGCACTTGGAGCAACAGGGGAAGATATAATGACGCAGTTTTTGCTTGAGGCTGTTATGTTAACTGCTCTTGGAGGGATTATCGGAATTATTCTCGGTACGGGCCTATCATTTGTTGCATCTTTTATCTTAAGTAACTATGCCGGACTTGAATGGGCTTTTTCTTTTCCAGTTACTGCAGCTCTTATGGGAATAGGGGTATCTGCAGCTGTTGGTTTGGTTTTTGGTCTTTATCCTGCAAGACAGGCTTCGCTTAAGAGTCCTATTGAGGCGCTTAGGTATGAGTAGCAATTAATATATGGTTTTTACACATCTTACAAAAACTGCTTTAAATGGAATTCTTAGAAATAAGGTACGTTCCTCCCTTACCATTCTCGGTGTGGTCATAGGGATTACGTCGATAATGATGGTAATGTCTCTTGGGGAAGGAGCACAAAATTTAATATTGGGGCAGATACAATCTATGGGTGCAAAAACGATAGTCGTGGAACCTGGTAGAGAGCCAACTGGTCCGGCTTCTTTCGCACAAATGATGGGGGATTCTTTGACACACAAAGATTTGGATGCCCTCAAGAATAAATTTAATGTTCCTTATGCAGTTAACATTGAACCTCTTAATGTTAGCGGGGGAGTTGCTTCTTATAGAAATGAAACCTATCAGGCAAGTATCTTTGGATCTTCTGGATTGATTCAAGATATGTACGACATGAAGCTACAAGACGGCCGTTTTATTGATGATTATGATATACAGAACAAGTCCTACGTCACCGTTATCGGTTCTAAGGTAAAAGAAGAGCTTTTTGGGAGCGATGAAGCCGTTGGTCAAAAGATAAAATTAAAAGGTATTAATTTTAAGGTTATTGGGGTTTTGTCTAAAAAAGGACAGGGTTTTATTAATTTTGATGAAGTGATTGTTGTCCCTTGGTCAGTTGCCCAACAATATATTTTTGGCATAAAGTATTTTCATCATATTATTATAGAAGCTGATACAGAAAAAAATGTAAATTCTACGGTGCGTGATGTTGTTGCAACTTTGCGCAACTCACACGACATTACAGATCCCGATAAAGATGATTTTAGGGTTACGACTCAAGAAGGCGCCAAAGAACAA
>DOAO01000006.1:62204-132738 GCA_003504275.1 Patescibacteria group bacterium
TGGGAATAGGGGTATCTGCAGCTGTTGGTTTGGTTTTTGGTCTTTATCCTGCAAGACAGGCTTCGCTTAAGAGTCCTATTGAGGCTTTGCGATACGAATAAACTCGCTTGTTGTTATATTTTTTGCTATCTTAATCTTTATGAAAAACGAAATTTATCCCGTTGAAGTTTTGACGGGTTAATATCAACGATGCTTTAATTTAATCATGAGAAACTTATTTTTATATATATAACTATGAATAAAACTTCTATTGGGACTTCGTGGGGAGGTGTAGCCTCCTGGTATGACAGTCTTGTGGTGGGCGAAGGAAGTTACCAAAAAGATTTAATTCTTCCAAACCTTCTTCGTCTTATGAATATAGAAAAAGGAGATATCGTTTTAGATCTCGCTTGTGGTCAAGGTTTTTTTTCCGGTGAATTTGCAAAAAATGGCGCAAAGGTTTTCGCTTCTGATATTTCTCCTGAGCTCATTGCTCTCGCAAAAAAGAATGAAAATAATAAGGGGGTGGAATTCCACGTATCTTCAGCTGAAAAAATAGATTTTTTAAAAGATAAAAGTGTAGATAAAATATCTATTATTCTCGCAATTCAAAATATAGAAAAAGTACCGGTCGTTTTCAAAGAGGCGAGTAGAGTTCTTAGGGATGGTGGAAAAATGTTTTTAGTTTTGAACCATCCTGCTTTTAGAATTCCAAAAGAAAGTTCTTGGGGATATGATGATGAAAAAGATATACAATTTCGTATGGTGGATAAATATTTGTCGGAATCAAAGATAGGTATAGATATGAATCCAGGTGAAACTGAAGGTGCTAAAAAAATGACCGTCTCTTTTCATAGACCGCTTCAGTTTTATTTTAAACTGTTAAAAAATAATGGATTTTGTGTTGGCGCGTTAGAGGAATGGATTTCTAACAAAACAAGCGAAGAAGGACCAAAGAAAAAAGCTGAAGATAAGTCACGAAAAGAATTCCCTCTATTTATGGCATTAGAATGTATTAAGAAATAGGGTGTTAAAGATATTTATCAAAACAAAACCCCAATCCAAGAACGTCGGTGTTGAAAAAATAGATGACACTCATTTTGTCGTATCTGTAAAAGAAGCGCCAGAAAGGGGGAAGGCTAATGATGGGGTTAGACGTGCCCTCGCGGATCATTTTGGAGTATCTCGATCCTCCGTTGTAATTTTGGCTGGACATACAGCCAGAAACAAAATAGTGGAAATCAGTTAGCTCCTATTTATTTAAATTGTTATAATGTATCTTATGAGCAAGATACGTGTAGCCGTTCTACGTGGCGGTCCGAGTACCGAATATGATGTCTCTTTAATAACAGGAGGCAGTGTTTTGAGCGCGTTACAAAATAAATACAGAATCAAGGATATTTTAATTGATAAAGAGGGCGTATGGCACATGGATGGTATTCCTACTCATCCAGAAAAAATTTGTAGACACGCAGATGTTGTTTTCAATGCTTTGCATGGTCAGTATGGAGAAGATGGAAAAGTTCAGCAAATACTTAATCTTGTTTCCGTGCCTTATACTGGTTCTGGCGCGATGGCATCTGCTGTGGCAATGAATAAAGCGATAGCTAAACAAGCATTTTCTAGATATGGTATTAAAACACCAATGGGTATCTCTTTTGATTATGGTTCGAGCGCTTCCGATGTCGCTAACTCAACTTTTAGAAAAATATCTCCACCTTGGATAGTGAAGCCGACAATTGGCGGTTCATCTGTGGGTGCGTCTGTTGCGAGAACTTTTAAAGAATTAGAGAGGGCTATAATGTATGCGTTCGGTTATGGAGATAATATATTGGTTGAGGAATTTATTCAGGGCAGGGAAGCGACTTGCGGGGTTATAGATAACTTTAGGGGTCAGAAATATTACGCTCTTTTGCCTGTTGAGATAGTTAATCAAAATAATAAAGTTTTTTTTGATTGTGAAAGTAAATATGATAGCAATACGAAAAAGATATGCCCGGGTAATTTTGTAAACGACATAAAAGCCGAGATTCAGGATCTCGCTATAAAAATTCATGATAGCATGGGATTACGACATTACTCGAGGTCTGATTTTATTGTCACACCAAAAAGGGGAATATATGCCCTGGAAGTAAATACTTTGCCCGGATTAACCCCAGAATGTACCTTCTCTAAATCTCTTACTGCTGTGGGCTGTAAGTATGAACATTTCTTGGATCACCTCATAGACCTTGCACTCAATAAGAAATAATGTTTAAATAGACCATCTGAAGAGGGGCCGTTAGCTCATCTGTCCCGATAATTCCAAAATTGAAAATTTTGTTGAATTATCGAGGATCCTCGATTTTGTAATTTTGCAAAGCAAAAACAAAATCGGGAGTAGAGCACCACATTTGTTTATAGGAATAAAATGTATTTTGTTTATATACTTGCATCCTTAAAAAATAATTCATACTATGTCGGTTCCTGTGAAGATATTGAAGAGAGGTTATCTAGACATAATAATGGGTATGTAAGATCAACAAAAGTATTTACCCCATGGAAATTGGTGTATAAGGAAAAATATGATACCTTATCACTAGCAAGAAAAAGGGAATTGCAGATAAAATTATGGAAAAGTAGGGAAGCAATTGAGCGATTGATATTAAAATAATGGGCCGTTAGCTCATCTGTCCCGATATTTTGTAAAAATATCGAGGATCCTCGACCTTATAGGTCGGGAGTAGAGCATTATGGTGATGAAAGTGATAGAATAGTTGTTGTTGAAATATATATTGGGCCGTTAGCTCATCTGGTAGAGCACCACATTTGCAATGTGGGGGTGGCAGGTTCGAGTCCTGTACGGTCCACTGTAGAAGACTTAAGAGGCAGAAATGCCTCTTTTGCTTTGAAAAATAAGCACATTTCGGTGGTTCCAAAAAAATTATTTTCAAAGGTCAAACCTAAGGGGAATTGGAACCATTGCAATTTTGTTTTTACACCTATTTTTGCATCTTTCCATACAGCACTTGGGTTTTTTAAGTATTCCTCAAGGAACTCTACGGCTTCCTCGTAGTTGGTCTCTGTATTAGGCATAACAGCAAGTGAGGCATTCGCATTAAGTAACTCTTTATCAATCATTGCCAGTTGTTGCTTCAAAACATTGTCTGGGATAATACCGTCCAAGTTTTTCTTAATTATGCCTGTCTGCTTCTCTGTGAGCTCATTGATGTATTTTTTCAAGCGGTCCGCCTCTTTGTGTTGGTCAAATGTTGCTTTCACTAGGTTCTCTCGCACGAGCTCTTTCAGTCGCTTGATTTTTGTATCATCAAATTTATATTTATTTACATACTTCATAAACTCCTCCTCAAACTTGTCTCTATTATGGTTAGATTTATTACCACCAAAACGATAAGATGGGTATCGTTTAGAACGCCCTTTGGTCCAGCTACCCGTGAGCTTCTTGCCATTTGCATTTATTATGAACTTGCGTAAAGGAAAATCTGGGTGGTCTGTGATATATGCTGAGTGTTTTCTTCCTTTGTGTTTTAATACCCTTTGCACTTGGCTGAAAAGCTCATCGGGAATAATCGGGGCAAATGTTCCACGATGTCTTTCTCCGAACTTCACAATCCATCCTGCAAAAAGTTCATTAGTAAGCATCGCATAAAAATATCCTTTTGAAAAAGGTTTACCTTTTTTGTTTAGCAACCCCTCTTTTGTCATTATCCGTCTGACTTCTTCTGTTGGGTATACGTTTGAAGCTATAAGTTCAAAAGTTCGCAGTATGAGTGGGGCCATTATTTCGTCTTGCTCAATAGTAGCTCTGCCTGCGATTTTTACATTTCTATAACCTATGGTAGCCATCCACACATAGCGACCATCTCGCATAGCGTCTCTCATTCCTCCTGCACAGCGTTCGGAGCGGATGTCATTATCAAATTGTGCGATGTTTGCCATCGTGTTCTCCATAAAACGACCCACGGGATTATTTTCAAAGTGTTCAGAGGTGGATTTTATTTCTACTCCATAGCGTTTAAGAAGTAAGCGAAGCTGACTGTAGTCATCCGTGTTACGAGATAGACGGTCCAATTTATAAATGATGACTGCCTTTACCCCATTCTTTTTCTCGGCACAATAAGTGAGCAATTTTTGAAGTTCTGTGCGGTCTGCTGTTTTCGCACTTTCGCCTTGCTCAATAAAAGTTTCGGCAATTTCGTATTCGTTCTTGATTGCGTAATCATTACAGATTTTTTGTTGCGTGCCCAAGCTATTTCCCTCGTCCACTTGTTCTTTTGTGGATACTCGGACATATATCACTGCTCGTTTTTGATTTGTGTAATTGATTGTATTCATATTCTTTTTTATTTATAAATGCTTCTACTAAAATACCTGCAAAATAATCTAAGGCTACATCCTCTAAGACATCGTTAGGGTTTTTAATACCCAAAGAGGGACAACGAAGCGACTTTTTGTTGCTACACAATAAGTCTCGTTGTCCCTCTTTGGGCACAAAAATGTTGTCGTTTATTGTCTTATTGTGTAGCTTGTTCATAATATCATTTTTTCTTCTTTGTCGCCCTCAAGATACGCTTAGCTTTTCCACTTAATAACCTAGCTATTCCTATAAAAGATTGCTCTGCACGCTCATCCATCTTCAAATATCGCAAATATTTTTTTGTTGGCTTTCCTTTGTAATTGGTCCGTTTAACCTTCTCTCTCATTTTTTCAATCTCTCGGATATTGATAACTCTGCCAAACGGCTTTGCTAGACCGCTTATATTTCTGCTTGAATAAGTAAGGTTGTAACAATGCCGACAGCCAAACAAATCACCATTTTTATAAAGGACACCGACACGCCTTCCACAATAGACACCATTCTTGTAAAGTAAGCACCTGAACCAATATCTACTTCCTCCGTATCGGCACGGAGTTGTGGTGAGGGGCACCTTGTAATCAAAGTCCTCTTTCTCACTAGTATCTCTGCTTGTTTGTGCGTAGTAAAATCTAACAAACTTCTCATCGCCCCAAAGATTTACTTCACAGCCAATACTTCCTTTGTCCCCATTAGTTCCCCATAAAATAGTCGTATCTTTATATTTACTATTTTTCATATCACGCAGTAGCCACCATATTTCTATTTTCTTACACCAATCTGCTTCTGTTTTACTCATAATTTTTTATAGTTGCCGAAATCAATAGAGATTAGGAGTCATCTAACCTAATTTGATTATCTGATAATGTTTCAACCCCACACTCGTCATCACTATTGTTTTGCATTTGTTGTGGATTGAAAAAAGTAGACGGAGAAATAAGTATTTTTCTCTTGTCATTTGGGTCTTGTTCTTGATAAATAAGCCCTGAGGTTTCAAGAATGGGAATAATCTGCTGTCGGAGCTGTTGAGCATCTAACATGCGTCCATAAGCCTTGTAGTGCTTCTCTAGGATGTCTTGGCGAGTGATACCTAGCTTTGGTGTCTCATTGAATACTTGCGACTGAAGCTCATTTTTTTCTTTGTATACAGGAACAATGATTTGAGTATAAATGTCGTAGATAAATGGAGGCAGATTGAGCTCTTGGCTGATTGATATTTTTTCCCAAAGTTTGAAAGCTTGCTCTATATCATCATCGTTCGCTGTGATAGTGGACCCGTTTCGTTCTCTCCACCATAGATTAAGTAATGCGAACGACTTCACAAGCGAAATAAGTCTCTTTATGTCTCGTTGGTGGCGAGGTTGTAATTTCTTATCCTGCTTGAAAAATCTCTCAAAGATTTTTTCTTGATTTGATATCTTGATGTCATCAATGTGTTCTTGTCTGATTGCTTGGATACGGAGCTTGAGTTGTTTTCTCTTTGGGTCGTTATCAAGCCATGCTTTGTATTTTTCATTGTCTGCTTCTTTGCGGATTGTGTTTGAAATACCTGCGTGAATTTTTTCTTGATTGACTTCGGGGGAAAGTAAGATGAAGCGTGTTTGTTCTTGTGGGTCCATACGAAGCCCTGCCGTGCAGAATATAACTGATGGATAGCCCTTGAGTGCGATTGTCTTTGTGCGGTTTCCACCTTTCTGGTTCTTGTCTGTTATCTTGGAATACATTATCTTTTCATCGTGTGAAAGAAATGAACGGAGCCCCTCTAGCAATCCTGTATGTGGCATATCTGTGAATATGAGTATCTTTCGTGAAAGGTCTACGGTAATTTCATTCGTTTCTTTGTTGTAGCTTCCTTGCTCGTGGAAGAAAGCCGTCTTTGAACAGTTGCCGAGCTTTATAACATCCTCATTCGGGAAAAGTTTTGATACTTCCAAAGCAATGTAGCTTTTACCCGTGCTTGAAGGACTATTAAATGAGACATTGAATTGAGCATCTTCCGTATAAGCCGAGAGCTGACAGAGAAAAGTAACGATTTTATTTTCATTGTCATTTTTAATTGTGAGCTCAAGTGCTTTTGATAGTTCCTCTGGTGTGAGGGATTGAAATTGAGATGGGTCAATGCGTTCAGGATATTCCTTTGCATATTTATCAAATAGGTCTGGGATTAAAAGGTTAAGTTTTGTTAAGTAGTCTGTTATGTCTCCGCCATCTCCGACTTCTTCGGGAAGCGTGATGTGATAGAGGTTCCGTAATCCAACATTTTCCAATATTTTAAGCACCTTTATGGACCCTTTTTTACCTGCCCCATCGTTATCAAAACAAATATAGATTTTCTGACATTTTCTGATGTCCGCATCAATCCATTCTTCCTTAAATGTGCCTGCCCCGTGCGTAGAAGTAAGAGCAAAGCACCCCTCTGAGATGAGAGCTAGTGCATCAAGTTCTCCTTCGCAGATAATTTGATTTTCTTCTGATGGTGCATACATTCCAAATAATTGTGCCTCTGCACCTTTTGGATATGTGATTTTTCCGTCGCCGTCTTTTGGGTCCTGTCGTAGTTTGAAGAATTTATAGCCATCATCGTCCATTACTGGAATAGTGATGTAATTCTTGCCGTAGAATGTGCCATAGCCGAGCCTGTAGCTGTCTACAATGCCATTTATGATGCCTCGTTCGTTGAGATATGTTCGTATACGGTCTGGCATTTGCTCGTGGCATTTCTGCACGAGTTCATCTGTAAATCTTGGTCCACGATATGATGATGCACGCTGTGGGGTAGTTTTATCTCCGAAGTGTTTTTGTAGCGTGATAATGTTTCCTTTCTCTCCGCATTTTTTGCACTCGTATTGCGAAGTGTCTTTGTTGAAGTAGAGATGTGCTTCGCTTCCAGTGCTGTTTTTATCGCAGTCATTAAAAATACATTTGGCGATAAGTTCCTGTCCGTTCTCATGATGGGTGATACCTTTTTGTGAGAGATATTCTGCTATGTTTATTTTCGTCATATATTGTAATTTATTAGTGATGAATGATG
Source organism: Patescibacteria group bacterium (assembly GCA_003504275.1). Taxonomy (GTDB): domain Bacteria; phylum Patescibacteriota; class Minisyncoccia; order Phycocordibacterales; family UBA12445; genus UBA12445. The sequence goes on from DOAO01000006.1 coordinate 69,569, forward strand.
ATTGGTATGTCTTTCGCAAATGAATTGTTTGCGAGGCTGTTTTACCCTATTTTTCGGTCGTCCTCAATGGGTCTGAGAGATTGTCCAAGTGTGCCAACACAGCCCTTTTTTCTTTTTTTACATAATCATCTTTATCAACTAACTTTTGAAACCAGCGATGAGTTGTTTGTTTGTTAAAACGCTGTCCTTTTATGGTTCTGACAAAATAAGCGTAAGAGCTCAAATTTGGATTTTTTTCTGCAATGTTATTGAATCTTCTTTGAAGTGATTTCATATATTTGTAATTTATTGATGAGTAATTTATTCGGAAGAATGGATACGATTTTTTAACATTCTTAAGGCATCAAAATAAACTAAAGATTTTATTTCTAGTCTTCCATTCCAGTGGTCATCAATATCTTGTTCAATTCCGACCTCTCGTTTGAATATGAATAAAACTTTTCGCTGGTCTTGCTTATCTAAGGCGACTAGCTCAAACCCACGAGAAACTAACGAACTGCTCAAACCCAAATCTTGAGTCTGAAAATACTCTTTTGAGTTTTCCAAAGAGGTATATTCAAAATTATTTTTTTCTTTTTTTGTGTTTTGCATATAGTTTTGCTTAATAATTTGTAATATTGAGAGTGTTCCTGCTCTCAACCTATGTGCTGAAAAAACAGTGAAAAAGAAAAAACCGCTATATTTCAAGCAGTTTTTGTCTTTATTTGTCGCTGAAAACTTCAGTCAATCAATCAAACTTCAGTGAGGTATTGCATTGCTCTCGTATCTTGGATTTCAAGATTTCTCAACTCTTTTTCTGGGGTGATTTTCAACAAAGGATTGTATCCTCGCACTGTCTTATCAAAAGGTATTGGTTCTTCTGTTATTTCAAAATACTCACACAATGCTTTTGAGAGAGCTGACTTGTATGTTTGAAATAAACCTTTCTTTTCCTTGCTCCTTGAAAAAGCATTTTTACAGAAATTGAACATATTATCCGGGGTCAAATAAAAATCTGTATTGCCTTGTCTTTTAGTTTTAGTAAATGAGAGTGCTTGCAGTATTTTCCAAGAGACATTATCTGATTTTTTGAAGCCGAAGATTTCGTAATCTCCTTTGTTTTTTAGTTTTCCTTTTACAAGTATTTCAATGTTGTTGTCATCTGTGAACTTAATTTCAATATCGGACCAGCTCAATTTTGGTTTTTGAGCCGTATCGGCTTTATTGTTTTTGTGAAGATTACTTTTCTTTACAGAAAACATCCTTTCTTTGTTTCTGTTTATGAGCTCTTGTTTTTCATCAGTTAGCTCAAAAGCTCTAGTGATGGTTTCTTTTGCTTTTTTCACATCTCCTTTTTCTTCATAAATCAAAGCAAGATTGTTCAATATTGAAGAACTCGTGTCCTCAATGCTCTCGTATACTTTTTGAGCTTCGTCCACTCTTTCTACCTCGTTGAGAGAGTAGGCAACCTCAAACCTTCTGTCAAAGAAAGTGTATCCGTCCTCAAGTTCTTCTGGTGCAAAGAAAAGCTCCAGCGTTTGGCCTTCAAGCAAGGAATAAATATCAGAGATTGTGTTGTGTTGTTTTTTCTTGAAAAGTTCTTCAATATCCTTGCTGAACATTTCCTTGAAATATCTTTCTGCCCGCACATCACGGCTTGGCGGTTTTGCTATTTCTTCTTTGATAGTTGTTGCGTAATTATACAAGAAATCGTCACTACATTCTGCAATGTCTGTATAAATCCACTCCTTTCCTCCAGAGAGAACATATTTGAGCTTGTAGACAACGGCATTGTCATACTGTTTTATACGATAATACCCGTGAGCCAACAGATACAGGTCAAAGAGAGTTTCTTTTGTATTTTTCTTTATTTCGTTGAGTAGTCCTTCAATCTCTTTTTTGTTATTTTCTGACAATACAGTTTCGTCTTGGTAAAGAAACTTCTTGAAAAGATAAATTGCCGTTAATTTCGTTTTATCGCTGATATTATTTTTGATTGCATACTGGATTTCATCAAGGAAGAATTGTTTTGTAGGTAGCTCCATTTGGAATACAAAATAATCATTCATTGATATGCTCTCAATTTGTTTACACATCTGGGATAGGGTGTTTTCTATGCCGACATCGTCCTTGAGTTTCAGATAGATAGAAAACATATAAATATGGCATCCCAAGAGCAATTCTGTGTCGCCGATATTTTCTATAGTTTCCTTGAAATATTTCAAACTCTCACTATATTTTTCTTGCTCGTAATAAAGAACGCCTCGCAAATATGAGTTGATGTTGTCGTTCAAATAGTTCCACGGAGTATGTATTTCTGGTTCGTTCTGTAGTATCTCCTTACACATATCAAACTGTTTGCTTTTCAAGAAAAAGACAAAAGATAGGCGAACAAAGTCGTTTGAGTAGATAGCTCTTTTTAATTCTTCATAGTTCTCCTTATAAAATTTTTTGAAGTTCTCAACCTCTTGATTATCTGATTTTGTGTAGTAATCAAAAGTTGCCCTGAGAGCTGGCTCGTATTTGGAGTTTTTAGTCAAAACTTTCTTTGCAAGATTGAACCTTTTGAGTAGACTGGTTTCTTTTTCAAAATAAAGCCCAATGTATTCTTGTTTTGCGAGCATCAAGTTTTCTGGCTTTTCGTCGTAAAGGTTTGAGAGTTTTCTGAGAGCAAATGACTTGTGCCAGTAGTTATCATCGTAGTTCGTGAGCGTATCATCAAGGTTATTTTTCATTAAAATAAATAAAAGATTTCCTTCTATTTTTTGAGTTGAAACTTTGAGAAAATCTGAACCAGTCAAGAAACGTAAAATCTCTGATTGAGGAGATTGGATACTTTCAACATAGATATGAAATAGGGTTTCTTCGTAATCTTTTTTTATTTCTTCAATAGAAATTGTTTTTGTTTTTTGGATATGAAAATTACCGTTCAGTAGGTCCAGTGTTGTCATCGTGTGTGTGATTTCAAACTTGTTATTTTTATCTTTTTTATATTCTTGTTTTGTAACGTCTATGAGTAAATAATCTATATCATCTTTTCGGAGCTTCTCTATTTCTTTTTTGTCTAAGACTCCGATTCTTCCCAAGAAATCAATAGAAAACCAAAGCATGTTTTGGTCGTTTGAGAAATTTATTTCATCAAAGAATGATTTATCATCATTCTTGTCTATTGTTTTATCTACTGGTTTTATTTTGGGCATAGTGTAATTGTAATTTATCTTTAAGCATCCTAGCATCTTTTACTATGAAAATTAAGTATTTTTTGTTACACTAGAACAGTCTTAAAAGACACACAATTTAGTTACCTAAGGTCTACTCAAAATAGATACGGTACAAATAAACCCCATCCCTGATACTGAACCCCGTGTTCAGCTACTCAGGGATGGGTCATTGTCGGGAAACTGATAATGGAGTCGCAAGGCTCAAGCTGGCACGGGGTTCTGTGCTTTCTCGGTCCAGCTTTATTAGACAAAACCCATCCCTTTTATGTCTACAAACAAATTACAATCAATAGAAAAAGCTAAAGGTAGAGCTATGCTCGTATGGGCTGGCAAGAAGCCTTTAGAGAGCATTGAATACTATCCTGCTCAAGAGAAAGAAATATACGGCAACAAGAAGTCGCAAGATTTTAATAAATTATTTTGGGGAGATAATCTCCAAGTTCTCGCACACTTACTAAAAGAGTATCGTGGTAAAGTTGATTTGATATATATAGACCCTCCGTTTGATAGCAAGGCGGATTATGTTAAATCAGTAAAAATGAAAGGTGAAAAGGTTGAGGGGGTTGAGCAAGGACTGCTTGAAGAAAAACAGTATGGCGATATTTGGGAAAAGGATGAGTATCTTCAATTTATGTATGAGCGTTTTTTAATTTTGAAAGAACTTTTGTCTGAAAATGGAAGTATATATTTACATTGTGATTGGCATAAAAACTCCCATCTTCGCTTGTTAATGGATGAAGTATTCAGTGAAGATAATTTTAGAAATGAAATTATCTGGCATTATTTTGTATCTGGAAAATATCCAAGTGAGTTTGCAAAAGACCACGATAATATCTATGTATATTCAAAAAGTAAAAACTCCACATTTAACTATGAGAAACAAGTAGACAAATATCTATATTATGAAAAGTTTTACAATAAACAAATTGTTAAAGGAAAGGATGGAAAAGAATACTATGAATATAATGGAGAATTAAGAACGTTTGAAAAACAGGTTTCTGAAACTTGGAATATAAATAAAATTAAAAGAGACGGCAAAGAAATTGTTGGCTATCCTACACAAAAACCAGAAGAATTACTAGAAAGAATAATTAAAGCATCTTCAAATGAGGGCGATGTGGTCCTTGATTGTTTTTGTGGCTCTGGAACCACGATGGTTACCGCTCAAAAATTAGGTCGCCGATGGATTGGATGCGACATAAATCTCGGAGCGATACAAACCTCCACAAAACGCCTCAATCAGATTATTGAGGAGCAGAAAAATGCTCTCGGTTTCAAAGTGCTCAATGTGAATGAATATACAGCGTTCAAAAATGAACTTGAAGCGAAAGATATTGTGATGGAAATGTATGGCGTGGAGCCAATGAAGCGAAGTTATTTTGACGGAGTGCTTGATACTTCGTATGTGAAAGTGATGCCAATGAACAGGGTCCTCAACAAGCTAGATATGAAAACCTTGCTCAAGAATGTGAATGACAAGCTCGCTGATTTTACAGTCAAAAAGAAGTCCAAATCTGGCGAGGCGGTGTATGACGAGGGTGTGCTTGTCATCTGCTCTGGTATGGACCTTGAAGTTGCCGACTATCTCAAAAAAGAGAACAAGACGGGCGTGAAGATTGATGTCCGAGACATTGCCACAGACAAGAAAAATCTCGTCTTTAAGAAACCACCAGAGGCAAATATTGAGGTGAAAGTAAAAGACAAAAATCTCTCCGTGTCGCTCAAAGAGTTCTATTCGCCTATAATGATGCGAAAATTAGAGATTGAAAACAGTAAAGCTCTCAAGAAAGAATACCAAGCAAAAGTTGAAGATTTCCGCCAGATTATTGATAGCGTGGCTATTGATGTGGATTATACAGGCGACCTTTTTAATGCCGAGATTATGGACCTGCCGACAAAGCGTGAGCTCATCAAAGCTGACTACTCTTGGGGATATCCAAAGAAAGGCAAATACACTGTGGCAGTCAAAATCGTGGATGTGCTTGGCGAGGAATACTTTGAAACTTTTAGAGTAAATGTATAAATATGCAAAACGACACTATAAAAATAAGCAAACAACTCTTACACCAAGCCGAGCTGATGGGTGGAAATAGCGAATACGCTAAGGCTATTACAAAACTCAACGAAGCAATCAACCATCTTGTCTATTTTTCACCACCAGAAGAGCAACAACACGAAAAAATATCGTTGTTACACCAGTGTTTCTTTGACGCAGGACGGTATCATTCTGAATTAAAACATTTTGCCACTGCGATAGAAAATTTCATTACAGCAAAGCTATTTGCTGTGTCAAAAGATAACACAGACCAATTAGATAGATGGATTGACGGGTCTTTAGATGAGTATGAATTTTTGATACAGGAGCCAGCCACGAAAGATATCGCACTTTCTGAATTGGATGAATTGCAAGACAAATTGTTTAAAAATAACATACCCGTTCTACCTCGTATTGAGAAATTGTTAAAACAATAATGGAAAATCTATTTTTACAGAGTATAAAAGTCAAAGTATCCGAGTGGCGAGAAAACGGGTATCAAGGAGGCTTCAAGGAGAGCATAAACATTTTGAACTATGTGAAGCGTGTCGGCTTTTTACACGAGCCACAAATTGAAGCTCTTGAAACTTATATCTATATCAAGGAGGTTTTGGAAAATAAGCCAACGGGTGAAATTTTCAAAGACGCTTTTTCAAAGAAATCCGATTTGCTTCGTTCTCTTGGTGTGCCAGAGAGAAATATTTCGGACATTATGGAAGCCGATAATCGTGACGAGCAAATAACTGAAATCATTAAGGAAAAGTTTGGTTCTCAAGATTACGCAAATCAAGTTTATGCTCTTACAATGGGTTCGGGTAAGACAATTTTAATGGCGACTTTTTTAATATACGATTTCGTTCTTTCATACTATCATCCAGACGATGCACGCTTTGCAAAGAATGCTCTAGTCTTTGCTCCCGATACGACCATTATAGAGAGCTTAAAAGAGATAAAAACTTTTGATTATTCAAGGGTCTTGCCAAAGGAATATCAGAATATTTTGCTTAACATTAAGTATCACTACCTAGAGAGCACGGAAACAGGGCTCTCTCCGATTGGTAATTACAATGTCATCGTTTCAAACTCGCAAAAGATAATTCTCAAAACAAGAAATAGTGATACGGACAATGGGGTAAAAAAGTTATTTGGAGATAAGGGGGAACTAGCAAAGCGTGAAGTAGAAAATGCCCGTCTGCGTGCTATCCGAGAGCTCAATAACCTCATTATATTTGTAGATGAAGCTCATCACTCTTATGGTGTGAACCTTGAGGGTGCTTTGAAAAAGACACGCCAAACAATTGATTACTTGCACGGCAATACTCCGCTTGTGGGTGTTGTAAATCTCACAGGAACACCATATCTCAATAACAGGATGATAGACGATGTTGTATATCACTTTGGGCTCAAACAAGGTATAGAAAAAGGCATCTTGAAACAAGTGAAGATATTGGATTTCGGAGAGGTCCGCTCGGAGATTTTCATTGAAGAAGTGCTCTCTACATTCTGGTCCGAGTATGGAGAAAATCGCCTCGAAGGTCGTCTGCCTAAAATGGCTTTCTATGCTCCTAATATTGATAATTTACAAAATGAACTCAAGCCTCGTATTGAGAGAATTCTCGCTGAGATGGATATACCTATTGATAAAGTCCTTGAGTATCACACCGAAGCAGAAGACAGTAAAGATGAGTTTCGAATACTTGATACTATAGATAGTAAGAAACAGTTTGTGCTTCTTGTTGGTAAGGGGACCGAAGGATGGAACTGTCGCTCATTGGTTGCTTGTGCTCTCTATCGTAAGCCATCTAGCTCAATTTTTGTGCTCCAAGCATCTACACGCTGTATGAGGTCCATTGGAGATAATTCTACACGAGCCCATATATTCCTCTCAAAAGAAAACTATAAGGTATTAGATAAAGAGCTTAAGAACAACTTTGCTTCAAGCATTCAAGACATCAACAACCAAGAGCAAAAGAGCTTCGAGTTTGAAATTAAAGTTGAAAAGAAAAAGACCATCAAGGTAAAAAAGCTCATCCGAGATATTATTTCCACACAGGCAACAAATACAGACGATATCAAGATTGATATTAAGAAATATAAACCAGAGAAATACGAGCACTATATCTTGGGTTCAGAACTTGTTGTAGATACTTCTGGCAAGGCAATTTTTAAGCACGATACGCTTGGCTCAAAGAAAATAAAAGAGAGTAATTCATATACCTATTATGAAATCGTAGAGCTTATCAATCGCTACACACATTTGCCATGTTTAGCGATAGGTAAATTATTGGAAAATATCGGATTGTCTAGGAATGAGCTAGCAAGTAAAGTGAATACGAGTGTGGGGTTTTTACCCTTCATTATTCAATCTGTTCTTGAAACTGTTTATCAGTATACGGAAACAGAAACAGCTACCGAAGAAGAAATTGAACTTACTAAAGAATACCCGTTTAAGATGAGCCGAGAGGAGGGTAAAAAAGCCCTTGTTGTATTTAAAGAAAAAGAGGAAGCAGACGGAGCTACAAGTCGTATCGGTTTTCATATCAACCCTTATAATTTTGACAGTAGCGATGAACGGGACCTGTTCCGACAATTCCGACAGCTTCTGGTAGATAAAGAGACGATTAAGGATGTTTACTTTAATGGTGGAGTTACTACCATTGCTCACAATGATTTTTATGTTGAATATTGGAACCCTACAGAACAGCGTATATCCAAGTATTTTCCAGACTTTTTGATAGAAACTGATAAGGGTCGTTTCTTGGTTGTAGAGGTAAAATCTGGGTCCGAAAAGACAGAGTATGAAGCAAACAAGAAACGCTACAATGGGACCAACACATCACTCTTTAATGAGGTATATGCTAAAGAGGTTGGCTTCCTAGATTTTCAAAAAGTGAATAAGGATTTTGAATACAAAGTCATCTTTGACGCTCACTTGCAAGAAAGACAGCGAGAGCTCTTTGAGATGATTAGAACTCTGTAAAAATATGCAAATATCAGACAAACATTTCTTGGAGTTTAAGAAGTTAATGAGAGATAAGGTGGGGGAGGAAAAATACAATAAAATGACAGAACAAGAACTCCTTGCAAGTGCAATCGCCTTAATAACTATGATGAAAGCGGTCTATAAACCAATCACAAAAGAGGCTTATGAAAAATACAAGAAAGCAAATTGAAGATAAAATGCCACAGTGTAAGGAGGCAGATTGCAATGAGCTATTAGTTGCTGATAATGACGGATATTGTCTTCGCCATATTTGTCCGCCTCCCATACCTTTGATACTTCAGTATCTTAATGAACAAGATACAAAGAAAAAAGAAAAGAATGAGGAAGTAAAATAAAAAAACTATGGTCCATATATCTCCAGATACTGTTGAGAGGTTCAAACAGATATTCAAAAGAGAATATGGTGTTGAATATTCTGATAGTGAAGCGTGGGAAGCTACTCATAATCTACTAGGGGCTTTTAATATTTTATTAAAAGAAGACAAAAAACAACATCCAGAGAATTATAAGAAGAAAATATATAGTGATGACGGAGGTGGGGTGATTATACAGACAAAATCTGATAAAATAATCTCGGAGTAGCCAGAGTTGATATTTTATAGCTTCGGTTATAAACGGGGGTTGTGAATTAAGTCCGTCATCCGCCTCGTGCGGTGGATTTGTCCGAAAGGGCAGAGGGTAGCGGTGAAAAGCGATAACTGGCTTACGGGTGTATCAAGAGTGTTACTCTGACAAAGAACTTCCATCTGTGGGAGTTTTTTGTTTTATAATTACTTTGTTTTATCCGCTTCATACTCTCGCATAATGTGCATTAAGTAATCACACTCCTTCGCAAATTGGTTCCAAAATTGGCACCCTAAGTCCACAAACAAAATCCGCTTTAGCGGATTTTTTAGTGGGCCGTAAGTAAGCAAACTTCTTTGCTTACGTCAGGACTCGAAAAGGCTCTCCCTTATTTCTGAAGATTTTTTAATCTGAAGAAATGGGAAGCCTATACCGTCCCCGTAGGGGAAGAGTCCTACCGTACAGGACTCGAAAGCCGCAGTCGGGCCCCTTGCTGAAAGCAAGGGAGACGAGGCGGGGTCGCGAGTACTTTGATTTATGTAAGGCGAAGCCGATACAGAAAGCTTAGTAACTCGTGACCGAGTCCTGTTAAAAAATCAATCGATGTCAGCATAAATAACTTTTTCAGTTCCCCTTGATTTTAAAATATCGTCTTAGTATTAAAACAACTCCCAAAGTAAAAAGCATGATGCCTAACACTTTATAATTAGTATGGTAATCAGTATACCCACCATAATTATCAAAGGGGTTGCATAGTCCCGAGCAGACATAATTAGCGGGGCGTAAAAAATTATATGAGAAAATTAAAACACCAAAGAGCACTAAACCATCTGGCAAATATTTTTTTATAATTGAAGGTAAGTTTTTCATATCTTTATTATTGTACATTAATACGTGGCATAAGCCCAGGGTTGTTTGTTGTGTAATAAAACCCCCTGCCTTTTCCCTTCCCTCAAAACTTTTGCTATACTATTAAAATTAATTATTAGATAAAAGATATATATGGAGGTAGAAAAAACAAATAATAAAAACAAGATTATTGTCGCGGTGATTTTGGTTATTTTGGTGATAGGAGGCTATTTTTATTTTGGAGGCAATGATATGGGTGATAACGTGGCTGTTGTAAATGGTGAGAGTATATCCATGTCGACATACAATACTCAGTTAGACAGCGCTATTGCTCTATATAAATCGCAGGGCCTTGATATTACAAATGCGGACAATGTTTCTAGAATCAAAACAGAAGTTTTGGGTGGTCTTATAGATAATGAATTAGTATCACAAAAAATATTAGAGGCTGGAATAAAAATAAATTCAGAAGAAATAGAGAGACAATTCCAGTCAATTTTAACACAAACAGGTGGAATTGAGGGACTTAATGCTGAATTAGCTAAAAATAATATTACAGAGGAGCAGTTGCGAGAAAATATATCTAAACAACTTGCTGCTCAGGCATATCTGACACAAAATGTTGATATGAAATCAATAACCGTTAGCGACGATGAAGTTGTGCAATTTTACTCAAATTATAGTAAGACCCAGGAGTCTGTACCGACACTAGAAGAAATCGGTGCTCAGATAAAACAGCAGATTGTTTTAAATAAACAACAGGCAATGGTCAAAGAGTTTATTGCTTCTCTTAGGACAGGTGCAAAAATAGAAACAATAGCTATTTAAATATCTTTTTAGGAAAATTTATATTTTATTTTAAAAACCGTCCAAAAATTTTGACGGTTTTTAAAAACACTCTTTATTTAGATGAATTTTCTTTTTTTAATGATAATATAAGTATATGAACCTTTTCTTGATGGTGTTGGGAATAATTGCGGGTATCATTGGAATAATTGGCAGTGTGTTACCAGCTCTTCCTGGACCATTACTAACTTATTCAACCCTCTTTATTCTCTACTATATAGGCGGAGAGAATTTAATGCCTTCTTATAACTTGATATATATAGGTGTAATTGCTGGTCTTTTGGTAATAATTAGCAATCTTATTCCTGTGGCTGCTACGAAAATAAGCGGTGCTTCTAAGAGTGGGGTTTATGGTTCTATCATTGGCTCAATTGTCGGTTTAATAATGTTCCCACCACTGGGTGTTTTCTTGGGTGCAGTAATAGGTGCTACGCTAGGGGAATATTATGCCTTCAGTGATGTTAAGAGGTCTATCAGCGCAGGTGTAGGTTCCACGCTTGGCACTATCGCTGTTCTGTTTATTCAATTTATTTTTTCTATCTCCGTTTTTGTCTATTTTCTAATTAAAGCACTCTCTTTACTGTAAAAAAACCATAAAAAATAAGGGTTAAAAAACCGCACATAAGCGGTTTTTTACTTAATTCGAGCTCCTCTATTGCAACAATCTTAAAATAATTGTATAATGCATCGCTTTAATAAAATACCATGAAAAACGACAATTTACCCGCCAAAATTTTTTAAAGACAAAAAATCATCGCAATAAAAAATAAGGTCGAATAAAAATAACTTAAACTTAAAAATAATATGGATAAAAATTTAGGAGGGCAAGACAAAATAAGAATTAAGGGGGCTCGAACACATAATCTAAAAGATATCGATCTCGAGATTCCTCGTGGTAAAATGATTGCTTTTACGGGTCTTTCTGGATCAGGAAAGTCATCCCTTGCTTTTGATACCATTTTTGCCGAGGGACAGAGACGCTATGTAGAATCATTGTCTTCTTATGCAAGACAGTTTTTGAAGCAATTTCAGAAGCCTGATGTGGATGAAATTACAGGTTTGTCTCCAGCTATTTCTATTGACCAAAAGTCACATTCTGCTAATCCACGTTCTACGGTCGCAACTATCACAGAAATATATGACTACCTCCGTGTTCTCTTCGCAAGGATAGGGTTACCTCACTGTCTTATTTGTAATGAGCCGATAAAGAAGCTTTCTACCGATGAAATCATTCAGTTTATAATGGAGAAAATAAATAATTCCGACCGAAAGGATGAGTTATCTCGTGTTCTCATTTTCTCACCAGTTGTTCGTGGTAGAAAAGGAGAATATTATCAGATGCTTTATGACTTTCTCGGTAAGGGTTTTTATAAGGCGAGGGTTGACGGTACGTTATGTCACCTCCGAGAACAAATAGTTTTAGACAAAAATAAAAAACACGATATTGATATTTTGGTTGATGAGATACCTGTCAGCGATTTTGGAGTTGATAATCAGAAGGTTAGAGACCGTCTCGCCGAGTCTGTTCCTCTAGCACTCTCTCACGCAGAAGATACGGTAAGGGTTATTTTTTCATATGATGGAGGTAAACTTCGTCTCACTGACCTTGGTAAAAAGTGGGAGGAATTCGCGATGTCTGCCAAATATACTTGTCCCAACGACGGATTTTCTTTTATTGAAATAGAGCCGAGACTTTTTTCTTTTAACTCTCCATACGGAGCGTGTCCCGAGTGTCATGGTATTGGTACTGAGTCTCTTTGGAGTGATGAGGTCTGTAAAGAATGTAATGGTCTCAGATTAAGAAAAGAGGCGCTACAGGTGCGAGTCGGTGGTAAAAATATAGTAGAACTTTCGTCTCTTTCCATAGAGGAAGCTTTTAGATTTTTTAATGAAATCAAGATGACACCAAGAGAGGTGGAGATCTCAAAAGTTTTGACTCGAGAAATAAATTCAAGACTTAAATTTATGTTAGATGTTGGACTTAGCTACCTTTCTCTTGATAGACGTGCTGGTACTCTTTCTGGTGGAGAAGCTCAGAGAATCCGTTTGGCTTCACAGCTCGGTTCGCATCTTGTAGGAGCGCTCTATGTGCTTGATGAACCAACTATCGGTCTGCACTCTCGCGACAACGAACAGCTTATAAAAACTCTTAAGAGATTGAGGGACCTCGGAAATACAATAATCGTTGTTGAGCACGATGAGGATACTATTTTTTCTTCCGACCACTTAGTAGATATTGGACCTGGTGCGGGGATTCATGGCGGTAAAGTTGTTATTTCGGGTGATACAGATGAACTTATAACAAATAGGAAATTAGCCCCCGTCGGCAAGTCTCTTACTCTAGATTATTTAAGGGGAGATAAGAAAGTACCTGTTCCGGAAAAAAGAAGAAATAAAGAAAAGGGTTCACTAAAGATATTGGGTGGTCATGCAAATAGCATAAGCGGATTAAATTTAGATATTCCTCTTGGAAGACTTACTTGCTTTACAGGTGTTTCTGGTTCTGGAAAGTCTACTCTTATGTACGACATCATTCACAAGAATCTTGATGCGCGTCTAGAGAGGTGGAGAGGTTCTAAAGATCCGATAAATTGTAAAAACTTTATGGGCGCAGAGTATCTTTCTAGAATGGTGCTTATAGACCAGTCACCAATAGGTAGAACACCTAGGTCAAATCCGGCTACTTACACGGGCACATGGACCCACATTCGAGACATGTTCGCGGAGACGGTTGATGCTAAGGTTCGCGGTTGGAAACCTAGCCGATTTTCTTTTAACGTGAAAGGAGGTAGGTGCGAGACCTGCCAGGGTAATGGAATGATAGGAGTAGAAATGCACTTTTTGCCGACAGTATATGTGCCATGTGATGTCTGTCTCGGTAAGAGATTTGATAAAGAAACTCTTCAGGTAAAATATAAGGGCAAAAATATTCACGATGTTCTCAAGACAACCATTGAGGAAGCAGCTGTTTTCTTTAAAGATATTCCTGCGATTTCAGACAGATTGGAGTGTTTGGTTGATGTCGGTTTAGGTTATCTTGAGCTTGGACAATCCGCGACTACTCTTTCTGGAGGAGAATCACAGAGGGTAAAAATTGCTTCTGAATTTTATAGACCACACACAGAGAAAACAATATATCTTTTAGATGAGCCTACTATTGGTTTGCATTATGAAGATGTTGGTAACTTGATCGGAATACTTCATCGACTAGTAAATAGGGGAAACTCCGTAATTGTTATTGAACACAATATGGATGTTATTAAAAGCGCCGACTATATAGTAGATATGGGTCCTGAAGGAGGGGATAATGGTGGGCAAGTGATTGCGACAGGTACTCCTGAGGATGTGGCAAAAAATCTTAAATCCCATACGGGTAGATACCTTAAAAAGGCTCTTAAATAAAAGTTCTTTCTTGTGTATTGATAAATCGTTAAATACGTGGTAGCTTTACATTTATTAAGTTTTTTGAAAATTAAAAAATAGAAAGGGGTGAGGGGGATATGTCGCAAGGAAATTGGAGTTTTGTTGATCTCGTCAAAAAAATGAATGACGAATTAGAAACAAAGGAAAATAAAACTAAGAAAGCAAAACGTTGCTATCTTTTTAAGGGAGATATTCTTTCCTATAAAGGCAAGAAAGTTTCTGGAGTAAAGATAGAGAATGAAGAAAGTTTTGTGATCATCTTTGACGAGGATATTCTTGTGGTGGAGTTGGATCAGGAATACGAGAAAACGAATAGACCTCCGAGATACAGCCTTTTTACATCTCTTATAGATAATTTGAGAGGCAAGAAGGTTGTGGATACAGAATTGCTGTCAAAAGACAGTTTCAAGCTTGTTTTTGATGATGGAGATTCTTTTATTGTCAGAACAAAATTGATCAACGAAAAGTCAAAGGACAAAAATAGGACGCTTGAAGCCGTTTTAATTTCAAAAGACGGAAACAAAATAGTGCTGTTTTAAATAAAAAAGGAGGTTTTTTATGTTTTATTATCGTGAGACAAGACCCTGCCTTTGCAAAAAATGTGGTTCTGTTGTTTATGTGAATCAGGAATGTTGCAAAAAATGTAATAAAAAAATTGATGGCAACGAAAGATTGTTTACCCCAGAAAATAAAAGAAATTTTAATTCGCTTCCAAAAGACCCGACGCTCACAGAAGAAATAACAGAGCTTTTAAAAATGATTATTTGAAAATAAAGGAAGTGGATAATCTATTAAACTTTGAAGTAGGGAGGAAAATAAATGTTTATAATCTTCATGAGAATAATGTACGGCATTGGTTGCCTGTTATTTTTAACAGGTATTTCAATCCAGACATATAGAGCGCTGAACGGATACATCAAATTCGAAACCAATCAAGTGGAGGTTGGTGAAAAGATAATGATAACTGGCGCACTTATTTGTTTACTGGTTATACTTATCGCCTTACCCGGTATTTTGTTTGGGTTTGTTTAATGTTTTTTAAGGAGTAGGAAAAACATCATTGGTTCGGCGTCTCTCACAAGGAGGCGCCTTTTTATTTAGAAACAAACTTCCTACGGGGTAAATGGTATTGGTTTTATATCTTTCTGAAAAATTGATATACTTAATACGTGAACCTGAAACGACTCGAACTATTAGGTTTTAAATCTTTTGCAAAAAAGACGGTTTTGGATTTTGAGTCTTCTATTACCTCTATTGTTGGTCCAAATGGTTCCGGTAAATCAAATGTTGCCGAGGCTTTCCGTTGGGCGCTTGGTGAACAATCTTTAAAATCGCTCAGAGGAAAAAGGGGCGAAGACCTTATTTTTAACGGATCCGCAGGACATCCAAAATTAAATCACGCTAGTGTGGAAGTAGTTTTTGATAATAAGCAAAGACAGTTTGCACTCGATTTTGATGAGGTTGCCGTGTCTCGTCATATTTACAGAGACGGAACAAATGAGTATTTTATAAATGGCACAAAGGTGCGATTGAAGGATGTTATCGAGCTTCTTTCCGCAGTTTCTCTCGGTGTTTCAAGTCATCATATAATCAGCCAAGGTGAGGCGGATAGAATACTTAATGCCAATATGTACGAGAGGAGAGAGATGATAGAAGATGCTCTCGGATTAAAAGTTTTTCAATATAAAAAAGAAGAATCAGAGAAGAAGTTGGAGAAGACACGTGAGAATATAAAAGAAGTAGAATCGTTAAGGAGAGAGATTGCTCCGCACCTCAGATTTTTACGAAAACAAATTGAACAAGTAAAGAAGGCTGAAGAGATGAGGGCTGAGCTCGTAGCAATTTACAAGGAATATTTTAAAAGAGAAGAAAATTATTTAACTCAATTTAAACAGCTTCTTATCAAGGAAAAAGGAGATCCCGAAACAAAGCTTCAGACTATAGAGACTGAAATTTCAAGACTTTCTGCTATTTTGTCATCTGCCAACACAGCTGATCCATCCAAGATATCTCGTCTCAGGGAATTGGATTCTAACATTTTTGAAATAAGAAATAAGAAGAATAACCTTGAAAGAGAGATTGGTAAGCTAGACGCGCTTATAGAGATTAAATCTGTTTCAGACGACAAAGGTAGGAATGATAGAAATATTAGGGTTAATGAAAAGGGAGAGAGGATTTGTCTTTATTGCGCACAGGTTGTTCCAAGGGTAGTAGATGAAGTCCGTGAGGATGAGCTCCGTCAGGCTAGAGAAAAAGAAGTATCTGAGATAAGAATAAGAAGAGATGAAGTAGAAAAGATGATACATTCTCTACATGAGAGTGAGGCCCGTGTACTTGCAGAGATGGACACTGTTCGTGCCGGTATAGAATCCAAAAAAGATGAGTTCCGTGATTCAGAGAGGATGCTTTATGAACTTCGTGCTGAGAAAAGTAATTTAATGTCACTCCTTAACTCCGCCAGAACAAAGGAAGAAAAGTTTAATATGGAAGAGGGGGCTTTCAAGATGGAACAAACCGAAGCCGTTGTTCTTGCGGGAAGAGAAGCTGTAAATTTCCGCGACTTTATTATTCCAGCCGGAACAGAGAACGAGCCTCGCGTAATACAGGAAGAAAGACGACGCAAAATAGAGAGAATAAAAATAAGATTGGAAGATATGGGTAACTCCGGCGAGGATGTTTTGAAAGAATATAATGAGACAGAAGAACGAGACAGATTCCTTGAGAAAGAAATCGCCGACTTGATGAGTAGCGCTGAAGGACTTGAAAGTCTCATGGTTGAACTTTCTGAAAAAGTTAATACCGAATTTAAAAAAGGAGTTGAAAAGATAAATAAGCAGTTTCAGGAATATTTCTCCCTTATGTTCGGAGGTGGTTCAGCCGAGCTTGTACTCGTTTTACCTATGAAGAAGAAGTCAGCAGAAGAGGTTGCTCTTGGTGTATCTATTCCAGATGAAGATGAAAATAAAGAAGAAGGAGTAGACATAAATGTTAATTTGCCTAGAAAGAAAATAAAAGGACTTCAAATGCTTTCCGGAGGAGAGAGGGCGCTTACTTCTATTGCACTTTTGTTTGCCGTATCACAGGTTAACCCCCCGCCATTCCTTATTTTGGATGAGACAGATGCAGCACTTGATGAATCAAACTCAAAGAAGTATGGAGATATGATTGAGAATTTATCAAAAATATCACAGCTTATTGTTGTGACACACAACAGAGAGACAATGTCTCGTGCGGGTATTCTTTATGGGGTGACAATGGGTGGCGATGGCGTGTCCAGGCTTCTTTCGATTAAATTTGATGAAGCAGTGAGAATAGCAAAATAGAATTAAATTTGATTTGACCGCCAAAATTTTTTCTTTTAAAAAATTTAGGATGACGAAGCAGTAAAAATCGCAAAATAATTTTTATTAATTAGTAAAAATTTATGTTTAAAGTAAATGAAAGCATAATAGATAGATTGTTGAGATTAACTTTTGGAGAGATATTTTTTGTTTCGGCAGCACTTAATGGGGAAATAATTTTAACTTACACTTTTTATTTCCTGTCTTTTGCCATGGTATTAACAGCTATTACTGGACACTCTTTTGTATATCAATTTGGAAAAATAAATACCAAAGCAAAAACTCTTCCAATTTTTCATAAACTGCCATTATTGTTGTATATATGTTTGCCACTTATAATTCCTCTTGTGTTTTGGTATGTATTAACACAAAAATAGTTAAAATATTAAAAACACCACACTTATCGTGTGGTGTTTTTAGTAAAGTGACCATTCAAGCAATACTTATAAATGCCGTCATTGCGAAGCCGAAGGCTTGGCCGTCCACAGGTGTCGACGACGATTCCGTCGACCAATCCAGATTTATTTATGTTGAATTACTGGATTGCCACACCGAAGCTAAGACGCTTCGACTCGCAATGACGAGCGGATTAATTAGGGATGGTATTAGGGACAAGTCTGAAGTCTATTGATCTTCTCCTTAAATTTGCAGATATAAGTTCTATTTTGATTCTGTCGCCTATTCGATATTCTTTCTTCGTTTTTTGTCCTACAAGCTTCATTCCTTTTGAGTCGGGTGCGAAGTAATCTTCCTTTATGTCTCTTAGTGCCACCATTCCTTCGCAGAGTATTTCTTCGGCCTCTACATACATACCCCAATCGGTTACGCTTGTGATGATTCCTGTAAATATTTGTCCTATTTTATCCATAACATATTCAACTTGTTTGAATTTTATTGATTCTCTTTCGGCGTTCATTGCGCGACGTTCCATATCCGAGCAATGATTACATAATTTTTCATATTCTTTTTTGTCTTCTATTACCATTTTACCGGATAAATGTGATTCAAGGAGGCGGTGTACCATTACATCAGGATATCTTCTTATTGGGGAGGTAAAATGAGTGTATGAGTCATACGCGAGACCAAAATGTCCGATATTATCGGTAGAATAAACCGCCTTGGCCATTGATCTTAATATGATCCACATAATAAGAGATCTTTCGCTTTTGCCCTCAAATGCATCAATTACAGCATTTATCTCTTGACCTGTGAGCCCAGTACCGGCCCCACGTGGCTTATATCCGAAGTTTACAAGGACTTCTTTTAGGTCGCTTATTTTGTCGCTGTTTGGTAACTCATGATTTCTGTAGATGAAAATTTTACCTCCATCTTCTCCACGTTTGAATATTTTCTCAGCCACTTTCTTGTTGGCGAGGAGCATATATTCTTCAACTAATTTATTTGCGTCTTTTTGTTCTTTTTTATAGATTGAAATCGGTTTTCCTTTTTCGTCTAATTTAAATTTTATTTCAGCTGAATCAAGATATATAGAGCCTTTGGCGAATCTTGTAGCTCTCATTTTTTTGGCTATTTTATCGAGAGTATGAATTTCTTTCTCATATTTATTACCCTCTCCTTCTATAACTTTTTGGACATCCTCATACGTAAATCTCTTGTCGGAATGAATAACAGTTTTTCCGAACCATTCATCTGTTACGTGTCCGTTATTGTCTATCGTGAAAACGGCTGAGAAGGTGAGTCGGTCTTGATTTGGGAGAAGACTGCAAAGATTATTTGAAAGTATTTCTGGTAGCATTGGTATAACTCTATCTACAAGGTAGACCGAAGTGGCTCTCTTTCTCGCTTCTTTGTCTAAGGCACTTCCTGGTTTCAAATAATGTGAGACATCTGCTATGTGTATACCTATCTCAAATTTATCTCCAACAGGACGAATAGAAATAGCATCATCAAAATCTTTTGCATCCTCAGGGTCAATGGTAAATGTTGTTATATCTCTGAAATCTCGTCTACCGCTTATATCACTTTCTCTTATACCTGTTTCGTTTAAATTTTTGGCTTCAGTCGTGACCACATTTTCATGTGAGGTACGGAATCCGTGCTCTTCAGAGATCGCTTCCATTTCTGTATCGTTTTCTCCGACCTTGCCGATAACTCGGATTATTTCTCCTTTTGTTTCTTCTTTGCCATTACTCCAGTTTGTTATTTTTACAAGAACTACATCATCTTCTTTTGCCCTAAAAGTATTTTCTCCCACAATCATTATTCCGGCAGTTGGGGCCTTAAGGTCCTTCGGTGTTATCCAAAGAGAGTTTTTCTCTTCGTGTATTGTTCCTACAAATTGTTCTTTGGCACGGGTTTCAATCCGCGTAACTCGTCCTTCAAAATATTTTTCATTTTCTATTTTTACCCATGCAGTGTCTCCATGGAAGGCACCTCCCAGTTTATCTGAAGCTATAAAAATATCCTTTTTTAATCCTTCCGCCATACCAAATCCCTCTCCTTTTTTGGTTAAGGATATAGTACAAAGAAATTCTCCGTTAGTAGGGCGAAGTTCGTTGCCGGATTTTACCTTTCTTTCTTTTCCTCTTTTTTTGTTGTTTGATCTTTTTTTATTCATTG
Organism: Patescibacteria group bacterium; assembly: GCA_003504275.1. Lineage (GTDB taxonomy): Bacteria > Patescibacteriota > Minisyncoccia > Phycocordibacterales > UBA12445 > UBA12445. Next base: position 89,411 of record DOAO01000006.1, read on the forward strand.
AATGTTTTTCTGGCCTGTTATATATTTATATTATATTAGCATTAAAGCAATAAACATGGATACAACCAATAAATATTCTTATTTAGCAGTATCGGTTTTAATTGTCGGACTCGCTTTTATGATGTTTGAGGGAAGGACACCCACCGCAGAAGAGCCGAAGGTAGAGATTAACACTAATGAGGTAAAAATAGAAGATAAAACTATGTATCAAGCAACAATGAAGACAAATATGGGGGATATCGTTCTTGAGCTTTACAAAGACAAAGCTCCTGTGACAGTAGAGAATTTTGTGAAATTAGCTAACGAAGGATTCTATAATGGAACAAAATTTCACAGAGTTATTAAGGATTTTATGATCCAGGGAGGAGATCCAAACAGTAAGCTTGAGGATTGGTCTACACACGGAATGGGTGGTCCTGGATATCAATTTCAGGATGAAATAAACGACGTTAAGCTTGTCGCAGGAGTTCTTGCGATGGCGAATTCCGGACCAAATACAAATGGAAGTCAGTTTTTTATTGTTACTGCTGAGTCTACTCCATGGTTGGATGGTAGGCACACTGCTTTCGGAAGAGTCGTTGGTGGAATGGATATTGTTAATAAAATTGAGGCTGTTAAGGTGGGTGCTAATGACCATCCGGTTGATGACGTAGTCGTTCTTGGTGTGGAAATAAAATAAATAGATTTACAACTAGCTACTTTTTAAAACACGGCTTCCGACATAAATCATTGGCCGTGTTTGCTTTTTTTAAAAAATATTGTAATATTTCTATTTGAAAAGAGTTTTTTGAAAAATATACATATTTCACGGAAGTTAACCGTAGTTAGTGTAAAGTAATAAGGAGGGGTTGTGTATGAGAATTAATAATTTACCATTAATTTCCTTATTCGTTTTGGTTCTCGTTTCTTTTTCCTTGTTTTTGGGTGGTTGTGCTTATGCCGACAATGAAACCATTAATAAAAACAAATTAGCTGAAATTACAAACGATACCACTTCTAGTTTTTTAAATGAACCCTTTGACCTAGAACTTCTTGTAGAGGTTATTGTTGTTGCTTACACGAACCATGTAAATCGTAAAAATTTTGACAAGAACAAGATAACCAAAGGTATCGTTCGTGGTTTTATGCAAAGCTTGGATAAACATTCTAATTTTCTTGATCCGGAAGAGGCGGCAAATCGGTTAGAATCTTCATCAGGTAAAATTGATGGGGGAATTGGTATTGTTTTTAGCGCTCAAAAAAGAAGTCTTCTTGTGGATGAGGTTAATAAAGACTCTCCGGCAGAAAAAGCTGGCATCAAGGCTAGAGATAGAATAATAGCTATTGATGGTGTTTCTGTTAAAAATATTCAATTAATAGAAATAACAAAAAAGATTCGCGGTGAAATCGGAACGAATGTTGTTCTTAAAATAGTTCGCCGTGGAGAAAAAAAACCGATTGATATAACCGTCACTCGTGGAATAATAACAGTTCAGAGTGTTTCTTGTGATGTCGTAAAAAAAGAAAACAAGATTATTGGCATCATTAAAATTACTGGTTTTCGAGAAAATACATATGCTCAATTTTTGTCAGAAACTTCTAAGTTGATGGATAAAAAACCTGATTATATCATATTTGATCTTCGTGAAAATCCGGGTGGATATGTAAATAGTGTACGTGACATTATGAGTGAAATAGTGGGTCCTGGCCATGTTCTTTTTCAAGAAGAATTTTGGGATGGAAGAGTGACTAAAATATCTTCCAATCTATTGACTACAAGCAGTATATTCTATAAAGATTCTTCTATTAACAAATTCGCTTGTCTTGTGAATGAAAATACGGCTTCTGCTGCTGAAATTATGTCGTCCGGGCTTCGCGATATTCTTGGAACAAAGATAATTGGAGAGGCTACGTACGGTAAGGGTACTGGATGGGTTCCTATTGACCTTAAGTCTGGTAAGGGAACTTGCAATGTTACCTGTTTCAGGTGGTTGACCCCAAGGGGAAATTCTATAGAAGAGGTAGGCGTTGAACCAGATATTGAGGTTTTTATGGAGGAAGAAGATGTGTTCTTGAAAAAAGATCCGCAAATGGACGTAGCTTTTGAGGAATTGTTGAAAAAATAATAAATTTAAGCGGCACTGACAGGTGCCGCTTTTTATATTGACCCGAACGAGAGGTGTGCTATATTTCGAAGTAGATAAGTTATTTGAAAACTCGCCCGCCAAAATTTTCGGATACAACTTATATTGCCAATAAAATTATATTTTAATCAAATATTAATACATTTTGTGGTTAAGGTTAGTTTGGTAAAAAATTTAGGAGGGTAAAGGAAGGTGTAGTATGGATGAAAAGTTTAGAAAAATTTTGAGAGAAATTTTTGAGAATCCGCCCTTGAGAGAAGCTATTAGAAGAGGAAAAGAAGAAGGAGATCGTTTTCGTTCTGACCGAGAGTATCCTGGCGTATTAACAAAATGTTTGGGTGTTCCTGTCAAAACCAAAATTGTTTCCGATGAGGTGGATGAAAAATCAGAGGTTCCAAAAATCGAAATAATAGAGACTCTGATAACCCTTAACGTCAGTTGATTGTGCGTTACGTCGAGGAGGCGATTTATGAAAAGATTTTTGTTTGTTCTCATTCTGCTCGTTTTTTTAATGTCGGGCGGCATCGTGTTTGGTGAAAACGAACGCTTTATTTTACCGGGAGATAGACCAATCGATTCTGTGGCAGATGGAATTGCTTATATTAAAGTAAGCGATTACTTTGAATGCGGATTTTCTCGCTTTCACGATGTAGTATCAGAAATAAAAAGGAAGAAATTAAACAGTAAGATTATTCTTGATTTTCGTGGAAGTTCCGCTGTTGATCTTAAAGGAGCCATAGAGGTAATTGAGACTTTTATTGGTCCAGGAAAAGTCGCCTATATTAAAGAGAACAAAGAAGACGGAGTCAGAGAAAAAACAATGACGGGCTATCCAAAGGAAAATATAAAGATTGGCAAAATTGTTTGTCTTGCGGACACAGATACAAATGTGCCATCAGAGATAATTGTTTTAGCCTTAAAATATCATTTGTTTAACTTTACCACTGTCGGCAAACAGACAACCGGTAATCTTGAGTGTTACAGATACTTTCCATCAGGCATAGCAAGGTTGCCTTATGGGTTTAATTGGCTTTCTTCTTCGGGGGTTAAGATAACCAATACCGGTATTACTCCTGCTTATGAAGTTGTAGAAGATGAGCCGGGTAGGGATTTGGCGACAGAAAAGGCAATAGAACTTTTAAATAGAGAATAGTTTTTATAAACGACCCATAATCATGGGCCGTTTTTCTTACTCTGTAGGAATTTTTTCCCATGAATTTATTTCCTCTCAAGAAGTCTTCCCAGCCCATTTCTTTCTTTCCTTCGGGGGTTACTTTTTCGGGTACAAACGTATCACTTTTCTTTCGTTTGATTAATCCGTGTTGTGATTTTTAAAGAAATGTATTTTGTGGTCTGTTTTTGGTATTATTTGTTATATATTTAAATAATTACCATGGAGACGTTACCAATAAGAGAAAAAAATAAGAAGGAAGAAATCGGGGATATACGAGATATACACCCCAATGGATTGAATGATTTTTTTGAGAAACAATATAATTCCGGTGATTTGGAAAAATATCTTGATAAGATTGCCGAAGAACCTTCCGTTATTGCACACATAAGTTATTGGGAAAAATACCTCAATCCAAAGTACAAAAATCTTTTTGAAGAAATGTATAAGGAAAAAGTGTTGCCAGAGATTAAAAATTCAGAACTCCCCCTTGCTCTAGAGAAAAGGTTTTCCGAAAAAGAATTAAAAATGATTTTTGAAGACATCCAGACAATCCAATTGACATTTGGTTGTTCGAAAGGATGTAAGTTTTGCGGATTAGATGCCGTGCCGGGCGTTAGTGATCACATACCATTTGAACAATTAAAAAATTTTTTTTCAAAATACGGCAAAGAGCTTTCTGTATCCGAGCCATTTTTATATTATGCATCTGAGCCGGCCGACTACAGGTCTGAGGATAAGGAAGGAAGGGTTGTTGCTTATAAAGATGTTGAGGCACTTGCTCATGACAACTCGGGATATATTCCCACTATCACGACGAGGGAGATCAATGACGAATCGTGGTTAAATTTTTTGGGCGAAAGAACAAACAAGGAAGATGTTAGGGTAAGCGTTTATGGTAAGTTTAAGGATGTCGATATTCCCGATCAAATAGATGCGTCCAAAACTTTAATATACAAACATGACAAGATACCTCTCGGTAAGGATATTACCAGGGAAAATCAAGAGGGTTCATTGGTGGGAATAGGCTGTTTTGATGGGATTCTTGTGACCCCGCGGGGCATCTATAATGTTATGCAGATCCCTGTATCCATTGAATATCCCCAGGGACAAATGATCGTCCCTCTTCGGGAAATATCAAAAGAGCCGATATGCATAGGGCAGAGTTTTGAATCAGTTTTGTCGTGTGCAGTCCTACAGAATAATGTCGAATTATATGTTGATCGTTTTTTGATTAAGCCATATGTAACGGTTGAGACAGGGGCAGGGATGTTTGATATTGTTCTGGATAATGAACTTAATGTGAAAAATGTCATTCCTAGCGATGAAAAAGTTGAAGAGCTTATGGGCAGGATGGAACGCTTTAGGAAATTACGCAGAATTATTATTTCTAAGGACAAACAAATATTAGTTGATTATCTAGGATCGTTAGAAGAAGGAGATGGGGAAGTTCTTGTCGAGATTTGTCACCAAATAAGCGGTATGGAGATAGTTGATATTGAAGACAAGAATAAATTAGCTGAAAATTTAATTAGTTTGAGACGATTGGCATTCAATCGCATTAATATAAAAATTGGAGAATTTGAAGACGAAATTGGGGAATATTCTAAAAAACAAAAGGACAAATTGGGCCCAGGTTGGTTTGATAGTAGAGATTTCGTTTTGGGACCAAATAGTAATTTTTATGTGAATGCATCTCGCTCAATGATTCAAGTAGACAGCGATGGTAAAAAATATTTTAGATTAGAGCGACCTGGCGATGTAAATACAGCTGAAATACTCATTTATCCCCCAGAAGGATTTAAATGGGAAAATGCAGGGGATTTTTGGAATATCAGGTTACTGTACGGGTCTAGAGTAAAGGTCAGGCTAATTGATAGCCAGAAAGATAAATAAAAATAGTTTTAACTAAATTATTGTAGAGGGATTTTATTTCCCCTCAAGAAGTCTTCCCAACCCATTTCTTTCTTTCCTTCAGGAGTTACTTTTTCGGGAATGAATCTGTCGTTCTCTATTTTTGCTTTAGTTATTTTTACGCGCATTTCCTTGTCGCGAATATTTAAAATTGTGAAAGTCCCTGGGTCTGGATTTAGCGCCCTGACCTTTCTTTCTGCCTCAATAATTTTTTCTCTAGAAACATTATCTGAAGTTATAATTTCAGATTCTATGAAGCCGTCTTTTTTGTCTATTTTTTTACAGTAGGTAGCCGCCCCGTGGTCTTGTTGTTTGGGTTCTATCTCACCATTTATATAAGAGGGAATAGACTCACAAAGAATTTTTCCTCCGACTTCGCCGAGTTTTTCTTCTAGTTCACTGTAGGATAAATTTTCTGAATTTATTTTTTCTGTCTTTAAGATTGGCCCATGGTCCATTTCTTCGTCTAGGAGCATTATCGAAACACCCGTCTCTTTTGCGCCTTCTAATATTGCCGATTGTATTGGGCTAGGACCTCGTAAGTGTGGAAGAAGCGAAGGATGTACATTAAGGATGCCATATTTTGGAATATTCAATATTCTTTTTGGGACAAGTTTTCCGTATGCGGCTAAAATGAATATTTCATAATCGCCGTCAATTTCAAAATCCTTTAAACTTTTTGGTTGGAACACCTCAATGCCTCTTTTAACCGCCCATTCTTTAACTGGCGGAGGAGTAAGGACGAGATGCCTTCCTTTTGGCTTATCTGGCGAAGTTACGATTTTGTCTGGTAGGAAACCACATGCTTCAAGTTGGTCTAAAATAATAACCGCAAAGTGCGGTGTTCCAAAAAAGACGAATTTTGGTTTAGTGTTCATTTTTTATTTATTCTTGCTCTTTTTCTCCGGAACTTCATTTTCTTGTGTGAGCTGATATAGGTCTGTGGCTTTGTCTACAAACAAGATGCCGTCGAGGTGATCTGTTTCGTGTTGAAATATTTCCGCCAGAAGACCGCTTGCCCCACGTGATATTTTTTTACCGGTTTCGTCAATAGCTTCTATCGTAGCTTTTTCAGATCTTCGTATTTTTCCAAAAATTCCACGTACGCTGAGACACCCCTCATCTAATCTTACTGTTTTGGTAGAAAGTTTAGTAATTTTAGGATTTATAAAAATGAGATGTTTGAATTTCTTTAATTTCTCATCCGTTATTTCTTCGTCTGGGGGTATGAATGCTTTTGGTGATACCATGAATATTCTAAGCGATTTTCCTATTTGAGGAGCTGCAATAGCCACGCCATCATAACAGGCGTCCATTGCTTTTTTCATGTCGTCTATAATTTTGTTTAATTGTGGAGTTCCTATCTCTTCTGGGGCGACTTCTCTAGCTTTTTGCCTTAGTACAGGATTATCCAATTGAACGACTTTAACCATGTGGTTTATGATACTGAATTACCGATTATGTGTCAAAGAATACTTTCGGCATCTACTTTGACGGCAAAGCGGGGAGGCAATATTTTTAATATTTCAGGTAGAGACATTTTTTCAGGATCTTCACTGCCAGATGATTTTTCCGGCCAATTTACGGGATTAACTTTGATTAGGAGGTTCATTCTCGCTTTTCCTCCCGGAAGATTACTGGAGGATCGGAATTTTTCCGGATTCCATTTTTTTAGGAATATCGCAAGTTCATCAAATTCTTTTGTAACCACTTCTTCTTTTCCTTCGCCGGTTATCTTGATAAAAAGCCTGAAGGGCGGATAATTGAAATTTTTTCGGAGTAGTATTTCCTCTTTGTAGAACTGAAGAGCATCACCCCTTACGATTTTTTCAAAGATCGGATTATCCGCACATCTAGTTTGAATAATAAAATTATTTTCCGCCATTAATTTTGCGCTTACTAGAAAGTTGAATACTCTTTCATTTATTTTGAAATCAGGCACAAAGAATAAACTGTCGGTGGATACTATTGCGATATTTTCTATGGGTTTAGTTAAATAAAACAGTGCCATCTCTGTCCCAATCATCACAGAACCCTTATTCTCCTCGAAGCTAGTCATCATTTCTTTGCTTTGCCTGTGGGTTTTTACCGACTCCCCATCCATTCTTAAAATATTTGCATCTGGGAAATTATCTCTTAATTCATCTTCTACTCGTTCTGTGCCGAATCCGACCGGTCTTAGATTCCAGCTTCGGCATTTATTGCAAAGTACATTTGTATTTTGGCCTGTTCCGCATTTGTGACAGAAAAATACATTTGAACTGTCTCTTCGATGTAGAGTTGTTGTACTTCCACAATTTTTGCAGGATACGATTGTTTTACAGTCTCCACAGATAGTAGCGCTAGAAAGACCTTTTTTGGTGGTTAATAGAAGAGTATTCTTTTTTGCTTCAATAGAGTTCCTTACAACATCTAGTAAATCTTCGGATATAGCTTTAGTGTCAAAATTATTTTTGTCTTTCTTTGTATCTAATATTTTTGGTATCACTCTACTTATCAGGCGGTATTTAAAAAGTAAGGACGGGGAGTATTCATCTATTTCTTTTTTGTGCAGGGTTTCAAGACGAAGCACGGTGTCTCCTAAAATTAATCTAAGGGACAATTTTTTGGCTAACTTTTCTATAAATAATCTTGAGTCTATAAAAGGTCGAGAGAGAGTCTTGTGTGCATTAGAGCTTTCTTTTTCTATAATAACTGTTTCAAAGCTATCGTCTAAAAAACACGAGAATATCGGCGTAGCAATAATGAGGAGTGGGTGAGATTTATCTCTGGCTGTCTGCCTTGCGTTCACTAATTTCTTCGGAGAGTCTTCGGGTCTTAATAGTAAGGTGTAATCTTCTATCCCTTTTTTAAGATTGTCCGCAAAAACATTTACTTCGTGCGTGGTCGGTAGACACAGGAAGACTGAAGACTTTCTGGCAAAATTTTCCCTTATAAGACTTTTATAAAAAGCGATTCTGTCTTCTATTGGAGCTTGGACGAGTTCCACGATATGTTTTTTTTCTTCGGCAATTTCTTTGACCGCAGTATCTTTTGCCTTTATTTTTACCTTTTGTATATTTTTCTCGTATCCTTTAAAAAGATTGTTTGGTACATAGCAACTTATAACTTGGCCCAGATTAGTGCCAAAATAATCAGCCATCTCTTCAGCTGTCTCCATAAATTCTTTTGAAAAGAATTTTTCATCTCCGGCCTTGTCTATTTTTTTAAGCTCAAAGTCTGATCTTTTTATTTCTGTCTTTGCGTCTTTGATCGATCTTGTAGAAATAAGTATTGCGGGTATCCTTCTTTTCCTTATAGGCACAAAAACAAGCGAACCTGGTTCGATATCTTTCATTGTGAAATAGGAGAGTGATTCTTTGAAGATGGAATCTCCTATTGGTATAACTGTCGCCATTTTTATTTCGGCCATGCCCCTATTCTGTCAAAAAGGAACACAAGGGACACTATTGACCTGGTTAGATTTAATATGTTACTTTCTGTTGATGGTAAGTCTTTCTAAGTCCAAAAAAGATAATAAAGAAAAGCCCCCAAAGAGGGTTTTTGTCGGAATGTCCGGAGGAGTAGATTCTTCTGTGTCCGCAGCTCTTTTAAAAGAGGCTGGTTTCGAAGTGATAGGCGTTTTTATTAAAGTTTGGTCTCCTGACTGGCTTCCATGTGATTGGCGAGAAGAGAGACGTGATGCTATGAGATGTGCAGCTATACTTGAAATACCCCTACTTACTTTAAATTTAGAAAAAGAATACAAAGAGGAGGTTGTGGATTATATGATTCGCGAATACAAGGCGGGTCGTGTTCCAAACCCGGATGTTATGTGTAATCGAACTGTTAAGTTTGGCGGTTTTTTTAAAGAAGCGATGAATATGGGAGCTGATTTTGTGGCGACCGGTCATTATGCGAGAACAAGGGGGGTTGATGGTAAAAGTATTGATAGTGCATCCTCCTTATCGTCATCCGCCCGGATGAATGCGTTCATCCATTCGGACGGGTTGCGAGGGCGAGGCGTCCTAGCCGAAGACCGTGGCAATCAAATTAAAAATTCAAAAGTTAAATACAATTTACTTGCAGGGGTTGATGGTAACAAAGACCAGTCATATTTCTTATGGACACTCAAGCAGGAGCAATTATCAAAAACACTATTTCCTGTCGGTCATTTTAAAAAAGAAGAAGTGAGAGTCGTTGCGGAGAAATTCGGACTTCCGACAGCAACAAAGAAAGATAGTCAGGGATTATGCTTCTTGGGAAAGATAGATGTTAAAGACTTTTTGAAAAGATATATAAATGTTAAAAGCGGGAAAGTTCTTAATGAAAAAGGGGAAACAGTAGGAGTGCATGACGGTGCCGTGCTATATGCGATAGGAGAGAGACACGGTTTTTCTATTGAGAACAAAAAACCAGATGACGCACCTTATTATATTGTGGGTAAGGATATTAAGAAAAATACTTTAGTTGTTTCTAATAATAAGAGTTTTGGAAAGTCGGCTCAAAAAGAAATAGAAATAGGGGATTTGAATTGGATCAAAGGTGTCTCCCCTCTTAAAAATAAAAAATATTCAGCCAGGATCAGATATAGAGAAGAACTCAAGAATTGTAAAATAAAAAATATATCGCCTAAAAAGGCAACTATTGTTTTTGATGAACCAGAAGAATCCGTCTCGTTCGGGCAATCTCTCGTCCTTTATGACGGAGATGTGTGTCTCGGCGGGGGCGTAATAAATAAATAGGTAATAAAAAATCCGGCGAAAAGCCGGATTTATCCTAAAATTTAATAGGATAATTATTTCTTAACCAATAAAGGCCTTCCTGAGTGGAAAGCTCAAAGTAGTCTACTTTTAGGTGTGTTAAGAGAAAATCCATTTCTTTTTTCATGTTTTTGTCCATAGGTAAGTCGCTAAAATATCTCTCGACAAAACTCCCTATACTTAATATTTCCGAAACACTACCTTTAAGGAAAAATCTTTTGATATCGTTATCAAAATTTTCTGCCAGTTGTCTATATCCTTTAATAATCACTTAAAACACCTCCCCGTCACTTAATTTCAGTTAAATGGTAATTTTAAAGAACTTAAGATGTTTCCATATTTATAATAATCAAAAATCGATATAATACAAATGTTTTTCATGAATATTCAGTGCAGGTAACCAAGGCGGTTGATTTTAAAAAAGTTTTTAGTTAATATAGAAAAACAAATTTAAGAGGGCCGTTAGCTCACTTGTCCCGATATTTTGTAAAAATATCGAGGATCCTCGACCCGAGGGGTCGGGAGTAGAGCATTGTAGTGGTGGAAGTGATAGTATCATTTATATTGATATATATTGGGCCGTTAGCTCACTTGGTAGAGCGCATCCATGGCATGGATGAGGTAGCAGGTTCGATCCCTGTACGGTCCACTGGTAAAAATATTAGCGCCCTAAAAGGCGCTTTTATTTTTTCAGTGGACCGTAAGCAAAGCATTTTAAATGCTTTGCGTCAGGGATCGAAAAGCTTTTGAGCATTTTTTGGAGTGCTTTTGCACGAATAAAAAATCCAAAAGGTATACTGCCGCCGTAGGCGGAGATCCCTAAGATCGAAAGCCGGAAGCGGGACCCATTCTGTAAGAATGGGAGCTGAGGCGGGGTCGCGCAAAATTTTCGAAGAAAATTTATGCGTGACCGATCCCCATATGCCTCCACAAAATAATAGAACAACCGCACGGGGGTTGACCCCGTAGTAGAATTTTGGCTCAAAAAATATTTACAATATTTTTTATGATTACGGGGTAATCAAGCCGAAATTTCACTACGGGGTTGACTCATAAAAGGCTTTTTGTTAGTATGTCCTTCATGTTAATGATTAGATTACAGCGAGTTGGCAAGAAGCACGATCCATCTTTTCGTGTACTTTTGACTGATTCCAAAAACAGCACAAAGAGCGGTAAGTTTATTGAAGTACTTGGTCACTATGATGCTAGAGGCGGAAAGGCTGAGCTTAAGAAAGATAGGATAAAGCACTGGCTCTCTGTTGGCGCAAAGACATCTATAACACTTCACAATATATTAAAAAACAACAAAGTAGTTGAGGGCAAGAAAATCAACGCTTTACCTAAGAAGAAGAAAGGTAAGGAAGAAGCAGCTAAACCAGTTGCAGCCGCAACTCCAGCCCCAGCACCTGCAGTATAAAATATTAAACATAAGAATCCCTGATTAAAATCGGGGATTTTTTGTATTTCACCATACACAAATAACTTAGCGACCACTAAGTTATTTGTGTATGGGAGTGGCAGAATATTTTTCCACAATCACCTAAGTTGCTAGTTTTATCTTGTTTGTGCTATAAATATATCCAGCAGTACGAGGTCGAATGACTGCATTTTACAAAAGATTAGAATTGCAAAATGGAAAAAGATCAGGAATTTCTAGAATTGGTTGCAAAGTCTTTAGTTGATAATCCTCAGGATATCAAAGTAAAGAGAGTTGTAGACGAGATGGGAGTCCTCCTTACGCTCGATGTAAATCCAGCGGATATGGGAAAGATCATTGGACGAAGCGGTAATACCGCAAAGGCCATGCGAACTCTTCTTCGTGTTGTAGGAATGAAGCACAACGCAAGAGTTAATCTCAAGATTAACGAACCAGAGGGAAGCACAAGACCAATGAGTCCTATGAGCTCTATGAGCCCACAGTCAGCTTCTAAGACAGTTGACGAGGCTATGCAGGATCTCAAGCTCTAAATTTAATTTAGAATAAAAACAGCTCCGAGTAATATCGGGGCTGTTTTGCTTTTCGAAAGTTTTGTGATTGAATGAGGCGGAAATAGGTAATTAGTACCTTGAAAATAAAAGGAGGGGTTTGTATGGGAAAGATCAAACAAACAGTCAGACAGGACGGTCTTCGTATAATTACAAAAAAATTGACCTATACTCAAAAAGTAATGTTCTCCGTTACTTCTCTTATGGGTAGCGCTAATGATTCAGAAGAAAGTTTAGGACTAGCCCATTATTTTGAGCATATGGTTTTTCAGGGGACAAAGAATCGGGACAAAGATGAACTCGAACGTCTACTCGCTCTTTATTGCATAACACACAATGCTGATACCTCACACCTTCGTACTCGCTATTATGGTGAGTCCGCTAAGATCAATTACAAAAAGATGGTTGAGGTCATTCTGGATATGTATTGTAATCCAATTTTTCCGGAAGATAGAATCGAGAATGAAAGAGGCGTTATTAATAATGAGATTATTATGAGACACAGTAGTGATGATATTACCGTTTCAGAAAATATCATCACAGCTCTTTATGGCGACAAGAGTCTTGCCGGAAGAGGTGTCATCGGTTCGAAAGAAACTATTGCCACTGTAAACCGCGAAGTTCTTCTTAAGATGCATAAAGAATATTATTCCCCGGCAAATTCTGTAATTGTTGTGACGGGGGATGTGTCTCATTCCGAAGTCGTTAAGATGGTCAACCGCTTTTTTCCAAGAATTGTCGGTAATTACAAGAGTCAAAAGATTGAATGGAATAATGATTCCTGCTCATTGCCCAGCTCTCAAATTATTCAAGAGGAGAGGCCCGGCAGAGAATGTGCTCTTTTGTGTCTTGGTGTGAAGTTGAAAAATTTTGATTTCAAAGAAAGGGTAATACTAAGTATTCTTGTAAAATATTTCAGGAAGATAGTTTTCGATGAACTTCGCCAAAAGAGAGGGCTTGTCTATACGGCTGGTGCATATCTAAATAGCGAAAGACCTTTGTATAATACCTTTTGCCTTTACGCAGAGACAGCCGTCGCTAATTTAGACGAGATTAAGAAATTAATGACGGAGATAATTCTCAATAAAGTGTGTCTTGAAAAATATATCGAAGATATTAAACAGAGAATATTGGCTGAGTCCTCAGTATCTCTTGAGACCACGGGGGATTGGAATAGGGCAATTCTCGGTCGAGTTGTATTGGGAGAAGATGATGTTTCCTCCTTGGACAATTATTTTAAGAATATTTCAGAGGCTCTTAACAGTATCGATCTTGGTATGGTCGAGCGAATTTTCTACGAAAATTTGAACCATAAAGACAACCTCGCATTTTCTATAGTCACAAATAAAATATAATAGTTATTTATTTATCCGCTCCAATATTGGAGCGGATTTTTTATAAAAAAAACCTTAAGTGTAAACACTTAAGGTCAAGGCTTCTTTTTAATCATAGGAGAATTCAATTTTCAGTTTTTTGTTTCTTTTTTCGTAAATTTTTCCCAGTTTCAATTTTCTTCTTTCTTTTTCTCTCCAGGTTTTTACTTCTTTTGTATTGTTGGATTCTCTGCCCTGAATATCTTTTTCAAGTTCGGCGATAATTTTTCCCGCGTCGATTTCGTCAATATTTTCGAGAAGTTCTTTTATGATTTTTTCATCCGAAGCGAGAGGAGCTTCGTCCATGATACAGACGATATCCCCATTTAGCAGATCCACTGCTAAGCGATAATACTGTTGATTGGGTCGGCAGTAATTTAAAATCCAATATCCGTCGGTGTAGGCTGCGCTATATAGGCTTAAATAACCACCTCTGCCGTCGGCTTCAAGGGCCAGATTTGGCACTAATTGCCATAAATCTTTTTGGCTTCGGCAAAATTCTCTGATGGTTTCCGCAAGTTCCCTGCTTAGCTTTTTGGTCTTTTTCTCAACTTCTTTCTTATTTGTTTCCGGAAAATTATTTTTCACTAAACACCATCTCCTTTTTTTTAATTTTTTAAAAATACTAATTATCTACCACTAAGCTAACATATAAGATAAAAATAATCAAAAGATTAGTTAAGACAAAATATGCAAGAAGAAGTGTCCTTGCATTTTTAATGAAATAATGTAATATTCTTCCCATATGGTAGTAAGAATGAGACATACGCGGGCTCACACCGCGAACAGGAGATCCCATCACGCTCTTAAAGGAGCGGGCCTTACAAAGTGCGTTAAGTGCGGGGCGATGACAAAGATGCATCAGGTTTGCCCGGCTTGCGGATACTATAAGGGTTCAGAAAAAGTGAACACGATGGCGAAGATCCAGAAGAAAAATAAGAAGGAGACAAAGAAGTCTAAGTAATTTTAATTTTACGTAGAACTTTGTAGTCTGCCGGATTTTATTTGTATTGGGATTACCGGCACCCTGTAATTTTGAAATATTATGGCCAATAGGCACCTAGCGAGAAGTATAGTTTTACAAACCCTTTTTGAGTGGGACTTCAATGGCTGTGATAATTCTAAATTAAGAGAAATTCTTCATAAAAATGTAGAGGAGTTCGGTCCTGGGTTGACCGACTTTTCTTTTATCGAATCACTTCTAGAGAGTGTTATTAATAAAATAGAGGCGATGGATTCTATTATTGTTAAAGCTGCTCCTGAGTGGCCAATAGATAGGATTTCAATAATAGATAGAAATGTTCTTAGAATGGGTCTCTATGAGCTTATTTTTGTTGATAAGGAAGAAGTACCTGCAAAAGTAGCCATAAATGAAGCGATTGAACTCGCAAAGACTTTTGGAGGGGAAAGTAGCGGTAAATTTATAAATGGAGTTTTGGGAACTATATATAAGGAAATGGGTGAACCGGGTAAGGATGAAGTTTCCAGACCAAAGAAAAATAGCGCAGGTGTTGATGTCTCTAAGCTCCCAGTAGATAAATTGGGTGGCGCTGTTGTTTATGCGGTTAAGGATAATAAAATATATCTCGCATTGGTTCATGATGTGTTTGGATATTGGACCCTCTCCAAGGGGCATATAGAAGATGGAGAATCAGAGGAGGATGGTACGAAGAGGGAAATTATGGAAGAGATAGGATTAGAAATAGAAATAGGAAAAAAGATTGGAGAGAATGAATATGTAGCGAATGACCCAGAGAGAGGTAAAATAAGAAAGAGTGTTTCTTATTTTTTGGGAAAAACAGATAAGGAGGAATTGAAACTCAGAGAATCTGGTGGGGGTTTGGATGATGCAAAATGGTTTGAGGCAGAAGAAATACTGGATCTTAAAATTTATAATGATATTGTTCCAATAATCACTGAGGCGATAAAAGAGATCTCTCTATTATAAATAAATTTAGATAGATGAAATTTATGAATATTCCGGATTTTTCTAAATTTGAAAAAAAATTAGCGATAGATTTTAAGAATAAATCTCTGCTTAAGCAGGCTTTTACCCATCGTTCATATATAAACGAAAACAAAGGCAGTGGTCTTTTTCATAATGAGAGACTAGAATTTCTTGGTGACGCCGTATTAGAGCTCGTTATAACTGAATTTTTGTTTAATAAGTTTCCAGATAAACAGGAGGGTGAGCTTACTAGCTTACGCGCCGCTCTCGTAAATACTGTTACAATATCAAAAGTGGCGGGGGATATTGGTATGAATGATTTCTTGCTTTTATCCAAGGGAGAATCTAAAGATACGGGCAGAGCAAGGCAAGTTATTTTGGCGAACACCTTTGAAGCCTTTATTGGTGCAATATATTTGGATCAGGGGTATGAATTAGCAAAGAAATTTGTTTCTGATAATCTTTTTCCAGAATTAAATATTATTGTTGAGAAGTCTCTTTGGAAAGACTCCAAAAGCGCCTTTCAAGAAAAGGCCCAAGAGCTACTGAGTATTACCCCTGTGTATAAGACTATTAACGAGACAGGACCTGATCATAATAAAATATTTACAGTAGGCTTATTTCTTGGAGAAGAGCAGTTGTCTGAAGGAAAAGGACACTCTAAACAAGAAGCACAAGAAGATGCTGCTAAGATTGGTTTAAAAAAACGGGGTTGGCAGTAAAGATTAACGGTTGGATTTGTGTTGTAATATAAAAACAAAGACCAATTACTTGAAGTGGCTTTCTTTAATTTATCACTGTTTTATATGATTAACTTCTCGTTAAATTCCAATATATTTTTCTTGGAGGTGGGTTGCTTGACTTATTCTCTTATCTAAGTAGAATGACGTTATTGACGATTTTAATAATATATTATCACCTATAAAAGAATCATGTCTAAGCAACACAAACTAACGTTTAATCCAAAGAAAGTAACCAAAGATCTGTTGGGAGTTTTGCCGATAAGGGCCAGAGACATAATAAAGAAAAGATATGGACTTGACTCTGTTTCTGGTGGAATGACTTTGGAGGCTATTGGAGAGACATACGGTATTACCAGGGAGAGGGTTAGACAGATTGAAAATTTTGCTCTGAATTCCATTAGAAAATCTGATGCTTACACAACGAACGTTGTTTCTTTCGACGAATTAAGGAAGCATATGGATGAATACGGCGGAGTTGTTCATGAGCAGGATTTCTTGGATCATCTTACCTCTGACAAAGAACTTCAAAATCATGTCAGTTTCTATTTAGAACTTGGAAATGATTTTATTAAATTAAAAGAAGATGAAGAATTCTCTCACAGATGGACCATTGATGAAGGGCTGAGTAAAAAGGTTCATGACTCATTAAAAAAACTTTACGAAAGTCTTTCAGAAGATGATCTTATTTCAGAGAGTGAGATGATAATAAAATTCCTCGATCATTTGGAGGATACTGTTAAGGATATAAGAAACGAAGAACTTGCTAAGAGGTGGATTAAGATGTCTAAAAAGATAGGAAAGAATGCTCTCGGAGAGTGGGGTGTCGCTCACTCACCAAATATTAGAGTGAGGGGGATTAGAGATCTTGCTTATTTAGTTTTGAGGAAGCATGGTTCCCCAATGCATTTTAGAGAGGTTGCCAAGGCAATAAAGCAGATATTCGGCAAGAATGCTAACGAAGCAACATGTCATAATGAGCTTATAAAAGACAAGAGATTTGTGTTGGTTGGACGAGGCCTTTATGCGCTTTCTAAGTGGGGATATAGTCAAGGAACAGTTCGTGATATAATAAAGACTATAATAAAAGATAAGGGCCCACAGTCCAGAGATGAAATATTAAAGAAGGTTTTAAGGGAGAGGTACATAAAGGAAAATACTGTTTTGGTAAATCTCCAAAATAAAAAATATTTCAAGAAGGACAAAAACGGCAAATATTTGATCGTATGATCCCAGAAATTTTGATTCAATTTTTTAAACCTGTAGGCGGGGTGCTGATTCAGGCTTTTTCTTTCGCTCTACCGTTTCTCACTATTATTTTAGCTTGGAGCTCGTGGCGCCATTATATTGTTAAAAGTTTTATTTCTAAGGCGGAATGGGTAATGCTTGAAATAAGACTACCAAAGGAACACCAAAAAACACCACTAGCAATGGAGGTGGTTTTGGGGGCTTTTCATCAATTTCCAACACCGCCCACTTGGTATGACTATTGGTGGTTAGGTAAAGTTCCGCTTTGGTTTTCTCTTGAACTCGTTTCAATAAATGGCAAAGTACATTTTTTCTTGAGGATACAGAAAGGACAAAAAAGTATAATTGAAAATCATATATATTCTCAATATCCACAAGTTGAATTACACCAAGTTCCAGATTATGTCGGAGCTGTTAATTTTGATGCTCCCGAATCTGACTGGAAAATGTTTGGAATGGAGCATGTCTTAGTAAGAGAGGATGCTTATCCTATAAAGACTTATATTGATTATGGATTAGATAGAGAACTTCTAAAAGAGGAACAAAAAGTTGATCCAATAACTTCAACTATTGAATTTCTGGGTTCCCTTGGGGAAGGTGAGCAGGCTTGGATACAAATAATCATAATGGCTGCCCAGGCAAGATTTCCAAAGCCGGGTACATGGTTTCAAAAAGAGGATTGGAAGGGAAATGCAAAAGAGCTTATCAAAAAGATAATGAAGCGAGATGCGCCTGGCTCTGGTCCCAGCGCACTGTCTCCAGGAGAAAGATCCACTGTGGAAGCTATAGAGAGAAGTATGTCTAAGCTCGGTTTTGATTGTGGAATAAGAACGCTTTATCTTGCAAGTGGAAAGGATAAAGAAGGAAAACATAGGTTTAATCCGGGAAATATATCATCTCTTTTTGCTACATTTAGACAATATGGTTCCGTGACTTTGAATAGTTTTAAGCCAACAAGAATCACTCAATTTAATTGGTGGGTTGATCCTTTCGGCTGGAGAGTGGCTAGGATAAAGAGAGAATTATTTGAGGCCTATGTTAATAGGGGTTATTTTTATAGACCACACAATAAAGTCCCGCCATTTGTTTTAAGTACCGAAGAATTGGCTACGATATATCACTTCCCAGGAGCGGTATCTGTCACTCCGACATTTAGTAGAATTGAGTCAAAGAGGTCTGAAGCTCCTGTTAATCTTCCTATTTAATCCCATTAGTTTTCTTGTCATTGCGAACGAAGTGAAGCAATCCAGATTGTGTTGTAAAAAAAGCTAGATTGCCACGTGCTTCGGCTAAGACGCCTCGCCCTCGCAATGACGATAAGGAGAATACGCTATTTATAATTTTTAATTCTTAAAAAGTGCACCCTAATTTATCTAATATCTTAATGTTAAGAATGGAGCTCGAAGAACCTGGTGGGTTTAGGGGCGAGAATGTTTCTATGCCCCAAAATAAATTTCATTTTGAAGATAAAAAGAGAAAATTTTTATTATTTATCATAACTATTTTTATCGCACTTTATGCGATAAATTATTTTTTATTTTCCGCACCGTTTGAACATCCGAGAGGTACTAAGTTTACTATTTCCTCCGGTATGACAATTTCTGAAGCAGGTGAGTATCTGAAGAAGCATGACATAATTAGGTCTCCAATCGCCTTTAAGGCCCTCGTTTATATAATAGGAGGGAGAAGTGGGGTGATTGCCGGAAGCTACTTTATAGAGAATCCTGTCTCTGTCGCTAGAATAGCTATGATGGTAACGACAAACGGATATGGAATAAAAATGTATAAGGTTACTATTCCTGAAGGTCTTTCAAATAAACAAATAGGGGATTTACTTGAGAAAAATTTAGATAATTTTGATAAGGCGAAGTTTTTGAAATTGGCAAAAGATAAAGAAGGTTATCTATTCCCTGATTCTTATTTCTTTGAGCCTGATTCAACGCCAGAGAAGGTTATACAGATGATGAACGATAATTTTAAAGAGAGAATTAAACTGATAAATATTGATCTCGCTTTCTTTAATAAACCGCTGAAGGATGTGATAATAATGGCGTCAATTTTGGAAGAAGAAGCTCGTACGGAGAATACCAGGAGAATGATAGCTGATATATTGTGGAGGAGAATTGAAAAGGGGATGCCACTTCAAGTAGATGCTTCTTTCGTATATTTACTTGGTAAGGGTAGTGCGGAATTAACATTGGACGAGCTTAAAATGGACTCCCCATACAACACATATAAATATAAGGGATTACCTCCAGGTCCCATAACAAATCCCGGTCTTGCCTCTATTTTGGCCGCTACAAAGCCTCTAAGGAACAAATACTGGTTCTATCTTTCTGATAAAGAAGGAAATATGCATTACGCTGTGACTTTTGAGGAGCACAAGGCAAATAAGGCGAAATACATAGACTAATTTTTATCGCTTCTTTTTGCCGTCATTGCGAGATCGACGGAGATTAACGTCGACAGCCGATGGGGATTAACATCGGCACTTGTAGACAGCCCGTAGACGGCCGAGGCGTCCTAGCCGAGTTGTGGCAATCCAGTTTTTAAAGTAATAATCATTTTGTTTTTATCACCATATGAAGTAAAATATCCTCATAGTCATTAGGAGAATATTTTTATATATGAAAATTGCAATAAATGGTTTTGGAAGAATTGGAAGACAGTTTTTAAAAATTGCTCTTAACGATCCGACATTGGAAATCGTCGCAATAAACGACCTCGGTGAACTTTCCAATCTCGCTTACCTTTTGGAATTTGATAGCGTTTATCGCGGATATGATAAAAAAGTTGAAACGAAAGATGGTAATTTAGTTGTTGATGGAAAAATAATAAAATTCCTTCAAGAGCCAGAGCCGATGAAACTTCCTTGGAGAGATTTGGGAATTGATGTTGTTGTTGAGTGTACCGGCAGGTTTACATCTTCCGACACAGCTAAAGTGCATTTAGATGCCGGAGCAAAGAGAGTTGTGATATCGGCTCCCGCAAAAGATGACGCGACACCAACCTGTACACCAAATGTAAATGTAAGTGCGCTTACTGGTTCAAAGATAACCTCAAATGCTTCTTGTACAAGTAACTCTATAATTCCTATAGCCTCAATACTTGGCGCTAAGCCTGGAATAAAATATTCCCTTATAAATACTGTTCATGGATATACAGCCGAGCAGTCTCTCGTAGATGGTCCGATGCCGAAGCTCCATAAAGATTTTAGAAGAGGAAGAGCTGCTGCTCAGAATATAGTGCCGACAACAAGCGGTGCTGCTAGTGCAGTTGGCAAGACAATACCTTCTATGGTGGGAAAGTTCGATGGTATGGCTCTTCGTGTACCTGTTCCTGCTGGTTCAATTCTTGATTTTACATTTATTGCCGAGAACAAAACTTCCGTCGAAGAGATAAACGCTATTTTGATAGAAGCTTCAGGAAAGCCAGAGTGGCAGGGTATATTTACTGTCACAGATAAGCCGATCGTATCATCTGATATCCTCGGTAGTCCATACGGTTCTATTGTAGATTTGAATCTAACGAAAGTGGTGGGAGGGGAGTTGGTGAAAGTGATGGCGTGGTATGACAATGAATGGGGATACGCAAGTATGCTCGTAAAGCATGTATTGTCATTAAAGGACTTGCTTGATTAGTAAAAAAAATAAAAAATCCCCACTTATTGTGGGGATTTTTTCTCTGTCCCGTAGTGTAATTTGGCAATTTTTTGGCGATAGCCGTTGCCAAATTCTACTACCGGGATTATTTAGCTGTGATTTTCTTATAGCATGACCAATGATTTTCTTTATCGTTGGCGAGAGCCCAAATGGCTAATTTGATATTGTCTTCAGGGTTGTAGTAGTCCAATTTTTCTCCCTTGAGCCTTGAGAACATTTCAAAGGTTGGTTTGTGGAATTGATAAACTCCATAAGCCTTACCATTGTCTCCACGGGCGTTTGGTACGTAGTTTGATTCACAGTACGCAATAGCCCTTGCCATCTTCTCGGAATAATTAAATTCTTTTGAATATTTTTTTATTAGGCTTAATACACATTCTTTTTCTTTTGCATCACATTCTACCACTACCATATCTACAGGGGAGATGGCATCGCTTTCAATTATCTTCAACATATCCGTAGTTACCGGAACAGTTGTAGAAGATATCAAAAACATAGTACCGACTACAGTGTTTGTGAATAATGCTGTTAACATAATTTATTGTTAATTGATTTTCATCCTTGTTCTCTAAAGAGGTTTTGGACGACTAGCCCTCTAACCCTCTTTTGCCTTTCAGCCCTAAAATTAATACTATTTAAAGAAAAAATCCGTACTTTCGTATGAATTTTCTCGTTCTATGATTCTATCATATCAAGGATTAAATGTCAAGCTTTTTATTGGTAAAAAGGACATAAAAGGGTGGCTTAGGTTAAGTTAAAATACCCTTAAAAATCAAGTTAATAATAGGATAAAACCACCCGATTGGGGGTGGTCTTTATAAACTAAAAATTTAGAACCTATTTTCTATCTTGGGCCAGTTTAGATTTGAGAGATAGGCTTCAATATACTCTTTTCTTTGTGAGGGCAAATAATCAAAAAGAAAGGCGTGTTCCCAGACGTCTAGTGCAATGAGAATCTTGAGTCCTGCGAGGTGTCCGATCTCGTGACTGCTTACCCAAACACTAAAGAATCTTTTTATTTCTTCGTCGTAGTAGAGAATGGCCCATCCGGTACCTCGCATCATCGCTGTCGCCTTGAAGTCTTTTAGCCAATTTTCAAAGCTCCCATACTGAGAAGCAAGGGCGGATTTTAATTTTCCATCTTCTGTAATGACGCCGTTTCCTCCAAGATCGCCAAAATAGAAGTCGTGTAATCTCATCCCGTTAAACTCAAATCCAATTCTTCTCTTTAGCTCGGCTATTATGTATGCATCAGCGTTTGCGTCCATCCGCATCTTCTCTAGCTTTTCGTTGAGACTGTTAATATTTTTAACATATCCTGCGTACAGTTTAATGTGCTCGGAAATCTGTTTTTCAGATAATCCCGGTAGGCTTGTTAGTCCAAAATTTTTTTCTGGATATATCATATTTTTCTGTTTAGTTATATTTTAATAATGTTTAAATATTATCATATCTAAACATTATTAAAATATAAAAATACCCACTTTTGAAAGTGGGTATTTTGAATTGGTAAAGATTGTTTGTTTATTTATTTGGGAAACAGCTTCTACATGCGTCTTGGGCTTGTCCGGCCGGTACATAAGAACAGCTAGGGACAGAGCTAAACATAGAGCAATCTACACTAGGCGCACCGGAAGGTGCTGATCCGACCCCTGTTTCAGGTGGCACGACGCCAGTGCTCGGAGGTGCGGAGATTTCACCCATATCAGTAGGTGCACCTGTCTGCGTAGGTATTGTTGGGATAGTGATATTCGGAGGAATGCTTCCGCCGGTCGGGATGGAGGGAATGGAGATTTGTGGCATCATGTTTGAGAGGTTTGGTGTACCAAGATTTATATTACTTGCTTTTACAACAGATACTTCGGTGTTGAAGTTAGTATTAAAGTCTCCAAGCTTAGGAGTGGCAATTTCTGGCATACGGAGGTTAAGCGCATTTAATTCAAGTTTTGGGAGAGGCGATACTGACACGTCAAAATCAGTACTTTCTATTGAGAGATTATCTAGCGCCTCCTCTTTTGTTTCTCCGCCGAGTATATTTTCTCTGACAGAATCTACGCTAATAGGTTTACCCTTAACCGCTAAATATGTTACCCCTCCGCCTCCTGCCAACAGCGCCACAATGAGGATAATTATAAGCGGAGCAATACCCCTCTTTAGATTATCTGTTTTCACTCTCCCAAATTTTTCTTTGTTAATTTTTGTGTTCATATGATTATTTTTTCCGTTATTTAGTTTTTACTCGTCCAATATCTTTTTATAAAAATTTAGGCGGGTAAATTTTATTTTTCATTATTTTGGTGTTGAAAATTATCTCTCTGGTGGAACCTCGTTTCCGCTTGTAATATAGAAAGCGTCCAAAATGGCCGCTCCGGCTGTTGTTGCTTCCTTTTCGACTTTTAATGTATTTGCGCCACCACTGATCTTTATCGGACCAGCTATCTTGTGCCAACCGAATATTCCTTTGGCAGGATCTATTTTTCTACTTGAAGCTGATAACTCCGCGAGGGAAATTTCCGGCGCTGTAACTATTTTGTTTCCATTAATATAGTACGTAGCTCTTCTGATTCCCTTTGCTTGGAAATTGTCTACATAGTCCCTAACCCAGATGTAATAGTGTGTAGAAATTGGTAATTCGAACCTATAAGAAAGGCTTTCTTTGCCACGCGATAGATACCATACTCCGCTACCGTAATATGGTGGCCTCCAGCTTGGGTTCGTTTCCTCTCTAGAGTGCCAATCAGCTGTCTTCGGGAGGAGGCTCTTTGCGATCTCATCTTCGGCTTCTATCTTTACACCCTTAGGGGAGAAGAGAGATGCTTTTGTCTGTAGTTCTTCCATTTCTCGAACAAGCTTCTTTATTGCCTCGCCTTCTTCTTTGAGGCCACTCGTTTCGATAGCTTTCAGGAATGCGCCACTTGGTTTCTCTGATTTTGCGGAGTCACAAGTGTTTTTGATGTTTCCGAATTTGTTAATTATATTTTCCGATTTTGTTTTTATCTCGTCGAATTTTGTCTGAAGTTTTTGTATCGCTACACACTTTTCATCATTCTTTCCGTTGCAGGCGTTTTGGGTATCGGAGATCTTTTTGATACCAACACTTATATCAGCCTTAGCGCTTTCTGTCTGTGGAAGAACGGCTTTACAGATGGCGCGCTCACTTATTGTTGTCGCTTGTTCCTCCTGCAATTCTTTCGCCATAAGCTTCAATTTTTCCCCATCTTCTTTCAGTGTGTTAAATGAGGTACCTATCTTCTCAAAATCTTCTTCTCTTGGATTACTACAAAAAGCCGATACATCTTTCGCCCTTGTTGAAAAGGCGCTCATTTCGCGATTCAGTGCTTCATACTTGGTGCGTGTCTTATTTATGAGATCGCAGTCCTCGGATGTATTACCAACACACTTTGCAAGATTATTTTTTAAAACAGAAAGATCGTTCTTGGTAACTTCAGTCTCGTATGCATTAAGCTGGGGGAGTACTTTACCACAAATAGCCTCTGCGCTGTCTGCTATGGCTTTGGATTTCTCAACTTCAAGCGCTTCCCCAAATACTTTCAGATCCTCACCATCACTTTGGATCTTTCTCATCAGAGAGATGAGTGTCTGGATATCGGCTTTTTCTTCATCCTTGCACATATTCTCGGCCATATTCATACCCGCGAGAAGTTCACTCATTTTAGAACTAAGCGTCTCAAATCTGCCCGAGAATTGGTTCACTTTCAAACAGTCGTCGGAGGCGCTTCCCGCGCACTTCGCCTGAATATCATCTACTTTTTTAATATTCGTTTGCATTTGAGCTCTTGCTCCTTGGAACTTAGCGAGAGCTGTGGTGCAGACCTTGGAGACCGACTGTTGCATTGCTTTTTCTCCTTCCGCTCTCATTGTTTCCCACTTCATTTTGAATTCGTTGATCGCGTTCTGGAAGGCATTCTCATCTCCGGCCTCAAGCGCAACGTCCAGCCTGTCTGCAAGTACTTTTTTGTCCTGATTCAATTCCGCTTTTATGCTCGCAACATTTTTAATCGTTGGATCATCTTTTCTGGCGGCCTCAATGTCTTTTTCCGAGGCATCGAGTTTCTTTAGTCCATCTTCAAGATTCTTGTCTAGTACTTTCATCACCATCTCTCTTCTTAGATTGAATGCTTCTTCTTTGTATTTGTCATATGCACCAAGACCCGCATTTATGTCCGCTTGTATTTTGCCGTCTATTCCTTCGAAAAGTTTACCGAGCTCAATGAATTTACCTGCTTCACCTTGCTTCACTTCTTCAATTTTCGCTTGTACTTTCTGGGTAATCTCTTGTTTTTTGGCTTCAATGATAGGTTTTAGTCTTTCTTCTATCTGTGCCCTCATCGCAGCTATGTCGGCATCTGTGGGTTGTTTTGTAAATTTGAACGTGCCGGCAATTCTTCTTGCTTCGGCGTCGATTTCTGGTTCCATCTTCTTGCTTTCTTCGTCTATTGTTGGCTGAATACTGTCCTCAATCTTCTTTCTAAGTTCATCTCCTTTTTCTTTCATCTTCTTTTCAAATTCCGACATGAAAGTGCCGATGTATTTTGAGTCTATCTCTTCTCCCCATATTGAAAATTCTTCCGTTACTTTTTCAGCATCAGCAACAGTTTTGGCGTTACAAATATCATCAATTTTTCTTTGGCCTTCCGCCTGGATATCGTCAAAACTTGGGATGTTTGTGGTTATGCCAAGGATACTCTTAGCTTGTTCCATTTTTGGTGCCAAATTATTCTTGAGAGAATTCATTGCGCTGAAAAACATTCCTGTTTTCCATTTTGCCATCGCACAGTATATTGGCACGATTTCCGCATCAGTTAAATATTTTCTGGCCTCTTCTGGAACCTTACCAGGTTTTTCTATTTGGGGTTTTTGTGGTTTGTGTTCCTGATATGCTTCCGGTGGAGCGCCAAATTCACTTTCAAATTGAGCTCTAGCTGCAGCGGCTTCTGATTGGGCTCTTGCTGATGCTTCACTTTTTGCTTGACCCTCTACTTGTGCTTTGTCGGCGTCAGATGGACCTTGTTGTTCAGGAGATACTCCTGTCGGACCGCCGTTTGGAGATAGGTCGGCTAATGCTTTGTTGCCTGAAAGCAAAAAGCTAAAAAGAGCTAAAATTGCAATTGATAAAATATATATATTTTTTCTCTTCATTTCTTTTTTATGACTAATATTAACTTTTAATTTATTCGTTAATTATAACCTTACAAAAACGACAAAGCAACGTTATTTTATAAAATAAAAATCCCAAAGGTTTGTCCTTTGGGATCTGATTTTTTATTTGCGATATTAGGAATTTATTTTCTCGGGTTTTGGTTTGTGATCTATCCAGATTCCATTTCTCCAGAGATAGAGATAGGAACCTTGAACTCTTGGTCTCTCAAAGCGCCAATGGGTAATTTCTAGATTAGGGTTATCGTCTTCAAATTTCTTAAGAGCCAACAGTACGGATTTGGCGATTTCCTCTCCCAAACCATATCCTAGCTCTATCTCAACAAAAGAATGATTACCAATTGTGATTATTTTTTCTACTTCAATCTTACTATCGTCCTCGTCGTCACCATCTGTCTCATTTTCTTCTGTTTCCTCACCGTCTTCTTCGTTTTCGGTTTCATTTTCTTCATCTTCATTGTTATCGTTGTCGCTTTCTTCTTCTGTCGTATTATTGTCGCTATCGTTTTCTGTATTATTGGTATTTCCTTCCTCTTCTTTGTCGTTATTGAAAACATCGTCACGATTCTCTCCGAGTGGAACCGATTTTATGAGCCAGTCGGGTTCTTTGGGTTTCAAGGTGACTTTACTGCATTTAAACAAGATAAGGATTACCACCACTATTATCGCGAGAATGAGTAAAAAAAATGTTGAAAAATTCATTTATACCGCCTCCTTTTAAAGTTCTGATTTTCTGAGGTTATAATACAGATTTGTTTGATTGTTGTCAAACAAAAACGGGAGTGCTTATATAAAAAAATGACCCCATAAAAATGAGGTCAATTTAACCATGTAGCTATTTACTATTTAGTTGCTTTGGGGGTGGTCCATCAAGATAATCTTTGCTATTTTTTTAATCATTTTTCCATTCTCGGGACTCTCGTATTCAACGGTCACCATATCCCCAGCTTTTTTGTTGGAGTAAAGTAAAACCATTCTTATGTCGGCCCCACTTTTGACGGTCTTGTTGTCGATTTTAAGTATTAAGTCGCCCTTTTTAAGTTTAGTGGTATGACCGAGAAGTGAGACTGTCTGAAAAACATTAAATTGGTTATACTCATAAACGACAATAGCTCCTCTTTCGAAGCTCCCTTTTGCCAGTGCTATTAAATTTTTAATTTCTGTAATTTTTGTAATTTCCCTTAGTATTTCAATATCTTCTTTGTTTACAATTATTTCTTTACCGAGTCTCGTGCTGCTACGCGGAAAGTCTTTAAGCATGGCTTCAACACCGAGACAAGGAACTTCTTTTTGTCCTTTCGCATTCTTGAGTGTCTTGAAAAGATTTATGGGAATTACGAAATTAAGATCATCGCTTGGTCCACCTTTTAACATGGCAATAACCTCACCCTTGTAATTAAAAATAGGTGAACCACTATTGCCGGGATAAAGTGGAGCCATTGTTTGTATGAAGTCTTCTAAATAACCAAAACCGATAACCCTGTGTGTTTGACTGACTATTCCAGTCGAAAGCGTTTGTGAAAATTCGCCATAGGAATTTCCGATAGCCCATATCAAGTCGCCGGTTTTTACCAAATCAGAATTTCCAATTTTAACACCGCCATGATCTTCTTTTTTTATTCCAATACACCTTACGATTGCTGCATCAATATCATGACTGAAAGAGATAACCTCGCCTCTATACACCTTACCATTTAAAATTATTTTGTTTGTGTATTTTTTTATCTTTATCGTTTCGGGAGGAATACCCATTAAAAAACTCATGATATCATTAGTCACGATTTCGTCGTTTTCAACTCTGACCATGTGGGCGTTCGTGTAGAGGATATTTTCTTCACCTTCAATAAAATATCCTGTTCCACGAAATCTTTGGGTTACTGCGCTGGAGACGCCATTATCATCGGTCTCCTTTTTGTCTAATTCAATGACCGTTTCAATGTCGCATATAGCGGACACATTTTCTTTAAATATCTTATTCCCAATATTTTGTAATTCGGGAGTTGCTAAACATGGGGTTACTCCCATAGAGAAAGATACTGCCAAAATGATGGACAAACAAAGTAAAAATCTTTTACCCATAACCACACCTCCTCAGTGAGTCTTGTTGTATGTTTTTGTTTTTGATGTTTGTTAAAGGTGCTCTTCTATAAGAATTTACATATTTTTTAATGATGTCCAAAACCCCCTCCTTTTTAATTATTTTGTTTTCAATGTTCCTTATGTTTTTAGACTATCATGTGTTAAAAATTTATGCTAGGAGGTAAAGTTTGGAGGGGAATTGGTCATGAGTAAATTTGCTGACGCAAATTTTTGATACGGGAAGAGAATCGATCACAACTCTTTTGCTTCGCAAAAGGTCGCAGCCCCGCCTCAGCTCCCATTCTTGCAGATAGCCGCGGGAGGAATCGGTCACAAACAAATCAGTTTGTGCCACGGAGAAGAATCGGTCACAGATATTTTGCTTCGCAAAATTCCGCGACCCTGCCTACCGGCAGGCAGGCCCGCCTCAGCTCCCGTTCTTGCAGAACGGGTCCCGCTTCCGGCTTTCGATTCTGATTTTTGCACTACAAAAATCATGTCGTAAGATTTAGCGCAACGAAGTTGTACTAAATTTACGACGCGTCCCGCTGGGCCGTGGGTATGTCGCGGGAGGTAATCGGTCACGAGTAGACTTGCTCCGCAAATCTCTCTCGGCCCCAGCTCAGCTCCCATTCAGCCGCGGGAGGAACCGGTCACAAGTTCCGCCTTTGGCGGACTCGCGACCCCAGCCTCGCATTCTGCTACGCAGAATATGCTCCGGCTTTTCGATTCTCTCACGCAAGGTGTGCAGACACCTTGCTCCGCGGCACAAATTAAAAAACCCAGCAGAAGCTGGATTTTTTAATTTGTGCCGCGGGAGAGAATCGAACTCTCATGACCTTGCGATCGATAGATTTTGAGTCTATTGCGTCTACCAATTCCGCCACCGCGGCATTTTTATGTTAAAGATTTTAAAAATTCCTTACCACATCCCGTCTTTAAATACTTCTCATGATTTCTTGCCTCTTGCCTTGTTATAAACTCTTTTGTGAATATTACCCTAAATGGTCGATAACTTCTAGTGGTTTTTTCTTTGCCTGTGTTGTGCTGATCGAAACGCCTTTTTAAATTATTAGTAAGACCAACATAAATATAATTTTTACTTTCACTTTTAAGTGCATATATAAAAAACATAATTATGAGTCTATTGCGCCTGTCTGCCGGTAGGCAGGTCTACCAATTCCGCCACCGCGGCATTATTCAGTTGTTTAGACAATATACAAGAAAGGGGTAATTTTTGCAAAAATAGAATACTTTTAAACTATTTTTAAATTTGGATACTTTTTTCTGAGTTCTTTTCCTTCGTTATAAGGGATTTGGTCGAGAAAAATATATCCACCCGCTGTTTCAGGTAGTTTCAACCCCTCAGAGGACTGGAGACTGCTAAGATTAAGATTACCACCCACTGTTTTAGGTAGCTTCAATCCTTCTGCTGATAGGAGATTGCTGAGATAAAGATTACCACCCACTGCTTCAGGTAGCTTTAACCCTTCGGCGGATTGGAGGCTACTGAGGTAAATATCACCATTTATTGTTTCTGTTAGTTTCAACCCTTCAGCGGATTCTAGACTACTGAGATTAAGATTACCGCCCACTGTTTCCGGTAGTTCCAATCCTTCAGCGGATTCTAGACTACGGAGATCAAGAGATCCACCCACTGCTTCAGGTAACTTCAATCCTTCGGCGGATTGAAGATCGTTTAGATTAAGATTACCACCCACTGTTTCCGGTAGTTCCAATCCTTCAGCGGATTCTAGACTACGGAGATCAAGAGATCCACCCACTGCTTCAGGTAACTTCAATCCTTCTGCTGATAGGAGATTGCTGAGATAAAGATTACCACCCACTGCTTCAGGTAGCCTCAATCCTTCGGCAGATTTTAGACTACTGAGATCAAGGCTAGTACCCACTGCTTCAGGTAGCTTCAATCCTTCGGCAGATTTTAGACTACTGAGATCAAGGTGTTCGCCTATTTTTTCTGGAAGTTCCAATCCTTCTGCAAAACGGAGGCCACGAAGAGACAACCCTCTACCGATTATTTTCGGTAATTTCAAATCTTTGGCAGATTCTAGCCCATCAAGACTAAGACTACCACTTATTCTTTCTATAAATTTCAATCTGTTAATCGACTCAATTTTATAAAGACGAAGACCGCCGTAATGAAACTTAATTCCTTCACACATAGCTTCCTTTTCTGTGCCTATACTAATTTCTTCTTCAAGATAACCGGTTATCGAAGAGAGGTCTGCTTTAATTTTCCTACCTTTCGTTATCTCCTCAGTCCTTGGATCTTCTCCATATCCAAACCCTTCAATCCTTGAATCTAGCTGATACAAAAAGGTAAGATCGTCTTTCGTCAGTTCTTCTCCTTTTGCTTTTTTCTTGTCTATCTCGGTAAGCTTCTTCATATCTCTCTCTTTCTTTTCATACTTCGCGCCGTCGGGAAATTCCTTAAGCTTACTCTTTACAACCTCACCAATATATGGATCGAGATTTTGTTCTTTAGCGATACCTCTCACTTCTCCAATTTTTGAATCACTCATACGAATAGCAACCCTGGGGATAGTGGGCTTACCTTGTTTATCGTTGGAGTAATAGACATAGAAGTCTCCGCCTTCAAGTTGAATTTTGGCTGTTGATTCTCCTGCAGTACACCATCCGGTACCATGACCTTGGAGTGATTCTACGAGTGGCATGTGATCAGATTTCTGAGGATATTTAATCCACCTTCCTTCAGTGTTCAGTAATTCATTCTCTTCTGTCGGTGTTACTTTTTCGATAGCATAGGCGTAGAGTTTACCGAAGTTTGAACCTTCAAGAAGTTTCTTAAATTCAGGATTATTTTCTATGTCCGGTATTTCTTCATTACCGGCTTTTTTGACAATGGCATCTACTACATAGGCGAGTGCTTCGCGATTGAGATCGGGAAATGGAGCGACAGTACCTTTATCTCTCTTACCAAAGGCATGTTTCTCTTTGTCGAAGGTAGATAGCTTGAGCATATTATTAAATGCCCAGTATTTAGCCCACATAGGATAACTATCTGAATCAGGAGAGGAGAGGTAATTGACCCAATTGTCTAATGTAGAGTTTTGGTCATTGATGATTACTTCGCTCAGCTGTTCTTTTGTCTCGTCGGTAATCTCAATATCGCCGTGTCCTTGTTCACGAGCTAATCTTTTTTGATTGTCATAATAGCTTTCAGGAATGTCTTCTGGTTTAATGACATATTCTTTGTGATAATGTTCCTTGATTCTTTCTAATACTCTAGGGTCATCTCTATGTCCTGTGTGAGTTCTTTTGATGACTTCTAGGAAGTCAGAGATCTTGTCTATCGGTTTTTTGTGAGATTTCTTCACCCGCTATTTTCTTCCTTTTCATTTCGTGCTCTACCTCTTGGGTTTTGTGAAGATTTGAGTCTTTTTGATGTAAAAATTGTTCACCTGGATTTTTCATCAATTTATTATATATTTTTCAATGTTGAAAGCAAACTGATATTTTTTTGCAAAAAGCTAAGTTGATGATAAAATCAGAGCATCACTAGTTAATTTTCTCATCATATGGAACCACTCGAAAGTAAAAACAATATAAGCAATTCTATATTCTGGATTGAGACGAGTAAAATCAATCCAAATCCTTATCAACCGAGAAAAGAATTTGATGAAAAGGCCCTCAGAGAACTTGCCGACTCTATAAAACAATACGGAATTTTACAGCCACTTGTCGCTACAAGAAGGGAGATAGAGAAGCCTGATGGTGGACTTGCTGTTGAGTATGAACTTATTTCAGGAGAAAGAAGGCTTCGTGCCTCTAAACTCGCAGGACTTGCACAGGTGCCTGTCGTTATAAGAACAGGGGAACAGTCCGATGTTCTTAAATTTGAATTAGCCATTATTGAGAACCTCCAAAGAGAAGACTTAAATGTAATAGACAGGGCTAAGGCATTTCAGCAACTCGCCGAGAAATTCAATTACAAACATGTGGAAATTGCCGCTAAGGTGGGTAAAAGTCGTGAATATGTTTCGAACAGTATCAGGGTTCTCGCATTACCAGCCGATATTCAAGACGCTCTTACAAATCGCAAAATAACAGAAGGACACTGCCGACCGCTCCTCATGCTTTGTGATAAACCAGCCGAGCAAATGACCTTGTATAAGGAAATTGTTTACAAAAAGCTCACAGTAAGAGAGGCGGAATCTATTTCTAGGCATATTGCGACCGATAAGGTACGAAAGAAAGAGTATATTATGGATCCTGATATTCTTGATATGGAATCTAAGCTTACAGAGAAGCTGGGTACACGTGTTCATATTGAGAAGAAAGATTTTGGCGGTAAGGTCACAATAGACTTTTTCTCTAAGGAAGATTTAAGGAGTTTGCTTGACATGGTCTCAAAAGGAAAGATTGCGTTGCCTAAAAATACAGTCATTACGGTAGAAGAGACATCCGCTGTTGCAGAGAATGGAGTTCCTGTAGATGACAGTACACCGGAAGATACTGTAGACGATTCCGAACTATATTCAATAAAAAATTTCTCACTTTAATTATCATATAATTTTCCGATAAATATTATATATGGTGTGGTTTTTGTCTTGTTAATAACTTTTTTGACAAGATTATTTGTAAAAGAGATAATCAAACAAAACTATTTGATATTTGAAAAATAAAACAAATTATATTTTCCAAGAAAAGGAGGTTTTTATTATGACCGAAAAAGAAGTCATTGATTTAATGAGAAGTAGTAAGTCTCTGAAGCAATGGAATGCAAATTGCGATAAGGTAAAAAATGCGCATGGCGGTTTTTATCCTCCGTTTTGGTTTAGTACTATTGTTCAATCAGGTTTCGCCGCCGAGGTAATTTCTAAATTTGTTGATTTGGCTTAACTTGTTCTTCGTTAAAACGGAGAAAAACCCACAATATCGTGGGTTTTTATTTTGGTTTTTTATCTCTCCAATCTTTCTTTGTTCTTTTTTGTATTACCCAGTGATATACGAATCCTTTTTATTGCTTCAGAAGTTTTTGCATACTCAAGCCACTTTGGACTAGGGGTACTTTTTTCTCTGGTTATTATTTCAACAATATCACCATTTTTTAGAGCAGTATCAAATGATGCCATTTTGCCATTTACCTTAGCTCCAAAAGCATGACTACCTATGTCTGTATGAATCAAATATGCGAAATCGAGAGGACTTGCGCCCTCGGGAAGTTCTACAACGTCGCCCTTTGGGGTAAAGACGAATATTTGATTATTGAAAAAATCCGTTTTTAGATTGTCTAAAAAGCTTTCAGACTCGTGGACTCCTTTTTGCCACTCAATAAGTTGGGTTATCCATTTTAATTTTTTACTAAGTTCGCCTCCCGTTTTTTTCTTTCCTGATTCATCGTATGCGAGGTGCGCAGCTATACCATATTCTGCTTCGTTGTGCATTTGTTCGCTTCTTATCTGTATCTCCACAATTCCGCCATCTCCTGTGAAAATGACTGTATGAATGCTTTGGTATCCGTTTGGCTTTGGCACCGCGATATAGTCTTTTAGGCGCTCAGGAAGGGGTCTCCATGTGTTGTGAATAATACCTAACACTCGGTAACAGTCTTCTGTCGTGGGTACCATTATTCGCAAAGCAGAAAGATCATATATCTTGTCGATATCCATATTTTTCTTTTGAAGCTTTAAGAAAAGGGAATATATATGTTTTACACGGAAGTCGGTTTTAAATTTTGTGATACCTGCTTTAGCCAACCTCTTGCACAAGAGGCGGTTTATTTTTTCCAATCTCTTCATGATTTCTTTCGACTTTTTCTGTCTCAGACGAACAGTTTCCTTGTATTCATTCGGTAATATATAAGGAAAGGCGAGGTCTTCAAGTTCTCCTTTTATGTGTCCCATCCCAAGTCGGTTTGCAAGTGGCGCATATATTTCCAGTGTCTCCAAAGCTATCCTCCTGCTTTTTTCCGGTCGCACTTTATGGAGACTTTCTAGTGTGGCAGCGTTATTGAGCCTGTCGGCTAGTTTAATCAAAAGAACACGTATGTCTCTCGCTGTCGCAATAAAAAGTTTTCGCAGACTTTCAGCATGTCTCTCTACTCCGTGATATTTTATTTTTCCGAGCTTTGTGACACCTTCTATCATAAATGTAATATCATCACCAAACTCTCTTACGACATCTTCTTTTTTTGTTGTGGTGTCTTCGAGTACGTCATGAAGTAGTCCCGCTGCGATGGTCTCAGCATCGGCTTTTATCTCCGCCAGGTTTTTCGCTGTTCCTACCAGGTGAACAATATATGGATCACCGGAAAGTCTCTCGAAATTTTTGTGAGCTTCTTTTGCGAATTTGTATGCTTTAGTGATCAGTTTTTCGTCTTCTTCGGAATGTTTCTGCATTAAATCAAAAATCGCACGAAGGTCATTTGTGTTATCTTCTGTTTCTTTTTTAATAATTTCCTCGGGCATTTTTGAGTATTTGAACTTACTACAATTATAACACAATAAAATTGATAAAAGATTCTACTTAGACCCCAGGGGTCTAAGTAGAAAAGGTAGTAAATATGTTGTGCGAGTTTTATTCTTTGGCGAGGGTCCTCTTGTTTGGCAAATCAGGTCTATTATTCTCACACTCTTTACGGCTACATCTCTCGGGA
Source organism: Patescibacteria group bacterium (assembly GCA_003504275.1). GTDB lineage: Bacteria > Patescibacteriota > Minisyncoccia > Phycocordibacterales > UBA12445 > UBA12445. The sequence continues at coordinate 124,215 of DOAO01000006.1, forward strand.
ATAGTCTTCGTACCTTCCATCATAAGTGCACCACATTTGTCACAGACGCGTCCGGTCGGCTTGGATTTCATTATGAACTTACATTTAGGGTAATTATTACAGCTAAAGAATGTTCCAAATCTTCCTTTTCTTTCAGATATCTCTCCCTCTTTACATTCAGGACATTTTACGCCGGTTGAGTTTGCCTTCTTGGCTTCTTCTGATTCGTCTTTTTTAATGTACTTACATTTCGGATATCTTCCACAAGCGACGAATTTTCCGAATTTTCCCGTTCTCTCTACGAGTTTGCCTTCTTTACATTCAGGACAATCTTCACCAGTTTCTTTTGGGGCTTCCATAATTTCTCCGTCTATTGTTCTCGCTCCTGTACAGTCGGGGAATTTATCACAGCTCAAGAATTTTCCGGTTCTTCCAAGTTTTATAACCATTCCACTTCCGCACTCAGGACACTTTATATCCTTAGGCGCATCTCCTAATGTTGTAACTTTAGGAACTTTATTTTTTGATTCAACTTCTTTTTTGAACGGTCCGTAAAATTCTTTCAGTATTTTTCCGTAATCTTTTGTACCATTTGCGATTTCGTCCAAATCTTCCTCCATCTGTGCCGTAAAGGTATCGCTTATGATATTTGCAAAATGCTCCTCAAGGAAATTGCTAACTACCTCGCCGGTATCTGTTGGCTTGAGTGCTTTACCGTCTTTTTCCACATATCCTCTTGTTATAATCGTATGGATGATAGCGGCATAGGTACTTGGTCTTCCAATACCTCTTTTTTCAAGCTCTTTTACCAGTCCCGCTTCTGAGTATCTTCCCAGTGGCTCTGTTTGTTTGCCCTCAGAGTTTATTTCGGTAATCTTTAATTTTTCTCCCTTTTTAACTTCCGGAAGTATGGTATCTTCTCCTTTTGCGTATTCGTCGCACAAGAGCCAACCAGGATTAATAAGACGAGAACCATTGGCGTGATAAGGTTTTACTGTACTGTCGCCTGTCTCAGCCACTATTTTCGTTCTTATGAAATTTGCGTCAGGCATCTGACTAGAAACAGTTCTTCTCCATATGAGGTCATAAAGTTTACTGTCCTCTCCACCACCTGGAATATTTCTTTTTTCAAAGTGTGTTGGTCTTATTGCTTCGTGCGCTTCTTGGGCATTTTTGACCTTAGTCTTATATTCTCTATATGACCAAAATTTTTCCCCATACTCTTTTGTGATGACATTTTTTATCGCATCCATCGCATCCTGAGAGAGTGTCGTGCTGTCGGTTCTCATATATGTGATATGTCCGCTTTCGTAGAGCTTCTGCGCAATCTTCATTGTACGAGCAGGGGAGAAACCGAGCCCGGAACTTGCAGCTTGTTGGAGTGTGGAAGTTGTGAATGGGGATTTTGGTTTTCTTGTATAATCGCTTTCTTCAATATCTGTAATTTCTAGATTTGAAATTTTTGAAAGAGCGACAACGCGGTCGGCTTCTTCTTGCGTTTTTGGTTCTTCAGAATAAGCAAATTCAATCGCACTATTTTTAGGCGATTGAGTCTGTGCTTTTATAACCCAGTAACCCTCCGGAATGAATGCACGTATCTCTCTTTCTCTTTCCATTAAGATACGAAGAGCGGGGGACTGTACACGACCCGCAGATAGTCCATACCTTACTTTTTTCCAGATAAGTCCGGAGAGGTCGTATCCCACAAGTCTGTCTAATACACGCCTTGCTTCCTGAGCTTTTCTTAGGTTTTGATCTATCTCGCGTGGGTGTTTTACGGCTTCTTTTACGGCTTTTTCCGTAATTTCATGGAAAGTGACTCTTTTTGGATTTTTAATTTTTAGAGCTTCGGCCACGTGCCAGGCGATCGCTTCTCCTTCTCGGTCGGGGTCAGTTGCGAGTAAAATTTCACTGGATTTTTTTGCCAACTCTTTTAGTTCGGAAACAACTTTTTCTTTGCCTTTAGAAATTTCATATTTGGGAATAAAACCGCCATCTATATCGATGGCTTCTTTGTTACTTTTTGGCAGATCTCGAATGTGTCCCACACTCGCTTTTACCGTATATTCGTTATCCAAATATTTGGATATCGTCTTCGCCTTTGCAGGTGACTCTACTATTAATAATCGCATAAATTTAAAAAATTATTTATTGAGTATTTAACTATAGTAATGCGATTTTTGAGAGAATGTCAAATTTTATGACTAAATTTTGCCAATAAAATCCCGATTTAGCTTGACATAATCTATTAAATATGTATATAGTGTAAGTAGATTCTAGATAAAGTTCTTTTACAAAATCTGCCAATTGGTGGCGGATAATATAAGTGTAAAAGAGAAAGGATGGAAATGCCTATGAAAAACAGGAATGTCCAAAATCACGGGAGTGGTTTAACACGTGAGGCTGATTGTGCGGTATTGAAAGCCCTCTCCGTCGTCTATGAAGAGATAACCCCCGAGGAGCTTCAGGCCTTCATCGGACTGAAACAACCCGAGAGAATCGACAGACTTCGCGGAGCAGTGTTGGGTAGAGCGGTGCTGGGTAAATCAAAAAAGAGTTATGTTTCTCTGAAAGCATCAAACCTTCTCGGAGGGAAAGAAGTTTCTTACGATATCTTGGAGTTCACCGCTATCTGGTCAAATTTCTACAAAGAGGTCTTGGGCATCACGCTCGAACATCCGATAAGTATTCCGGGACACAAAGACGGTTTCGACTTCTTAATAATCATGGCTAAGGGTCTGACCCATAAAATGATTTCGAATGTCGAAGTCAATCTTTATTCGACATACAAGTATCAGAGCGACCTCGACAACGCCACTGACCAGACCAAAGAAGAAAGAACGACCAAGAAATCATACGCTATCTGGATCCAGGACTCGATCGAAGCTCCTGAAGACCTTAAAAACGTTTCCGCATCTGAAATAGAGAGAAGAAAACTAAAGACAATGACACTCCTCGAACGCCGTCTTCTCGAGCTGTTCTACTACTGGACGACTAAAAAACATCTGGATATCGATAACTGGACACTCTGCGCCGGCTCCCGTTATTCCGATGGCTACGTCCCGCGCACGTGCTGGTTTCCGTCGGATGGCAGGTTCCACGTCGGTTGGTGCTACGCCAGTTACTCGTACTCCTACTTGCGGGCTCGCACAGTAGTTTCCTACTAAACCTTTTACCTTATATCTTTTACCCTGTTGAGTAAAATTTTAAGTCGTTAGGCTTAAAATTTAGATTTGAAATCAAATCCTCAACAGTGTGAATCTTTGAAGAAAGGAGAAAACTGGTTTTTAAAAAGGTATTTCGTCGTAAAGGAGGACGTTTAATGAAAGAAAAAAAGACAGAAAAGACTCCGAAAAAATCCACAGAGGCGACTAAAAAAGTTTTTGTGGTTGATTTGAATGGGGTTACCACCGTAGTTGTTTCTGACACTGATAACAAGGAAAAAGATTATCGCCCCATAGACTTTCTCGGTTTCTGATCATTAACATAATATTTAGTCATTGTTCATGTACCCCCAAGCTTAAATGCTTGGGGATTTTTTTTATAAAAATGTGTTAAAATCATCTCTATGAATAATGTAGTGAAAAATATTGAAATAAGCCAACATCTTAATTTTGGGGTTGGGGGTAAGGTAAGTCATTTTGTTACGGCTTCAAATAAAGAGGATATTTTGTCGGCTGTGGCATACGCCAAAAAAGAAAAAATACCATATTTAATATTGGGAGGTGGAAATAATATTGTTTCTTGTGATAAAAAGATAAAATGTCTCGTTATTAAGATTTCGAGTGAGCCTGATAGTGTGGGCGGAGAAATAAAAATAAAAGATAATAAAATTTATACTGATGCCGGTATTCTTCTGTCTGATTTAGTTAGTACTACGGTAAAAAATGGTTTTGTTGGATTAGAGACTCTTTCTGGTATACCAGGCACGGTTGGCGGTTCTATATATGGTAATGCCGGTGCATACGGTCACTCTATTTCGGAATTTATTTCTTCGGTCACCATTTTTGACGGAAAAAAAATAATAAAAACAGGAAACAAGGACTGTCATTTTGGGTATCGCGAAAGTGTTTTCAAAAAAAAGAAATGGATAATTATCGGTGCGGAATTTAAATTTAAAAAAGGAGACGCAAAAGAGCTCACAAAAATATCTGAAGATATAATTGAAACAAGGTGGAAAAAATTCGGTCCTAAACCAAAATGTCCGGGAAGTTATTTTAAGAACATTATCGTGAAAGATATTTCTAAAAAATCTCTCGCCTTTATTGATCCTTCCAAAATAAAAGACGGGAAAATTCCCGTGGGTTATTTATTGGAAGAAGTTGGCGCAAAAGGTATGAGGGAAGGGGGTATATATGTGTCTGATTTTCATGGGAATATAATATTGAATGATGGAACAGGAAAGTATAACGACCTAACGAAATTGGTTAAAAAATTAAAATCGCTTGTAAAAAAGAAATTTGGAATAGAAATTGAGGAAGAAGTGCAATATTTGCATGAAAAGATATTAAATTCTCGATAAAAACATACCTTGATTTTAATTAGATTGTGTGTTTTTTGCAGATAAGGCTTCTTTAATTTAGGGAGTTTTTTTGCTATATTTATTAAGTTATACTTATAAAATAATTAAAATGATCATTACATATTACGGAAATTTATGTACTAAGGCGCAAATAGGAGACATGTCGGTTTCTTTTAATCCGCCACTTAGGGCTGATGGTAAGACACCTCGATTTACTTCAAACATCGCTCTTTTTAGTACGAAAGAAAAAGACCAGAACTTTTCCCACTCATCTCCCGAAAAAGATGTTTTTATAATTGATGGTCCGGGAGAATATGAAGTTGGTGGTATTTTTATAAAAGGAGTTCTTGTTGAAAAGGAGATAGACGGAAAGAAAAAAATGAACACCGTTTATTCAGTTTTATTTGATGATATTAATTTGTGTCATTTGGGCGCCATTTCATCAGCCGATCTTAAGCCGACAGTTCTCGAGACCCTTGGTTCCGTAGATATTTTATTTGTTCCTGTTACTGGTGGCGACGTTGCCACACCTGCAGTAGCTAGTAAGTTAGCCACTGCTTTTCAGTCACACGTCGTTATACCTCTTTATGGTACAGATAAGGGCGCAAGTGCAGACTCGTTGAAAATGTTCTTAAAAGAAGAAGGTGCTGAAGGTGCACAGCCAACTGACAAATTAACGATTAAAAAGAAAGATATAGAGGGTAAAGACGGGGAAATAATAGTTTTATCTCCGACAGCTTAATTTATAATGTTAAGATTTATTGAAAAATTAAGAAGTAGACCGGAGTCAGATAGAGAGAAAATGCTGATCGTTCTTGTAGTTTTATTTATGATGTCGGTTGTATTTTTGTGGATAACGAATTTAGATAAAATTTTCCCTGTTGCTTCTGTTGAAAATAATGATGCCAAAATTTCCAGTGTTTCTCCGTTCAAAATATTTTCAGACAAGATATTGTATATGAAGGATGCTATTTTAGAATAATTTAATGCAGTTACAGGCGGGGGACAATAAAAAGAGGACTTTATAACATTATAACTTTTAACTTTATAACCAGTTCAAATGGCTAAGGAAAAGAAAAATAAAAAAGGGAAGGATGCACATTTTCATGGTGACATGCCCCCAGATGTAGTTAAGGTAGAGCCAAAGATCGTGAAAATAGACATTGTGCCGGAGATGAAGACATCTTATTTAGACTATGCTATGTCCGTTATTGTTTCTCGTGCTTTGCCCGATGTCAGAGACGGTCTTAAGCCTGTGCACAGAAGAATTCTTTTTTCTATGTATGATTTAGGCTTGACCGCTTCCGCTAAGTTCAGAAAATCCGCTATGATCGTCGGAGATGTGCTTGGTAAATATCATCCACACGGTGACTCTGCTGTTTATGATGCGATGGTTAACTTGGCTCAGAATTTCAAAACCAGATATCCTCTCGTCTTTGGTCAAGGAAACTTCGGTTCTATTGACGGAGACAGCGCCGCTGCTTACAGATACACAGAGGCCAAAATGGCTAAAATTACTTCGGAGATATTGGGTGACCTTGAAAAGGATACCGTGGATTTCATTCCAAACTTCGATAACACCAGAAAAGAGCCGAGTGTTTTTCCTTCTGCAATACCAACACTTCTTCTTAATGGAACATTGGGTATCGCTGTAGGTATGGCCACAAAGATTCCTCCTCATAACTTAGGAGAGATAATGGATGCATTGATACATCTAGCCGACAATGGAGATGCTACAACCGAAGATTTATTTAAATTTATAAAAGGTCCGGACTTTCCGACGGGAGGAATTGTTTTCAATGAGAAAGATATTTTAAGAGCTTCTGCTACAGGAAGAGGCGGAGTGGTTGTCCGCGGTGAAGCGGAGATAGTTGAGGCCAAGTCCGGTTCCGCACAAATTATTATTTCCTCAATACCATATCAGGTAAACAAGTCAGAGATGATCATAAAGATGGCTGATCTTGTTAAGGAAAAGAAGATTGAGGGTATCAGGGATATTCGCGATGAATCCACTGAGGATATCAGAATTGTTATTGACCTCAAGTCTGGAACTTATCCTGAGCAGATATTAAATGCTTTATACAAATATACAGACCTCGAACAGACATTCAATTACAATATGTTGGCTCTTGTTGAAGGTATTCCAAAAACTTTGTCGGTAAAAAATATCCTCGAAGAGTTTATTGCGCACAGAAAAATAGTTGTTAAGAGGAGAACGCAATTCGATCTCAGAAAAGCAGAGGAGAGAGAGCATATCTTACTCGGATTGAGCAAAGCGCTCGACCATATAGATGAGGTTATTAAAATTATAAAGAAATCAAAGGATACAGCAGATGCAGCTTTGAACCTTATCAAGACGTTCAAATTTTCCGAGATACAGGCGGCCGCTATTTTGGACATGAAGCTCCAGAAACTTGCTGGTCTCGAAAGAAAGAAAATAGAAGACGAATTGAACGCTATTCAGGCGCTTATTAAGGAGTTGAAGGCGCTTTTAGCAAGTAATGCTAAAATTTTACAGGTAATAAAGAATGAATTTTCCGCTATTAAGGAAAAATATGCAGATGAAAGAAAGACGAAAGTAATGAAGAGGGGGGTAACAGATATAAGCGTCGAGGATCTTATTCCTGATGATGAAAATGTTCTCGTACTTACTTCTGGCGGATATATAAAGAGAACAGATCCAGGGGAATACCGTGCACAGAGAAGGGGTGGGGTTGGAGTTGTAGATTTAAACACAAAAGAAGAAGATTTTATTACAATATTCCTCACCGCATCCAATCATAGCGATCTTCTTTTCTTCACAGACAAAGGTAAGGCGTACCAGATAAAGATGTACGATATTCCGGAGGGTAAAAGAGCGACCAGGGGTAAGTCGATAATGAACTTCCTTTCTTTGGCAGACGATGAGAGAGTCACTTCTGTTTTGGCTATGCCAAAAGAAGTGAAAAATCAGAAATCCTCACTCCTCATGATTACAAAAATGGGAGTTGTGAAAAAAGTTTCTACTGACAGTTTCAAAGATGTCAGAAGAAGTGGAATTATTGCCATCAAACTTCAAGACGGTGACGAGCTTATGACGACTAAATTCGTAGAGACAGGAGATTCTATCATACTTATAACCGCTGGAGGACAATCTGTAAGATTTAAGGAATCTGACGCCAGAGAGATGGGTCGCGCAGCTGCCGGAGTACGTGCTGTTAAGTTGAAGAAAAAGGACGCTGTGGTGGGTGCGGATGTGATAAAGAAAGATGACAAAGAATCAAAACTTCTTGTAATGTCTGAACACGGATTTGGTAAGATGACCAAAATAAAAGAATATAAAATACAAAAAAGAGGCGGTTCTGGTATCAAGACAGCGAAAGTTACCGCAAAAACTGGACAGCTCATGGTGGGAAAAGTTATCACGGAAGCAGAGGAAGAACTCATTGCTATCTCAAAGAATGCTCAGGTTATCAGAATAAATATCGGCGAGGTCCCTGTTCTCGGAAGACAAACACAAGGAGTTAGAATAATGAGACTAAGAGAAGATGATAGTATCGCTTCGCTAACTTGCTTATAGTTTATAGTGTAGACTTATTTTAAATTTTATCACGATACTCTAGTTACCGTCATTGCGAGCCGAGACCCTGTCGAGGCGCGGCCATCTACAGGTGTCGATATCAATCTTCACCGACCAATCTAAAATATTTTTGTAAAAGCTAATAAAAAATAAAAATTTTCTCAACCCAAAAACACTCCCACCGGAGTGTTTTTGTTAATTGCCAAAACCCCGCCCGGAGCTTCCCCACAACTACCCAGTTTATCTACTTCGGAGGGCGGGGACTGAATGCACCACTTTGTTCCCAGAACATATTAGTGGATGTTCATGAGAATGCGTAATTAAAATCATTCTACTTATTTAGATAGAATTCTCATGCCGGTAAGGGAAACCCCGGGTGTAGCGGAGCGGAACCTGGGGAGGGGGTCATTTTACCCATATCTACCAACAATATTTCGCTAAAAGTTATCCACACTTTTTTGTTA
>DOAO01000012.1 GCA_003504275.1 Patescibacteria group bacterium
TTTCCAAGCTATTGAACCATAACGGTGTGGTTGACTCATATTTTGTTTAGTTGTATTATGTTTACGAATAATAGCTCTTTAAAATAAAAGATAAGTGGTATATTTTTGAAAAAAGGAGGTTTTTTATGGCATATCCTTTTAGTCGACAATATATATGGTTAGCCAAGGAAATGATTCGTATCGTGAATAACAAAATTATTCAATTAAGGATCTCTGACCCTGAACGCAATTCTCTTGAGATAACGAAGGGAGTTATTTATCGTTTTATTGAACACAAAAACAACATTGAGAAAAAGATTATTTCTATGCAAAATGACGCTTATTTAACGGGAGATGCCATTGGCGGTTTGGCTGATGACGCACTGTCTGTTGTTTGGAAGAAATTAGCACTTGGTTATCGTGGTGACGGTGTTGAATTGCTTAGACCACTAAGGGATATCGAGAAAGCTTTAAGTGAGATAATGGAAAGGTTCGTAAAGAAATAGTAAAAATAAGTTAAAATAGCGACCAGTTGGTCGCTATTTCCTTTTAATATTGATATTCACTCACTGTTTTCCCTTCCGTATCTTTTAGTATTACTAATCCTCGATCGTTTCTGAAAAATTCAATACCGCGTTGCATCCATACGAGCCATTTTTTGGAATAAAAGTCTGTTCTTGTTTTAAAATCGTTGACACATCCAACATAGCTATAATGGGTTGTGGCAAATTCATTACACTCATTTTCGACTATGTTTTTTGAATCAAACATCCTGCACTTTGGAATAGCGTTAAGGACGTTGAAGCAGTTGGCTGAGAAAATTAACATTTTTGAAATATCTATTTTGGGGCAAGAATGAGTAAGTTTTCCATTGAAGTCGCTGAATTGATCAAAATAACCAGTACATAAGTTTTCTCGGAAATTCATTTTTCTTTCTTGTGAGCCAACATAGATTGTGGCTCGATCTCCCGGTCTTAATATAATATTACCCTCAATAGAACTGGTTAGTCCGGGTAACTCATATCCCTTCGGGATTTTAAAGGTTTCTCGTTCATATGTTTCTATCAAGAAACCTGTTATTGAGATATCATCTTTTTGGCTGATATTACTTATTATTATGGATTCATTTTTGACATCAGAACTTCCTGCGCTTATGGAGCTTATTTTTATTTTATTCAAATATTTAGATTGGTTTGGGTCAACAATTTCTTTGGTTGTTGTGGCTACTGTTTTTGTTACTGTTTTAACAGTGGTAGTTGTCTTCGTGGTGGCCGTTGTTTTTGTTGTCGTTGGTGTCACGGTTTTTGCCGGAGTGTAAATATTAAACCAAGATGTTTGTTTTTCTGTTTTGTCCGAAGTTGTTTCTGTGGTCTGAGAAGATTTATTACTAAAAAAATAGGGGATAGCAATGAAAGCTACTAATAGTAAGATCATTAATGGAGATGCTCCTTTTTTATTTTGCATTATTTTATTTTTTTATTATAACCAATTAATTTTATCATTATAAAGGACAAAACAGAATAATTTTAGGTTTTTGTGGTTTTTGGTACGGTACTTGACAAAAATACCATAATCTGCTAAGATTAACGGAGAAGGTAAACATTTGTTTTTTTTTACAATTACGTCGTAAGAAAGAAGGGGGAGTTGTTATGTCAAAAACAAGCCAGAATTCAAATCAGGTTTCGACCCAATGGGTAAGGTATAACGCCGTAAATCTCGAAAATTCGTCGAAGAAAAAGCTTGAGGATTTGAAGGTTGATTTGAAAAAGATCGGCCTTTCCGAAGGTACTGTAAGGATCATAATAGACACCCTCGAGAAAAAACGTTCCGCCGTAATCGAAAAATGCGCACAGATCGAATTCGTTGTAGGACAGATACCTATGATTCCGGTTATTCCCGCAGGATGGATGCATCTCGGCCTTCTCGCTGGAATGCTTTCGCATAAAGGGAAAAACGGCTCCACCTCTATTTATGAGAATGCCGTTGATAGCCTCGACAGGCTCTCAGAGCCGTATTGGATGATAGGCGCATATAACGGCACGACGAACAACAGACAGATGAAAATGCTTGGAATCAAAGACTGTCACCGTCTGGATATGTTTGAAGTCCTGAACTTCGCGAAGTATGCTAATCTGAAAAATAACATATATGCGATGAGCTCGATACTCAAATTTTCCGACTGCCAGGTTCCTTGCCTCGACATCTCGAACAATCCGAAGCTCATAGCTGTCGATCTTCGTAAGGTTGAGATGACTCCGGACAACATCGTATTTTGCTTGTATCGCGTTTAGTCTTTTAACGACATATAAAAAGTTTTTCTAAAGTTCAGCCCGTGTTCTAAATGACACGGGCTTTTATTTTGAGCGTTGTCGGATTCTTGGACCTTAGGGGTCCAAGTGGGTTTTTATATGCCATAGATAATTACAACTCATTTACTTTTTGGGTAATTAATGTATAAATAAATTAAATATGTTTTAGTTATTTTTAAAAATAAATAATTTGAAAAAGGAAGTGAATTGATGGAAAAAGATTTTTTTGTGGCGGTATTTGTTCTTTGTATGGCTTTTTCTTATTTTGGCATTATCTATTTTATGTTCAGGAAATGAAAATTACAGACAAAGACAAAGGGTGATGTCGGTATGTCGGTAGGTCATAGATATTTAAATCATGAATGTGTTGTAGCCCTCACAAAAGTGGGGGTTTTCTTTTTTAAAAATCTTCATAGAAGCTCAGCTTCTCCGCGGAGAAGCTGAGCTTCTATGAAGATTTTTGGGGAATACTTTTATTGCAAAAATGTTTGTTGTATACTGTCTTGGACGAACAAATGGCTATAAAATTTTACCCTACAATCGGATTAGAAATTCACGCAGAGTTTCGGACAAAAACGAAGATGTTTTGCAACTCAAAGAACGATCCGGATGAAAAAAGACCAAATGTTAATATTTGCCCCGTGTGTATGGCGCATCCGGGTACATTGCCCGTTATAAACAAGGAGGCTGTTAAGCACGTTTTGAGAGCTGGCTATGCAATAGGAGGTAAAATTGCAGATTTTACAGAGTTTGATAGAAAAAATTATTTTTATCCTGATATTCCTAAGGGTTACCAGATAACGCAGTACAAATACCCACTTGTTTCGGGTGGTTCTATAAATAATGTTCTAATAACCAGAATACATTTAGAGGAGGATACTGCTAAATCTTTTCATCGTGAAAATGACGGAAATTCTTACGTTGATTTTAATCGTGCCGGAGTTCCTCTTATGGAGCTTGTTACTGAGCCTGTAATAAAAAGTGCTAAAGAAGCGGGAGATTTTGCAAGGGAATTACAGACGCTTCTGAGGTACCTTGGGGCGTCAGAGGCAAATATGGAAAAAGGGGAAATGCGAGTAGAGGCGAATATTTCTGTTTCTGCCGATCCAAATAAGTTTGGAACAAAGGTTGAGGTTAAAAATCTCAATTCATTTAAGGCTGTTGAAAAGGCGATAGAATTTGAACTTGCGAGACATACTAAATTACTGGAGGAAAATAAAGGTGAGGAGATAATACAGGAAACTCGCGGTTGGGATGAATTCAAACAGGTTACTTTTTCACAAAGAAAAAAAGAGAGTTCTCATGATTATAAATATTTTCCCGATCCTGACCTGCCAAAGCTTTGGATAAGCAAGGTAAAAGAGTTTAATGACCTTAAGGAATCACTACCGGAGCTTCCAAAGGACAAAAGGGAAAGGTTTTTGAGTAATTATGGACTCAGGAACGAGGCTGTGGAGCTTTTTATAAACGAGAGAGCCTTGGCAGACTTCTTTGAGAAGGCTATCGCGGGAGTAAAAGACACAAAAGATCTTGTAGTGCTTACCGCAAACTATATTACCTCAGATATCATTGCTCTCATTAAAAAAGCGGGTGTTACTAATACTGATGAACTTAATGAAATAAATGAACAGACTATTAGAATAAGTCCGGAAAGTTATTTGGCGCTCATGGAAATGATCTTTAAAGGGGAACTTTCTTCGAGGGGGGCTAAGGATACACTCGCAAAGATGTATGAGCTTGGGGGTGGAGATGCAAAGAAAATAGCGGAGGAGCTTGGGGCGATACAAAAGAGCGATGTGGGTGAACTCAAGAAAATTGTAGCAGAAGTTTTAAATGAGAATCCTGATATGGTTGCTCAATATAAGGCTGGAAAGGTGGCGGTATTACAATTTCTAATGGGACAGGCTATCAAGAAAACAAAAGGAGCAGGTAATCCTAAAATATTAACTGAAGTTTTACTGGAAATGTTAAAGTAGCTAGAAACAAAAAGTGAAAAGCGAGTAATAATTATTATTAGTTATCAAGTTATAATGTTATCAAGTTTTAAAGTTTAGGTTAAATTAGATAAGGTTTAGATTTTAAAAACCTTATAACTTTATAACTTTCAACTTTTAACTTAAATATTTTTATGAAAATATTCATCTCTTCCGATCATGCTGGATTTAATCTGAAAGAAACGCTTGTAAAATATTTACAAGACTTAGGACATTCCGTAGTAGATAAGGGGCCATTCAATTTGGATCTGAATGATGATTATCCGGATTATATCTCCCTAACAGCTATTGAAGTTTCTAAAGATTCTGAAGCAAGAGGAATTATTTTGGGTGGCTCAGGACAAGGGGAAGCAATGGTCGCAAATAGATTTAAGGGTGTCAGGGCTTCTGTGTATTATGGCGGTGCGCTAGATATGATAAAAGTTACAAGGGAGCATAATGATTCCAATATTATCTCTCTTGGCGCCAGATTCATGACAGAAGATGAAGCTAGAGTGGCTGTAAAGACTTGGCTGGATACTCCTTTTACAAACGAAGAAAGACACATGAGGAGAATTAAAAAGATTGATAATTATCCAAATTAATTCACCCTGTTTAGTAAAATTTATTTTTTGATAAAAATAAATTTAAAATTTTATAATGTGATAAGATAGCTTTGAGGTAAGAGATATTTGGGAGATATTAATAAGTTAATTTATTTAAGTAAAAGTAAAATTTTTACTTAACAGGGTTCACCCTATTGAATAAATTTTTTAAAATTATATTTTAAAAAATTAAAATTTAATTAAGGTGGCAGTAGTTTTTGAGAAATAATAAACAGGATAAAATACGTGATTTAAGGATTAATGGTGCATTTATTAAATTTTTATTCAATAGGGTAAATGGAAATAGTTCCCGCCATAATCGGCAAAAATATAAAAGAGATTGAAGACAGGGTTACGAAAGTTCTGGGTGAAGTAAAATGGATTCAGATAGACGTAATGGATGGAATTTTTACACCCCAAAAAAGTTGGCCATATACAGAGGGTGCCATAAGTGATCTTGCTAAAATAGACGCTATCCGCAGTGATGAACAAAAAATAGAAATACATCTCATGGTACAAGATCCCGAAAAAGTTATTTCGGAATTTGTTGAGTATGGGGCAGATAGAATAGTTTTTCATTATGAAGCAACGAAAAATTATTCAGAAATAATTAATTTTTTGGAAAATGAGGAAGTTGAGGTTGCTGTATCTATTATGATGAGCACTCCCATATCTGCCATAGATGAGCTGATTGGTGAAATAGACAGTGTGCAGTTTATGAGTATTGATAATATCGGTAGTTACGGACAGCCGTTTAATGAACTCGTTTTAGATAGAATAAAAGACACCAAAGAAAAATATCCAGGGTTATCTATATCTGTAGATGGCGGAGTAAGTTTGGAAAATGCAAAAAGTCTAATAGATGCCGGAGCAGAAGATTTAATTATCGGTTCTGCGATATTTGGCAAAGATAATCCAAAGAGTGAGATTTTAAAATTTAAAGAATTGGAATCAACCCCGGTTAAATAAGGGGCCAAATATATTAATTTGAATATATTGTTTAAGTGTTTAAAATGGATTTATGTGTTTTATTAACTTTAATTTAACAGGGTAAATGAAAGTCTTTCTATATGACGAATTTAATCCGCAGGATATAGCAATGATGCAGGCGCTTTACTCCAGAAGCGCCGACAGTGTAATTAAGCATGTAGAAAAGGTAAAAGCCACTGGTTCCGGAAAATTTATGGAAAGATTTTACGTCGGTTATGGACACGCTAGTATTGCTGACTGCGGAAGCACAACTCTTTTTATTGAGGGTGTAAGTATGTTGGCTGCTAAAGCAATAGAAGATTGGCCACTTTTTTCAGGGCAAGAATCTAGCTCGAGATATATTGATTATTCCAAACAGACAATTTCCGATCCGCTTAATTCCACAGAGTCTAAAAAGATATTAGATGGATGGATGAATTTTTATACTAAGTCACAGCCTCGGGTTGAAGAATCTTTGATGGAAAAATACCCGATAAAAGAGGGGGAGAACGAAGATGTTTATAAAAAGGCAATCAAGGCGAGAGCTTTTGATATCATGAGGGGTTTTTTACCCGCAGGAGTACGTACACAACTTAGTTGGCATACCAATTTACGACAGGCTAGTGATAAGCTTTTTCTTTTAAAGCACCACCCTCTTCTCGAGGTTAGAGAATTAGCCGAGAAAATACTCAGAGAATTAAAGAATAAATATCCAAATAGTTTTGGTCATAGCGTTTTACCGGATCAGGAAAATTATAGAAAGTTTTTAATGGAAAAATATAATTATTTTTTCAATAAAGACGTGCCGGAATTTAAAATGAAGACAAATATAAAGACCTCAGAACTTCTTAAATTTAGGGATGTTATTTCTAAGAGACCAGAGAGGACTGGCTTACCTCAGTTTTTGGCTGATCTCGGAAACGTCACTTACGATTTTCTTTTAGACTTTGGTTCTTTTAGGGATATTCAGAGACACAGGAACGGGGTTTGCAGAATGCCTCTTGTCACGACTAAGCTCGGTTTTAACGAATGGTATCTCGCTGAGCTTCCTGTTGATGTAAGAAAGGAGGCGAATGCGCTCATTAAGGAGCAGAAGAAGGCTATAAGTGCGCTAAAGACCGACAAAGAGACGCTCCAGTATTACATAGCTATGGGATTTAATGTAAGTTGCAGGGTTACTTATGGATTACCCGCAGCTACTTATGTTATGGAGCTTAGAACAGGTAGGGCCGTTCATCCGACATTAAGAAAGGTGGCACATAAGATGCACACTGCCCTAAAGAAAACTTTCCCAGTTCTAAAAACTTATCCAGATCTATCGCTTACTGATTGGGATGTTAGAAGGGGATTACAAGACATAAAAGAGAGAAAATAGATTTTTTATTCCATGGAGGAAAGATTCATCCGCCAAAATTTTTAAGCTATGCATTATGTTTACGTACTTAAGAGCAATAAAGATAGAAAAACTTATGTGGGATGTACGAGGGATTTGAGAAAAAGAATAATAATGCATAATACTGGCAGGGTTGAGTCAACGGCAGGAAGAAGACCTCTGAAATTGATATTTTATGAAGCGTTTAATAATCAGTCGGATGCTTTTGAGAGAGAAAAATATTTAAAAACTGGATGGGGCCGGAACCAGTTAAAGAAATTATTATTCAATAGCTTAAAAATTTAGGTGGATAAAGAAATACAAAAACTTATAAAAGGGGAGGAGGTGAGACAAAAAAAGACGATGACACTCATCGCCTCTGAGAATTTTGTTTCTAAAGATGTCCTCACCGCACTCGGTTCTGTACTTACGAATAAATATTCCGAAGGTTATCCAGGTAAAAGATATTATGGCGGACAGACTTATACCGACAAAATAGAGATTTTGTGCCAGAAACGCGCCCTAAAAGCTTTTAAATTAAAGGAGGGCGAATGGGCTGTTAATGTCCAGCCACTTTCAGGCTCTCCCGCGAATCTCGCCGTATATTTGGCCTTGGTCCCACAGGGAGAGAAGATAATGGGAATGTCTCTTGATCATGGAGGACACCTTACCCACGGACACAAAGTTTCCGCTACGGGCAAAATTTGGAAGCAGGTTCCTTACGGCGTAAATAAAGATTCAGAAGTTATTGATTATGAAGAGATAAAAAATATTGCAATAAACGAAAAACCAAAAATAATAGTAGCCGGATATACCGCATACCCGAGAGCTGTTGATTTCAAAAAATTTAGAGAGATAGCTGATGCTTGTGGCGCGATTTTGATGGTGGACATGTCTCACTTTGCGGGACTTGTCGCTGGTGGTGCTTATCAGAGTCCATTCCAGTATGCCGATATTGTAACCACAACCACACATAAGACTCTTCGTGGCCCAAGAGGTGCAATGATATTTTCAAAAATAGATACTAGAGAGTTTCCAAAGCTCATAGACAAGGCTGTTTTTCCAGGACTTCAAGGAGGACCACATATGAATCAGGTTGCAGCTACAGCTGTAGCACTCAAGGAAGCGGCGGCACCGGAGTTTAAGAAATATGCCAAGCAAGTTGTGGCTAACGCGAAGGTTTTGGCTGAAGAATTATCAAAGAGGGGGTGGAGGATTGTTTCCGGAGGCACAGATAGCCATTTAATACTTGTAGATACTTGGATGGGAGGCAAGGGAATAAGCGGGGCTGAGGCAAGTGCCAAGCTTGAGAAGAAAGGGATCATTGTAAACAAGAATACAATACCGGGCGAAACCAGGTCTCCTTTTGACCCCTCAGGAATAAGGCTCGGGACAGCAGCGGTAACTACCCGTGGCGCGAAAGAGAAAAATATGGTAAAAATTGCTCAAGATATTGATAATATTTTAAAGAAATGAAACCAAAGCAATACGACCACAAAAAAATAGAATCTACTTGGCAAAAGAAGTGGAACAAGGCAAAGCTTTTTAAGACTGAGACAAACACAAAAAAGCCAAAGTGCTTCGTGCTTGATATGTTCCCTTACCCTTCGGGCGACGGTCTTCATGTCGGCCACCCAAAAGGATACATCGCTACAGATGTATATTCCAGATACAAGAAAATGAACGGTTTTAATGTATTGCACCCAATGGGCTGGGATGCTTTTGGTTTACCTGCGGAAAATTACGCCATAAAAAATAAAATTCATCCCGAAGTAGCTGTTAAAAAAAATATAAAAAGATTTAAGGACCAGCTTCAGAAAATAGGTTTTAATTATGACTGGGAGAGAGAAATAAATACAACAGACCCTGCTTATTACAAATGGACACAGTGGGTATTTTTGAAACTTCTTGAAAAGGGATTGGCCCATGAATCTTTTGAGCCGATAAATTGGTGTCCTTCCTGTCAGACGGGTCTCGCAAACGAAGACCTCGACGGTGATGTGTGTGAAAGGTGTGGCTCAGTAGTAGAAAAGAAGCCTATGCGCCAGTGGGTGCTTAAGATTACGAAATATGCCGACAGAATGCTTGAGGATCTTGATCAGCTTCCTTGGCCTGATTCAATAAAAGAACTCCAGAGAAATTGGATCGGAAAAAGCGAAGGAGCGGAGGTTGATTTTAAAATTAAAGGAAGAGGAGACTCTATAAAAATATTTACAACAAGAATAGACACAATAGACGGTGTTACTTATTTAGTATTAGCACCGGAACATCCACTTCTTAAAAATAACGATCTTGGAATTCAGAATTACAGTGAGGTTAAAAAATATATTGAAGAAGTTAAAAATAAGCCTGAAATAGAAAGAACGGCTGAAAAGAAAGAGAAGACAGGTGTTCCCTTGAATGGTATAAGCGTCATAAATCCTTTTAATGGAGATGAGGTTCCTCTTTGGGTTGCTGATTATGTGCTGGGTCACTATGGTACAGGTGCTGTTATGGCGGTGCCAGAACACGACGAGAGAGACAGGGAGTTTGCTACAAAGTTTGGTCTTCCAATAATCAATAGACCACTAGTTAATATCAATGAAACGATCAAGAAGGTTGGTGGAGCAAAAACAATAAAATATAAACTAAAAGATTGGGTGTTCTCAAGACAGAGATATTGGGGGGAGCCAATTCCTGTCGCTCACTGCGAGAAGTGTGGGGTTGTGCCTGTTCCGGAGAAAGATTTGCCGGTAATGCTTCCGAAGGTAAAGAGTTATGCGCCTACGGGCACAGGGGAGTCGCCACTTGCTGATATTGCAAAATGGGTAAATACAAAGTGTCCAAAATGTAAGGGTCCCGCAAAGAGAGAGACGAACACTATGCCTCAGTGGGCCGGTTCTTGTTGGTATTATCTCAGATATGTAGATCCAAAGAATAAGAAGGAGATTGTCGGTAAAAAGGCCGAGAAATACTTTATGCCTGTTGATGTCTATGTGGGAGGAGCAGAACATGCCACAAGACACCTTATATACGCTAGATTTTGGCATAAATTCCTCTACGATATCGGTGTAGTAAGTCATATCGAGCCGTTTACAACGCTTCATAGTGTTGGGCTAATTCTCGCTGAGGATGGCAGAAAAATGAGCAAGAGATGGGGGAATGTGATAAATCCTGATGATGTCGTGGCAACGTATGGTGCCGATACACTTCGTATCTACGAAATGTTTATGGGTCCATTCAGCCAAGCTATCGCATGGAAGTCTGACAACATGATAGGAGGCAGGAGGTTCTTGGAAAAAGTCTGGAGACTTCAGTTTAAAATTGATAAGAAAATAAAAGCAGATGAAAAGCTGGAATCAAGACTTCACGAAACAATAAAGAAAGTTTCAGAAGATATAGAAAGTTTTGGTTTTAATACTGCCATAAGCACAATGATGATATTCGTAAATGAGCTTGAGGGGGTAGAGAAAATTCCTCAAAAAGTTTATGAGAGTTTATTGTTATTGCTTTCTCCTTTTGCTCCTCATATGACAGATGAGATATGGCATATATTGGGTAATAAGAAATTTATCTATGTATCAGCCTGGCCAAAACTAGATACAACAAAAATAAAAAAGAGCGAGATTAACTTAACCCTACAGGTAAACGGAAAGGTTAGAGATAATGTGATGGTTTCTGCTCATATAACTGAGGACGAAGCCAAGAAGATAGCGGTAGAGAATGAGATAGTAAAGAGAAACTTAGAGGGAAAAGAAATCAAGAAAATAATCTATGTAAAAGGCCGTTTGGTGAATATCGTCGCGATTTAACGTCCGACACAAATTTTTTAGGTATTAAAAAAAAGAGAGCAATTTAATTGCTCCCTTTGCGTTTTTACCTATTTGGCGGTTTAGTGCTTGTCTTTGCATTTTCCGCACTTGTTTTTACATTTGCATTCCGGAATCTCGATAGTTCCCGGATTGTCCGAGTTCATCGAAGTCCTGAATACTTTGTGGCGGATGAACTTATAGCCACCATATGTTAATACTCCGATAACGATAAGGGATATAATAAACTCCATCATGATTATCACTCCTTTTTACTCATATTTTTATGAGGTATTTTTTGGGTGTTTATCTATTCTTTAAAGCAATAATAATATACTGCCCATGTCTGTAAATCGCTAAGGCCGAACTCTTTTTTAAAAAGTTCCATGAATCTTAAGATTGTTTTTTCCAAATATTCTTGGCACAAGATCTTAAGGTTCGGGCCATTTATCAGGGCCTCAACAGATATCCCGTTATCTTCAGCGATTTTTTTATGAATTTCGGCCGTAGACGGTGTGGGGTCTAATCCGCATTTTTGTGACAATTCTTTTAGTTTCTCTAATGTGAATTGATTTGGGTCCATACTGTTCAAGGCGCAAATTAGTTCCAGTTTGTTGTAAGGAATTTTTATTCCCATAATATCACTCCTTTTTTATTTGTTTGACTCGTTGTAAGGAAGTATTTCTATTTTACCGTTCTCGTCTTGGGTTACTTTGAATTTATCGCCAACCCTTGGACCGACAATAGGATTTAAATTTCCCAAGCAAGGGAGATGGAAATAGCGATTCACAACTTTTGCCTCCACGTTAACAGTATCTCCCTCTACGATTTCCGCTAAAGAGAAGTATGAACTATGGGGTGAAGTCGATTCTATTTCATAAGTAGAACCGATTTCGAGATCTTCTTCTGTCAGGGCGATTCCGCCAAAAAGTTCTTTTCCTATATTAAGCCCGATAAGGAGCATAAGTATCGCCAACATACCGCCAAAGGTAGCCGACAATATTCCAAAAAAGTATCCAAAATAGAAAATAGCTAAAACTATAGCGACATAAAAAAGGATCAGATTTTTAAACATTGTCAATTCCCCCCTTATTTTCTTCTAGCGCCTTCCTTACTATTTTTTTAATCTCTTTTTCAGAGGTTAGTTTATTGATTTCTTTCCTTAGGTCTGACTTTAGACGAATTACCCCTTCTTTTATTTTTGTTTCAAGATGAAGAAAAAGTAAAGAAATTTTGTGATTCTCTTTTTTATTAAAATAAAAGAGAGCCAACAGGGAAACGCCGATTAAGACTAGAGTAATAGTACCCATTTAACCAGCTCCTTTCATAAATACCCGTATTTTTCAAAGGTCACTTGTATCTTTACGAAGCTTATCATGAATATGGTATTATGTCAAATCTGTCGGTCGGTGTGCACATACACACAGCACTCTTTGTCGTTATTTAATAATAAATACTGTTTTTTAATATAAAAGCGCCCCACCAATAAATGAAGCGCTTTGTTGCCTTATTAATCTTCCTTTAGGATTGCCATGATTGAACCAAGGGACGGATATTTTTCGATTTCTTTTATTATCGCGACTCTGTTTTCGTTTAAGACCTCGATTTTTTTGTTGATGTCTCTGATACCTTGCCATAACGCTACGGCCTTATTCATATCAATTCTTCCCTCGGTTATATCCTCGAGTATTTTTATTTTTTTCTGAAGGGCTAATATTTTGTTCGGATTCTCGGATTTCCTTTTAAGTTCGTCTTCCTGCTTTTTTAGGTCTTCTATTTTTAGTAAAACCAAATTAACGAAGAACTTCGCCATTGCATCGGTTTTCCCTGCCATATATTACCTCCTTTAGATTATCTTTATTTCCAAATCACAATCGGAGACAAGAATTTTTTTTGTATTATTGCACTTTGTGCATTCGTTATAAATATGAACCTTGTTGCCGATATCTTCGCATATTTCAACTAATTGGACTATTTGGTGTTGTTTGGTTTTTTCAACCAATTCTTTTGCGATTTTAATAATTCCGGTAACTAAAAATAAATCACTAGAACCAACCAGCTTACCTGTAACGTCTAGGTCTTTGGGATTTATTTCAAATCCATATCCTTTGGGAAAAGTAACGATATCCCCAACTTTTAAAAGTTTTTTTCTCATTATACTTCGCCTCCTTATTTAATTATCAAGTTACTTTTGATATGTTTATATATTATTTTTTTAAAAAAGTAAACATAAACTAGCTTTATTTCTGGTGTTTTTACTTGGTACTTTATCCACTTATTGTCATTGACTTTGATTTCGTGGGGCAAACTTGACAAAATAGCTGTATTTTTCTATACTACTTTTACCAGTTGCAAGATTGTGTTTCTCATGAATCTCCGGAAAAATTAATAGAGGGTTAAAGCTAAGAATAATCTTGCAAACAAAATTCTTAACGATAAGCACCGCTAACTAGCGGAGGATAGCCAACTTGTATAAAGTCGGCATTTTCTTGTTTTTATAAAAGAGAATATTAAAAGTTTATTAATAAATACAGGGTCATGGAAATAAAAAAGAAATATTTCTCACGATACAAGAAGCCTATGATGCACCTACCAGATTTGGTAGAAATGCAGAAGGATTCTTTTAAGTGGATTGTTGAGAAAGGCCTCGCAGAGATCTTTAAGGAGTTTTCTCCTATTAGAGACTATACAGGAAGAAAGTTTGAGTTGGAGTTTACCGGCTACGAGCTTGGTACTCCGAAAATGAATGAACACGAGGCTAAGCTAAATAGAGCGACTCTTAATAGTACGCTCAAGGTAAAAGTTAAGCTTAAGAACAAGATTCTTAACTATGAGAAAGAACAAGAGATCTTTCTCACAGATTTCCCTGCGATGACCCCGCACGGAACTTTCGTTATAAATGGAGTAGAGAGAGTTATTGTCCCTCAGCTCGCAAGAAGCTTCGGTGTCTTCTTTACCGCTGAAGATATTAAAGGAAAGAAGCACTTTGGAGCAAAAATAATACCAGTAAGAGGTGCTTGGATAGAGATAGAGACAGAAGCTGATAATGTTCTTTATGTAAGAATAGACAGAAGAAGAAAGTTCCCTGTTTCCTCGCTCCTTCGAATGCTCGCTGATGGAAAGACAGATCAGCAAATAATGGATATGTTTCCTAAGGAGGCTTCTGTCAACGAGGTTGTTTCTGGAGAGAAAGAGCTTGATGAGGTAAATTATGTTAAGAATTCTTTTGCTAAGGATACCGCTAAGACAGTAGATGAATCATTTATTGAAATATA
Source organism: Patescibacteria group bacterium (assembly GCA_003504275.1). GTDB lineage: Bacteria > Patescibacteriota > Minisyncoccia > Phycocordibacterales > UBA12445 > UBA12445. The sequence goes on from DOAO01000012.1 coordinate 14,271, forward strand.
CAAGAGGCTTAGAGATAGCGATATCGCTACAGCTGCTTCTGCTAGGGAATTTTTGACAGACTTATTCAGTACCGAGAGATATGACCTTTCCCTGGTTGGAAGATTCCGATTCAATAAGAGATTTGATATACCAACAACAGAGTCAGAGCTCGATAGGAGAACCCTCTCTCTTGATGACATAATTAAGACAATTTTGCATATTATAGAGTTGAACAATACTCCAGGTGCGATAGAAGATGATATTGACCACTTGGGCCTCAGAAGAGTTAGGTGTATTGGAGAAATGCTTCAGCTCAAGATGAGGGTTGGTATGTCTCAAATGAAGAGAAACATTCAAGACAGAATGTCTACAATAGACAACGAAACTGTTCTTCCTCTCCAGCTTATAAACCCAAGACCGCTTCAGGCAAGAATTAAGGAATTCTTCACAACAAACCAGCTATCCCAGTTTATGGGTCAGGAAAACATTCTTTCCGAACTCGAACACTTAAGGAAGCTTTCCGCTTTTGGACAAGGAGGACTTACCAGAGAGAGAGCCGGATTCGAGGTCAGAGACGTCCACTCATCTCACTATGGAAGAGTTTGTCCTATCCAGACGCCTGAAGGTCCAAACATCGGTCTTATTTTGACACTTTCATCATACGCTAAGGTAAACGACCTTGGTGTTATTGAGACACCTTATATAAAGGTAAAGAACGGGAAAGTTACAGATGAGGTCAGATATATGAATGCACTTGAGGAGGAAGGTTATAACATCGCTCACGCCGGAGTTCCTCAGGATAAGGATGGAAAATTAGAGGATGAATATGTCGAGGTTAGAGCTAATTCAAACCCTGGACTTGTAGAAAAAAATAAAGTTGATTTTATCGATGTTGCCACAAACCAAGCATACTCTATTGCTACATCTATGATTCCATTCTTGGAACACGATGATGCTAACAGAGCATTGATGGGTTCGAACATGCAGAGACAGGCCACTCCTTGTATTGTTACAGAAGCAGCTCTTGTTGCTACGGGTATCGAAGAAGAGGCTGCAAAGTGTACAGGTAGGGTTTTAATCTCAGAAACTGATGGAGAGGTTGTAGCTGTAGACGCTAAGAAAGTTGTTATTAAGTCTACAAAGGGAGACAAAAAAGAATATCCTCTCGTAAACTTCTCAAGAACAAACAGCTTCACTATTTTCCACCAGAGAGCGGTGGTAAATCTTGGTCAGAAAGTTAAGAAGGGAGATGTTCTCGCAGACACATCTACTTCAGATAGAGGACAGGTTGCTATCGGACAAAACGCCCTTATCGCATTCATGAGCTGGGGTGGAAGCAACTACGAAGACGCTATTATTCTTTCTGAAAGACTTGTTAAAGAGAGTAAATTTACAAGTATTCATATTGAAGAATTTACTGTAAACGTTAGAGACACCAAACTAGGTCCCGAGATCACAACTCACGACATTCCAAACGTTGGAGAAGCCAAATTAAAGAACCTGGATGAAGACGGTATCGTTAAAGTCGGAGCCGAGGTTCACCCAAATGATATTCTTATCGGAAAGATTACTCCAAAGGGAGAGACAGAACTTACACCGGAAGAGAGACTTTTAAGGTCTATCTTTGGTGAGAAATCAAGAGATGTAAAAGATACATCACTCCGAATGGAACATGGAAAGAGAGGAAGAGTTGTCAGTGTTAAAGTTTTCTCTAGAGACAGAGGAGATAAGCTTGAATCAGGAATAATAAAGAGAATTCACGTTGAGGTTGCTCAGCTTAGAAATATCTCCGTTGGAGACAAGCTTTCAGGACGACACGGAAATAAGGGTATCGTTGCCAGAATCCTTCCTATAGAAGATATGCCATACATGGAGGACGGAACACCTGTGGATGTTATTTTGACCCCACTCGGAGTCCCTTCACGTATGAACTTGGGGCAGATACTCGAATTACACATGGGTCTTGCTGCACACACACTCGGCTATCAGGCTATTACATCACCATTCTCAGGTATTACAGAAGAGGAAATAAAGGGCGAATTAGTAAAGGCTGGTTACCCTGAAACAGGAAAGGTAAAATTATTTGATGGTCAGACAGGCGTTGCCTACGAACAGGACGTCGCTATTGGATATATGTATATGTTGAAACTTCACCATATGGTTGAAGACAAGATACACATGAGATCTGTTGGTCCATACTCACTCATTACACAACAGCCACTCGGCGGTCGTGCACAGGGTGGAGGACAGAGATTTGGAGAAATGGAGGTGTGGGCACTCGAAGGTTATGGTGCCTCGCACATACTCAGAGAAATGCTCACGATAAAATCAGATGACATCGTCGGTAGAGCTGCAGCTTTTGATTCTATAGTTAAAGGGGAGAGAATAAAAACACCGAATGTTCCAGCATCTTTCAACGTATTGGTCAACGAATTGAAAGGTCTCGCCCTTGATGTGGAGCTTAAAAACAACTAAGAACCAATAACATGAAAGAAGAACAACAAATATCGGATTTCAGTTCAATAATGCTCCGTCTTGCTTCACCGGAGAAGATCAAAGAGTGGTCTTATGGTGAGGTTACAAGAGCGGAAACAATAAATTACAGGACACAGAGAAGTGAAAGAGGTGGTCTTTTTGACGAGCGTATATTCGGTCCTGAAAAAGATTACGAATGTTATTGTGGAAAATACCGAAGAATAAGATATAAGGATATTATTTGTGAAAAATGTGGGGTTGAAGTAACTCGTTCTATCGTTAGAAGAGAGAGAATGGGACACATTGAACTTGCGGCTCCTGTTGCTCATATTTGGTTTCTTAGGGGTATTCCTTCAAGAATAGGTCTTTTATTAGATCTCTCTATTGCTGATCTTGAAAAAGTTATTTATTTTGCTGGTTATATAATAACCAAAGTTAATGAGGACGAAAAAGAAAGAGTTCTTAAAGAGTTAGACAAAGAGTTCAAGTCTAAGATGAAGACTGTGAATTCAGATGAGGCAAAAGATAAGGTTAAAGAATCTTTACTTGAGGTAAAAAGGGAAATAAATTCTCTAAGACCGGGTCTTGTTTTGGATGAGCCCACTCACATTAAATATACATATAAATACGCGACTATCTTTGAATCAGATATAGGAGCTGAGGCTGTATATAAAATGTTTCAAGAGACAGATCTCGATGTTTTAATTTCTAAGATAGAAGATAAAATAGAAAAAACCAGTTCTGCTGATAAGGCTAAGCTCCACAAGAGATTAAACCTTGTTAAGCATATGAAAAAGGCTAATATCAGACCAGAGTGGATGTTCCTGACAGTTATACCAATTATTCCGCCGGCTCTTAGACCGATGGTTGCTCTTGATGGAGGAAGACATGCAACTTCAGATGTTAACGATCTTTATAGAAGAGTCATAAATAGAAATAATAGACTAAAGAAACTCATCGAGATAAATGCTCCTGATGTTATTTTGAGGAACGAAAAAAGAATTCTTCAAGAAGCTGTTGATGCTCTTATCGATAATTCTATTAGACACGGAAATTCTGCCGCTGGGGCTATGAGTTCTGCTCAAAGAAGACCCCTCAAGTCACTCGCTGATATTTTGAAAGGTAAACAGGGAAGATTCAGACAGAACTTGCTCGGTAAACGAGTAGATTATTCTGGAAGAAGCGTTATTGTCGTTGGTCCTGAGCTTCACTTGGATCAATGTGGTCTTCCTAAGCACATGGCATTGGAGCTTTTTAGACCATTTGTTATTTCTAAAATATTAGAGAGAGAGCTTGCTTACAACATAAGGGGTGCAGGTAGACTTATCGAAGATGCTGTGCCTGAAGTTTGGGCTATTTTGGAAGAGGTTACAAAAGATAAGTATGTATTGTTAAACCGTGCTCCTACTTTGCACAGATTGGGTATTCAGGCTTTTAGACCGGTGCTTATTGAGGGAAATGCGATTAGAATCCATCCTCTCGTGTGTACTGCTTTTAACGCTGACTTCGACGGAGACCAGATGGCCGTTCACGTTCCTCTTTCTGATGAAGCTCAGGCAGAGGCGAAGGAGCTTATGTCTTCTGCAAAGAACTTACTTCGACCTGGTACAGGAGATCCTATTGTAACTCCTAAATTGGATATTGTTCTTGGATGCTACTGGATGACAAAGTCGATTGACGGGGAAAAGGGAGAGGGAAAAATATTCCCAACACCAAATGCTGCTATTTCCGCTTATGATTATGGACAAGTTGGCTTCAGAGCAAAGATAAAGATAATGGGAGGAGAGAGCGAAAAATACAGAGAGTTTGACGGACAAATATTTGAGACATCTGTTGGAAAAATTCTCTTCAATAGCGTTTTGCCTTCAGATTTTAGATATATAAATCATGAAGTTACAGGACCTCAGATGCCTTTTCTTATTGAAGAGCTTATTGAAACCTACGGTACAGATGCTGTTCCTGCTATTTTGGATAAGATAAAGAGTTTCGGATATAAGTATATGACAATGTCAGGTATTACTTGGGGAATAGACGATGTTAAGGTTCCTAAAGAGAAACCGGCTATCGTTAAAAAAGCCAAAGAAGCGGTTGTTGAAATAGAGAAGCACTTTAATGAAGGTCTTATCTCCGCTGACGAAAGATATAAGATGATAATCTCCACATGGAGAGCCGCCTGGGAAGAGATTCAGAAACTTATTCCGGGAACCCTTGATATAAATGGAGGTGTTAGAGACATGGTTGTATCAAAAGCAAGAGGTTCTATCGCTGCTCTGAGTCAGATGTGCGGTATGAAGGGACTTATTATCAACACCTCCGGTAAAACTCTTGAATTCCCTGTTATACCTTCATACAAAGAAGGATTATCGCCAATCGAATACTTCGTTACAACTCACGGTTCAAGAAAGGGTCTCACAGATACCGCCTTGAATACTTCAAAGGCCGGTTATTTAACAAGAAGACTTGTTGATGTTTCTCAGGACGTGGTTGTTACAATAGAGGATTGTGGCGACAAGGATGGAAGAACTTTCTACGCAAAGAATATCTTAGAAACCTCACTCGGTAACGCTATTAGAAGTAGAATTCTGACAAAGGATATTTTGGATAAAGATGGAAAAGTTTTATTTAAGAAAGGCCATCTTATAACAAAGAAAGATGCTAAGTTGGTAGAGGATGCTGGGTGTTCTGAAGCAACAGTCTTTTCTCCTTTGACCTGTAAATCAGCCCAAGGTATTTGTCAGAAATGTTATGGTGTTGATCTTGGAAGAAATCATTTAGTTAATCTTGGTGAGGCGGTTGGTATCGTAGCGGCTCAAGCTATTGGAGAACCTGGAACTCAGCTTACGATGAGAACATTCCACTCGGGAGGTGTTTCCGAAGCATCAGGAGATATCACAATGGGACTTCCTAGAATTGAAGAGATCTTTGAAAAGAGAGCTCCCAAGAATGCTGCTGTTGTTGCCGTGATAGACGGTGTTGTCTCTGAAATCAAAAATGACGGTAAGGAAAAAATGATAATAATAATGGGTGGTGCAGGAAAGAAGGCAGGTGAAGGTTCTGTTGAACATCCTGTTCCGTTTACAAGAAATATTATCGTTAGGGTTGGGTATGAAGTGAAGAAGGGAGATATTCTAACTGACGGTTCCGCAAATATAAACGAATTATTTACATTTGGAGGCAAAGGTGTCGCCGAGGATTATATTTTGAATGAAGTTTCAAAGATTTATTCTATGCAGGCCGCTGCAATATCCAGAAAACATATTGAAGTTATTTTAAGGCAGATGTTCTCAAGAAAGAAAATTACTGTTGCCGGTGATACTGATTTTGTTGAAGGAGAGGTTATTGAAAATCAGGAGCTTTTGAGAGCTAACGACAAGGTTGATGGGGTAAAAGCTAAGGCCGACGACATGGTACTTGGTATCTCCGAAGTTTCATTGACGACATCTAGCTGGTTATCAGCTGCTTCGTTCCAGAATACTTCTAGAATACTTATCGATGCTGCGACACAAGGAAACTCCGATGAGCTACGAGGATTAAAAGAAAATGTTATTATTGGTAGATTGATCCCGGCTGGTACTGGTTTTAGAAAGAAACAGAATTACGAAGAGGCAGAATGGGCTGAAAAAGAAGAAGAGGATAAGTTATAAAGTTTTAAAGTTGAAAGTTATAAAGTAAAATAAATATAACAAATAAAATAAACTTTATAATTCGATAACATTTTAACTTGATAACTTACTAATGAGCTCAGCTGTAGAACAAATTAAAGCAAGACTAAGCATCATTGATGTGGTTGGTTCCTATATCAAGCTTGATAAAGCGGGGACAAATTACAAGGCCAAGTGTCCTTTTCATAATGAAAAGACACCGTCGTTTTATGTATCTCCCGGAAGAGAAAGTTATCACTGTTTTGGGTGTGATAAGGGCGGTGATATTTTTAGTTTTGTAGAGGAACTTGAGGGTGTTGATTTTATTGGTGCACTGAAGATTCTCGCAGAAAAAGCCGGAGTAAAACTTGAAAACGAGGATAAATATGAGAAGTCCGAAAAAGGTAGAACCTCGGTACTACTCACATCTGCGATAGAGTTTTATCGTAGAGAGCTTGTAAAAAATACAAACGCTTTAAATTATCTTAAAGGGAGAGGTTTAAAAGGGGAGACAGTAACTAAATTTAAAATAGGTTACGCCCCGGATGATTGGAGGGCGGTGGGTAATTATTTAAAGAAACAGGGTTTTAGTGATGACGAAATAGAGAAGGCGGGATTATCTATAAAATCTCCAAGTGGTTCGTATGATAGATTCAGGGGCAGAATAATGTTTCCTGTCTATAATATTTCAGGTTCCCCAATAGGATTTTCTGGAAGAATATTTGAACCAAAAATTACTGAAGGTAAACAAGAACCGGCAAAATACATCAACACTCCACAGACCGTTGTTTATGATAAATCTCGTGCGCTGTTTGGTATAGACAAAGCTAAGGTTGAAATGAGAAAGAAGAATGAGTGTATTCTTGTTGAGGGACAATTTGACCTTATCATGGCGCATCAGGCGGGAACCGAAAATACAGTAGCAGTGTCTGGTACGGCACTCACAGAAGACCACCTGATGATGATAAATAGGTTGGCTGAGAAACTTACAATGGCTTTTGATGGAGATTCGGCCGGACTTAAGGCATCTGCAAGGGCAATAGGTCTAGCACTTTCGCTTGAGATGGATGTGCGACTTGTGTCTATGGGTAACGCAAAGGACCCCGCAGACGTAATAAAAGACAGGCCAGAAGACTGGCTTAACGCTGTAGAAAATTCAAAACACATTGTAGATTTTTTCTTAGACTCACTTACTAGCCATAATTTAACAAAAGACGTTTTCTCAAAACAGGTTAAAAAACAAGTTCTTCCGTATGTTAAAAGTATAAAAAGCAGAATTGAACAGGCGAAATTTGTTAATAAAATATCAGAGTTGCTTAAGGTGACCGAAGGTGCCGTGTGGGAAGACCTTAAGGAAACTGTTCCAGCTTTTGTGGAAAATAATGGAGTTGCGGTTGGAAAAGAAATAAAACAGAGATCTCCAAACGAAAATACTAAAGAATTTAATTTAAAAAAGATGGTATGGTCTTTTCTTGAATGGCAGAAGGATATATCCATACAGACGAGTGATCAAAATAAAAAAAATGCTTTAGGAGACAAAGAACAAAGATTTAGGGAACTTATAAAGGATGGTGAATATGAAAAAATAGATCGTTTCTTGTCACCAAAGAGGAATCAGCTTATACTTGAAGTCGAAATACCTTTTTCTGGAGCCACTAATTTGGAGAAAGAGATAGATAGTGCGCTGGACTCCCTAGAAGAAGAAATTTTAAAGAATGAGGTCGGCACAGAATGGTTAAAGATAAAAGAAGCCGAGAAAAATGGAAATGCGGAAAAGGTTGCTATTCATATGACTAATTTTCAAAAGATGAGTAAGAGATTAGACGAATTTAAAAAGCGGTCCGCATAAAATTTTTTACCAATTATTTTTTATTAAAAGATAAGATTAAGAGGAGCAGAAATATAATTATATTTGAAGCTTTAATAAAATTTGAAAATTTTCACGGGTAAAAATTAAAATATGACAAAGAAAAAAACAATTTCAAAAAATAAGCCGAAGAAAAATTCTGTTCCAAAAAAGAAAGTGGTTAAAGTAGTAAAAAAGCCACTTATTAAAAAAGTCAAAAAGAAAGCTTCCAAACCCACAAAAATAGTGGCAAAGAAGAGTATAAAAGTTTCTAAGAAACCAACTGAATCCTGGGAGAAAAAAGCAGATAGAATTGTGGAAGCGGGTAAAAAGAGGAGATTTGTTACTTTTAATGAAATACTGAAGGAGTTTCCTAACATAGAAGATGACGTTCTCTTTTTAGATGAACTTTATGACAGATTAAATAAGTTGGGTATAGATATTTTGGACAGTGGAGGACTTTTGAATATGGGAGAGGATGTCGATCTTTATGAAATAAACAAGAAGACCGGTATTCGTGGGGAACCCGCCCTTGACTCCGTTCAGATATATTTGAGAGAAATAGGTCAACATAAACTTATTTCGGCTGCAGAGGAAAAGGATTTGGCACGAAGAATAGAAAAAGGAGACAAGGAGGCAATGAATTCTCTTGCGAGAGCCAACTTGAGACTTGTTGTTTCTATTGCAAAGAAATTTATAGGAAGAAGTTCCGACCTTACACTCCTTGATCTTATTCAGGAAGGAAACCTAGGCCTCTTTAAAGCTGTCGAAAAATTTGACTGGACTAAGGGTTTTAAATTTTCTACTTATGCAACATGGTGGATTAGACAAGCTATCACAAGAGCCTTGGCTGATCAGTCTAGAACAATCAGAATTCCTGTTCACATGGTTGAAACGATTGCTAAATATAAGCAGGTTTTGAGGAGACTTTCGCAGGATTTGGGTAGAGATCCTCTTCCATCTGAAATCGCAACAGAAATGGGAATTGAAGTTGAGAAAGTTCATGTTATTGAGAAAATTGATCAAGGAACAGTTTCTCTTGAAACTCCGGTAGGAAATGACGATGACAATTCCTCACTTGGTGATTTTATCGCGGACGACAAGATAATTTCTCCGGACAATCAGTCTGCCAGAAGAATACTTTCCGATCAGATTAAAGAAATCTTGGACGACCTTACTCCAAAAGAAAGAAAAATTCTTGAGATGAGGCATGGGCTTGTAGATGGCGTAATGAGGACACTTGAAGAAGTTGGAAAGGAATTTGGAGTTACAAGAGAGAGAATCAGACAAATAGAGGCTAAGGCTCATGAGAAGATAAGAGACCACGAGAAAGTAAATAAATTGCTAGGATACTAGGGAAGCGAAAAGCGTAAAACGAAAAGTGTAAAATAACAGCGAAAAATTCAAAACAAATTTAAATTTCAAGAAACATTACTGTATACTGAATATTATCAAGTTATTTGAGTCAAATATATTAATATTGAAAGGCAGAAACAAAAATTCTTTTTAATTTTATTTTGTTGTTTTTAGCTTTTCGTTTTTAGTTTTACGTTTTTAACATGTTTACAATATTCGTAGAAATATTAGACATCCTTACGACCGCTTTTATTCTTTATACGGCGCTTGTTCTGCTTAAGAAGACTCGCTCCATTTATATATTGAGAGGTTTCTTTGGTTTAGGAGTTTTTTATATTGCCGCTGTATTCTTGAATCTTAAATTGACTACCTCTTTGTTCCAATCATTCATTTCTTTCTTTATTATTATTCTTGTAGTTTTATTCCAGAAGGAAATTAGGCGTTTCTTCGAGAATTTTACCATCGATTTTTTTATTGGTGCTTTTACTCCAGAGATACCAGTTAGTGATACGGTTATAGACATAATTGGGCATGTCGTCTCTCGCTTTTCTAAGAAAAAAATAGGAGCGATTATTGTATTACCCGGCAAACAAAGCCTAGAAAGAGTTCTTGAGGGTGGAACACCCTTAAATGGCAAAATTTCCGAGCCGCTTTTGCTTAGTATTTTTGATCCTAAAACCATAGGTCACGATGGCGCCGTTATTATAGAGGGAGATATTGTGAAAAAATTTATGGTGCATCTTCCCCTTGCTGACTCCAACAAGAAATATCCTGGTATTGGTACAAGACACAGGGCTGGATTGGGTCTGGCAGAGAGAACAGATGCTATGATAATAATTGTCTCTGAAGAGAGGGGAACTATTACTGTTGCTCAAAACAATGAACTAGAGGTTGTTGCTAGCGTTGATAAATTAAAAGAAGAAATACATAAGTTTACTGGTTCCAGTGAAGGGTCTGATAAACAGAATAAAATTTTGAAATTTTTGTTTAGCGACACAAGAGATAAGGTTTTTATTCTTCTGATATCCGCCTTTTTATGGTATTTAATCGTCCACAAATAGTTTGGGACTTTATAGTTGGCGCCCAGCTTTGTCAAGAACCTCGGGTAATGTCTAAACACTTATGAC
>DOAO01000001.1 GCA_003504275.1 Patescibacteria group bacterium
AATCTGAAGTTGTATGTACTGTCTACTACTGTAACACCAGCTGAGGTTGTGAGTTTACCTTGATATGAGAGTAGTTTGGAGAATTGGGAGGTGGCGGAATATGCGGGAGAAAAAAGAAACAAGGACAAAATAACTACAAATGCCGTGAAGGCACTCGCTACTCTCATTTTAAACATAATAAATTTATAAAATTAATAAAAATAAAATTAAAAACTTTGTGTACACAAAAAAGAGTCTGCGACACTCTTGAATTTTAACACTTGCAGTAGATTAAAGATATATAAAAAACTGTGGATAACTCCGCAGTAGAGCATCTCGGTAGCAAAGCAGAGCTTACTACAGGACAAGGAAGCTCCCTACTGAGCTTTGGCTTTAATTAAAACCTTTAAGCATGAGTAAAACTAAAAAGCCCGGTAAGGGCTCTTTAGAGAGGCTAGTGTGTCTATCAATACTTTAATGTGTACTGAGCGATCTTCCCTTTCGGTACAAATCTTCGACTTTTTAGCCTCAAGTATATTTTACTAAAAAAAGATACAAACTCCAACCTTTTCTATTTTTATAAATTTTTTATTTCCTCAAAAATCTCTTTCATTTCGTCAGTTTTTACTACTGCAACAATTACAGAGGAATCATTTTCGTTTATTAATCCGTCCTTTCCGATTGTGTCATTATTTTTTGCTTTATTTATTTTTATACCAAGACCGCCCAGTCCATCACACACCTTTTCTCTTATTATGTTTGACCTCTCCCCCATAGTGGCAGTAAATATCAGTCCATCTATACCACCCAAAACAGCGATCAACGATCCTATCTGCTTCTTTATTTGATAAACAAAAGTGTCTATAGCTCTTTTTGCGCCGATATCTCCCTCCGCTTCTTTTTTAATAAGTTCGCGCATATCATCAGAAATCTCGCTGAGTCCCAGCAATCCGCATTTTTTATTTAGAAAAATATTTAATTCATCAGGAGAAAATCCCTTATTTTTAATAAGGTGGATAATTGCACCGGGATCTATATTGCCCACTCTCGTACTCATCATTATCCCCTCAAGAGGAGTGAAGCCCATTGAGGCATCTACCCCTTTACCATCCTTAACTCCAATAATACTTACACCGCTTCCCAGGTGGCAAATAATCATTTTTCTCGGCAATTTACCGACAACTCCAGTTACTCTTCTAACGACAGAAGATGCTGAAATGCCGTGATATCCAAATCTAAACATTTCCAACTCGGTCGCAAGGGAATACGGAATACCATAATTCTTGGAACAATCCGGTCTGTCTTTATAAAAAGTACTATCAGAAACTGAATTTTTTTTTACATCAGGCAACAATTTTGAAATTTCTCTTAATTCAACATGTAAACCGGAGACATGAAGAGTCGCCCTATCTTCGGCAAGAGATAGCTGATCAAGAAATTCATCAGTAATAATTTGAGTCTTAAGAAAATAATTTCCAGGAGCTACTGTCCTGAAACCAATAGAGTCAATTTCGCTGTCTTCTATAATGAAACCTTCTTTTTTAATTCGTGCCAAAAGAAGAGTGGCGCTCTTCTTGAAATCGAATTCATTTATGATTTCCTTTTCTTCCGTCCCTCCCTTTTTCCAGGTAACCACAAAACCTCCATTCTCGGTTTCAAAGTGAGCCACAAAAACTTCTTTATCTCCAATATAAAAAGAATATTTTTTTGAGGCACTACCGGGATTTATAATTAAGATTTTCTTTTCCATACGAATATTATACTACACAAAATAAATTTTCACCCAACCACCCCTATTTGGGAGTTGGACTCCCAAATAGGGGTGTGATAGTATCATCAAACTATGCCAAACAGAAAAATAACTTTTGCTAATAATGAGTATTACCATATTTACAATCGCGGAGTTGATAAAAGGAAGTTGTTCACGGACAAAAAAGATTTTGAAAGATTTTTACAAAGTATTGTGGAATTTAACAATAAAGAAAATATTGGAAGTATCTACGAGAACTCTCTCAAAAAAGAAAAAGTTGATCCCAATCCGCTAATAGAATTCCTAGCATTTTGCATAAACCCCAATCATTTTCATTTTATCATCAAGCAACTGGAAGATGGTGGAATATCAAAATATATGCAAAAACTGTCTTCCGGTTACACCAACTACTTCAATGAAAAACACAAAAGAACTGGTTCATTATTCGGAGGAAAATTCAAAGCCAAACACGTAGACTCCTATAAATATTTACTCCACTTAAGCGCATACGTCAATCTGAACCTTCGAGTCCACCAATTTGGGAGTCCAACTCCCAAATTAGAATTTACAAAAAGTAGCTGGGAGCAATATGTTGACAATAAACCCAAAAAAGAAACCGGCAAAAACAAGGATAGGTACTTTATCCCCTGTAATAAGGATATCTTCTCAGATACATTTCGCTCGATCGAAAAATACAAAAGATTTGCAGAAGAAGAAATTGAAGAAATAATAAAAATGAGGATAGAAAAAGATAGAACAGAGAAAGAACAAGACGAGCTAATATAATTTGGGAGTCCAACTCCCAAATTACGACAGGAAATCGGGGTCTACACCGTGCTCCAAAATATATTCACGATGTTCTTCGATATTTTTATTTATATCGGAAATAATACTTTCAGCTTTTTTGGTTTCTATTACACCAGCTTTTGACATCTTTGTAAGAGCCTCTGTCGCAAGATGATACCTACTTGTTCCATTCCTTATATGCATATCAAACGGCGTCGTAGTAGAGCCATTTTCAATATATCCGTGAACAGAGAAACGCGAGGTATCCCCTCTACCAAACAACATAGCCTGAACAACTTCCGGGTATCCATGAAAATTGAAAATAACAGGTTTATCCTCAGTAAAATATTTTTCAAAATCTTCCGTGGACATTTTGTGTTCCATATTCCCAAAACCAAATGTGGAAAGTTCTAAAATATTAACGAAACGAGATTTTATTTCCGGAGCTACATTCTTAATTAATTTTATCGCCTCAATAGCCTCCTTTGTCAGATAATCTCCGATCCCAGCAAAAACTATATCCGGATTTTCATCACTTATAAAATCCCAAACAGACAAACCTGTTTTGATTTGTTTTTCCGCTTCGTGAGATGTTATCCATTGAGACTCGGGTGTCTTACCAGACACTATTATATTTATTTGATTTTTTGAACCCGCGCATTCTTTCATAACAGCCAACATACTACTTTCATCTACCGGGAAATAAGCCCTAACAAAAGAACCATGTTTCTGTAACATCTCGCTAATAAAGCCGGGGTTTTGATGAGAAAAACCATTATGATCCTGCCTCCAACCAGTTGAAGTTAAAATATAGTTAAAAGAAGCTACATCTCCTCTCCATGGAATGCTTCGTGTAACCTTGAGAAACTTAGCGTATTGATCAGCCATACTTCCCACTATCTGAACAAACGCCTCGTATGATACGAAGAAGCCGTGCCTCCCTGTCAGTATATAACCCTGCATAAGGCCCTGTAGCGAGTGTTCAGACAGTATCTCTATTACTCTGCCGTTTCTAGATATATCTTTATCCCACGGCTTAACAGGGAGCATAAATGCCCTTTTTTCAGTCTTAAATACTTCATCTATCTTGTTTGAATAAGTTTCATCAGGAGAGAAAACTCTGAAGTTTTTATTGTCTTTGTTGAGCTCAAAAACTTCTTTCATGAATTGTCCGGAACGTCGCATACTACCATTACCTGATTCTCCAGTTTTTTCTTTATCATCATCTATCTTTTTAATATCAGGTAAAATTAAGTTTTTGAGCACTCGTCCTGGGAAAGCATTTTTAATATCCCCCATTCGATGTTCCGTATCAGGTATGATAGATTTTATTTCTTCCGAAAAACCTTTTTCATTATCAAAAATTTCCGAGAAGTTGTAAGATTTTAACCACCCCTCTACCGCATCAAGTTCTCCTTTGTCAGTTTTTGCATTATGTCCAACAACTTGATGAGATAAACAATTCCCCTCCATCTTTTCTCCGTGAAGTTCTTTTATCCCAGTCCATCCTTTTGGTGTTCTCAAAATTATCATCGGGAATGGGAGTGAATCAAACTTATCTCCCTTTACCGCTTTCTTCTTGAGAGTGCCAATCATTCTGTATGCTTTATCCATAGTAGCCACCATTTTTTTATAAACATGGTCACCTTCTCCTTCTACGATTATTGGTCGATACCCATAACCCCTAAACAAAGAGAGAAGCTGTTTGTTACTCATTCGTCCAAATATTGTCGGACCGGAAATTTTATAACCATTTAAATGAAGAATAGGAAGAACGACACCATTTACGGCTGGATCAATAAACTTATTTAAATGCCATGCAGTAGTAGTCGGTCCCGTCTCTGCTTCGCCGTCACCAATGAGACATGTGGCGATAAGTTCTGGATTATCCAGTACTGCACCATATGCAGTCGAAAGCGCATAACCAAGCTCCCCTCCCTCTAATATAACTCCCGGGGTAGCTGGATTTGAGTGACTTGGAAATCCATACGGCCAACTAAATTGTTTTGAAATATAGGCAAGTCCTTTTTCATCTTGCGTCGCCTCTGGAAAATATTTCCTTAAAGTACCTTCCATAAATAAATTGGCTTGAAGCGCAGGAAAACCATGACCAGGACCAAGAAGAAACATAATATTCGCACCTGTTTTTTTGATAAGATGATTTAAGTTGGCATAAACAAAATTTATTCCAGGACAAGTTCCCCAGTGACCCAAGAGTCTTGGTTTTATGTGTTCATGCTTGAGAGGTTTATTTAACAGGAAATTATCCTGTAAATATATCTGTGAGGCAGTTATATAATTTGTCGCCCTAACATGCTTTTTAATTGCTTCTATTGGATTGGGTTTTTTTGCCATAAATTTTGTTGATAACTATTGACTTTTACCAGACACTTGATAATATTAACTTACAAATTGCCGTTAGGCACCCGAGGACCCCGAAAGGGGTCCGTTTGGTTTCTCTAAAATCAAATCAACAAATTTTCTTTCTATTTTAGAAAACGTATTCTCGTTAATTCTTACAATTCTCCTTATTATTCTTTTCGAACTTAAAAGTCTCATTTGAGATAAAATTGCGAATGATTCCACTTCCCCAATATCTCCACACGCATTCATAACTTTTATAGTAAATCCCGCATGAAAACGATTCTCCTTTTTTGTGAAGTAAGGGGTATTCCAAAAAACATGCCGCAGTTAAACTTACGCAAAATCAGCACTGGCCTCTCAAATTTTTCATTTTTACCATCTTGCTCAAAACCAATATTCTCCCCCAGCGAACACCACCAAATCTCACGTTCACGGAATTTCTTTTCCTGTCCAACGTTCTCAATCTCTGATTTTAAGACATGCCAATCTTTGTAATTTTTTTGAGTCATTTTCTAAATATATAGTTTTATAGAGATAGTTTATCATAATGTTAAAATTTTAACCCATCCACCAACTATTTACTTATTCTTAAAATCAGACTATATTATTGACTGACGCATGTATAGCTCAATTGGTAGAGCAATTGTCTTATACACAATCGGTTCCAGGTTCGAGTCCTGGTACATGCACCAAATTAAAAATGCCCCAATTAAAGGGCATTTTTTACTAAATTTCTGCAATCACTTGCCCTGGTGTATCGGGATTATTGCCATCTTCCTTTGGTTTGATGCCGTTTAGGATAAGCAGATTCTCAAAATCCTGTCTTTCTAGAGTTTCCACTTTTTTAAGCTCGGCAGACATATTATCAAGTGCTTTTCTTTGTTCAGACAAAACATTCTGAGCCCTAACAAGCGCCTCGTTCATTATCTTTGAGACCTCCCTATCCATATTAGCGGCAAACTCTTCTGAGTGTGAGTGACTTATTACTCCCACCCCTTCGTGTGTTGTAGAACCAAAATCGACAGGTCCGACAGTGTCAGACATACCAAATCGAGTGACCATATCTCTTGCAAGTGCTGTTGAAACAGCAATATCATTTGAAGCACCAGTTGTAATGTCTCCAAAAATCATTTTTTCCGCAGCATAACCGCCAAGAGAAACAGCAATATCATCCAAAAACTGCTTCTTTGAATGAAGTCTTTTTTCTTCAAAAGGAAGTTTTAGCGTATAACCTGCTGCACGTCCTCGCGAAATTATTGAAACCTTATGAACAGGGTCAGAGTCGGGCAAAATAGAAGCGATAATAGCGTGACCCATCTCATGATAAGAGGTAATATTTTTTTCCTTATCAGAAAGTATATGGCTCTTTCTTTCAGGACCGAGCATTACTTTTTCAACAGAGCGAATGAGGTCATATTGACCAACGGTCTTTCTGTCTTCTCTGGCTGCGAGAATAGAAGCCTCATTCACAACATTCGCCAGGTCAGCTCCGGAAAATCCTGGAGTTCTCTCGGAGATAACTTTCAAATTAACATCTTCAGCAAAAGGTTTACCTTTTGCATGTATCTTCATTATCTCCTCTCTATCCTTAACATCCGGCAAATCCAACGTGACCCTCCTATCAAATCTCCCTGGTCTGAGAAGCGCCTGATCCAATACATCTGGTCGGTTCGTTGCCGCCATAATAATAACTTTTTCATTTGGTTCGAATCCATCCATCTCCACAAGAATCTGATTCAATGTCTGTTCACGCTCATCATTACCACCACCCATTCCAGTCCCCCTGTGTCTTGCTACTGCATCTATCTCATCAATAAATATGATTGCGGGTGCAGCCTTCTTTGCAAGTTTAAAAAGATCTCTTACGCGACTCGCTCCGACGCCGACGAACATTTCAACAAATTCCGAACCGGACAAATAAAGAAATGGTACATTTGCTTCCCCTGCAACGGCCCTCGCAAGAAGCGTCTTTCCTGTACCTGGGGCGCCCATAAGAAGAACCCCTTTTGGTATCTTTGCCCCGATATCTATGAATTTTTTGGGGCTCTTAAGGAAATCAACAATCTCCTTGAGTTCTTCTTTGGCTTCCTTGACACCAGCCACATCTTTAAACAAAACTTTTTGCTTCTCGTCATTTGGGTCTATCATCCTAGCCTTGGATTGACCAAAAGAAAAAGCTTGCATGGAAGAACCCTTTATCTGACTTGTGATTATCCAAAAAAGTACAAAAATAAAAATTATAGGAATAACAAAAGGGGCGAGATTTAATAACCAAAACAAAACGCCCGACATTTGAGTCATTGCAATCTCAACCTTACTTAATTCTTCAGCTGTGACTCCATAATTAATCAGGGTCTGCGACAGCGAAGACTCTAATTCTTTCTGAGAAACTTTTATTTTTTCATCCTGATAATCCGCGTAAATATTTTCCCCTTCAACTGTTATTTTTTTCACAAGACCAGACTTTATATCTAAAGCTAAAGCCGAAATGGAAATATTTTCAGTCTTTTTAGACTGTTCGGCAAACCCAGAATAAAGACTGATGATGATGACAAAAATTAAAAGTGTCCCAATAATATTTTTTCCGAATTGAGAAACAACGCCCCATAAATTGTTCTTATTATTTTTATTATTTTTTTTGCTCATTTACCCCGTGAAATTAACTTTATATAAAACCGAAGACTTGTTTTTAAATACTAAACTATTATACATCAATAAACTAATCTAACCATATTTCACTGGGGTATTATTTTGTAGTCACCCCGAAGGAAAGTTCGAATTAATCCTAATCTTTTTATTAATTTTATTTCTCGGAAGATGCCTTCGGCTTTTTGTTGTGGTTTATCTATTGAATACAAAAAAACTTCCTACGGGGTAAATTATACAGAAAAAGTAACAAAAATAAAGAGAACATAACCCTAAATAGCCTAAAGACACCCCCTTAATTTTCTGCTAAGATAATCACATGTCTCTCATAGTAAACAAAAAATACGGTCTAAAATACGAGATTATAGAGAAAATATCGGCCGGAATAGAGCTTCTAGGGACAGAAGTAAAAACCATAAAAGCAGGACATGGTGTTATTGATGCTGCTTACATAATAATAAGAGGGGGTGAAGCTTATTTAATAAACGCCGATATTCGTGCCCATCAACCCAAAAACGCCGAAAAAGACTTTGAACCAACCCGCACCAGGAAGCTACTACTTACCAAAAAAGAGCTTGATCATCTTGCCGGAGCCTCTAGTCAGAGGGGCTTGACACTTATACCTATTTCGTTTTATACTAAGGGTAAGAAAATCAAGGTAGATATTGCGATTGCTCGTGGAAAGAAGAAATTTGATAAGCGAGAGACAATCAAAAAACGTGAGGTTAACAAGAACATTGAAAGAATAATAAAGGAAGGAAGGTAAAATTAGTTAAAGGTTATAATGTTATCAAGTTTATAATGTTTCGACATTTGCCGTCGGCAAATAAAAGACTTTATAACTTTACAACATTCAACTTTATAACGAAATTTTGCTTTGCAAAATTTGGGGATGATCGGCCTAGACATCGGTCGTATTTGAACTGTTGAAGATCGAGGATTCTAAGATGCTCGTAAAACAACCTTAGAAACGATAAGTGCAAACTTGTCTAATGTCGCAAAGAGGATCGTATCCCCTTTCGCTACACTAAATTACGCTTTCGCGTAATCGTCTGAACGGATGACTTCCGATAATTTCGTTCGGGCGTTATAAAAATCGGGATAGAATTCTTGCTTTTCCGACAAGAATTCAAAACTTAAGGAAATAGGAGCAACTTGCTGTCGTCTAATTACTATCAAGCTGTTTCCGAAATGTACCGCTAACTAGGCAGTACAAAATAAAATTAGGCTATATCTTCTACAGGCAGTTTAAAGAAATCCTTTGCACGGGGGTTCGATTCCCCCCATCTCCACNNTTTGTGGAGATGGGGGGAATCGAAAAGCGGAGGCGGGACCTATTCTGCAAGAATGGGAGCCGAGCTGGGGCCGAGAGTACTTAGTCCGCGCAATCCGCCCGTGGCGGATGAGCAGACTTAGTAACTCGTGGCCGATTCCCCTTTATTTTAATCCGGAATCGAAAAGCTTCTCCCATATTTTTGAGGATTTTTTAATCCGAAAAAATGGGAAAGCTATACCGTCCCCGTAGGCCGTCTACAGGTGTCGCCTATATCTCGGCGACCGGTAACCCACTCTGCAAGAATGGGAGCTGAGGCGGGCCGTCTACAGGTGTCCATCATAATCCGATGGACTTCGCAGGTACTTAGTGCTCACAGGTTGCGAAGCAACCGAGAACACTTAGTAACTCGTGACCGATTACCTCTCTTGTTTTAATTGGAGAACCGAAGCCCGATTGAGCATTTTTTATAGCCTTTTGGGGCGTATAAAAAATACAATCGGGTTGAATTACGAACGTGTTGAGTAATTCAAAGACGGAAGCGCCGTGGCGCTGAGTCGGGGTCGCGGAATTTTTGATTCAGCGGAATCATGTCGCGCACGTCCGCTTGGCGCGACCAAAATATCCGTGATACTGGTCTCGTAGAAACAGATTCCATTCTTTTTACTATCTCCACCCGCAAAAACATTAGCGCCCTCCGCAAGGAGGGTGCTTTTACTAATTATTTACAATCCTTAAGCTTTTCCCTTAATCTCTCATTTTCCTCCTTTATTTCCACCATTTTTACCTCCCTTCCAACCATAAACTTATTTAATTTTTCAACCTCTTCCAATTTTTGCCTTAATGTTTCCTCCATTTTTTTACGTTCAGCAACATCTCGACCGATACTCATTATGGCTGGTTTTCCTTCCCACATTATTAGTCTAGCGCTAACCTCGACAGGAATAACTGCTCCATCTTTTTGTTTAAGATTAGTTTCGAATGCGAGTTTACCGCTAGACATGACGTTCTTGATACGTTCGGGTATGCGTGCGGCCTCCTCTTTTGAATCTAAATCAGTGACGTTAATTTTTAACATTTCCTCGTGGGCGTAACCCAGTCTTTCACAAGCCAAATGATTAGATGCTAATATTTTACCATCCTCGGAGTGAACAATTATAATATCACCAGCACTATGAAACAAAATGCGGTATTTTTCTTCACTTTCTTTTAATGCACTTTCTCGTTGCAGAATCTTATCAGTTGCTTTCTTAATCTGAGACTTAAGCAAAATAATAAAAACCATAGCCACCAAAAAACCAATTCCCAAAATAGCTAAAAACTCTTTTACCCACAAAGGAATAACTACGATTGCACCAACCGAACCATACAGCCACTTTTGCTTTGCCCGACTTAAAAAAGAATCTTCCTGATTCCTCCATTCCAAGAGATATTTATCCAGTACTGTTAGTATGTCCTGGTTCTTGTTTTTTGCCGTCGTAAAGTAGAGATTCAAGGGATTAAAAACGATTCCGGTTGACTTTAAACCATATTTTTCCTCATTTGCTTCTCCAAAAGTAATACCCGCAACCCCAGCATCAACCTTATTTTCGGAAATAGCTTTAAAAACATCATCGTAGCTAGAAAATTCCACAAACAAACAATCAATATTGAAACTTAATAATCGATTTTTAAAATTGATAGCATTGATATCACCAGAAAGTATTCCTATCTTTTTGTTAGAAATTTCCAAAATACCTTTTATTTCTGAGTTTTTTGGTGCATATACTTCTCCCCACACTGTTAAAAGTGGATTTTGGGTGTAATCCATAAAAAGAGATCTTTCTTCGGTATATCCGACACTAGTTAGCAAGTCAACTTCTCCTGTTTTAATACGGTCCAATCCTTCATTCCAAGTACCTAAAATATATTCAAAATTAATATTTTCCTTTAATCCAATTTCAGTAAGAAGTTCAACGTATAAGCCCTTAAAAACACCATCTGTGTCTTTAAAAATTACCGGAAAATTATTAAAAGCACCAACTTTTATCAAACGACGCTCGGCAGAAAAAGATGAATTAAAAGACACCAACATCAATAAAACCGAAAATAAATATAAAATTTTATTTTTCATTACTAATTTTATCCTCTCAAAAAATATTTTAAAGAATTAATTTATTAATTATCATTATTATACCCCTTTTCATTCTCAATAAAAATATCCATAGTTAAAATCCCCCATTTTATTGGGGGATTTTTTAAAATACTATTTATTTTTACTCCTCATTGGCTTTTTAGAAGCCCTGGGAGCTGTTATCCTTGCGCAGTTTTTACATTGACCGGAAGCTCCAGTCCCCTTACCTCCCTTCAACAATAATCGTGGAGGATTTTCTGCACATCTTTCGCATTTTCCCATCATTTTTATTTTTTATTCAACATTTTATTGAGCCAACCAAAAAGACTGAAACCAACTTTTTCAGAGTCAGAAACCTCTTTCTGAAGTTCAACTTTTATTTCTTCCATCTGAGCAATTTTTTGTTCCACTAAAGTTTTGTCTCCTACAGTCTTTACGATAGGCAAAAGAGCCTTAAGTTCAGCCATTCTTTCATCATGTCTTATTAACACTTCCTCTGCATCGTAAATCTTCTTGTAATCTGGACCAAACAAAAACTTTCTAAACTGACCCCTGTTCTTTATATCCTTGAGAGTATCTTCTATTTTATTTGAATCATCGTTATGATTTCTGGCTATTTCTCTAACTTTCTCACCAATACCACCATCTCTGTCGGCAACAGCCAAAAGCTCTTTAACGGCATTAGCGACCTCGCTCCTTCTTTCCTCTCCTCTACCAGCGATACCAGCTGTATCTGGTTTATTCCCAGTATCGGTTGCGTTCACCTGAGCGTTTACTTTATTTTGTTCTTCTGCTCTAAATTGAGTGGCTCCCTCACCTCCAACCTGAACTCTATTATTTTCTTCTGCCCTAACCTGTGTTACCTCAACACCTACATTTCCTGCTTTATTTTTAGCTCCCTCTTGAGCAAACACAGGAACCATAACAACCATCAACCCTATTGCCAATAAAACTTTTTTATTCATTTTTTATATTTAAAATAATAAAATTATTAATTTTTTTAACGACAAGTATAAGTATACTACTTTCTTGTTATAAACAAAAACCACCCGAAGGGTGATTTTTGACTTTATAGCTCGTGATTATTTTTTCTTTCCCTTCTTTACTCTTCGAGAAACTATCAAAATATTTGAATACTTCTTTGCCTTTCTTGTTTTGTGTCCTCCTGTGACCTTTCCTGTTCTTGTCTTTGGTCTCTTTGTTCCTCTACCCTGTCTTCCTTCTCCTCCTCCATATGGATGATCGCAAGGGTTCTTAGCTGTACCTCTAACTGTAGGTCTGATTCCAAGCCATCTTGTTCTACCAGCCTTACCACTGCTTACAAGATTGTGTTCTTCGTTTGAAATTGTTCCGATACAAGCAAAACATCTCTCATCTAGTTTTCTGATTTCACTTGAAGGCATCTTAACGTTAATGTATCCACTAGCATTAGACATAACCTCAGCGTAGTTTCCAGCCGATCTTACTAATCTAGCTCCTCCTTCAGGCTTACATTCAATATTATATATAAAAGTACCAACGGGAATATTCTTTAACATCATTCTGTTTCCCGGCTTGATATCTCCTTTGTCGCTTATTAAGAAAGTATCTCCAACCTTCATGTTCTGGGGAACAATAACATATCTTTTCTCACCATCAGCAAAAACAACCAGAGAAATAAATGATGATCTGAAAGGATCGTATTCAACAGTCTCTATTTTTGCAGGAATATTCTTTTTGTCATAAATAAAGTCAACCATTCTGTAGACCTTCTTGTGTCCGCTTCCTTTGTGGTTAACAGTTACCCTTCCGGCGCTATTCCTTCCAACATCTCTCTTGAACCCTTTTGTAAGAGCTTTATGAGGCTTGGAAACGGTCAAAAACTTATCAAACGATACTGTTTGAAGTTGTCTTCTTCCTGGAGTTGTTGGTCTATAGGTTTTCATATATTTTCTTGATAAGCGAAGCGAGTCTTAGAAAATAATGACCCGTTCGAATTTTTCACTTTATCTTTTTTAATTACTGAAATTATATTTTTCTCTATTAAACTGTCTGTACCGTTCGAGTTTAATGTTTAAAAAATTCGTTCGGATAATTTAGACTTACAAACTATGCAAAGTCTATCTTATCTCCTTTCTTTAAATAAACGATTGCCTTCTTCATTCCTGACTTAGTACCCCACTTACCTCTTACAAAAACTTTCTTTGCAGGTAAATTGGTGATATTTATTTTTGTCGCATTTACTTTAAAAACTTCTTTTATTATTTTAGCCAATTCTATCTTATTTATGTCTGCCTCAACCTCAAAAGTGTAGGCTGGATTAATTCTAGCAGACAACATTGTCGCCTTTTCTGTAACGTGTGGTTTCTTTAATTTTAAAACTGTTCTTGTTGTCATAGGTAATTTAATTAAGATCTAGCGGACAAGATTTTAATACTCTCTTCTGGATTAGAAACAATAATATATTTGTATTGCGCAACGGTAAGAGGGTCCATATTTCTTGTCTCCTCAACACTAACAGTATTTAAATTTCTGAAACTCTTTATTGTTTTATCACTCTTTGCTGGAGTAAAAATAAGAGCTCTGTTTCCTTTCTTGTAGGTTAATTTACTGTATCCCTCAATCTTTGAAAGATTCTTGAGCGTGTCTACTGCATTTTTTGTCTTGATGTCATTCATCTGTATATCATCAATAAAGAGAATTTCACCATCCTTGAATTTGGCAGATAAAAGAGTGAACAGTGTTTTGTTCCTGGCTTTCTTATTTACCTTTCTGTCATAATCCTTTTCGGACTTAGGTCCATGAGCAGCTCCACCTCCTACCCAAATAGGTGATCTTGTGGAACCATGTCTTGCTCTACCTGTTCCTTTTTGCTTCCAAGGCTTTCTGCCTCCTCCTCTTACATCTCCCCTACCTTTGGCGTCAGCTGTTCCCGCTCGCTGTGAGGAACGCATAGAATTTAATGTCTGACTTACCAAGTCGCCATTCCACCTTACACCAAAAACCTTCTCTGGTAATTTCACAGAACCATTGGCTGCTCCTTTGTTGTTATAGACTTTTGCTTCCATTTTATTTATTTAGATATCTCAACAAGTGTGCCTCTCCTTCCTGGAACAGCACCTCTAATAAGTACCAGATTGTTTTCTTTGTCAATTTTAACAATAGTCAAACCTTTGACGGTAATTCTGTCGCTACCCATTCTTCCTGCCATTCTCATTCCCTTCGGAACTTTATTTCTCATACCTCCTCCAATTGATCCGGGGGCTCTTTCGCAATGCTTTTGTCCGTGAGATCTTGGCTGTCCCTTGAAACCATGTCTTTTTATAGCACTCTGGAAACCTTTTCCCTTTGAAATAGCTGATACAGAAACCTTATCTCCCTCTGTTAAGAATGAAGTATCAATAACATCTCCAACCTTCAAATCTGTTTTTTCCTCCCCTTTCAATCGGTACTCTTTTAATGTTCTAAAACCTGTGGCTTTAGCACCAACAGCTTTAGCAACATGTCCTCTCTTTGCTTTATCAAGTTTGTTCAAAGATATTTCATCATAACCAAACTGAACAGCATTATATTTATCTTTAGTAGAATAATCTTTTACTTGTACGACGGTCATTGGACCAACAGAAAGCGCGGTCACTGGGTGACATCTTCCGTTATCATCAAAGACTTGCGTCATATTCTGTTTTTTTCCGAGTATGTACATCTTGCCCTCCTAAATTTTTAATAACTGTTTATATCTTGTCTATACTATTTCATTTCAAACCTGTTTGTCTCTCGCCTAATTACTTCTGGTGAAAAATTTTGGCGGGTGAATCGTAATCTGATTAACTATCGTTAGATCATCTTTACGTCAACGCTTACACCTGACGGTAGATTCAAATTTGTAAGCGCCTCAACAATCTTTGGGGATGGATTCAAGATGTCAATCAATCTTCTGTGGATTCTCATCTCAAACTGTTCCCTTGAATTTTTATCAATGAAAGAGCTTCTGTTTACGGTATATTTCTTTATCTCTGTCGGCAAGGGAACCGGGCCTCTAACTTTAGCATCGTGCCTCATAGCTGTATCGATGATTTGTTTTACGCTCTGATCCAAAACCTTGTTTTCGTATGCAGCAACTCTAATCCTTACCATCTGTCCATCTTTCAATTTAGCGGTGTCCGAAGAAGTGCTCTTTAAAGTAGCAGGGGTTTTCTTCGTTGTTTCCTTAGGTTTTGCAACCTTCGGAGTAGCGGTAGAAACAGCCTTTTTTACTCTAGGCTTCGCGACCTTTGCAGTTTTAGTTTTTGGAGTTGCCTTCTCTTCCATCGTAATTAAATGAATGACTAATCTGTTTTTACTTATTTTATGATCTTTGTTACAACACCGGCTCCTACAGTCTTTCCTCCCTCTCTAATAGCAAATTTACCCTTATCTTCCAAAGCTACCGGAGCAACTAATTTAACGGTAAGGTTTACAGTGTCTCCTGGCATAACCATTTCTGTACCAGCAGGCAAAGTTACATCTCCGGTAACATCAGTCGTTCTAACGTAGAACTGTGGCTTATATCCGTTAAAGAATGGCGTGTGTCTTCCTCCTTCCTCTTTCTTCAAGATGTAAGCTTCGCATTCAAATTCTGTGTGTGGATTTACTGAACCTGGTTTACAGAGAACCTGTCCTCTTGTAACATCGTCTTTCTTAAGACCTCTCAAAAGCAAACCGGCATTATCTCCAGCTAGACCCTCACCGAGAGACTTGTTGAACATTTCAATACCAGTAACAGCTGTTTTCTGTGTGTCTCTCAAACCTACGATTTCAATTTCTTCTGCAAGTTTGATCCTTCCTCTTTCGATTCTTCCTGTAACAACTGTACCTCTTCCTTCAATTGAGAAAACATCTTCAACAGCCATTAAGAATGGTTTGTCGAGCTCTCTAACAGGCTCAGGAATATATTCATCAAGAGCTGTAACGAGTTCCATAACTTTCTTTGCCCATTCGTCATCGAGTGTCTTTGCTTCAAGTGCCTTAAGACCGGATCCTCTAATAACAGGACATTTTTCATCAAATCCCTGCTTTCCTAAAAGCTCTCTTACCTCATCTTCAACGAGGTCAATCAATTCAGGATCATCAACCATATCGCACTTGTTCAAGAAGACCAACAATTTTGGAACTCCAACCTGCTTTGCGAGCAAAACGTGCTCTCTTGTCTGAGGCATAACACCATCAGTAGCAGCAATAACAAGAACCGCACCGTCCATCTGGGCGGCTCCGGTAATCATGTTTTTGATATAGTCAGCGTGACCAGGAGCGTCAATGTGAGCGTAATGTCTCTTTGGTGTTTCGTATTCAGAGTGGTGAAGAGCAATTGTAATACCTCTTTCCTTCTCTTCAGGAGCGTTATCAATAGAATCTATTGCTTCAACCCTTGCACCATATCCCTGTGACTTGGCTAAATCCAAGACATGAAGAATGGAGGCTGTTAACGTTGTCTTGCCGTGGTCAACGTGGCCAATTGTACCAACGTTTACGTGTGGCTTTGTCCTCTCAAATGTTCCTGCCATATTTTTATAATTATTTAATCTACTAATTTCGCCTTTAAGCGGCGAAAAACTTATAATAAATTTACTCAAAAACGACTAAACTACTTAAAAATACATGTAACGGACATATTATCAGAACCAAAGATTAAGTCAAGTTTACCCCGTGGAATTAACACAAAAATACCTCGAAAGAGCTAAAACTCAATAAATTTTCTTTGGCCAAGAATTAAATAAGGGCGCCTATTCCACTGGGGGCATCCAAGCTTTCCTGATGGGACAAGTCCGCGTCTGTTATCACTTTTTATTATGGTGGGGGGGTTAAACAAAAAATTCTAAAGCCATATTCACTATAGCCAAAACAATACTAAACATAAGAGCCAACATAAAACCGCCAACATAAAATCCAGGAACCAAAGATGAGGCTATCATTATTATAAAAGCATTTATAACAAGAGTGAAAAGTCCTAGTGTAATCAAATTTATAGGCAAAGTTAACAATAAAATTATTGGCTTAACAAATATATTCAGCGCACTAAGAACAACGGCTAAAACTATCGCGATCCAGAAACTTGTCAAAGTGATTCCTGGCAAAATAAATGCCGTAACCATAAGAGCAATCGCTCTCGCCAAAAGATGTAATAAAGTATTCATTTAAAATTATTTAATTAATTACTAATTGTTTAATTATAACATTTATTATGTGGTCGTCATCCGTCCAGATGACGACGGGATTTTAAGCACTGGATTGGTCGACGAAATCGTCGTCGACACCTATAGACGGCCGGGACTTCCTTTGCAAAGACAAAAACAAATGAGGCTATTTAAAAGCGAATTTTTCTTTAAGACTATTGAAAAAGTAGTTGGGTTCTATTTCTACAAACTTCACAAAATCATCTGACTTTTTCATTACTATTTCGTCCCCATTCTCAAGAGATATCGCCTCAGTGCCATCCGCCAAAACTACAACATCGGCAGCCTCCCCCGTCTTGGAGAGCGTGAACCTACCGCTCTCTCTAAAATTTTCAACTTTTATTGTGACCGTCTTGTCTTCTTTTATTACAACACTTGGAGTCGGAATATTGTGATCAAAAAGTTCTGAAACAATAAAACAATTTATGTCGGGCATAACTATCGGACCGTGTGCGGAAAGATTGTAAGCGGTCGAGCCACTCGCAGTAGATACCATCGCTCCGCTCCCCCTTATATACTGAAGAGGGTGTCCGTCTATCTCTATTTTTAATTCTACCATTCCAAGAAGACTCTGTACCACCACTTCATTTATGGCACCAATCTCCGCAAACTTTTTCCCATCCCTTATTATCTCCGCTTTTATTTTCATTCTGTCATCTACGCGGTATTCCCCAGACATAAGTTTTCTGAGACCGTCCAAGAAATCTTTCGGCTCTCTAACCGAGGCCATAAATCCTACATGCCCGAGATTCAATCCCATTATCAAAACTCCGCAACCATTATCTTTCTGCGCCATCTCAATTATCGTACCGTCGCCCCCCAAAACAATCACGACATGAGGCACCAATCCACAATTCTGAAGATCTTTTGGCACGGGCACAATAATAACCTCAGGATAATTATCCTTGAACCACTTTTCTATTTTTTCTTTCCATTCTATAGCTTTCTCGTTATCGTCTCGTAGAAAAATAGACATCTTTTTTATTTGTTGAGTTTGTATTTTCACAAAGTAAATCTATCATAAATTCACAAACCTTCCAAAATAAAAACCTCCGCAGAAAGCGAAGGTTTAAAGTTTCTTACCTAAAGAACAAAGGAGTCTTAATTAAAATTATCTATTCGAATTAGATTTCCTTATGGCAGCAATACCTAACTTACGAAAACCAAAACTATCACCCCATCCTGCTGGGAACGGACCATCAATACCAATCCACACATGATTACCGTCGGACGCCACAGAAGAAGTTCTAATGTATCGATTCTTGAAAAGTTTCTCATGGGTCAGGAGATAGTGTGCAATGATAGTGTAAAGAACCAATGCTGCATTAGGATTTTTCTCATTTCCTTCAAGAAGAGAGAGTTGCTCTTCATATGTCTTTTTAAACGAACCTGAAACAGGGTATTTTCTCACAAGATACCAGCCATATTTGCATTTTTCCTTAGCAAACAGTTCTTCATTATACCAGGCAGGTTGGCATGATGGATAGAAACCCTTAAAGACACCGATCATTTTATAGTTTCTCTCTCCTAACTCAAGTACTTTTTCTCTTATGTCGAGTATGGAGACAGAACAAATAGCAACGAGAATGTGAGTGTCCTTGCATGTTTCCAGCTCCTCCCTAGAAAATGGAACCGCGGAGTGAAAATAATCCCGTTCTTTATCTGTGGCAAATATCCCTAAGGAACTCCAACATTCTGGTCCTAAATAATTTTTGCCCATTATTCGAATGGCCTCGAGTGGAGAAATCTCTAAATCTGAATTGATATCTATTCCCATAGTAAAAGAAACCACCTTTTTAAATAGTTCCTCGTTATGGGCGAGTTTTGACCAGAATTCCCTTCCAGCACCAACCTTGCGTCCTGTAATAACGGCTTCGTGAATCAGACCATTATCCTTACCGAATTCCTCAACCTTACCTGAATTTGTGCGCACTATGTTACCCATAACACACACCTCCCTTTTAAATTTTCACCTTTTTCCCAAGGCGAATTTCAAAGAACATTTAAAATCAAAAATCTTATTAAAAGTATGATATTTTGTATTTATTGTCAATAGATAAAATGCAAGATGGAAAATAAAAAAACCGCCCAGTAAAGAACGGTTTTGCTTTTTAATTTTGTTTGAAATTTTTTAAATATAAAGCAATCACCCCCATGACCACAGCAATAAGGGTTATTTGACCAACAACCACAAAGTAAACAATCACCAAAGAATGAATTAAATTACTAAAAAGTAGATCATAGCTAGGAGCTATTTGTGTCTTAGTAATATAATCCCAATTAACGTATGCAAAAATGGAAGGAGACATGGTAAAAACCACAATGAGTGGGACAAGAATAACTAGAATCAAAAATGCTTTTAATTCTTTCATGCTACACCTCGCTTTCTTAGCTTTTGCCTTTATTTAGATATTTTTCAAAGTACAATTAACCAAAAACCATCCTTAATTACTTTATATCTAATTAGACCAGTGTCAAGACTGTAAGTAAAACTGGAATATTGTTAATCTTAAATATATAGATTTAAATTAAACATTTATGAAACTTCACAGATTTTTAGTGGAATCAGACTTGAGCCAAAAAGAAATTGAAATAACTGACAGAGAAATAATAAACCAGATCAAAAATGTTTTTCGTTTCCTGAAAGGCGACAAATTCGTAATGTTCAATAATAAAACAGAAATACTTGTTTCTATAAAAAATATGACCAGCGATTCTGTAATAGTAAAAGTGGAGGAAAAAATGGAGAACAATAATGAGCCGACAACAAAAGTTACTCTATACTGCTCCATACTAAAGAAAGAGAATTTCGAACTTGTCGTACAGAAGGCTACCGAGGTCGGAGTCTCGAGAATTGTGCCCGTAATATCCGGAAGGACCGTCAAGATGAATTTGAATATGGAAAGAATAGATAAGATAGCCAAAGAAGCTGCCGAGCAGTCTGGGAGGAGTACAGCCCCTATCATAGCTCCCCCAATGAAGATCCGCGAAGCATACGATGAAGCCGAAAAGAACGGAGTGACTTTATTTTTTGATAGAGACGGTGAAGATATAAAAAATATCTCCACTTGGACATCCGATGTCCAAGTGAATATATTTATTGGCGCCGAAGGTGGATGGGATGAATGGGAAACAGAACTCGCAAAAGAAAAAGGATTTCATATCACATCTCTCGGTAAGCTCACCCTTCGCGGAGAAACCGCCGCTATCATCGCAACGTATCTCGCAGTAAATAAATGAGTCCAATAGTGTAATAATTTTTAAATTTAGAAGCTCAACTTCTTTAAGGGAAGTTGAGCTTCTTTTCTTAAAATTTTAAAATTATTCTAATATCGGGATAATAAAAATCCCCCGCTTATTAGCGAGGGCATTGGTAATATCAAGGACGGTCCTTGATATTTTTTATCGTGGTAGAAAAAATTCATCTTTTACCTGACCAACATTTATTCCTGGTCTTAAAATCAAGCCTCTTCTTGTCGGGTTCCTTTCTTTTGTGGTGACGGCTTTATCATTTTCTTTGTCTATCTCCTCCCACATACTTTTAAGCTCTTCCTTATCAACAAAACACCAAATAGCATCAACACTCAAAGCGCCGCTATCTGCGACATAGACAGGAATGAATCCCGGAAAATATTCAGATTTTCTCGGATCGCGACCACTTTTCAGTTTCTGTTTTAGGGCTTCTCTTAATAACCCCTTCGGATATTCTAAAGTTCCTATTTCCAAATCTTTAGAATTAATATTCATACGGAACCTCCTTTCTAATACCCCCAATGACAATCAAAATGAAACCAGTTGTTCTTGTTCTTTAATGTTTGTTCTCTTTTGTTTTCATTATCAACCTCCCTTTGGTGTTCTTTATAAACAGAGATCACTCCATTGATTATCTTTTCAATCGTCTCTTTTACTTCTCGATTAATAGAAAGATCCATGGGATTAATATGCTGAGCTCCACCATAAGAAGCGTGAACCTTGATCGTATCATTAAAAATGTTCTCCTTGGGGAAAAACGACTCAAAAAATTCTTTCATCTTTTTCACTCTCCTTTCAAAATTTTAAAAGTACTTAATCATGAAATAAAACTAGCACAGTCACACAAAAAACAAAAGACCTCTAACGGGAGAGGTCTTTTTAATATTGATTCTAGATTGCCACGTCTCGGCTTAAATGTCTCGACTCGCAATGACGCGCTACGCGCTATTTTCGGCCAGCGACGATTGTAGCCTCAACGTTCTTTGGAACAATTTCGTACCTATCAAACTCCATCACAAAACTAGCACGTCCTTCTGTCATAGAGCGAAGGGTTGTAACGTAACCAAACATTTCAGACAAAGGAACTTTGGCCTTAATAGCTTTGACTCCAAATCTGTCTTCCATTCCTTCAATCTGCCCTCTTCTTCCACTTAGGTTTCCAGTTACGTCTCCCATGAACTTTTCAGGAGTCACGATTTCAACTTTCATAATAGGCTCCAGGATAACCGGCCTTGCCTTTTTACAAGCTTCTTGGAAGGCCATAGAACCTGCTAGTTTGAATGCCATTTCTGAAGAGTCAACGTCGTGTGAAGAACCAAATGTGAGCTCAACTGAAACATCAACGATTGGGAATCCTGCGACGATACCTTTTCCGAGGGCTTCTTTAACACCCTTCTCAACAGCAGGGATGAATTCCTGAGGAATAACACCTCCTTTAATGGAATTGATGAACTCAAAGTGGTCATCCCTCTTAACATTCTTGGGTATCTTTGCTCCTTCTTCGAGAGGCTTGAGTGGTCTTACGGTAAGAACAGCGTGACCATACTGACCCTTTCCTCCAGACTGCTTGATGTATTTATTTTCAGCTTCAGCTTCTGTTGTAATTGTCTCTCTATAGGCAACTTGGGGTTTACCTGTTGTTGCATTTACCCCGAACTCTCTCTTCATTCTATCTACCAAAATTTCAAGGTGAAGTTCTCCCATACCTGCGATAATAGTTTCAAGTGTCTCTTCATCTGTCTTAACCTTAAATGTTGGGTCCTCATCAGAAAGTCTCTTGAGGGCAAATGACATCTTCTCCTGGTCAGCCTTTGTTTTTGGCTCAATTTTCAATTCAACAACAGGATTTGGGAATACGATTCTATTCAATATGATTGGCTTGTCTTCATCACAAAGAGTATCTGATGTTTTTGTATCTTTAAGTCCTACAATAGCGGCAATTTCTCCGGCAAAAACTTGAGTTATTTCCTCTCTATCATTTGCGTGCATTCTCAAAATACGTCCAACTCTTTCTCTTGTACCTTTTGTGGCGTTATATAGATAAGTACCAGATGACAAGACTCCTGAATAAACCCTGATGTAAGTAAGCTGTCCTACGAATGGATCTGACTGAAGTTTGAAAGCCATAGCAGCTAAAGGTTCTGAATCGGAAGCCTCTCTCGTCATCTCATCTCCTGTAACAGGATCAAATCCTTTAACTGGTGGAATGTCACGAGGTGCGGGTAAGAAATCAATAACAGCATCCAATACTAACTGAACTCCCTTATTCTTTAAAGCAGAACCGCAGAAAAGTGGGAAAAGATTATTTGCAATAACCTCTCTTCTTATAACCTTCTTAAGTTCATCCAAGTTTATTTCTTTTCCTTCAAGGTATTCACCCATTAACTTATCATCGTGCTCAACAATTCTTTCAATACTATCAGCTCTTGCTGCCTTTGCATCCGCCAATAAATTCTCAGGAATTTCCTTTTCAACAATCTTATTTCCCATTTCTCCCTCGAAGTAATAGGCCTTCATTCTCATAAGGTCAATAACTCCTTCGTGCTGATCTTCTGTTCCGATAGGAAGTTGCATCCTTACACAGTTCTTGTTTAATCTTTCTAGAATTGTTTTGTAACAGTGATCAAAAGAAGCACCTGTTCTATCCATCTTGTTGGCAAAACAGATTCTTGGAACACGGTACTTATCAGCCTGTCTCCATACAGTCTCTGACTGAGGCTCAACACCTGCGACACCATCAAATACAACAACACCACCATCGAGAACCTTAAGAGATCTCTCGACTTCAGCTGTGAAGTCTACGTGGCCAGGAGTATCAATAATGTTAAACTGACACTTCTTACTTGTGTCTCCGACTGGCATATATGAAGGGCTCCAGAAAGCAGTAATAGCCGCAGAAGTAATTGTAATACCTCTCTCCTTCTCCTGTTCCATCCAGTCTGTAGTGGTCTCTCCTTCGTGAACCTCACCTATCTTGTGCGTCACGCCTGTGTAATACAAAACTCTTTCAGAAGTTGTTGTCTTACCGGCATCAATATGCGCAATGATCCCGAAGTTTCTTACTTTTTCTATAGGTGAAATTCTCTCCATAAAATTATTAAAATATATTTATAAATTAAAATCTAAAATTCAAAATCCCGACTTTGTGGTCGGGATTTCAATTACCAAGCAAAGTGAGCAAATGCTCTGTTGGCCTCAGCCATTTTATGTGTATTTTCTTTCTTCTTGAAAGCTTCTCCTTCATTCTTACTTGCGAGGATTAACTCATCTGCAAGTTTTGATGCCATAGGTGCCCCCTTCTTGCTTTCTGCAGCTCCAATTATCCATCTCATAGCGAGAGCCATTCTTCTATTTGGCTTAACCTCTCTAGGGACCTGGTAAGTGGCTCCTCCGATTCTTCTTGATCTTACCTCAGTAACTGGACCAACATTATTTAAAGCATTTTCAAAAACCTCTATAGGTTTATCTGTCTTAGCCTTCTCCGCTATCTCTTTCATTGCATCATATACTACAGTTCTTGCTGTGTTTTTCTTTCCACCGATCATAATATAATTTATGAACTTAGAAAGATCTGCTGATTTGTAGACCAGATCTGGCTGTATTGGTTTTCTTGCTTTTATTTTTCTTCGCATAGTTTATTTGATTTTTATCCGTCGTCATTGCGAGCCGAAGCGTCTTAGCTGAGGCGTGGCAATCCAGATTTAATTCGTAATTCCTAATTCTTTATTCTTACTTCTGTTTAGGCTTCTTCATTCCATATTTACTTCTCCCTTGTCTTCTTGTGTCAACTCCAGCACAATCCAACATTCCTCTAACAATATGATATCTGACTCCCGGTAAATCTTTAACTTTTCCACCTCTAATAACAACAACAGAGTGTTCCTGTAGGTTGTGTCCCATTCCTGGAATGTAGGCTGTTACTTCGAGACCATTTGTAAGCCTTACTCTCGCAATTTTTCTAAGGGCTGAGTTAGGTTTCTTTGGTGTAGTTGTTTTTACAACAGTACAAACACCCCTTTTAAAAGGAGACGGATAATAAACAGGTCTATTTTTCTTAACATTAAAACCCTTGGCTAATGCGACCGTGCTTGATTTTGTTTTGACCGTTTTTCTAGGTCTTTTTATTAATTGGTTTATTGTTGACATCGTAGGCGATAATATAGCAGGTCTAATAAATAAATCAAGTACCCAAGCGATTTAATTATATTAGATATATATAAATCAAATTTTTCTAGTTAGACAAATATACAAGAAGTGTATTTATTATTGGATCTATTACCGTTCCCCAGATGAAAAAAAGGAAAATAAAAAGAAGGATGAGCTGGTTGCTATTAAGAAATTCTTCTATCTTTCTGTGATTATATGGAAGAAAAGAGAAGAGCACTTTCGAACCGTCAAACGGCGGAATTGGCGTTAAATTAAAAATTGCCAAAACGAAATTTATAAGAACAATATAAATAAGGAGGGGATAAATTTCAGGAGAGGCCAATCCATCTAAAATTCTTGTTTTTATTATCACACCAAATACAAAAGCAATAAAAATATTCATAACAGGTCCAGCCAAGGCAACTACAGCAACTGACTTATCACCCCCTCTCAAATTATATTGATTATAGGGAACAGGCTTGGCCCATCCAAAAGTAAAACCCATTATTGAAGTAAATATTGGAACAATTATGGAGCCAACCGGATCTATATGTTTCAAAGGATTTAAAGTTAGCCTACCTGCAAGTTTTGCTGTAGGATCTCCGAGCATGTATGCAACATAACCGTGGGACACTTCATGTGCTACCACAGACATAATAAGTATCGCTATTGAGAATATTAGACTTATTTCACTAAACATTTTTATATCTTGCTAATTAATTAATCATATGCTAACATAAAAAAACTTAATTCGAAAATATATTCACCCTGTTTAGTAAATTTTTGGAAAAATTAAAATTTGTTTACAACATGATTAACGGGGGGGGTAACAGTCGATTCATTAACATATATAATCAATAGGTAAAAACAATTAAACAAATTTTTACTTAACAGGGTAAATGGCAAAGACATGCACAATTTGCAAAAGAGGTAGCATGATGGGTGGAGGTTATTCCAACCGAGTTCGTGCTACCAAATTCAATCCTACGGGAATGGTTAGAAAGCAGATAAATCTTCAGTGGGCAACCATGAAGGATGGGCACAGAGAGAAGATCTGCACAAGATGCATTAAAGGAAAGAAACACCTGGAAGTTAAATAATTTAAACAAAAAGACCTCATTAAATGAGGTCTTTTTGTTTAATATAGAACGACAGCCTCTCCATCGCTTTGAAAAGTTATTGTTCCCTCCTCATCAGTTCTTAGTACAGGTATTCCAAAATACTCAAATCTTTTTATTGTTT
Source organism: Patescibacteria group bacterium (assembly GCA_003504275.1). Classification (GTDB taxonomy): domain Bacteria; phylum Patescibacteriota; class Minisyncoccia; order Phycocordibacterales; family UBA12445; genus UBA12445. The sequence continues at coordinate 25,740 of DOAO01000001.1, forward strand.
CTGGTGCAGGGTGTCCATACATATTTTTCTTACCTACAGAAATGACCGCGTATTTCGGTTTAACATTACCAAGAAAAGAAGGATAAGAAGCATTCTTTGTTCCATGGTGTCCGACTTTCAATACATCGCTTTTTAAATTTTCCCCTTCAATATAAACCAACATATTTTCAATTCCTTTTTCTAAGTCTCCCGTAAGTAAAAAAGAATTTTTTCCATATACTAAACGTAGAACCATCATCCCTTCATGGGGGTCTGTCTTGGAAGAATCTTCGCCCGGAAGAAGTACATCCATTGTGACGTCACCGCCTAAATCTATTTTCATTCCGCGGATAGCCAGAACATCCCGAACATTATTTTCTGCGACAAGTTCCTTAAGTGAAACATAATCAGGAGTTTTTACAGAGACCCCAGACTCCAAAAACCCCGAAACTAAGTAACGCGAAAAAACAGACAAAAGACCGACAACATGATCTGTGTGTGGATGAGAAAGCGCCACAAGATCTATGCTCCTATCATAAAAAGGCATTACTCTACTTAATTCTTGGAGTACTTTTTTATTCGGCCCACCATCTATTAGAATTTGATTACCATTCGGCGTATCTATAAATATCGCATCTCCTTGCCCTACGTCTAAAAAAGATACCGTTAAAATTCCCTGTCTATCCTCTGCGAATACCGCGTACCAGACAAAAAAGCACGACAAAGTCGCGATGCAAAGTAAAATTATTTTAATTTTTTCTTTTTTGTTTTTCACTTTTCGCTTTTCGTTTTACGCTTTTATATTTCTTCAATTGTCCACCCATCTATTTCCGAAGAAAACATTTGACGTGATTTATAAACTATCACAATCATTAAGATCAACAATAAAAGCAAAAAAATATTGATAGCATTCACATTTACAGAAGCAAAAGGTAGTGACGAGAATATATCTACCACAAACAATATATACGATAGTAATGCCCAAGCCAAAGTAGCGACTGGTGTCGCAATATAAAAATTAATAATATTCAACGTCGCAGCCAAGAAACCGAGAAACATCGTTATTGGTATAAAAATCAAAACTAAAATATTAACAGGTAACGCCACTAATGAAAAAGTGCCCATCTTGTAGGCGATGAGAGGAAATGTCGCTATTTGTGCGCCGATTGTTGTGGCCAACACCTCTCGAAGTCCTAATTTTTCAGTTACAAAAGTAAGATATTTTTTGACCATAGGAGAAATATAGAGAAGACCGAGTGTCGCCAGGAACGACAGTTGGAAAGACATATCAAATATAAGTATTCGTGGATTGTGAAGTATCATCAAAAATCCTGCCACAATAAGCGCCGATGAGGCTTCATAAAGTCTGCCTGTCGTTTTTGCCAAAAGTATAATGAGTGCCATTATCGCCGCACGGACAGTGGACGCCCCTCCGCCTGTCATTATTGTAAAAAGAATAATGGACACTGCTCCAAGGAAAGATGCCGAGGAACCGGATAAAAATCTTGAAATTACTTTCATAACAGAATCAGAAATTATTGTGAGATTATATCCGGAAAGAACCACGATATGAGAAAGTCCTGCTATTCTAAATTTATTTATCCATTCTGTTCCAAGCGATTCCCTTGCGCCAAGAACAAGTCCTGCAAGTAAAGATGAATGTGGCTCAGGTAAAACTTCATTTATATTTTGTGTAAAAAAGTTTTTTATCAAAAATAAATAACGGCTTAAACTAAAACTTTTGTCTGAAGAAATTATTTTTACCTTTGGATTTTCAATAAGAAAATAAATATCATCTTTTGCAAGATAAGAAACATAGTCAAAATCTTCTGAGAAATTTTCAGGCTTTTTAATTTCCCCGACAAGTTGTAGTGTGTCCCCGTACTTGTATCTTGGAACGGTAGCCGTCTTTATGAGTATTTTTTCTGAATTATTGTCATTCTCCACCATCACAATCGCCTGAAGTTTACCATTCTTTTCCTCTGGCTCATCAAAAACGACAACTCTTAAAGAAATAACTCGTCCATCCAAACCATTTAGATACGAGACCGATTCCCCTACCCTAAAATCATACCAAACGGTTCCGAGCGTAATAAACATAAAGATAACGACATACTTTTTTACATCTACGCCATGGCGTAGATGGTTGTTATAAAAATACTGAGAAATAAAAAGTATAAGCGAAACAAAAAATAAGAGTAGGGAAAAGGAAAATCCCAGATCAAAGAAAGATCTGAAAGCCACACCTAATATAAAACCGGAAATAATATTTGTTCTGGACACAGACGCAAATACTACTACCGAGCCCCACCCCCCTATGTTTTAACTAACCTCTTTTGACA
>DOAO01000007.1 GCA_003504275.1 Patescibacteria group bacterium
GTTGAACCAACACCTGAACCGGAACCTGTGGTTGAACCAACACCTGAACCGGAAGCTGAAATAATTCCAGAACCTATTATAGAGCCAGAAGTAACAGAATAAACGTTAATTATTTCTCACTTAAAACTTAGACCCCAGGGGTCTAAGTTTTAAGTGTTTTTTGCTACCAATAACTTGACTGATCTGTTATAATATATACAAGCGATATTATTAGATAATAATTTATTTTAATGAGGTATTTTGAATACGGTTCCGGATATGGAATAATCGGTCAAGGATTAAGCATATGGATTATTGCTATTTTGGCTTGGACTCTTTATTGGAAGGGTAGGGCTCTTTGGAGGGCAGCGAGATTAGGACACTTTGAGTGGTTTATAGCTATTCTTGTTATAAATACGCTTGGGTTATTGGAAATTGCTTATTTGTACTATTTTACAAAACCAGAAGAGGATAAAAAAGAAAACAAAAACGAATAACAGTTTTTGTGGAACACAATAGAACTTTGAATTGAAGTTAATAATAGGTTACCGTAAGATTTGATGGTCGCATTGTTTGAGGCAGTCCTCGCAGGAAAGTTAGAATAGTTCTTTGGTGATACTTTGTGTATAGTGCGTGGAGCTTTCGGTTTCTTGCAGTTATATTTAACAGAAACTTCCTACGGGACAAGTTTTTATGTTAAAAAATTACAAAGATGTTGCCAAAATTATATTAGGAGTTCTTATATTTTTTATTGTATTTATTGTTGCCGAAAGGGGTGGAGTAAGAGATGGTGTAATCGGTTTTGAAGCACTTTTGTCTAGCGGAATAGCTGACGATGGTAAGCTGTCTTCCAAAAATAATTTCCATGATTTTGGAATTGTATTTATGCACGAAGGAAATAAGACTCACTCCTTTAATATAGAAAATAATGGGAAAAACGATATTAAAATAAAAAATATATATACAACCTCGTTAAGTTTAGAGGTTTATTTAGAAAATGAGGAAAAAAAAATCGGACCGTTTGATATTAGAAATTATCTTTACAAAAACGATAATTTAATAATTATAAGAAAAGGGGGTCGCATGATCGTTGAATTGATTTATTCTCCATCACGACAGGGTCTTTTGGGGGTTGGTCTTTCTGAACCGTTTGCTGTTATTGAAGATGAGTTTGGTTCCAAGATTTATTTAAGAATTTCAGCTCTGGTGTTTCCATAGATAATAATTTAGAATACGAAAACTACTAATGTATAACGAAAACGGAAAATTTTCCAGAAAATTTATTAATGTTTGTGTGGTTTCTTTTGTTGCAGTTTTTGCTGTAGCTGTTTTTTATTTAAGCGGATTAGTTCCGGAATTCCTTAAGACAGCCATGACTGACAGTAGACTCATGTTGCCGATGGTTATACTAGCGTCGCTTGTTGATAGTATAAATCCCTGTGCTTTTTCTGTTCTTATATTAACGATTGCTTTCTTAATGAGTTTAAATAAGGAGAGAAAAACTATATTAAAAATGGGTGGTATTTATATATTTGGAATTTTTTCTGTATATATTCTTATTGGTTTAGGAATAATACAAGCCCTTTTGTTTTTTGGAGTACCTAATTTTATGGCAAAGGTTGGAGCCTTGATTTTGATTGTATTTGGGCTTTTGAATATTATTAATGATTTTTTTCCTTCTTTTCCAATAAAGGTAAAAATACCTCAATTCGCTCACAAGAGAATCGCTTATATAATGGAGAAAGCATCTTTGCCATCATCGTATTTCTTGGGGATAATGGTTGGGCTTTATGAATTTCCGTGCACAGGCGGTCCATATCTTATGATACTAGGTCTCATTCATGATAATGAGACATTCTGGAGCGGTTTCTGGTATTTAGTGCTTTATAATCTTATATTTATATTACCACTCGCCATAATTCTTTTTGTATCAGGAAGTAAGCCTGTACTTGCCAGGGTATCAGAATGGAAGGGGTCAGAGTCTAAAAATATGAGATTTTGGGGTGGTGTTATAACAATAATTTTGGGTGTGATAATTTTTGTATTATAATCCCACCAGAAGTCGATGGGGTTTACATCGACAGTCTGCCTACCGGACAGGTAGGCCTGTAGACGGGCCACGGTCAGTTTGGCTTAATTTTATAAAAGAGTTTGGTGATATTTAATAAATTAATTTAACAGAGAACGAATGCGACCTGCTTCTAATGGAACAAGTTCTCTAACAATAATAATATGGAAGATAATAAGAAAAAGATGGAGGACATCATTAAAAAGGTTGATGAGATGAGGAAGAGTGGTACGGTTGACCTCTCTCTTGACGAAGACCTATCCATTGCCGTAATGAATTTAATAAGTCTTGAGGAACATTTTTTCTTTACAGGAGAAAAAACAGATAACCCCGGTTATTTTGATATGTTGGCTGAAGTTAGGGAGATGAGGAAAAGTCTTCTCTTGAAGCTTATGTTAAAAAACGAGGGAGAGTCTTGGTGTATCTCAAAGCACCTACTGGCAACATCCATGAGACTGATGGAAGTTGGTACAAAATTGCAGGGGGCCGGTAAAAAGGAAGAAGCTAAAGAGTTTTTTGACCGTTCTTACAAAATGTATTCTCTGTTTTGGGCACTTAGATTAAAGATAATAGATGTTTCTGGGATCAAGGAGATTCCGGCGGGTGATAAGCCGTGGAGCGTTGATGATATTGTTACAAAATTAGTTAATTGTTGTGATGAATAAATTAAATCAGATTTTTTGGGTTTTTGTTTTTGTTGTTGTTGTGCTTTCTTTTGCGTGGGTGGCCTTTGTTTTTGCTATTAAGCCTCAAGTCAAATATTCAAATTTGGATGAATTCGCAAAATGTTTAACGGACAAAGGAGCAACTATGTATGGCGCAGCTTGGTGTCCACATTGTCTAGATGAAAAGAGTAGTTTCGGGAGTTCTTTTAAGTATGTTAATTATGTTGAGTGCCCTGATAACATATCGCTTTGTACCGAAAAAGGAATAATGGGTTATCCTTCTTGGATATCAGCAGAAGGAAAAATACTTGAAGGAAAACAAGGATTGGAAAAATTATCCGAAATTACTGGATGTGAATTAAAGAAATAGTTAAATTAAAAAGCGCCCTCATTATGAAGGCGCTTTTTAGATTAGATAATTGTTGGTTTGGCGTTTTCTTGATTTGGAATTAGTTTTGAAATGATTGTTAAGTTGGCTATTCCAATAATAAAAGCCGATATTGTAAACATAATATCTGAATAATCGCCATTCCAGTAAGTGCCGGTGGCTGTTCTAAATGAAAAAAGGAAATCTGCTAGGCCTTGTGATGCCAACCCAAGAGATAAAAACATCGCCCCATTTTTTATGGCGCCACCGCCAACTCGGATTATCATTATTGCCCCCGATAAAATGATTGCACTAGACAATGGATAAAAAATGGTAAGTATTTTTGCCAACAGAGACATTTCAGATGATATTTTAACATCAAGAACTGTAAAAATTATAAATGATAAAATTGAGAATAAAACAATTGCTTCAATTAAGATTTGTCTTTTTAAAATAAAAGAAAAAATTTGAAGATAGTAAAATACAGAAATAAGTACGAGTGGATAAAAAGCAACAAAGAATATGTCTGCTATTGATGGAAAGGGGACCTCCTGCATATAAAAAAAGTTATAAATAGTCCAAACTATAAGACCCATTCCATATGACATAAGGGCAACAGACAGTGTGTTTATGGCCTTTCGAGGAAGTTCTGATATTCCCGTTTTTTTTATTAGAAACAAAGAAAAAATACCAGAAAGTAAGAATATTAACGCATTTTCAGAGTTATATAGAAAATTCCAGTTAGTTGTTTTGTCGGGGATTATCTGAAGTATCACCCACCAAATTATTGTTATAATAAAAATTAAAGTAAGGGAGTATTTATAATGTGAGACGTCTATTTTTTGTTCCATTTGTTTGAGATATTCTTATATTCTTAAATTATAGTATAATTTAAATAAATAAAATAATAATGAAAATTTTTTCTAAAATTTTTTCCAATCACAATGATACTCAAATAGACAATGAGTCAACAGTCAGTGTTGATAATATTTTTTCATATTTACAAAATTTTATAAACAGAAAAGAACTTGCAGAGGAATGTAGTGAGTTGAAGAAAAAAGCCGATGCCCTTTCCGGAGAAGAAAAAGAAATACAATTAACTCGAGCATATTTCTGTTTTGAAAAATTTGTAACAGGAAATAAGCCACTTATTGTAAAAAGGGAAATAGAGATAAATGAACTTAGAAAGGAAATAATTAATAAAGGTTTCACCAATAATCTTTTTTCTAGGTTAGAATTACCATTTGTGAACGAAAGAGAGCGATTTGCTTCTGTTTTTGCAATGGCGACTAGAGATATAGTTAAATATCTTAAAGGAAATATAGGGGAGGATAATTTTAAAACGATACTAAATAATTCATTAATTGGAAATAGATTAAGTGGAAAGGTTTTGCTATTAGAAGATTCTCTTAAGATTGAAATTGGGAAAGACATGGGGCTGGAGCAGATAAGCATAGATGAATTGAGGTATTCTTTAAAAAATTTATTTGAAAATATAACAAAAGAGGTAATAAGTGGTTTTGGTAATAAAATAGCCGATGCTATTTTGCAATCGTCATTTACGGCATTTAAATTTATTTATCCTCTAGAATTTTTAAAAATATTCTTGGATATATTACCGTCTGATTTCTTGATGGAAGAGAAAACATATTTTCTTGCTAAAGAGGAATTACAGAAAAAACTTTTAGAAGCTGTTGGGGAAGAGAGGTTAAAAAGTATAGAGGCCGACATGCTTTCAAAAAGACTCCAGGAGGCTCTTACAGAGCTTGGTGCAAGTAAGTCTGCTGTTTTGAATTTACTCGAAGATGTTAATGTTGAAAAAAATATAATAGAGAAAGAGATTAGAATAAGGACAGGAGAGTTAATGAGTGAAAAGGCTTTTTTGAGGGCTACAATCAATAGCATTCCTTTGGCTTATTTTTTAATAAATACCGACTTTGTTCTCCTGGAAAGTAACCCCGCGCTTTCTAGAGTTTTTTCTGTTGAAAAAATAAGCAGTTTCTCTGAAATAGAAAGTATGTTTGACGGTTTTTTCCCGATAAGAGAAAGATGTCAGTCTGTTTTTAGTAGTATGAAGATGGAGGTTTTTAAAGATGTTAGTTTGGCTAATAAATTTTTCAAATTATACTTACAGTCCATTGTTTCTGTTGAAACAGGAGAAAAAATAGGACTTTTGGGACTTATAGAAGATATTACAGAACAGAAAATTCTTGATAGATCAAAGGACGAATTTTTTTCTATTGCCTCTCATGAACTTAGGACACCCCTTACGGCAATAATGGGAAACACCTCCATGATTTTGGAGTTTTTTGGACAACAACTTCAAAATAAAGAAATAAAACAAATGGTGGAAGATGTTCACGAGGCAAGTATCAGACTCTTAAAGATTGTAGGAGACTTTTTGGATGTTTCTCGTCTTGAGCAGGGTAAGATAATTTTTAAATCGGATAAATTTAATATGAGAGATTTGATTATGGGTATGTTGCGCGATTTTGAATCAGCGGCGACGCTAAAGGGACTTTCATTAAAAATTGGAGAGATGCCCAGGAATTCTTTTGTTACTGGAGATAAAGATAAGGTTAAGCAAATTGTTTCTAATTTGATAAGCAATGCTATAAACTACACGTCAAAAGGTGAAATCAGTGTTTATATTAAGAAAGATGAACCAGGTCATGTTTCTTTGTATGTTAAAGATTCTGGAATTGGTGTATCAAAGGAAAATCAAATATTATTATTTAGAAAATTCCAGCAGGCCCAAGAAAAACTTTTAACAAGAGATGCCTCCAGAAGCACGGGCCTCGGTCTTTATATAAGCAGATTGCTCGCAATCTCTATGAATGGAAGGGTTGAGCTCGTAGAAAGTAGCCAAGGGAAAGGTAGTGTTTTTAAGTTGGTGTTGCCTTTCTAAATATGATAGAGTTTAATGTGTTAATCGCTTTTTAATATTCAAATGACAAAAATATTGATCATAGAAGATGACCCTTTAATGCTTAGAATGTATGAACGTGTTTTTAAACTAAATAATTATGATGTGGAAATGGCATTTGATGGAGAAGATGGTATTTCTAAATTAAAAACAGCCGAAATCAAACCCAATATAATTCTTTTGGATATAATGATGCCTAAAATGAGTGGATTTGACGCATTGAAAATAATAAAGGCAGATGATAATTTTAAAGATATCCCTGTTATTATACTCACGAATCTTGCTGGAAAAGAGGAGGCAGATAAAGGACTAAAATTAGGAGCCATTTCATACCTCATTAAGAGTGAGCACGAGCCAAAAGAGATAGTCTCAATAATTAAGGAAAATTTGGAAAAATTAGGCAAGAAATAGTCTTTAAAAGATATATCTAATTTTTAAAAATGACCACTGGTTAGGGTGGCCGTTTTTATTTTTATCCACAGTCTGTTATTATTTATAACTTTTTGTTTATGGTATCATTTAGTAATGCTTACAAAAAGAACCTTTTTTATTTTTGGGGTTGTTGTATTTTTTTTATTAACAACAAGTGTTTCTGCGTTTAATGTTGGTTTAACTGTTAGCCAGGAGTCTGATAGTGGTGGTGGGGTATCGGCACCAGCTCCAGCGCCAGTTGTAGTTCCGCCAGAAGTGCCAGTGGTCCCACCAGTGGTTCCTCCGGAAGTACCAGTCGTTCCTCCAGAAGTGCCGGTGGTCCCACCAGTGGTTCCTCCAGAAGTACCAGTCGTTCCTCCAGAAGTACCAGTCGTTCCTCCAGAAGTGCCAGTCGTACCTCCAGTAGCTCCGCCTGAAGTCATACAACAAGCGGTGTCGGCTGTTGAAAACTTTTTTGGAGGTTCAGTAGATACCATGGTGTATGTTTCTAATTACGTCATAGATTCTATACAAAATTTTGCCAAAGACCCTGTTGCCGGTATTGTTAATGCCTCAAAAAAAACAGCTGAGGCTACTAGAGAATTTGTAGAGAGTCCTGTGGGGAAAGTGGTTACCAACGTCGCTAAGCCACTTGGAGTTGCCACAGGAGTTGCTGTTGTTGCAACTCAAGCTATTTTGACAACGGGAATGATGACTGTCACATCTTTGTCTGATATATATCTTTTGATTTTGAGACTGTTGGGTGTTGTTGTCGGTACATCTAAGAGGCGAGGTAAGCCGTGGGGTACTGTTTATGATTCTATTACAAAAAGACCTCTTGATCCGGCGTATGTCGTAGTTTCTAAACCAACAGGAGAAGAGGTCGCTGATGCTATTACGGATCTTGATGGTCGCTACGGATTTTTGATACCACCAGGAACTTACAAACTGAAAGCAAGTAAAACAAATTACACTTTCCCTTCAAAGACATTAGATGGCAAGGCAAGTGATGAAATTTATAACAACATTTATCATGGAGAAGATCTGACCACCAAAGAAGGGGATGTATTAATAGAGAATATCCCACTTGATCCTATTGGTTTTGATTGGAATGAATTTGCGAAAAATAAGCAAAATCTCTTTAGGATATATTCTGATAGAGAGAGGGTTTGGAATAAAGTTTTTGACGCTATTTACCTTATAGGTCTTTTGTCCGCTATTATTACAGCGGTATTTGATCCGAGAACACTAAATTTTGTTTTTATTGCGATATACTCTGTGTTTATCATTTATAATTTTGCCGGAAGAAAAGGAAAGAAGGCTATTGTTGTTAAGAATACTCAAACATCTATGCCAATACCATATGCTGTTATTAAAGTATTTTTCGCAGAAATGAATAACCAGATTAAAACAGTTGTGTCCGACCACCTCGGCAGATTTTATTTCTTGGTTGGTCCTGGTAAATACTACGTAACAGTTGACGAAAAGCAGATAGATGGTACTTATAAAACAATTCACAAAACTGAGCCGATGGAATTGAAAAATGGTGTTTTAAGTGGAGATATATTGATATAATTTTCAGAATAGAATGAAAAAAATAGTTTATAGTGCGATATTGATATTTTTGTTTTTGTTACCGTCTGCCTCTTTTGGTTTCGGTGTTATTAAAAACATATCAGCTCCAGTTACTGGAAATTTTTCTTTGAGTCCGACTAAAATCGAATTTGACCTTGAAGAAGGAAGTATTGTTAAAAAGGAATTAAGAATTTCTAACGGAACCGGTATTCCGTCTGAGTTTCAAATAGACCTTGAGGATGTTTTTGATACTGATAAAAATTATCAAGGAAACACTCTAAAAATAAGCGAATACATTTCAGTTGATAATAAAAAATTCAGATTAGATCACGGTGAAGAAGCGACCGTAATTATTACCGCACATATTCCAGAAAATAATATTGAAAAATTTGTTGGTGGAGCTGTATTGGTTTCTCGTCGCGGGTTAAATATTCCAACTTCTAATAACTCTCAGGTTATCGTAAGGTCTGGTTCTTTAGTCTTTATAAATATTGATAAAACCGCATTACGTTCTGGTTTTTTAAATAGTTTTGAATATGCAGGAGATGGAATATTCCGTATAAGTTTTAAAAATACAGGCGAGGCTAAATTAAACCCTTACGGATTTATTGAACTCAGGGATATTTTTGGCAATTTAGTTGAAAGAAAAAATATTGAGCCTTGGTTTGTTTTGCCGGAAAGTGATAAGATTAATGAAATTAATTGGGAAATTCCTTCTAAATTACAACCATTATATAAGGCCCACCTCGTATTGTATCCGGGATATGGGGGAGGGGAAAATACCGAGAATGAATCAATTTTTGTTTATAATTTTTACACAATATTTATTTATTTATTTTTATTTATAATTATTCTCATAAAATTTTTAAAATATGTTAAAAAATAGTTTTATAGTTTTTGCAACAATCTTGTGTCTTGTTTCAGGTACCGTTGCAAATGCGTATGTCGCAAGTAGTACTAACTTTATAATAGAGTCAGATGTTATTTCTTACACTGGTGGATTGTCTACCTCTACAAATTTTTCAGTGCAAGATAGCATAAGCGACGGTCTTATTGGAGAGGGTAATTCAACAAGTTATACAATAGATGCAGGACCCCTTCCCATGAGAGAATCGACATTGTCTGTTTCTGTTCCGGCCGATTTAATTTTGACCGGAACAATTACATCTTTAAGGGGTGGTACAGCGGAAGGTTCTGTTAGTGTGACCGTTATTACTGATAATCCCGGAGGGTATCAGCTTAAATTGTCTGGCACGTCCCTATCTTCGGGTTCTAATAGTTTTGATAGTTTTAGTGGTCCCGCTTCTTGGAGTGTAGCAGATGGAACTTCTGCTTTTGGTTTTTCGACTGATTCAAGTACATGGAATGGAATAGATTCAACCGCGAGGGTGGTCGTTACAGAGAACTCTAATAATCAGCCCTCAGGAACAGCCACAATAATAAATTTTAAAGCAGAATCTAAAAAAATAAATCAGGCTCAACCCGCAGGAAGTTATAGTTCGTCTATCACTTTGACAGCACTTCCTTTATAATTTTTATTGATTATTTTTAAAAAAGGGGCCGTTCGTTGAGCTATTTTAGGCAATTACGAACGGCCTTTATTGTTAGCCGTAAAAATTAGAAAGTTATCCCCACATTTTCTTAAAAAATACTTTTTAATATTGAGCTTTTGTAATAAAATTATTAATAGGGCCTGTGAAAGATTTTTTCGCACAGTTATGTATTCATGGTCTTGTTTTAAAATGATTTTTAGAAACAAATTATTAAAAATATTTATCGTATCTTTTGTAATATTTTTTAGTATTTCTTTTGTATCTGCTTCTGAAACGACAAATAAAAGTTATGCTCAAGTAACCGAAGCTGTTGAAAGTATTTTTAATAGAGTGGCGACATATTTGGAAGAGAAGATGAATTATTTTGTTGAGGGGGTTGTTCCCAGCTCTTCAATGGTTTCTGATAATGAATCTCTTAGGACAGAAAAAGAAAAATTTGATTTTATAAGAAAGGATGACGCAGGAGATCTTGAAAGCGGTTATTTAAGGATTCAGGATAAACCTCCCGTGATTCAAAGAGAAACAACCTTATCTACACAAACAAAAACAGTTACATCACCGACTGAAACAATAATTGAGAGAATAGTTTATTATAACCAGCCAATAATCTCTTCTTTTGGTTTTTATACAAAAGAAGAACTGGATAATTTTTTTAAAAATTATAATCAAGAGATAAGATCGGAGCTTTTGTCTCGTATAAACAATCTTAGCTCTGTAACTAATAGTCAATACGCCGCCAATACAACAGCTATCGCCCTGACAAATAAAATAGATCAATTAAACGGAACCTCCCTTACAAATATCACTGTCAACGGAGTTTCTGGTCTCACTGATGCTGATATCCCCGACAATATTTTACTCTCCGGTTATTTACCAATAACAGGGGGTAATTTAACGGGTAATTTGGGCATTGGTACCACATCTCCTTACGCACCACTTTCTGTGAATGGACAGGCTGTTGCTTCCTACTTTACAACGTCTTCTTCTACGGCCACTTCAACTCTTGCTTATGGTATGAACCTTTTGGGCGGATGTTTTGCCATTAATGGTGTTTGTATAACAGGCGGTGGAGCTTCCGATGGAACATGGTCAACAACATCAGCTAATTACTGGGAGACAACTCAAGCCGCCAGATCAGGTGTATCAAATTGGGCCACTACTTCAACTGATTACTGGAAGACAGAAAATAACTTCTTCTCAACTACTTCAACCGACCACTGGTACTCTTCAGCAGACAGATTCAGCACAACATCAGTTAATGCTTTGTTAGCTACAATAGACAAGGGATATTTCTTCTCAACCACTTCAACTGATTACTGGAAGACAGAAAATAACTTCTTCTCAACAACATCAGCTGAATACTTCGCTTCAACCGGTAGTTCCTGGTCTACAACCTCAGCATCATATTTCCTCTCTCAGAACCAGGGGAATGCCTTCTCCTCAACATCAGCTGATGCTTGGTATATCTCAGCAGATAGATTCTCAACAACAACAAACGATGCATGGCTCACAACTATCGATAAAGGATATTTCTTCTCAACTACTTCATCAGCCTACTTCCTTTCTCAAAATCAGGGCGCTGCTTTCTCTTCAACGTCAGTAGCTTACTACTTAGCAGAGAACCAAGATTCACTATTTTCCACAACATCAGCTAATTACTGGAAAACAGAAAACAATTTCTTCTCAACAACATCTGCAGAATACTTCGCTTCAACCGGTAGTTCTTGGTCTACAACCTCAGCATCACATTTCCTCTCTCAGAACCAGGGGAATGCCTTCTCCTCAACATCAGCTGATGCTTGGTATATCTCAGCAGATAGATTCTCAACAACAACAAACGATGCATGGCTCACAACTATCGATAAAGGATATTTCTTCTCAACTACTTCATCAGCCTACTTCCTTTCTCAAAATCAGGGCGCTGCTTTCTCTTCAACGTCAGTAGCTTACTACTTAGCAGAGAACCAAGATTCACTATTTTCCACGACATCAGCTAATTACTGGAAGACAGAAAATAACTTCTTCTCAACTACTTCAGCTGAATACTTCGCTTCAACCGGTAGTTCCTGGTCTACAACCTCAGCATCATATTTCCTCTCTCAGAACCAGGGGAATGCCTTCTCCTCAACATCAGCTGATGCTTGGTATATCTCAGCAGATAGATTCTCAACAACAACAAACAATGCATGGCTCACAACTATCGATAAAGGATATTTCTTCTCAACTACTTCATCAGCCTACTTCCTTTCTCAAAATCAGGGCGCTGCTTTCTCTTCAACGTCAGTAGCTTACTACTTAGCAGAGAACCAAGATTCACTATTTTCAACAACATCAGCTAATTACTGGAAGACAGAAAATAACTTCTTCTCAACAACATCAGCTGACCACTGGTACTCTTCAGCAGACAGATTCAGCACAACATCGATTAACGCTTTGTTAGCTACGATAAACAAGGAATACTTTTTCTCAACAACATCATCTGATTATTGGAAGACACAGAACAACTTCTTCTCAACTACTTCAGCAGAATACTTCGCTTCAACCGGTAGTTCCTGGTCTACAACATCAGCTAACTATTACGTAAACTCATCCACCACAATACCCAAGACATATACAGCCAATACCTTTACATCTCTTAATACATTCGCAAATGCTACAACCACTCAATTCTCCGTAACCGGCAACGCATGGCTTGGAACTTTCACTGGCCCTCTTCAGGCAGTCAATGGTTTGGTATCGGCTACAAACACTATATCTGCGATTTACGGGGGAACAGGACTTTCTTCTTATAATACAGGTCAACTCCTTTATGCAGATACACCATCAACTCTTGCCGGATTAAATGTCGGCGGAAACGATACATACCTTAAGGTCTCGGGAGGAGTACTTACTTGGGCAACTGTTCCTACGGGAAGTGGTGGAAGTGGAGTCTCACCATGGGCAACAAGTACGGATAATCTATCTGTATATCTGGTTGACCCTGCCGACGTGGTTATAATAGGGGGATCAGCTACAACTACTAACGGTAATATTTTTGAGGTTGTTGGAAATACTAAGATTGGTGGAAACCTGTTAATTACAGGAAACTCTTCCTTGGGAACGATTACATCCGGCATTTGGAACGGGACAGCTATTGGTGATTCATATATTGTAAAGACAGGCGACTGGACTGGAACGTTCGATGGGCAGGAGGGTTCATACTATTTGGATGCCGGAAATCTCACTAATTTCTCAACTCCAGCCGATTACTGGTATGCCTCTGCAGACCGATTTTCAACCACATCAGTTAGCTACTTGCTCGGAAGCTTAGACAAGGGATATTTCTTCTCCACAACCTCAGCTAATTACTGGAAATCAGAAAACAACTTCTTCTCCTCAACCTCAGCTGACTACTGGTATGGTTCAGCCGACAGATTCTCCACAACCTCAGTTGATGCCTGGTATGCCTCTGTAGATAGATTCAGTACCACATCAGTTAACGCCTTATTAGCTACGATCGATAAAGGATATTTCTTCTCTACAACTTCAACGGATTACTGGAAGACAGTTAATAACTTCTTCTCCACAACATCTGCTAATTATTATATAAACTCATCCACCACCATACCAAAGACCTATACCAACAATACATTCACAGGAGGCAATATCTTCGGAACAGTAACTACAACCGAAATTTGTTTTGCTACAGGAGAGTGTATGGAGTCTCCAAATATGGAGGGGTCAGCATTGTCTTTCTATCCAACAAACACGGCTTCGGAAATTGGAACATATGAACAAATGTTATCAGCACCGACAGGGGGTTTATTCGTTGATGAATCTTGTGTCGCTGATTCCGACATTGCAGGAGGGTATTGTGATATTGATACATATATCTCAACATCGACAGACATAACCATTACAAACTATCCAGCAGGAACAACACGTATTCACGCTTACACTTATGTAGATAGTTCCGTTGGAACATCTTATTTGGTTTTAGATGGATATAGACGAGAAGTCGCAGGTAATGAATATTGGCTTGGACAAGCAACAACAACAGAAATAAACCAGACAACCATACAGGAGTCGTTGGCGGCATTTACAGGAACTTCTGATACTGCTTTCAATGTAGACGGAACAGACAGACTCGTAATGAAAGTAAGAGGATATACAACCTCAAACGTTGCAAAAACAATTCACTGGACATATCAAAGCTCTGCTTATTACTCTCATATTGAAACACCAATTACTATCGCAGATAGAGGATATGCAAACAAAACAAAAGACGAAACAATACTTGGAGATTGGACATTCTCAGGTCTAACCTCATTTGCCAACTCCACTTCAACTCTCGGTACAATAGATACTTTCTGGTCTACACTTGCTAATTTTACAAACGCTACAGCCACTCAGTTCTCAGTAACAGGTGATACTTGGCTTGGAACATTTACAGGTCCTCTTCAGGCAATCAATGGCTTAGTGTCAGCAACATCTACAATATCGGTTGCCTACGGCGGTACAGGATTATCATCTGCTCCTACTCTCGGTCAGTTACTTATTGGTAACGGCTCTCAAGGTTACACACTCTTAGCTACATCAACTCTCGGAATTAATACTTCAGACATAGTAGAGGGGTCAAAGTTGTTCTATACAGATGAGAGGGTAAATACATATGTTGATGCTTCTACAACAATACCTAAGGCATACTCTGTAAACAACTTCACCGCACTAAATACATTTACAAACGCCACAGCCACCCAGTTCTCTGTAACCGGTGACATTTGGCTCGGAACACTAACGGGTCCTCTTCAGGCAATCAACGGCTTAGTGTCCGCAACATCTACAATGTCTGTTGCGTATGGCGGTACAGGATTATCATCTGCTCCTACTTTTGGACAGATGCTCGTAGGAAACAGTGATGGTGGATATACATTAACTTCTACATCATCTCTTGGTCTCGCTGCGGGATCAATAGGACAGCTACAATTTAATGATGGCAGTAATACCTTCGCTGCAGATGCTAACTTGTTTTGGGATAATATAGATAAATTCTTTGGAATAGGAACAAGTACCCCTGAGGCCAGGTTGCACGTTTCGGATAGTCTCAGTCCATTGGCTATATTTGATAGTATTGATTCTACTAATGATGCTCAAATTCTAACAAGGAGGGGTAATGGTACACCAACGTCTCCAAGCGCAGTCATATCAGGACAGTCAATCGGATTTTATGGATTTAATGGATATGGAACAACTGGATTTGGTCTAAATCCGACGGCTTATATGAGGGGAATTGCTGCTGAAAATTTTACAGACTCAGCAAAGGGAACTCATTTGGCATTTGGAACAGCCTCTAGTACCACAGCGAGTGCTGTTGAGAGAATGAGGATAACAGATATGGGGTTAGTGGGTATTGGAACCACCTCACCGTTAAGAAATATTGACGTTAAGGGAACATGGGGAGGGAACAGTATTATAAGTGCCCAGACGCTTACAACAGATTCAACTGTTACAATATCGACGGCAGGGGTAGCATACTATCTTGAAAACAATTCCGGCACAACTGATAGTTCTACGGCCACCATCTTTAATCTGACTGGCCTACCAGACATTGAAGGAACTCATGCTTTTGTGGAGATGCGAGCCGCAAAAGGAGTAACGGCAAATGAGCGTACTCAGTCTGTTTCTTTGAAGGTTAATGGAAGCTTGGTAAATAACGCCATTGTTTCAACCGCAAGTACCACCCTAGCTGAATCACAAATTAAAAGCTTCAATCTTCTTAGATTAAATAGCCAATGGAAAATGGTTGGTGCCGCAGGTGATGGTACGGGTGCTAATATTGCCGCTAACGTTGTAAAGACTGTACCTTATGATCTGACTACAAACGCTACGGTTGCTCAAAACACTAATCTTTCCGTTATCGTTGGCGCCAACGAAACATGGAGTATTAATGCAATAATCCGTTCCTACAACTCAGCCTCGGCTGATGATGTTAAGTTTTATATCACTGCTCCGAGTGGCGCGATATGTTATATTTCCACATCTGTTGTTAAGAGTAATTCGACATTTACCGGTAATTCGTGTGGTGTTGGTCTTTTAACCACATTAACCACAATCCAGGATGTGGTCACACTGGGTGCAACGGTTGTTAATGGTGCAACTCCTGGTACGATAGTGATACAGTATTCCGCAAATACTGGAGCAGGACTGGCACATTTTGATGCAGGATCATTTATGTTTGCCAACAGAAATCTCGGTTCCGACTTGGCAGAAATGTATTACACCAGAGACGATTCCATGGGACCTGCGATGGTTGTGTCTATAGACGACTTTACAGATGCTGGGGTTAAACAATCTGATATTGCTTATGATAAAAATATACTGGGTGTCATAACAACTCAGCCGGGTATGATTTTAGGTAGCGCCATGATTCCTGAGGGTACGCGTCCAATATATGTAGCCTTGTCTGGTCGTGTGCCAGTAAAGGTAACGACAGAAAACGGCAAAATAAGAGCAGGAGACTACATCACCTCCTCATCTATCCCTGGTGTTGCAATGAAGGCTATTAAATCGGGGCCAGTGATTGGTCAGGCTCTGAGTGATTTTGATGGTGATGGAATAGGCATGGTTACTTTATTTATAAAGAATGGTATTTATACTGGAACGAGTCTGGCCTCTCTGTTTGGTGATTTATTTGATAAAAACATATCGGAGTTTGAATATCAGAAAGCTATTCTTGAGAAGCTGGTTGCTCAATCCACAACAACTCCTGGTGTGTCTGAAATATATACAGATAGAGTTGCCACAAGACTCGGTATTACAGCACCTACTGTTGTTACAAAAGATTTATTTGCCGATACTATCACAGCGAATAAGATTGTCGGACTTGAGTTTATTACCGATAAGATTTCATCGCTCTCAAGTGATGTTGTGAAGGTTGCTTCTTCAAGCGCTTCAATATCTGATATTTTGGGCAAAATAGAGACTTCTAATATTAAGACATTAGATCTCGCTGTCCTTAATTCTCTTTCGGTGGGTAGTAGCCTAACAATATTGGGCGAGTCTATATTTGATGGTGTGTCCACTTTCTTCGCGACGACAACCATGAGTAAATTAGTGGTAGAAAATATTGATTCACCACAGATATTGGCGTTGTCTGATGGGTTAACGTTGGTTGGTAATAATTTGGCAACATTGTCCGCTTCAGTTGCCGATAATGAGAGTATTTTGGATACTTACGCCTCAACAACATCGGATATTTTGAACAGACTTTCTAGTCTAGAGAATAAGCCGACCTTAGATTTATCTTCGGTTTTGAGTTTAGATTCCGGATTAATAATAAACAGCTTAACTATAATGAACGGTGGCCTGAAAGTAGATCAGATTGGTTCACTCGGCGGACAGATTGTCTTTTCTGATGATGTTGAATTTATTGGTAGGCCTTATGTAAATTCTGATACTGCTGGATTTGCAAAAATATTTAAGGGCGCAAAAAGCGTTAGAATAAATTTTGATAGAGAATATTTAAGCCAACCAGTAATTAACACCACCATAACTTTCGACGAAAACTCCGCTTTAGATGTTGATAATTTATTTAATAGCAATGTTCAATATGTTGTGACGGAAAGAACAGTGAATGGTTTTACAATTTTATTGAGTAGGGAAGCGGGTGCAGACATGACTTTTAGCTGGTTTGCTCTAGCGGTTAAAAATAGTAAAACATTTAGATCAGAAGAAATTAATTTACCATTAATTCCAAATGTATTACCAACTTTGATTGAGGCAGATCCTTCTTCTCAGTATTTCGAAAACAATACCACAACAGAACCCGTCGTATCATCAGAGGTTGATAATCTAGATAGCACGACAACATCTGCAAACCAGAATGTCTTTATTCCAGTGAGCGAAGAAGTAAATACTAATGAAAGCACGGTATCGGAAGAGGTTGATAATCTAGATAGCACGACAACATCTGCAAACCCGAACGTCTCTATCCCTTTGAGCGAAGAAGTAAATATTAATGAAAGCACGGTATTGGAAGAGGTTGCGATAGAGAGCATTGATTATTTGGAGCCGACGTCTTCTAATCTCCCAATTATTACCATAGAAGAGGTGCCGGTTGTTGGTGTTGAATAAAAAATATTTAGAGGTTTAGGATGAGATAAATTATGGCGGTCTTAAAGAATAAAAATAAATATTCGAAGTTGGATATCAAGGTCATTGTAATTTTGATTGTTTTTATTTCTTTTTTTTATTTCTACGGTATCTGGAATTTAAAAGATCCTCAGGCGGATCCTAGAAAAGAGATAGAAGGTTTAAAAAAGGAGATTTCCACACTAATGCTTTTACCGAAAGATGAAGAGCCAACTGTTGCAACAGTCTCTGACCTAACAAAGTTGGCGGGACAAGAATTTTTTGCTAACGCTAGTATCGGTGATAAGGTCCTTATGTATGTTAAGACAGGAAAGGCCATTCTTTATTCTCCCAAAGAACATTTGATAATTAATGTTGCACCCATTTCCACGACCTCGAAAATGGAACTTATTCCACAAAAGAGTAGATAAAAAAATGATCGATTACAAAAGACCATATTATTTTTTTGATTATATATTACGGATATTTTTTTCTGTATTACTTTTTTTATTTTGCTTTTACAACGATGCAATGGCTGTTGTAACGGACAAATCGGAATATTGGTCAAATGAGGGTATTTTGGTGTCAGCTTCCGCAGATCCATTAAACGCTTTGGTTTTGTTTGATTTAGGCAAGACAGAAGTTTCTATTTGTAAAACTTATGAATCTCAGGTCCAAGGTGCCGGCAGTATTGGTTTGTTGTCTGTTTGCAGTATTACTGGGGATTTCATACCAGCCGGCTCATATTCTCTTATTGAATTAAATGGACGCAGGGCGAATTGTAACGATTTATCTTACATTAAATGCAAGGAGTCAGTTGATTTTTTAAATGAGGCTCTGTTTTCTACTAAGGGATTACCACCACTACCTCCACCTGTAATAGTGCCCACACACCCACCAACAGGAGGGAGGCAAGAAGTTGAACAGTCTGCGGTCACTGGGGGTGGACCAACCGCTTATAGGCCAGAAATAAGTATATACTCTCCTTTAGATGGAAAAACATATGGTACAAATATAGAAATAATATATGAAGCGACAGATAAGAATGATTCTCTTGGGCAGAAAAATCTGGGGTTGGGTGGAACACCAACAACGATCTTTTTCTCAAAGACAGCTGATACCCGCCAGAAGATGCAGTTAGGGACAAATTTACCGGAGAAAGGGGTTTTTAAATGGAATACTAAAGATCTGCCTGAAGGGGATACATATAACATAATAATAGAAGCGATAGACAAAGTTGGTGAAGTAGGGGAAAGTATTTCGGGTAGTTTTAGTATCGATCACACTGCGCCGGTATTTGCGATAAAGACGGACCCAACAATAACAAGAGGAGAAGATGTTAAAATTTTTGTTGAGTCATCAAAAGAGTTATCGATACCTCCAAGGGTTACGGTTACACAGAATGAGTTTAATGCATTTAATGTATTAATGACAGGTAGTGGTTTGAAATTTGAAGGTATATATAAGGTCGTGAGAGGGTATGACGGACCAGCCAAAATAGATGTTTTTGGAAAAGATTTTGCCGGAAATGAAAGTAATTTAATTGTAAGTGGTGGGCCGTTTAGCGTAGGAATTTTACCTCCGCCAAAACCAATAATACTTTCCCCACTAGATAGGGATATCGCACCAGCCGGAGTAATAGAGGTTAAGGGTAAAGCAAGGAAAGATACTGAAGTCATACTATCTCTAAATGGAGATGAGAAATTTAGTAAAAAACCCGACTCTAACGGAGAATTTATTTTTTCTAATTTGAAGTTAAGGCCGGAATTTAATTTTGGTATAAATGTAATAAGTATAATTTCTAAAGATGCGGCGGGAAATATAAGCGAAACAGCAGATATTAATTTAAAATATAACCTTGCTCCTGAAATATTTTTGGAATCGCCTGTAAAAGGTCAAATTCTTGGCCCTGTAGCACAAATTTCGGTAAAGGCAACAGACAAGAATAAGGACAAGCTTAAGTTAAAATACGAGATATCAAAAGACGGAGGGGTAACCTGGATAATATTAGACGTTCCATCTGATAAAAAAAATTATGCATGGGATACTACAACTTTTGAAGACGGTGATTATTCCATGAGGGTTACTGTTTCAGATGGTACTTCTGAGAAAGTAGCTGTCGTTGATGGCTTGGTAATTAAAAATCTTTTGCCAACATTCTCGTTTGCGGATGGAGCAAGAACTGTTACAAATAAAAAAGAACTTATTCTTAGCGGATTAGTTACCAGCTCTATTAAAATGTCTCCGAGGTCTAATATTTTGTCTGTGGAATATAGTATGAATGGTGGAATAAGCTGGGAGCACACAAACATTGTTAGCGGTTTAAATACTGCGGAAGTTAAATTTAATATTTCCTTAAATTTTACGGAAGAAAAAATTTACCAGTTATTATTAAGAGCTAAGGATGACCGAGATATATATGGTAGGGGAATTAAGACTGTCGTTGTTATATTTGAGCCTCCAACAATTCCCACGATAATTTCAAACAAGAACGGAGACATAGTAGATGATTTACTCGATGGTAATAAGCTTGAAGCGGGTGTGCAGATTGGTATAGAGGGAAAGTCTAAGCCAAATACAACTATTATAGTTAAGATAGATGAAAATATTTTTTCAGGTAAAGTAGAGAGTTCAGGAAGATTTTTGGTCACAGGCGTTACGATCAGGAAACATGGAAATAATTATCTTGAAATCTATGCAGAAGACGAGGCCGGTAACAAAAGCGGTATTAACGGCTTAAATCTTATATATAATAATGCCCCATCATCAAATTTCCTTAACCCTAGACACGGTAGAGGTTTAAACCATAAGACCACCATTGAATTTACGGTATCAGATCCGGATGGTGATGACATAAAAACAACAAATTTATCTTTAAAAAAACCAGGAGAAAGTTATTTTACCTCTCTTGATATAAATTCTCCGAATAATAAATTTGAGATTGATGTTTCCTCTTTTGAGGAGGGCGCTGGTTATGAAATTAGACTAGAGGCTACTGATGGTATAAGTAAATCTTCTAAAACAGTAGTATTTTTTGTAGACAACACAAAGCCAAAAATATATTTAAACAATGTTCCAAAGAAGAATTTCAAGAAGGATTTTAAATTTGAGGCTACGGGGTATGCGGAAGATAGTTTATCTGGCATTGAGTTTGTGGAATACAGCTTAGACGGAACACATTGGTTTAAGGCACTTATAACAAAGGGATTTTTAACAAAGAAGTCTAATTTTAAAATAAGACACCCATTTACTTTAGATGACGGAGAATATGAAATAAAATTTAGAGCAGTGGATGTTGCCGGAAATTATTCAGATGTTTGGTTGGAGAATATAGTGGTAGATACAATGCCCCCAAGAATGGGTAGTTTTGAGATTTTATATAATAATATTTTAATATATCCAGATGAGAATGGATTTAGTGTTTTGCCCGGAAAGAAACTAAAAATAAGAGCTTCTTTTGAGGCTGATACAGAGGAAGCTTATCTTTTGGTGGGTAAGGAGAAAATTAGTCTTTTGCAGACAACCGACCACCTTTGGACTGGTGATTTTGAGAGAAATAACATAGGTTCTTTTGAAATTAAATTTGGAGCCAAAGATCAATTTAACAATATTGTGGAAAATAAAAAGATTGGGAATTTAAATATTATACAAGAAGGAGTTGTTAGGGTAATACCTGATAAAGATGAGATAGAGGCTGAAATTGTTGATGGTGCAGATATAGGGGTTTATATGTTTAATGAAGACGGGCAGAGGTTTGAAAGATGGCCGGGTGAATATTATGGTATTGAAAATCCTACCAAGTCCGATAAAAACGGTAAGTACTCTTTGTTTTTGCCATCTGGTAAATATCAGATTCGTGTTCACAAAGTCGGATTTGTGAAGTTAAAAACAAACGAATTTAGCATTTCTAGTGGAAAGTTTTTAAATTTTGATTTTGAATTAAAGAGAAGAGAGGGTGTTAGAGGTTTTATAGAAGATGTACTAGAGAAGATAATGATTTTTTAAAAAATGACACCTGATTATAAAAAAATATTAAAATTGAGTATTCAATTAGCCGGAATACTTTTTGTTGGGATTATTTTTTTGAATTTATTTGGAAAAATATTCATAGAGGAAATATCTCAAAATTTATTTGTTGAGAATAAAAAAATTCAAGAGGATGTGTTAGCCATAAGCGAAGTTGCTCCTTATTTCGAACTTCAAAATTTAAACGGTAAACTCATAAAAATAACGGACCTGAAGGGTAGCCCGGTTGTTTTAGTTTTTTGGAGTACCTGGAATGAGGTTTCTGGCAGCCAATTAAAAATAATTGATGATATTTCTTATAAATACTCAAATTTGTTTAAGACACTAGCTATCAATAGTCAAGAAAATCGCGAAGTTGTTTCTAATTTTGTTAAGAGAGGGACATATACAAAAACAGAAATATTATTAGATATAAATGGAGGCATAAGTGATATTTATGAAGCCAGAAGCATCCCGGCTTTTTACTTTATAGACAAAAATGGTCTTTTGATGAGTACTTATTACGGTTTTTTAAATGAGAGAGAAATTGTTGAAAAAATGTCGAAGTTTAGTAATTAGTTTGTGGTATAATAAAAGCGAGTCTATAGGGTTAAAGGTATGTAAAGTTTAAAAAGAAAACTTTACAAACTTTATAACTTTATAACTTATTTAACATGTCACCATTCTTTATTTTTAATAATCTCAATTTTGCTGAACAAATGTTTGGTGCGCTTGTCTTTGCAATGACAGCATGGCTTGCATTTGACGCTTATGTAATAAGGAAGGATTTTTTAACATTATCGAGAGGTATGGGTTTTGCCCTTCTGGTTGTTTCACAGATACTCAGCGCTTTTAGTTTTGGATCAGAAACATACGAATATATAGGATATATAATAAGATTTCTCGGCTTAGTTCTTGTCTTGTGGAATATAATTCTGGAAAGGCCGGTAGAAAGGCCAACAATTAATGCTATTTTTGTTTTGCCATCAGTTGCTTCTGTTGCTATTTATTTTTATTCTTGGGATATTGCATTATTTTTTGGAATTGCTTTTTTGTCTTATAGGCAGTTTAAAAAAGAAGATAAAAAAACCTTACTACCTTTTATCTATGCCTTTTCTTTTTTGGCGTTATCTTCTTTTATTTCTTTGTTTTACACGGCAGGTCGCTTTGATTTCTTTTGGATATCGGGTTACGTTATTGAGGTTGCTGGTTTTACGGCTCTTGCGATTTGGGTCTGGCAATACTTAAAACTCAGGATTAGGGAGATGTTGCTTTTAATATTTTTTTCAGCATCACTTCTCGTTTCAATCGTGGTTACTCTGGCTTTTTCTATGATACTTATCAGGCAGATAGAATTGTCGGTAATGAACAATTTGTCGGCAAATATTAAGTTGGCTGATTATCTAATACTACACATGAAGGAGGAGGCACTGTCTAAAGCAAGAATATTTTCTTCAACAACAGAACTTAAAAGTGCTTTGAGTAAAAATGATTTTTCTAAAATAGAAAAATTAGCGAATAATTTTTCCACTCAAGAAAATCTAAGTCTTTTGACTGTGGCTGATAAGGAAGGAAGCGTCATTCTTCGCGCAAATCAAATTTCCGTAAGGGGTGAAAATATATTAGTCGGAAAGGCGGGGCAGTTGGCTTCAGAAGGTTATTCTGTTGCCACCATTGACTCTTTTGCCGGAGAAAAGTTTGCAATAAAAGCCATCTCCCCGGTTATTTCTTCCGATGGCGTAATTGTTGGATATGCAATAGCGGGTTTTATTCTGGATAATCAATTTGTTGATAGTTTCAAGAAAATAACAGGATTAGACGTTTCTATTTATGATAAAGATCAGGTCGTTGCCTCAACGATAATGGGACCCGATGGAAGAACCAATATCTCTGGGACAATTTTGAATAATAATTTTATTGAAGACACAGTTTTGAATAACGGAAAATCTGTGACTTTAAATAATGACATTGTTTCAAGGCCGTTTGTTTCTAGTTATCTGACGCTTAATGATCTTGATAATAATACAGTAGGAATGATATCCATCTCTAAATCACAAAGAGAAATATTTGAGATTGCTAATACAACGAATATACTCACTCTTATTTCTGTTATTATAATAATGATAATGTTGGCCACGCCGATATTTAGATTTTCAAAAAGATTACTTGAGTAATTTTATATAAAATGGAACACGATAAAGAAAAAAAGATTAAAAAGAATAAAGTGCTTTTAGTGGACGACGATCCTCTTATAATAAGAATGTACGAATACCGTTTAAGGCATGATGGCTATGAGGTTTTGTTGGCATTTGACGGAGAGAAAGCTGTTATAGAGGCAAAAGCTCAATTACCCGATATAATTCTTTTGGATCTTATGATGCCAAAGATGAACGGTGTTGAAACTTTAAAGTTTTTAAAAAAGGAGCCTGATACAAAAAATATACCGGTTATTATTCTTACAAACTTAGGAGATGATCCTTCCTATGTAAATTTGACAAAGGAGATGGGGGCTAATGATTATCTTGTTAAATCAGAAATGAGTCTGAAGGATCTCACTCAGAGGGTAGGTAGTATTATTGAAAAAAATGATAAAAAATAAAAATAAAGTTATTGTTTCGGGGCAAAATCTTAAAATAGAAGAAATCGCCACCATTATAAATAATCGTGGCGCAATCGTTTCTGTCTCTGATTCGGCCATTAAATTAATAAATAGTTGCAAGTTTTTTTTAGATAATAATATTAAGGGCAAGATAGTTTATGGAATAAATACTGGTTTCGGACCAATGGCCTCTATGGCCATAGGAGACAAACAGCTTACTGAGTTGCAGAAAAATTTGATAAGAAGCCATGCTACAGGAATAGGGGAACCAATAAAAGAAGAATATGTTCTTGCTGCGATGATTATACGTCTTAACATGCTGTCTAAGGGGTATTCCGGTGTTTCATCAAGGTTGGTTTTGAGACTAAGGGATTTTATAAATCACAGAATTATTCCTGTTGTTCCGGAACATGGGGCTGTTGGCACCAGTGGAGATTTAGTTCAGCTTGCTCATATCGCATTAGCCCTAATAGGAGAAGGAGAGGTATTTTATAATGGCGAGAGAAAGAAGACTGTTGATGTTTTAAAAAAGCTTAAGATTGGAAAATACGAACTGGAGCCCAAAGAGGGTCTCGCTCTCATTAATGGAACAGCAATCATGTCTGGAATAATGGCTGTAAACTGTATTCATGCAAAAAAAATATTAGATCTTGAAATAAGAACGGGTGGATTAGCATTAGAGATGGTCAGGGCATTTGATGATAGTTTTTCGGAAGTGTTACACCTCCTTCGCCCCCACGAAGGACAAATATATGTAGCCAAAACACTGCGTAGCTTATTATTTTCCTCTAAGTTATTAAGAAATAGGGAAAATTATCACAATAATGAAAAGATAGAGGAGGGTGGTGTTTGTAAAATGAGTGAGTGCATACAGGAGGTTTATTCTTTCAGGTGTATCTCTCAAATATTGGGTCCGATTTACGAGACGATTTTAAAGACATGGAAGACTGTGGAAATAGAAATAAATTCAGTTACGGACAATCCGGTTATAGATTGGAAAAACAAAAAGTTTTTACATGGGGGTAATTTTCATGGAGACTATATTTCTTATGCAGCTGATCAGATAAAAATATCTCTTGTAAAATTAACAATGCTTTCAGAGAGAAGAACCAATTTCTTTTTACACGAAGCCATAAATAAAATGTTTCCTCCATTTCTTAATATCAACAAACCAGGATTAACACTAGGTCTTCAAGGACTTCAATTTGTTGCAACTTCAACAACATCACAGAGCCAGACCCTCGCTTTTCCTCAGTATGTTCACTCCATTCCAACCAATGCGGATAATCAGGATGTTGTTAGTATGGGCACGGATTCAGCCCTTCTTGCTTCAAAAGTTATAGAAAACGCTTATTCTGTTTTATCTATAGAGTGCGTCGTTCTTTCTCAAGTTGTTGATATCTTGAAAAATAAAAATTTAATGTCGTCTTCGAGTAAGGATATATTTAATTTTGTAAGAAAGTTCGTTCCTGTTGTTTTTGAGGACAGGGTCATTAGTTCTGAGATAAAGGATTTGATATCTAGTTTGAAAAAATATTAGAGATAGTTTTTCCTGTTTATGATTAAGAAAAAATATTACATTCCTAATACTGATTTTTTATCTGACAGAAATTGGTTAGAGTCTTTTTTAAAACTAGATATTTCTCTTTTTGAAAAAGAACTCAGAACAAGAGGGGAGGGATTTTGGCAAAACTTAGGCGAGGAAAAAGCACTGAGAATATTTCATAGTGCAGCTACGCGTGTTCCCGCATATAAGGATTTTTTAAAAAAAAGAAAGATTAATCACAAAAATATAAAAACGATAGATGATTTTAAGAAAATACCGCTAACAGATAAAAAAAACTATATCTCCATTTATCCGCTCGCAAAAAGGTGTTGGGACGGTAATCTTAGCAATTCTAAATTAATGGCCGTAAGTTCAGGGACTAGCGGGGAACCGACTTTTTGGCCAAGAAGCGATTATCAAGAGTACGAGCAAAATATAATACACGAACTCACATATAAATATTCATTTCAAGTAGATAAATATAAGACGCTCATTATAATAGGTTTTCCCATGGGAATTTATGTTTCCGGTATGGCAACAACTCTGCCGACATTTGCCAGTCTTTCTAAGAAAATTAAGGCAACTTTTGTGACCCCGGGAAACAATAAGTTAGAAGTTTTAAAAATTGTGAAGAACCTTTGGGGTGATTTTGAGCAGTTTGTTTTTATTGGCCACCCCTTTTTTTTGAAGGATGTTATTGAGACCGGTAAAACAGACGGCTTAAAATGGTCTTCAAAAAAAATAAAAATGATGTTTTGCAGTGAGGGTTTTACTGAGGCATGGAGGAGCTATGTTTTAAAAGAAGCTGGTGCGAATAATAAATTTGAACATGCGATAAACACATATGGTTCTTCGGAAATACTTCTTACTGCAACAGAAACACCCTTAAGTATATTTATAAGAAAAGAAATGGAGAAAAATGAAATTTTTAGAAAAAAAATAATCAACTCAGAGGTTACTCCGAATATTTTTCAGTTTAATCCACTGCTTCGCTTTATCGAATCTATAGATAATGAACTTTTATTTACATCTGCGGGCCAAGTTCCGCTTGTAAGATTTAATATTCATGATGCCGGTGGAATTATTCCTTTTAATGATGTTGAAAAAGAATTGGGCACAAAACTAAATAAGTTAAAAAATAAAAGTAATATAAATTTATGGGAATTACCTTTTGTCACCCTGTTTGGAAGAAGTGACCATACTGTCATTTTTTATGCGGCCAATATTTATCCCGAACATGTTAGAATGGCCCTTGAACATGAACAATTTTTCGGGAAGATAACTGGTAAGTTTGCCATGCAAAAAACGTGCAAAGAAAACTTAGAGCAGTGTTTGGAGATAAATATAGAGTTGAAGCCGGGCATAGACCCTGACGCATCTTTTGCTGATGTGGTCAGAGATGTTGTGTCAAAAAGATTAAAAGAGATTAATAAGGAGTATGCTGATACTAGTAGCCATACGGAAAAGGATTTGAGACCGGTTATAAAACTCTGGCCACATGGACATGAAAAATATTTTAAACCTGGATTAAAGCCCAGATTTATTGTAAGGGAATAAAAATGGAATCAATTGAAAAATTTTTAATTAAAAATACGAACAAAAGGATAGCTTCAAAGCCTATTATATTTGATCTTAATATAAAAAAAGACTCATCCAGATTAAAGAGGATAATAAAAGAAGGTGGCGTTGATCAGGTTGTTGATGATTACAAGGAACAACTTAGTGAACTTTTTTCTGTAAACAACCCCGGTCTTGTTTATGGTGGTAAATTTAAAGAATATTTAAATGAGTATTGTAAAAAATTAAAAAAAGAAAGGCCTATTCATAGACAGGGTAAATGGATATATTTCCCTTGGCTTTCAAAACTGGTCCATTTGCTGGAAGAGGATGATTTTCACTCTGTTAGGACCGCGAGAAATAAAAACCTTATTAGAAAAGAAGAACAAGATAAATTTTACAATTCAACGATTGGAATAGGGGGTCTTAGTATTGGGAACAGTATTGCTCTCGCTATTGTTTTGAAAGGGGGAGCTAAGCATATCAAGATAGCGGACATGGATAGGTTATCCCTCTCGAATATCAACAGGATTCGTTCCGGTGTTAATAATCTTGGTTTGCTTAAAACAGAAATGACAGCCAGACAAATATATGAAATAAATCCATATTCGGAAGTGGAGATTTTTTCTGATGGGCTAAATGACAAAAATTTGGAAAATTTTTTTGTTGGCAAAAAAAAGTTAGATGTTTTTGTTGATGAACTGGATAATATGGCGATTAAGTATTTAATAAGAGAATACGCAAGAAGACATCGTGTACCTGTTCTTATGTCAGCCGACAATGGAGATAACGCAGTCATAGACGTTGAAAGATATGACAAAGATCCGAATATTAAATTTTTTCATGGAAGAATAGGGGACGCTTCGTATGAAGATCTTTCTAGGCTGGACAAGTTTGGTATTGGTAAAATGATTACCAAACATATTGGCTATGAGAACATTCCAGAAAGGATGCAGGAGTCTCTTATGGAGATGGGAAAAACAATCGTTTCTTGGCCTCAGCTAGGCAATACAGCCCTAATAAATGGCTCTATTATTGCTTATTTAATACGCAAAATCGTCAATAATCAGTCTGTTATAGAGGATAGGGCGATATTTTCTCTCGACGAAAAACTCATACCAGGATATTATTTAAAGAAGGAGGAGGCTAAGCGTAAAAAGACGGCGGAATATTTTAAAAATATTTTTAATTTATAAATGTTTTCAGATATATATAATTCGGATATTTCTTTTTTGATGTTTGCCAGCATAATAGCCGTATCTTTTAATTTAATATTGGGCCTTTTAGTTTTTGTTAATGACAGAAAAAGAGAAACTAATATTATTTTTGGATTTTTAAATATTTCCTTAGCTTTTTATCTTGTAGCCAACTTATTTAGCGTCATAATTTCTGAACACGCGGAAAAGCTTCTTTGGATAAGATTATCTATGTTTGGCGCTGTTTTTCTTGATACTTTTTTTTATTTATTTATAAGGGCCTTTCCTGGCGGTAAATTAGAAATATCAAAAATAGAAAAGGGTTTGGTCTTTGTATTTACTATTATAACTTCAACTCTCTGTCTGACCCCATGGTTGTTTTCAGATTTCAATATTACTGCAGGTAGCCAAATTCCTAATCCTGTTCCCGCCTTAATATTTGGTGCCCCGATTGGTATTTTATTTTTTTCAGCAGTCGCTCTTTTGTTCATTGGAGGAGGTATATACTTTTTGATTAAAAAATATATACAAGAAAAGGACATTGTTTTAAAGAAGCATATTCGCTCGGTTCTTGTGGGAGCAGGAATTATGTTTTTGTCGTTCCTCGTTTTTAACTTAATCGCTACTGCTTTTTTTAGTAATGTTTATTTTATAAAACTCACCCCTCTTTTTACAACTGTATTTATTTTATTTTCTGCTTATGCAATAGTCCGGTTAGAAATGTTCAACGTGAAGGTTATTAGCACGGAATTGTTTGTATTTTCGCTGTGGTTCTTTATCTTATTGAGAACTCTTTTTTCTTTGAGTTTTGAGGACCAATTAGTAAACGGAGGATTGTTGTTCTTAATGATTATCACAGGACTGTTTTTGATAAGAAGTGTTGTGAAGGAGGTTGAGCAAAGAGAAAAGTTAGCCGAAAGTGCTACCGCACTAAAAGACTCCCATGAAAGAGAGATGGAAAAAACAAAAGTTGAGGCAAAGCTTCGAGATGAATTTGTTTTTATCGCCGCCCATGAATTAAGGACACCAATAACAGCCATAAGGGGATTTTTGGAGCTAGTAGACGAGGCAGAGGGTTCCTTTCCTGCAGATATACAAAGCGATCTTGATGCTATTAAAATGGCAAGCGATCATTTAAATGAGCTTGTTAATAACATACTTGAAGTTGCGCGTTCTGACGCTGGGGCCACGAAGACAGAAACAAAACAAGTGGACATTGTTCCTATTATCAAGAATATCTTGAAAGAGGTTAATTCTCTTGTGATTGAAAAAAAAATAACAGTACATCTTAATAATTTTAAAAACGGGGTAATCGTAATGGCTGATGAAAAGAATATAAAGGAAGTTTTTGCCAATTTGATAAGTAATGCCATAAAGTATAATAGAAATGGTGGGACCCTTGAGATAAGTATTGAATGTATTGATGGGGGGGAGGCTATTGTAGAGATTAGTGATACCGGGTTCGGGATTCCAAAAGGACAACAGGAAAAAATATTTGGAAAATTCTTTAGAGCTCCTACTAAAGATACGCAAGGAATACTCGGTACTGGGCTTGGGTTATTTATAACAAAAATGTTAGTTAATAAAATGGGCGGAACCGTAACTTTCAGTTCAATGGAAGGTCAAGGAACAACATTTGCGGTTTCTTTACCCCAAAGTTTAACATCCATAAATAATTGTTAAATTAAAAATTAGTCAAAAATAAATTGGATACAAAAAAGGCAATACTTCTAATAGAAGACAACCCATTATTAACGGGTCTTTATTCCGCAGGATTTAAAAAGAATGGTCTTGATGTTTTTGTTGTGCACAATGGGGAGGAAGGTCTAAAAATGATAGGTGAACACTCGCCAGATATTGTGTTATTGGATTTATTTATGCCAGGGATGGATGGCATCCAGATTTTAGAAAAAATAAGAAGTAATCCAAAAACAAAAGATTTAAAGGTTGTAGTTCTTACAATTAATGATAAAGATGAAATTAAGAATAAAGTGAAAGATCTTGGTGTTACCGAGTATCTTTTAAAGCAAGAAATGCACCTAGACGAAATTATAAAAAGGGTTGTTGCTCATTTATAATAAAAGACTTGTTTGCTTTTTAAAATTTTAACCAATATAATTTTATTA
This sequence comes from Patescibacteria group bacterium, assembly GCA_003504275.1. Lineage (GTDB taxonomy): Bacteria > Patescibacteriota > Minisyncoccia > Phycocordibacterales > UBA12445 > UBA12445. The sequence continues at coordinate 30,683 of DOAO01000007.1, forward strand.
ATTATTAAGAGCTAATTTTAAATTAAATGAAATCAGTAATAATTTATAGTACTAATTCTTGTATGTACTGCAGAATGGCCAAGGATTTTTTTAAAGACAATAAGGTTGAATACACCGAAAAGGATGTTTATATGGATGAGAACGCCAGAAATGAAATGATAAAAATGACAGGTCAGTCTGGAGTGCCTGTAATCAAAATAGGAGAAGAGATCGTTATTGGTTTTGATAAAGCAACGATAAAAGAGCTCTTGGGTCTTTAATTAAGATGGAAATTTACGATACAACCATTATCGGCTTTGGGCCTGCGGGGTTTACTGCTGCTTTATATGCAGGTAGATTTGAGATGAAAACTATGGTTATTGGTCTTGAATTTGGCGGATATACTGCCAAGGCTGGTATAATACATAATTATCCAGGAGTAAAAAAAGCAGATGGATACGAGCTTGCAAAAACAATGAAAGAGCAGGCCGAGGAGGCTGGTGCTAAATTTTATGATGGAGAAGTTGTTGAGATAGAAAAGAAAGACAATAATTTTATTTTAAAAACAAAAGACTCAAAAACTTTTTATTCAAAAACAGTTATTTTGGCCACTGGATCAGAGAGGAGAAAAATGGGTTTACCCAGAGAAAAAGAGTTGGAAAACAAAGGAATACATTATTGCGTAACATGTGACGGTCCCGTTTATGTTGGCAAGGATATTGCTGTGGTTGGCGGAGGTAACGCCGGTGTGAGCGCGGTCCTTCTTGCTTCTGAGTATGCCAGAAAAATTTATCTATTAGCCGCAGGGGAAGCTTTAACTGCCGAGCCTTTGAATGTAGATAGAGTAAAGGGAATGAAAGAAAAGGTAGAAATTTTGTATAAAACACAGGTAAAAGAATTTTTGGGAAAAGAGAGGCTTACTGGTTTATTATTGAGTAGAGAATTTAATGGTTCTGATGAATTAAAAATAGACGGTCTTTTTGTGGAGATTGGTTCTTTGCCTGCAAATAAACTTGCAAAAGATCTTGGTATAGAATTGAATGATCGCGGATATGTAAAATCAGATACTTCCATGAAAACCAATATTTCAGGAGCTTTTGTCGCAGGAGACTTGTGCGATGTTTTTGGTAGTTTTAAGCAAAATATAACCGCGGCTGCCTCGGGGGCACTTGCAGCTAATTCTTCTTATTATTACTTAAGGGATTTGAATAAGTAATTTAAAAAAATACCTTCTCCTGTCTCTTGGTGTGGACAATATCTATTAAATTATACAAAACATCATCCCTTAAAAAACTAAGAGTTTTTTGATTTTTGGGGTCTGAAAATGCTAAAATGATTAAATGAAAAATAATCAAACATTTATATTCATAGGGAGATCTGGGTGTGGAAAGGGTACCCAAGCCGATTTACTGGAGGCTTATTTAAAAGAAAATGATACCGAGAAAAGAGATGTCCATCATGTTATTACTGGTAATTTTTTAAGAGAAATTGCTAAGGGGAATAGTTTGACTTCCGATATTGTTCGAGATGCCCTGGGAAAAGGATTGCTTATTCCAGAATTTCTACCGATTTCTTTATGGGGAAAATTTTTCGTTGATAATTTAAAAGGACACGAGCATGTTATTACTGATGGTATGCCTAGAAAACTTCAAGAGGCGATGCTTTTAGATGGTGCTTTCAAGTTCTATAAAAGAGATAAGGTGGTGGTTATTTTTATAGATTTATCCTATGATAGTGCGGTGAAAAGATTATTGCTTAGAAAAAGAGCCGATGACACACAGGAATCCATAGAAGAGAGGTTGAAGTTTTACGATGCGGAAGTTTCGCCAGTTATAGATTATTATAGAAACCATCCCGATTATATTTTCTTACAAATAGACGGAGAACCGGACATAGAGACAATAAACAAAGACATAATGGGCAGACTCAACTTAGAATGGGCGAATCAATAATCAGTATTTTATGGAAAATTTAAATAGAACAATAGACCCTTCTGAAAATATAAGCCAATTTGAAATGGACAGAGAAGAGTTTATGAAAAAATTACACCATACTCAATATTTTGAAGCATTTGGAATATTTCGAAGGCAGCCGAAACTCAGTTCTATTATAGAAACCTCAGAAGTACAAGATGAACTGGCCAAGGGTTTGGTTTATATGATGGAAACATCTGATTATGCCGCAGTTAAAAAGACCAAAGAAAGTTTTAAGCTTCAAGATGGAACAGTTATGAAAGTTTTAAAGGAGGGATTACCTAATATTATTCGTCAAAAAGATTTTTCTAGAGTAGCTGAATACGTAAAACTATTTAAAATAACCCGTGAAGATCTATTGCTAATTATTGACGAAATTTCAGAAGAAGATTTAACTAAGATTTTTAAGAAAAAATAGTGCTATCTATTTTAAATAGAATGGGAGAATCAAAGATAACAATTAAAAAACCGGCGGATATAAAAATATTGAGAGAGGGAGGAAAACGCCTCTCTTATATTTTGGGACAAGTTGCCAATATCGTTCGTCCTGGCATAAAACAGACGGAATTAAATGAATTAGCTGAAAAGCTAATTTTTGAGGGGGGGGATAAACCAGCCTTCAAAAATTATAGGCCACATGGGGCTAAAATAGCCTTTCCTTCGGCACTTTGTGTCTCGGTAAACGATGAAGTGGTCCACGGTATCCCTGTTGATACAGAGCTTCTGGAGGGCGATATCGTTAGTCTTGATATTGGGTTAGAGCATAAGGGGCTTTTTACCGATATGTCTATAACGGTACCTGTCGGAAATATTGACGATGGTGCAAAAAAACTTATTGAAGTTACCAAGAAGTCGCTTGAGATTGGTATAAAAGAAGTTAGAGACGGGGCAAAAATAGGAAATATCGGATATGCTATTGAAAAATTTGTTAAACAATATGGATTTGGTATTGTAAGAGAACTTGCTGGGCATGGTGTCGGATACTCAATACACGAGCCACCCTATGTTCCTAATTTTGGTAAAAAAAATGCCGGATTAACTTTAAAGGAGGGGATGGTTATAGCGATAGAGCCGATGGTTAATGAGGGGGGAGATCATATTTATGAGGCCCCGGATAAATGGACAATAAAGACCAAGGATGGAACAAGAAGTGCGCACTTTGAAAAAACCGTATTAATAACAAAGAATGGAGCGGAGGTTTTAACCCCGTTTCCTTTTTAGATTTTAAAAACATTAACAATAAAAAATATGGCAAAAGCAAAAGAAGAACAATCGTTGATAATAATGAAGCCTGATTGTGTCGTAAGGGGGCTCATGGGGGAGATTATTTCAAGATTTGAGAAAAAGGGTTTAAAGATAATTGGACTCAAGATGGTGGAGCTTGGAGATGTAATTATTGAAGAACATTACGGACACCACAAGGATAAGCCTTTCTTCCATTCATTAAAGAAATTTATGCAGTCCGCACCTGTAGTTGTAATGGCTGTTTCCGGCTTCAAGGCTGTTGGCGCTGTTAGGATTATTGTTGGCCCGACTATGGGTTTTCAGGCGGATGCCGGAAGTATTAGAGGAGACCTCTCTATGAGTAATCAGAACGTGGTTCATGCTTCAGACAGTGTTGAAGCGGGAGAGATGGAAATAAAGAGATTTTTCAGAGAAAACGAGTTGTTTAACTACAATAGAGCCGATTACGCTTTTGTTTATGGACCGGAGGATAGAGGGGAGTAAGACAAGAAGAAAGAAGTAAGAATTACGAATAAAGAATAACCGCCTGGAAGCTTCCAGGCGGTTATATTTTGAGCCATATTCCTGGCCATTTAACAATATTTTGATTGACAAAATCAATCATATATGCTATGCTTAAATAAGACTTGCAGTATCATTGAAAACTAGAAAACAACATATTAACCTCTATTTTTAAGAAGGAGGCGTTCTTATGAAAAAAGCACTGTATTTCGCCCTGGTTATATCTTTCGCATTATTCTTTTCAGGTTGCGGTGGTGGCGGTTCCTCTTCAATAACAACACCGCTAATCAACGACCCGATTGACATAAAGGAAATCGAATCAAAAACGATTCAGATCGCCGACAATAATTTCGGCGACTGGGAACTCGATAGTTACCAGACAATCGGCTGGGTTGATCCTAATAAAACGGCTGACACAACATATTCATTGTATGTTCTTAATGAACAAAAAATAACAGTCGGCATGATTGGTTTAGGGGTTGTCGGAAACAAAATGAATTGGAGAGTTGGCCAGTTTATTAAGGACAATCCAAATATTTGGTTGCACCATAATTCAAGGTATTTTATAAAAGTTGTTTCGAATAATGGTAACGGTTACGGCATGTCGGTTTCATTTATTTTTAAAGAGGAACTCCGTCATCTAAGGGTAGACGAAACATATCCCTGGTTAACGGTTGGGCAAACTGAAGTTATCAGTTGGACTGATAATGAGGGAGATAGTAGTAGTCTTTACACAATCTTCATTATAGACTCAACTGGCGACGCTACCTGCGTTATTGGTGAGACTGTCGGAACTAGGGCGTTTGTATGGAATGTTGGCTCAATAAAATATGGAACCCCATACTTGACTCTTCCTTCCGGTCGCGAATACTACATACAGGTGGTGGCGCAGGAAAATATTTATAGCTCCAAAAAGTCCGCACACTATCAAACAAATAGGCCCTTTTACATTTCCTATCCGGGAGAAAAAGGGGCCCCCTCAATAAAATAGAAATATAGTTAACGGAGAAGCAAAAAACATACACCGCTTTGATTTTATATCAAGGCGGTTTTTCTTATAATAGCAAAACTCCAAGAAGCTTAGCTTNNAAGCTAAGCTTCTTGGAGTTTTGCGGGTCGATTCTTGTTTTGTTTTCTTAATTCCTAATTCCTAATTCTTTTTTTAGAGTTATCCACTTGTTCATGAGTGAAATTTATTGATATAATTTATGAGGCAACTTGATATGCCAACTAGCTAATTATATAAGCACGGGAGCCTTTTCTTTCGTTACACTGAGGTGCAACGTCGAGGGCACCCACCTGGATTTTTCTAGGTTTGGCATATCAATCGCCATGAAAAGACCTGTCTATGATGGGTCTTTTCTTTATATCCACACCCTCTTTACTGTAACGACTACTCTTTTTGATATATAATATAGGGGTATATTTATAAAAACAATGAACGATAAACTAAAATTTAATTTTTATGGCGGAACGGGTACTGTGACTGGCGCAAACTTTTTGGTAGAGGCAAAAGGTTTAAAAATACTTTTTGATTGTGGGGTCTTGCAAGGAGAGATGATAGAAGATAGAACAAACAGAAGTCCTTTTCCTTATATTCCGACAGAGATAGACTATCTGTTTGTATCTCATGCTCATTTGGATCACGTTGGTCTTATACCCAAACTCGTAAAAGACGGCTTTAAAGGGAAAATTATTTCCACTCCTCCCACAAAAGATCTTGCAGAAGCGGTTCTTATAGATAGTTTGGGTGTATTAAGAAAAGAGGCCAAAACAGAAGATAAGCCGGCGCTTTATTCAGAAGAAGATGTTGATGATGTAATGAAGGTGTGGGAGACTTTTCCTTACCGACAGGAGATTAAGTTAAAAGATGGTCTTACTATAACAATGAGGGATTCCGGTCATATTATCGGTTCTGCAATGCTTGAAATATCTCATGACGGAAAAAAGACACTATATACAGGAGACCTTGGCAATAGCCCATCTCCTCTTTTAAATGACACAGAGATTGTTGAAGGGCTGGATTATCTAGTCATGGAAAGCGTTTATGGCGATAGAAATCACGCCTCTCACAAAGAAAGCAAGGAGGCACTTGAAGATGTTATTGAAGATACAGTGAATTCTGGTGGTACTCTTATGGTTCCTGCTTTTTCCATAGAAAAGACACAAGAAATTCTCTTTGAAATAAAGGAGATGATGGTTCAAGGGCGAATACCCTTAGTAAGGGTTTATTTAGATTCCCCCTTGGCTATAAAAGTTACAGATATTTATTTAAAATATGTTGATTATCTTAACCCTGCCGCACAGAAAATATTTTCAAGAACAAAAGATGGTGAAATATTTTCTTTTCCTCAATTGGTTCAAACTCTTGCCACAGAAGAATCTATCGCAATAAAAGATTACCACCATCCCAAAATAATTATTGCTGGGTCCGGTATGTCTATGGGTGGAAGAATTTTACACCATGAAAAAAATTATCTTCCCGATCCAAGAAGCACACTTTTGTTAACTGGTTATCAGTCCGTGAAAACATTAGGTAGATTGCTTCAAGAGGGTGTCAAGACTGTAAAGATAATGGGAGAGACTGTGAATGTGAATGCTCGAGTAGTTTCTCTATCTGGTTATTCTGCCCATAAGGGTTCTGATGACCTTTTGAATTTTGTCGATGCCTCTGAAGATACGCTTAAAAAAGTTTTTGTAGTATTAGGAGAGCCAAAGTCGTCCCTTTTCTTAGTACAAAGAATAAGAGATAACTTGGCTATAGATGCTGTGGCTCCTGCGTATAGGGAGTATCATGTATTAGATTAATTTTTATAAATATGGATGAAAAAATAGAAACAGCAGATAATCCTTTTGGTGTTGAAAAACACGCCAATTTAAAAGCTAAAATTGCGGTTTCTGGTTCGGCAGCAACAGAACACTTATCTACGACAAATGCTTTTGAGGCCTGCAAGGAGTTGGGAAGAGAGATTGTTAAGCAGGGGGCTATTTGTATCACAGGAGCAACAACAGGTGTTCCTATTTGGTCAGCAAGAGGCGCCAAAGAAGCAGGGGGTATTTCTATTGGGCTTTCTCCTGCATCGGGAGCCAAAGAACATGTTTCTCTATATAATCTTCCGCTTGAATATATGGATCTTATTATCTATACCGGATTTGGATATGTAGGGAGAGATATGCTTATGACAAGAACATCGGATGCTGTTGTCATAGGACCAGGAAGGATAGGAACAATTCATGAATTTACAGTAGCTTTTGAGGATCAAAAACCAATTGGTATTTTAGAGGGGGAGTGGGATACAGATGAGACACTAAAACTTATTATAGAAAGAAGTCATAGGCAAGCGCACAATCCAAAAGTTGTTTTTGAGAGTAATCCAAGAGTTTTAATCGAAAAACTTATGGAGCTTATTAAAAAGGATAAAGAGTTTGAAGAAGCTAGAGTATATAGAACTAGTGAATATTGGAGCTCCGGTGGAGGTTCAGCTACACAGCCAAAGGATCCTAAAATAAAGAGGATAATGTAGTATAAGAATTAAAAATTAAGAAGTAAGAATTAGGAATAAAGAATAAATTTAAAAAACTACTTAGACCCCTGGGGTCTAAGTAGTTTTTATGCCTCTCTTATCTTCTTTATTTGCGAAGCATAGTCCGCGCTTTCTTGTGGTACCTCTAGGATTAGTGGGATGTCTTCTCCTCCTATTTTTTTAAGAGCTTCAACGAAATGTATTAATCCCTTTAAACCTATTTCACCTACACCAATATCGGCATGTCTGTCCACTCTAGAATTCAAAGGTTTTTTTGAGTCATTTAAGTGTATACAGCCGATATTTTTTATGCCAATAAGTCGGTCTATTTCCGTTATAACACCTTCTGAATTATTAGAGATATCATATCCTGCACCAAAAGCGTGTGCTGTATCTATGCAAACCTTAACCCTCTCTGTGTCACCAATTTTTTTATAAATATCAGCTAATTCGTTAAGGTCATGACCCATTTCAGTGCCCTGACCGGCTGTATTCTCTATTATTATTTTTGCTTTGACCCCCTCGGTCGCTTTGAGTAGTGTTTTTATATTTTTAATGAAGTTGCCTTGTGCTTTATCGTTTGGTTGGTCGAGTGATTTACCCATGTGTACTACTGCACCATCTCCGCCTAGCGCTTTGGCATTTCGCATATCTTCCGCAAGTGATTTTATTTGATATGAATCAACCCCGAGTTCTTTTTCGGCAAGGTTTATGAGATATGAGCCGTGAATTATTAAGCTCCTTATTTTTTTGCGGTCTTCCCAATTTAATACTTCCTCAGCTTCTTCTTTTGTAACTTCTCTGAATTTTGCGGAAGCCGGGCTTTTTGCAAATATTTGTAATGCATCTGCGCCATCAGATAATGCTAGTTTAAAAGCTCCCAGATAACCGTCTTTTATTGAATAATGGGCGCCGATAGGATTTTTTATCATGATGCAATAATAGCACTTTATAATTTAGTCGTCATTGTGAGATTTAAAAATTTTAAAAAAGAAGCTCAACCTCTTTTTTGGGAGGTTGAGCTTCCAAAATTTTCAAATCTCTCAATGACGGCAGAGGAATGGGTTATGTAAAAAACAAAAAACAGCCCCCAATTTTAATTGAGGGCTGTTTTTATAAAACTATTTAACTTCAGCTAGGATTCTCTTAAATGTTTCAGGATTTTTCTGTGCCATTTCCGCAAGAACTTTTCTGTTCAACATTATGTTCTTTTTGTGCAGTCCTCCGATTAGCTTACTGTATGAAATGCCATTATCTTTTGAAGCTGCTCCAATTTTTTCCTGGAAGAGCTTTCTCATGTTTCGCTTCTTCTTTCTTCTGTCTCCGAAAGCGTATTTTCCTGCGTGTAATATTGCTTCTGTGGCTTGTTTTTGTTTTGTTCCTCTTCCAAATCTAAAACCTTTGGCTTGTTTAAGTACTTTTCTTCTTCTTTTTAGGGCGTGTACCGCCTTCTTTACTCTAGGCATGTTATTTTATCTTGATTATTTATGCTTAAATATTGTGAGGCAAATATCTGGAGAGGTCACCTCTCTTAATATTGAAAGAAACCATTTTCTTTCCGCCAAGCTGTGTCGACCTGCTTTCTTTTGCATTAAAATGGCACTTTCCGGCTTTTCTGGAAATTACCTTACCATTCTTTGTTACTTTCAATCTTTTCAGATATGAGTTATTTGTTTTCATTTGCCCCGTGAAATTAAATTTATTTAAATGTGACGACCTATATTTTAATATTTACTTTATCTATTTTTTTACTTTCTCTATTGTCATTGCTTGGCCTCTCTGCGCTGGTTTTAAATCGTCTATGATTTTGTATTCTTCAGTCAATAACTTAAAAAGTCGGCTAACTCTTTCTTTTAGGAAGTCCTTGTTTAAATATTTTTCTCTTCCTCTAAGTGTCAAAACTATTCTTACCTTGTTTCCTTCTTTTAAAAATTCTGAAGCGTTTTTGGCCTTTAATTCAAGGTCCCTATCGCTTATCCCAATGCTTATCTGTATGTTCTTCACTTCGGCAACTTGTGTTTTGGCCCTGGCAATTTTCTGTTTTTTATTCTCTAAGTATTGAAATTTACCATAATCCGCTATTTTTGCAATAGGTGGGACGGCATTAGGGGATATCTCAATAAGGTCTAGATTTTTTGATTCAGCTAATTTTATCGCCTCTACTGTATTCATTACTCCGAGGTTGGTGCCATCGTCGTCAATAACCCTTACCTCCGGAACTCTTATTTGGTTGTTTATTCTGACTCTTTTATCCAAGCGATTTAAAATTATTTACCCGTTAAATTTTTGTAAATTTTGGCGGATGATCCTTCGTTTTATAATAGCAACATACTATTACAAAAGTTTGCTTTTGTAAACCCGTCTTTGTTCTATGGCTATTTCTTTATTGTATGTATGGAGTTTGTTATATATAGAAAGGTTGCACGATAATCATTTGCCCACCTCTTTATTTTTAAAGCCATTTATCTAAAACTCGGGATTCTTTTGGAAAGGATATCGTATTGAATAGAGTATATTTTATTTCTAAACCCTGATATGGGGTTGACACTAAGGGGGGGCATCTGCTAGGATTATTGCCATTGTAAAACTTTTGTAAGAATACACAAAAAATATGTCCAGATCGCTAAAGAAAGGTCCGTTTACGGAACCGAAATTGTTGAAGAAAATAGAAGGCAAAAAGCCGGACACTACGCCGATGATCAAAACATGGTCAAGGAATAGTCAGATTAGCCCAGAAATGATCGGGTTTCTTTTTGGTGTTCATAACGGAAAAAATTTCATTGAGGTTAGGCCTACAGAAGAAATGGTTGGACACAGATTAGGTGAATTCTCTCCAACCAGAAAATTCACTAAGCATGGAGGTAAGATGCAGAAGGAACTTGAAATGAAGAAGAAGGAGGCGGAAATTACCGCTGCTAAGGCCGCTAAAGTAGAGGCCCCTGCTAAAAAATAATTCAACAATATTATGATAATTAAGGCTGAGCTAAATAAATACAGACAGGCGCCTAGAAAGGTGCGACTTTTGGCTGATTTAATAAGAGGCAAAAAAGTTGATGAAGCTATCGCCCTCGTTTCTTTTTCCGGCAAGAGGGCCGCTGATCCAATGGTTAAGCTTTTGAAATCCGCTATCGCTAATGCTACACACAATTTCAAGCTTCCTGCAGAATCTCTCGTTGTAAAAACCATAAGAGTTGATGGTGGTGTTATTATGAAGAGAGGAATGCCAAGGGCTTTTGGAAGATCTTTTTTGATCAACAAGAGAACTAGCCACGTCTTGCTAGAGTTAGAATCAAAAGACGAGGAGGCAAAGGCTGCAAAAAGTCCAAAGTCTATAAAGTCCGTAAAGCCAAAAGCGGTAAAGAAGATTACAAAGAAAGTTATTAAAAAATAGAATATAGATTCGCGAAAGCGAATTCCTAAATTTTACATTTTGATATTTAAATTTTGCATTTAATATTATGTCACACACCGTCCATCCATATTCACACAGACTCGTCGTTCTAAGAGATTGGAAATCTCGCTGGTTTGGTACCAGAGGAAAATATCAGGAATATTTGAAAGCCGATATAATTCTCAGGGAGTTTTTACAGAAAAAATTAAGAGGAAGCCAGGTTGACTCTGTTGAGATGGAGAGAGGAGAGAATTACTATAAAATTATAATAAAGACAGCCAAACCGGGCGTTGTGATTGGAAGAAATGGTGAGATGGCCGCTAAGCTAAAAGAAGAAATCATTAAGAGGCTGACCAAAAACAATATTGCTCTTCCAAAGGAAATAAAAATTGAAGTTGAGGAAGTTAGGTCTCCAGAATCAAAGGCAGCTATCGTCGGCGAGATGATTGCTGAAGGGCTCGAAAAAAGACTTCCATTTATGAGAGTCATTAGACAAGCTCTTGAGAAGATAACTTCAAACAGAGATGTTTTGGGAGCCAAAATAACAATTTCCGGAAGATTGGGTGGAGCTGAAATGGCTCGTGTTGAAACAGTAAAAAAGGGTAGATTGCCACTACAGACACTCAGAGCAGATATCGATTTCGCCAGAGAAAAAGCACATCTTCCTTATGGAGATATCGGAATAAAGGTTTGGATATTTAAGGGAGAGGTTTTTGCTGATAAGAGAAGAAATAATTCTCATAAATAAAATATTACTATGCCAATGCTTACCCCCAAAAAAGTAAAACACAGGAAGTGGCAGAGAGATAGGAGAAATTTTAGCTCTCCTCTCCCTGAATCAAGAGGAACAACTCTCGCTTTTGGATCTTATGGTCTTAAGGCTGTTGGTGTTGCAAGAGTAACATCAAACCAACTTGAATCAGCTAGAAAGGTTATGAGTAGGTATATAAAGAAATTTGGTAAGGTTTGGATTAGAGTTTTTCCTGATAGACCTATTACAAAAAAACCACCAGAAGTTAGAATGGGTAAAGGAAAAGGAGATCCCGTGGGATACTGTTTTGAGGTAAGGCCGGGTAGAATAATTTTTGAAATAGATGGAGTTGATGTTGCTACCGCAAAAGAAAGTCTTAGGGGGGCAGCCGATAAGTTACCGGTTAAGACAGTTATTGTAACTCGATAATTTCACCCGCCAAAATTTTTCACCGTATTTTGATAAAGTAAATATAAAAAATTAGAAAGAATAAACTTAGTTAGTCGGATAAGAAAAACATATTAAAAAATTTAGGAGGATAAATGAAAAAAGTAGATTTTAAAAACAAAACAACAGAAGAGCTTCAAAAGACCTTGATAGAAAAGAGAAACGCTCTAAAAGATTTTAATTTTAAAAGTTCCGGAGGTGCAACAAAAAATGTAAAGACAGGTAATATTACAAAGAAGGAAATAGCAAGAATATTAACAGCACTAAATTCAAAGAAATAAAATGGAGAAAGGAAAAGCAAAGAGATTGAAAGGTGCTGTTGTTTCCGACAAGATGGATAAAACCGTTGTCGTAAAAGTAGACAGATACGTTGAACACCCAAAATACGAGAAAAGATTTACAATCTCAAATAAATTCAAAGCACACGACGAAAAGAATGAATATAAAGAGGGGGATGTTGTAATAATAGAGGAGTGCAGGCCGATTTCTAAAGATAAAACTTTTAAGGTTATAGAAAAAGTAAGTTAATTATTAAATAGATTGCCACGACTCGGCTAGGACGCCTACCTATCGGCAGACAGGCCTCGTCTCGCAATGACGCACACTGCGTCAATTATTAAATCCCATGATACAACCACGATCAATTGTAAAAATAGCTGATAACACCGGTGCAAAGATCGGAAGAATCTTTAAGGTGCTCGGCGGTTCCAAAAAGAAGTATGCGAGAATAGGTGAGCTCGTGGTTTTGTCTGTTCAGACAGCTGAGCCAAGAAAGTTAATTAAAAAGAAGGATGTTTTGACTGCTGTTGTAGTAAGACAGACCGCTCCTTTAAGAAGAAAGGATGGTAGCTATATAAAATTTGACGAAAACGCGGTTGTAATAATAGATAAAGTTAAAAAAGAGCCTATCGGCGCAAGAGTCTTTGGCCCTATTCCCAGAGAGATTGCAGAATTAGGATTCCAGAAGATTGCTTCCTTGGCCCCTGAGATAATTTAGTAAAATAAAGAGCGAAGCGAATATATTTTACAAACCCGCCTGAATTTTTTACCAAAAGATTTTATAGAAAAAACGAGATTGGTCGCAATAAAATATAATTTAAACGGTTATTTTTAAAAATTAAGAAAATTCAGGCGGGTCATTATTTTCTAAGACTCGCCCGACTCGTCAAGAAAATATATGATAATTAAAAAGAACGACAATGTAATAATTTCTTCCGGAAAGGATAAGGGCAAGAAAGGTAAGGTAGTAAAATCCATCCCAACAAAGGGCTCTGTTATTGTTGAAGGTGCGAATCTTTTAAAGAAGAGACAGCGAGCAAAAAAGGCTGGCCAAAAAGGTCAGACAGTTTCCATTGCTATGCCAATAAAGGCCTCCGCAGTTATGCTATTTTGCGGACATTGCGCCAAGGGGGTAAGGGCTGGTTTTAATAAGATTGCCGACAAAAAGGTCAGAGTCTGCAAGAAGTGCAACAAAGAGATATAAAACAAATGGACTCCATAAAACAAAATTACATAAAGAATATCGGAGCGATAAAAGATAAGCTCGGTATAAAAAATATTATGGCCGTTCCTAAAATAACCAAAGTGGTTGTTAGTGTTGGAACAGGTTCTTTTAAGGATAAGAAGAAGAACGATGTCGTTGTAGATAGAATTGCGAAGATAACAGGACAGAAGTCTGTTTCAAAGGGAGCAAAGAAATCCGTAGCTTCTTTTAAGATTAGAGAAGGAGACCTCGTTGGGCACATGATTACCTTGAGAGGGGATAGAATGTATGGTTTTTTGAATAAGCTCATTAATGTAGCAATCCCAAGAACAAGAGATTTTCGAGGACTTGACCCAAAAGCAGTTGATAATATGGGAAATTTTACTATGGCTGTTAAAGAAAATACTGTTTTCCCTGAAACCTCCGATGAAGATTTGCGAGATGTATTTGGAATGGGTATTACGATTGTTACTACAGCAAAGAATAAGAAAGATGCGACAGAATTTTTAAGGATGATAGGATTTCCTTTTAAGAAATAGACAATATCTGTAATTATTTATTTTCCGATCTATATAAACAGTTTTTAAAAACACCCCGCACCAAGATTGCGGAGTGTTTTTGTTTATTGGCCTAGCCTTTTTATGTTAATTTTCTGTTTTTCTAATAAAATTATAATGAGATAAGGTTACTCCCATCTTTTTGGGGTGTATTTAATTTATGCAAAATGCTAAAATTTAACAGTATCAAAAAAGTCTTTTTTCTGTACATCGGTAAATAAAAAGTGTATAGATTTTTTATTTTCAAAAAAGTTAAACAGTAAATGGAGGTAATTATGAAAAAATTTTTGTTTATAAATCTATTTTTTATTTTAATCATTTCATTTGGTGTTTTTAATATTGTTTTTGCTTTAGAAGAAGCGACAAGTACTAGTTTTATTTTAAGGACTCCAATAAATTCTGACGGGGGAGGTAATTCCACTTCCACTGATTTTGAGATTGATTATTCTATTGGACAAATTGCAGTTGGAGAATCTACTAGTACAGATTTCATAATTGAATCAGGGTTTTTATATTTTGACGAGACCCTCACCGTTAATATATCAGGAGTAGACTCTGGGACCACCCTAGAAGGCGTAACAACAAACATTACAACAAATTCCACAACCATACCGTTTGGAAGCGTTATATCAAATGCTTCTGTAATAGGTGCTCAAAAAATAGAAGTTACGACAGACGCATCGTATGGTTATCGTGTATTTATAAATGAGACACAGCCACTTACTAAATCTGGCGGTGCCCAGATAGGTACAGTTGATGGAACGAATGCCTCTCCTTCTGTATGGGGACTTGGTACGGGCTTAAATAGTGGATACGGTTATCATAGTGGAGATCATTCTTTATCTGGCGGAGATGTGTCTAGGTTTTCTACAGATAATACTTATGCCTCTCTTGACGATGTTCAAAGAGAAATAATTTATAGTTCTGAGCCGGTAAACAGTGAGATCACTAATATGGTATTTAGAATAGAAACAAATAACTTGCAACCAGCCGGTAGCTATTCCAGTTCTATCATCTACAGTATTACTGGATCATTTTAAAAATTTACAAAATGAAAAATATTTTTTTTATAACCACAATAATTTTCTTGGCCCCACTTATGTTGTTGGCCTCTGCCTCTGTTTCTGTGACTGCAACTGTTCTTGAAAATCCACCACAACCCCAGCAACCCGAACCATCTGATAATAGTATGCCGTCAATAGTAGCTTCCCCGCTTACAGCTCCAGTTTCTGTACCTTTTTCAACTCTAAATATTTATGTTCCACCAACAAGTAAGGAAATTTTTTATAGAGAAACAAAAGAAGCTGATGTACAAATAACATCCAATAGGGCTACTGTCATAATCAAAGATCAATTTAAGCTGACAGAAGGATTCCCAATTATCATCCCCATAATGATAAACAAGATAGAGAATGTCGCTGTCAGGATAAGTGATACTTTTGATCTTATAATCTCATTACCCAAGGATTTTAATACCTCAAAGGACAAGAATATGGATCTTATTCTCAAAAAAGTCAAAGCAGATTCTTCTTTGCTACCTAAGCTTAAATCAAATCAAGTTTTGGCCGATAATTCTATATACAGTATTGAGTTTAATCAGGATGGTACCCCCTTGGAAACACTACCAAAACCATTCTTGCTTTCAATAAAATACGGAAATTTTAATTTTGATTCGAAAAGCGTTGGATTGTATCATACAAAATACGGACTTTATGATTGGAGTGCTGTTCCCGGATATATAAATGACACAAAAAACAAAATAGTTTTCGCTCTTATCGATCACGTAACTTATTTTACGGCGATAGGAACTCCGCTCTCTCCTAAGGTAGGAAGTGTTTCAGAAAAAGATGAAGAAAAGAAAGACTCAGAACTAGCTCAAATTCCAGAATCAATAACTCCTCGACTAGAAGTAATAAAACCCACGACTGAAATAATAAAAAATATAAAGTCTGAATTGGATGAAAATAAAGAAATTAAAATCATACAGGACGGAACATTAAAAATTCCCGCAAAAGATAAGGGAACGACAACCGATGATGCGTCAAAAAATTTGCCAAAGAAGAAAACATTAATTGAATCAGTCAGAGCACTCACTGTTCCTATATCAATATTATTTTTGATCCCATTTTTGTGGTTAATTCTTTAATTTTATTTAAAATTAAAAATTGTCTCAAATTTTATTTTTGATTTTTTACTTAACGTCTGTGGATAATTATTCTTCATGGTGTCAGAAATAAGATATAATTTATATATGATATAATTTTCGGTCGATTTATGTCTAAAAAATTTATTTAATAAAATGCATTTTATTAAAATTCATAAATAAATGAAAAAATTAGGTTTAGGATTAATAATTGCTCTTTTGGTTTTGATAATGGTTCCCGTCGCTCAGGCGGTTACCCAGGATGTCAATATCAGCGCCACAGTAGCGCAGTCTCTCACTTTCACGGTGTCAGATGCTACTATCTATTTTGGTACTTTGGGTTCTGGAGCTGCCAAGTACGCTTCTACCACAGAGGGTGGCGATACTGTTGCAGTACCAGCTCATACAATGCAAGCTGCCACGAACGCTACAGGTGGTTATAGTATAGCTGTGACGGGAAGTACCCTTACTTCTGGCGATGATACCATAACAGCTATTGGAGCTACTTCTGTTGCTTCAAGTGCAGGAACAGAACAATTTGGAGTAAGACTATCTTCTGTTTCTGGAGGTGGTACGGTTGCGACCGAGTATGGCACAGCTGATGAGTTTGCTTACCTTACTACTGATCAAGTTGCTTCAAATGCTACTGTTACAGCTGCTGATGTTTATTCAGCGACATATATCGCAAACATTGCCGCTTTAACCGAAGCAGGAAGCTACTCAACAACTCTTACTTATACAGCAACTGGTAGTTTCTAGCTCTATATAATTAATAGAATTGTTATTTAAAAACTCACCTCAATTTGGAGGTGAGTTTTTAATTGCCCAAAATCTCTTTTTTGTATGGGTTCTTCATAAAAAATAAATCTCTAGTGTGGTCGAGCCTAAGGAAGGTATTATTGAGGAGAAATAATGTGGATAAGTTTTTATTACACAAAGTTTTTTTATTGTATAATTATGAAACAGATAAAATTATAAAAATTAATTAAAATTTTTAATGTTAAATAAAATAAGTGTAGGATTAATAGCCGTTCTTTTGGTCATTTTGGTAATTCCGATAGCTCAAGCCGTTGATCAAAATGTCAGTATCACTGCTACTGTGGATCAGGTTCTTACCTTTAACTTAGGAGGTGTTACTGATGTTTATTTTGGTATATTGGGAGCAGGGGGAACTAAGTATGCTTCTTCTACAAGCATGGATGGAAGTACAGAATATTATCCGGCACACCTCATGAATGTTGCCACAAATGGTACAGGTGGTTATTCTGTAGCCGTATCGGGAAACACTCTTACTTCTGGTGTAGACACGATATCTCCATTAATAGCTTCTTCTACACCAACACCAGGGACAGAGCAGTTCGGTTTGAATGTTGGCTGGACAACAGGAAGTGGTGAAGCTACGATCAGTTATGGCACCTTTGGTTATTATATGTTCAATTCCGGTGATACTATTATAGAGAATGCCGGGGTTACAGGTAATGATCAATATGTACTTACCTATATAGCAAACATAGCTCCTCTTACAGAGGCGGGAAGTTATACAACGACAATTACCTATACAACAACCGGTCATTTTTAATTTTTGTAAAAATAGACACATTATTATCTAACAAAAACTCGTCCTTGCACTGGGCGAGTTTTTGTTAGATAATTGGAATATTATAAGAGTTTAGATAATTTATGAATAAGATATCTTTATTTTTGGTTACGTTTTTATTTGGTTTTATAGTCTTGCCGTTTAGTGCCAATGCCTTGACGGTCTCTCCTGTCAAAATAGAAGTCGCTGGAGATCCCGGCACAATAGTAACAAGTAAATTCAGTTTAATTAATGAGGAGAAAGAGACGAAAAATTTTTATGTAACTTTTGAGAATTTTGAAGCAAAGGGCGAGGATGGTACTCCGAGTTTTACCACCGCAACAGATGGTCTTGCTACATGGATAGAGACGGACACTAAGATAGAATTAAAACCAGGAGAAAGGAAAACAATCCCTTTCACTATTAATATTCCAAAGACTGCTGAACCGGGTGGACATTTTGCTGCAATTTTCGCCGGCTCACAGGCCCCTGCAAAATCCGACGAGACCCAATTGTCTGTTGGCGCAAGGACCGGTATTCTTGTCTTGCTTACGGTTAACGGCGAGTTTAAAGAAGGAGGCAATCTTCTTGAATTTAATACTGCCAATAAGGGATCTTTCTACACTTCGTTGCCTGTTAATCTTTATTATAGATTCCAGAATTCAGGAATGAGTAGAATTATGCCACAGGGAGACGTTGTTGTGAAAAATATATTAGGGATGACGTCTAATATTATCCCTGCGAATGGTATTCAGGGGAACATTCTCCCGAGTAGTATAAGAAAATTCAATATTGTCTGGGGGTCAGAAATGACAGATAAGGATACAGGATTTTTTGGTATGGCCAAGAAGCAGTGGAGTGATTTTGCTTTCGGACCATATACAGCTGAGCTTAACTTGAACTATGGCGCAGATAAGGAGGTGATATCAAAGGTTCGTCTTTTTGTATTTCCATGGCAACTTACGATAGTGGTATTAGTTGTCCTCAGTATGCTTTATTTTGGTCTTAAAAAATACAACAAATGGATAGTTGGTAGGGTATTAAGGAGATAAAAAATATTTGAATTACACAAACCCCATCTTTAGATGGGGTTTTGTCTTTTAGAATATTTAGAATTGTTTTAATTTTCATTCTTTTTATTAAAACTTATCCACATATTTGCTATTACAACCAGTTATTTTGGTGTTATAATTATAGGCATAATGAAAGAAATATTTCTTCAAAAAGGAAAGATTCGCCCTTTGTCTTTTTTTTCATTTCATAAAACGCTAATCGTGTCTTTATTTGTTGCACTTTTTGTAATTATTCCATTCAATAACGCCTTTGCCGCTACAGGTGTACCAAAGATACTTAACTACCAAGGAAGGCTTCTTGATTCAAGTAGGAATCTTTTAGGAGGTTCAACTGGTACAAATTACTGTTTTCGCTTTTCTATTTACGATAATCCTACGGTAGGGGAAGGTACAAAGCTCTGGCCTTCGGGCAGTCCCTCGACAACGACCATCAGTGTAAAGAGCGGAGTGTTTGATGTGGGGATAGGAGATACATCCACGGGTGGGGATGCTCTTGATTACAATTTCCAGGATAATGATTCTATATACATCAACACAGAAGTCGCCACACAAATAGATAGTTCTTGCGACGGTGTAACATTCCAAACCCTCTCCCCAAGAAAGAGGATCTTCGCATCTGGTTATGCCATTAACGCAAGTACTGTAGGAGGATACACCCCAGCACAATCAGCTTCAGGCGATCAGATACCCGTTCTCGCAGGGGGTAATCTTCATTTAGGCGGAACAAATCCCGAGATCAACGCTACATCCACAAATACTCTAACCTTACAAGGTCAGGGAGAAGGCGCAGGTAATATTCAATTCTTTTCCAATCTCTACAAAATAACTTCAAGCGGTATTATGGATATCGCCCTTTTGAACGTGGGTTCAACTACGGCTACTTCCACGTTCCTGGGAGGACTTCAGACCAATACTCTTAATGTCACATCATCTACTGCTTCTTCCACTTTTGCTAACGGTATAGACCTTGCCAATGGATGCTTTTCTGTGAATGGAGTTTGTGTTGGGGGCGGAGGAGGAAATGAGGCGGGAGTATCTCAATACGACATGACCTCATCTAGAGCTTTCGCTTCTGTTTATCAAAATGACACAGGTAAGCCATTGTTCGTATCCGTTATTGTTCATCGTAATGATACTGGCTATGCTTATGGTTATACCGATAGTTCAAATCCTCCAACCTCATTGATATCAAATGCGTCTATTGCTGGAACTTACGATGTTTCTTTATTTTTTGTTGTTGCACCCGGAAATTATTATAAAGTAACTCATGACGGCGCAGCACTCATTACTAGCTGGACAGAGTGGACACTAGATGGAGGTGTTGGCGAGGGGGTGAATGAAGCATGGTCTACAACATCAGCCGATTACTATGTTAACTCATCTACCACAATCCCTAAGACATACACAGCTAACACCTGGACAGCTCTTAACATCTTTGATAACGCTTCAACCTCTCTATTTTCTGTTTCTGGTAACTCATGGATGGGTACAACAACTTTTTCAGGACTTATAAATGTTGGAGGAACAGGTACTTCTACTTTTGCTTCTAATCTAAATGTTATAGGTCAACTTCAGATAGGCACTGGTTTTATCTATCTCAGAGATACGGCTACTTCCACATTTGCAAAGGGTATCAATATTTCCGAAGGTTGTTTCTCTGTCGGTGGTGTATGTGTAGGAGGTAGTAGTGGAGGAGGAAGTCTCACAGGTACACTAGGACAAGTAGCTTACTTCAGTGGTACAGATACTGCTGTTGGTACTTCATCTTTATTCTTCTCAACAAATGGTAATGTCGGTATTGGGACAACGACACCAAGCGAGAAATTACATTTAGGTAATGGAAGATTGTTAATAGATACTCCATCCAATCCTATTTTGATAGAAACATATGACTCTACTGGTAACCCTGTTGATGTTTACGTTTCCGGTAAATACGCTTACGTAGCAGATAGCGCTGCGGGTCTTCAGATTATTGATATTTCTAATCCTGCCAGTACAACTTTAACAGGAACATATAATACCACCGGTAATGCTAACAAGGTTCAGGTTTCTGGTAAATATGCATATGTCTCAGACGGAGTTTCTGGTATGCAAATTATCGACATCTCTAATCCGGCCAGTCCTGTATTGGCGGGAACGTATAACACCCCCGGCAATTCTCAGGGTCTTTTTGTGTCCGGTAAATACGCTTATATTGCGGATAGCAACGCTGGTCTTCAGATTATTGATATTTCTAATCCTGCCAGTACAACATTAACAGGAACATACAATACCCCTCATGATGCTTATGATGTCTATGTTTCTGGTAAATATGCTTATGTAGCAGATGGTAGTTCCGGTCTTCAGATTATTGATATTTCTAATCCTGCCAATCCTGTTTTATCTGGAACATATAATACTCCAGATAGTGCTTACGGCGTTTATGTTTCTGGGGATTATGCTTACGTAGCAGATGGTGCTTCTGGTCTTTTGATTCTTAACATTCACAACCCCGCCAGTATTACGCTTGAGAGTACTTATAATACTTCGGGAGGTTCTGCCGGTGTCTTCGTTTCCGGTAAGTATGCTTATGTAGCAGATAAAGGTTCTGGACTTTATATTATTGATGTTTCCGTCACATCTCGCCCTGTATTAATAGCAAACTATGATGGTGATTATTCTGCAGGAGTGCATGTATCTGGTAATTACGTTTATTTGGCGGATTATAATCTTCTCAAAATATTTGATATTGGGGGTGCGAATATCAGCAGTTTGTTAGCTGGAGATATAAATACAAATAATATTATCGTAACTGAAAATGTAGATATAGGTGATAATTTGTCGGTCGGAAATGGTATTAATGTTGGAGCAGGAGGAATATTTTCAAGCGGACCACTTTCTGTTCATCTCTCGTCTACGACAGAGATTAATCCTATTTCTGCTTATTTTGCCGGCAATGTTGGTATTGGCACAACATCTCCATACGCCAAGCTTTCTGTTGTGGGCGAGGTTGTTGCTTCATACTTCACAGCAACAAGCTCATTTATAGCTTCCAACTTCCCATATGCTTCTTCCACCGCTCTCACTGTTACTGGCAACGCCTATCTTGGAACAACTACGATAACCAATCTCTCGGTAACAGACATAAGTACTTCTACTTTCGCAGGAAATCTAAACGTTCAAGGTCAATTACAAATAGGTACAGGCTCTATCTATCTCACAGACTCAGCTACATCTACATTCTCTAAAGGTGTCGATATCTCCTCAGGGTGTTTCTCTGTTGGTGGTGTATGTGTAGGAGGGGGAGGAGGTGCAAGTCTCACGGGAACACTAGGACAAGTCGCATACTTCAGTGGTACAGATACGGCTGTTGGTACTTCGTCTCTATTCTTCGCATCTTCAGGTAATATTGGTATTGGTACAACAACACCAAATACTAAACTCGCTGTAGTTGGTAACATGTCTGTTGATGCCGGTTCTTACAATTACCCAATAGGTTCCGTTGGTAATCCTGTTCATAAGGGAAGCCTTGCTGACGGAAGTGGTTCCACTCCTTATTTATTTAGTCCTTACAATATCTTTGTTTCTGACAATTATGCTTATATTATTTCTTCTAATAATAATGGTACTTTAGAAATAGTAGACATTTCAGACCCTGCCAATCCTACACACAAAGGAAGTCTTGCTGATGGTGGTGGCTCAGCTCCTTTCTTAAATACAGCCATTGATGTTCATATAGCTGGTAAGTATGCATATATTACTTCTTATATGAGCAACGCTCTTGAAATAGTAGATATTTCAGACCCTGCTAATCCTTCTCATAAGGGAAGTTTGCTCGATACTGTGGGAGGAGCTCTATTGAATGGACCTCAAAATGTTTTTGTTTCAGGAAATTATGCATATGTTACTTCTGGTACAAGCAACGCTCTTGAAATAGTAGACATTTCAGACCCTGCCAATCCTACACATAAGGGAAGTATTGTTGATGGAGGTGGCTTCTCAGCTCCTTACTTAAATAATCCGAATGCTGTATTTGTGTCTGGTAATTATGCATATATTTCTTCTTATGGAAGTAACGCTCTTGAAATAGTAGATGTTTCCGATCCTGCCAATCCTACACACAAAGGGTATATTGATAATACTGGTGGAGCTCTTTTGAGTAGTCCAACGAGTGTCTTTGTTTCTGGTAATCACGCTTACATTACTTCTTCTGATGATAGTGCTATTGAAATAGTAGACATTTCAGATCCTGCTAATCCTGCACATAAGGGAAGTATTGTTGATGGAACCGGTTCCGCTCCTTATTTAAGTGGCCCTTACAATGTCTTTGTTTCCGGTAATTATGCATATGTTGCCTCGGGCGGAAGTAATGCTCTTGAAATAGTAGACATTTCAGACACTACTAATCCTACACATAAAGGGTATATTGATACTACTGGAGGAGTTCTTTTGAGTGGAGTAAATGACGTTTTCGTTTCAGGAAACTATGCTTATATTACCTCTTCAGGTAGTAATGCTCTCGAAATCGTAGACATCTCAGGAGCCAACATCTCAAATGCTCATATTGGTTCTCTGAATGTCGGAACTTTGAACGTAGACAACTTTGTTCAATTCGCTCAGGGTCTTTTGGTTAAGTCCGGTCTTAATGTTGGTGGTAATGCGATGGTAGATGGAGTTCTGTCTGTCTCTGGTACAACCGCATCATCCACATTTGCAAACGGTATTGATCTTGCTTCGGGATGTTTCTCTATAAACGGAGTATGTGTGGGAGGAGGAGTTGCAGATGGAACATTCTCCACAACCTCAGCTGATTTTTGGCATACACTACAAGACCACTTTAGTACCACATCAGCTAATTATTGGAAATCAGAAAACAATTTCTTCTCAACCACCTCAGCTGACTACTACGTTCACTCATCCACCACAATACCTAAGACGTACTCTGCTAATACATGGACAGCTCTTAACATCTTTGATAACGCTTCAACTTCAGCTCTTACAGTTACAAACAACTCATACTTAGGTACAACAACTATCACTAATCTCTCAGTTACAAATACAGGTACATCCACATTCTCAGGAAACCTAAACGTTCAAGGTCAATTACAAATAGGTACAGGCTCTATCTATCTCACAGACTCATCCACTTCAACATTCTCTAAAGGTATTGATCTTGCTTCGGGATGTTTCTCGATAAATGGTACGTGCGTTGGAGGAAGTGGGTCCGGTAGCTCCGATATTACATTAACCGACAACACCACAAATGCTTTCCGAGTACGAGAAGGAACTCTTGATTATTTAAATATAAATACAACTAATTCCTCTGAAGCACTCTCTTTCTGGCACTCTACAGCAGGTACCGTAGCAAATATTATTATCAACACAGGTACTACACCAGGACAGGCTGCGGGGGTTATTAAACCGGCGGTTGCTGCGGAGAATGTACTTACAACTAGAACTTTCACCACAGTGGACTCTGTCACCTCCGCTAATCTAGCTCAGTATACTTCTACTGCTGTCGGGACTGACACTTTCCCTATTGTTGCCTATTATGATGGCACAAACGGTAATCTTATGGTCGCTAAGTGTATTGATGCCGCTTGCACGGGAACTGCGACCAAAACCGCTGTGGAATCTACAAATGACGTTGGACGATATGTTTCTATTGCTATAGGAACTGATAATCTACCAGTTATTAGTTATTATGATGCAACAAATGGTGATCTTAGGTTTGTTCATTGTACCAATGCTTCATGTTCCACGTTCAATGCTCCTGTTGCCTTGTATACATCTGGTTCTGCCGGTCAATATTCTTCTATAAAAATTGGAAATGACGGTTATCCTGTAATTGGTCATTACGACGGAAGTTCTCTTTTGGTAACTCATTGTGGTAATGCCACCTGTTCTTCCGGAAATACCACCACTAGCGTTGACTCTGGTGGTCAATATACGTCCATTGCTATAGGAAATGATGGTTATCCGGTTGTTGGTTATAAGAATAGCGCCGGTACTGGTGTTAGTTTTGTTCATTGTACTAACGTTTCTTGTTCTGCATATGACACTCCAGTTACAGTTGATACTGATCCTAGCTCTGTTGCGCATATCTCTGTTGCTATTGGTTATGAGGGTTACCCTATCATGAGTTATTTGAAAAGCGTGGGGGGGACTAACCTGCTTTATGTCGCCAAATGTAGTACTAGTGTCTGTACGGGAACTATAACCAAAACTTCAGTGGACGGAGCTGCAAATAGTGCGTGGTTTCCATCTGTCAAAATTGGAACGGATAATTTACCAATCATTAGCTATTCCAATAGTGCGGGTACTGGTTTGAAGATAATACATTGTGGTAATGCTTCTTGTTCTTCCGGTAATACTAGCACCTCTCCTGATAGTTCTTGTGCTGGTGGTTCAACTTCTCTTGCTATTGGATATGATGGTTTTCCTGTCATAGGGTATCAGAATACGTCACTTTATGATCTTAAGGTTGCTAAATGTATCGATGTTACATGTACTGTATCATCAGCTCCTCCATATTCCGGCTATGGTGTAGATATCGGTTCTTCATCTTACTTCTTCCGAAAGGGTTACTTCGCCAATTTATACGCTAAAAATACAACAGTAGCATCATTTGACTTAGCTGAAGAATACCCAACCAAGGACACTTCACTTGTGGCAGGTGAGGTGGTTGCTCTGGACCCAGATAATGCCATATTTGTTAAAAGAGCAAGTACAACGGGAGAGCGAGTGGTAGGTATTGTTTCTTCTGAGCCGGGAGTACTTTTAGGTGGAAATGGAAACTTTGGTAATGTTTCTTTCGAAGGTGAGTATCTTGTGCCAATAGCCCTATCAGGTAGGGTGTCTGTTAAAGTATCAAATGAAGGTGGTGCTATTGAAATAGGAGATGATCTATCTGCATCAGCCACAGTCCCGGGAGCAGCTAAAAAGGCTAATAATGGAGAAAGCACCATAGGTGTTGCACTTGAATCATATGACGGTATTACTCCTGATGCGACCATACTTGTTATGGTTAACAACCAATCTCTAAGTAACCAAGTCGAAGGCAATACTATCTTAACCGGTAATGTAGGTATTGGTACCACAACCCCTCAAGCCTCACTCACAGTCGTTGGTTCTCTCTGTGTAGCAAGTAGTACTGATGGAGGTTGCAACAACGGTACATACGAATCAGGAACAATATATGCTAATAACTTAGATATCCAAGGAGCAGCGGACCTCGCAGAAAATTACACAGTAGTTGATGATTCAATAGAGAAAGGAGACATAGTCTCAATAGCAAGTGACAATAACCTGTCTACCGGACAGGCAGGTACGTTTGGTATCGCAAAAGCATCTGGTACAAACAAGAATATCATCGGTATTGTTTCAACTAAGCCAGGTATGACGTTAGCTGGAGGAATAGCCAACTCTAAACCAGTAGCTCTCGTAGGAAGAGTCCCTGTCAAAGTAAACCTTGAGAATGGCAAGATTGAGATAGGGGATAGAATCGCTCTATCATCTGAAGCTGGAGTAGGTATGAAAGCAAATTCAAACTCTCAATCAGTAGGTATCGCTCTTGAATCATATGATGGTGAGCCTGAGAAAGATGGAAAAATAACAGTCTTCGTAAATCTAAGCTCTAATAAACTAGATGCCGGTATCTCAAGTGGTTCTATTAGTACAGACGGTATCTGGACAGCTGATTCATCCGGAAGTATCAAACTCGCTTCCGCTTCTATTCTTGATATGCAGAGTAAAGACATCATAAACGTGGGTAAGATCCTTTCTGCTTCGGGTAAGTGGAGTTTGGGTGATGATGGGGTGCTCGTGGTAAAAGAAATAAAAACTAACGCACTTAAAATTTTGTCTTCCGGATTTACTATTTATGATGAAGAGACAAATCAGCCTGTTTGTGTAAAATCAAAAAATCTCAGCTTAAC
This sequence comes from Patescibacteria group bacterium, assembly GCA_003504275.1. Taxonomy (GTDB): domain Bacteria; phylum Patescibacteriota; class Minisyncoccia; order Phycocordibacterales; family UBA12445; genus UBA12445. Next base: position 57,242 of record DOAO01000007.1, read on the forward strand.
GATTACACAGGGTGAATGTTATTTTGAAAATAATTCCTTAGACCAAAACAACACCACTCCTTCATTGATAAACGAAGACTCCGACACAATCCCTCCCGTTATCTCTCTCGAAGGAGATGAAACAATAGAACTAGACGCAAACGGAATAAGCTGGATAGACCCAGGAGCTACTGTCACAGACAACAAAGATAATAATCTCGGAATACAGACATCAACCTGGAATGGAGATGTACTCATATCCGAAACAGAAGCCACAGTAAACACCAGCTCTCCCGCCACTTACCTCATCAAATACAACGCCACAGACAGTGCAGGTAACAAAGCTATAGAAGTCACTCGTACTGTTATCGTTGGTGGTGGGGCTGTAGTAGAACCAGAACCAACACCTTCTCCAGAACCTGAGCCTGAATCTGAACCAGTAATTGAACCGATAACAGAATCCGCTTCAACCACAGAGTCTATTTAACTTCCATCTTTCACTTGGAGGTTCAACCTCCAAGTTGGGTCAAATTATTTAAACTTGGCGTTCGGAATGCCGAGTATTAGAACTAGATACAAAGCTAAAGATACTATATACTGGGTAAATGTTAGTTGATGAAGTAAGAATAATGACAAAGGGTGGAAATGGAGGGCGAGGCGCCCTTATTTTTGGTGAAGACCAATTTTCTAAAAAACCATCTGGAGCAGATGGTGGTAATGGTGGTTCCGTTTATATACAGGCATCACGAGATGTGGCTGACCTTTCAAGATTTAGATATGAAAAGAGTTTTGAAGCGGAAAAAGGAGGAGATGCTTTTAGGAGTATGCAGGGGAAAGATGGAAAAGATATTTTTCTCATGGTTCCTAGGGGGACTATTGTTTACAACATAACAAGCGGAGAAGATACAGAGCTATTAGAAGACGGAATGAAAGTTAGAGTTGCTCGGGGTGGAACAAGGGGCAGGGGCAACGCCGCCTTTGCCAATGCTAGAAAATGTGAACCAGGTAGGCGCGAAATGGGTCATCCAGGATACGAATCGGAAGTTTATCTTGAGCTTCAACTTATCGCCGATGTTGGTCTTGTTGGTCTTCCAAATGTTGGAAAATCAAGTTTATTAAATACTATTACTGGAGCCAAGAGTAAGGTTGGTAATTATAATTTCACAACGCTCGAGCCATTTTTGGGAGCCTTGCCCGGTGGAAATATTATTGCGGATATTCCTGGTCTTATAGAGGGTGCTTCAGATGGTAAGGGTCTTGGTACTAAGTTTTTAAGACATATTAGGAGAACAAAGGTCATTGCTCATTGTATCTCGGCTGAATCAGAAAATATTAAGGAGGATTATAATGTTATAAGAGGGGAGTTGGAAAAATATAGCGAGGAGCTTGCGAATAAACCAGAATTTCTGATTTTAACAAAAATAGATGTATTAACCCTCGCTGAATTAAAGAAAAAGGAAGCTGTAATTAAAAAGATGAATAAAAATTATGCAACGGTTTCTATCATTGACGATAAATCTGTAAAGAAATTGACCGACGTTTTAAATAAATTTATAAATAAATCTATTCACCCTGTTAAGTAAAATCTTTTTAAAGAAAGATTTAAAATTTGTTATTCGTTCAGTTAAAATAGAGTTAAAAGTCGATTCATTAATTAAATAATTCATAGGTAAAAATAACTAAACAAATTTTTACTTAATAGGGTAAAAAAATAAATGACCATAAAACAAAAACCAAATGTAAGCTATGACGATTTTTTAAAATTAGACTTACGTGTAGGTACTATTGTTTCCGCCGATGACCTTGAGAACTCAAACAAACTTATAAAAATGATCGTTGATGATGGTGGAGACAAGAGGCAGATAATTGCTGGTATTAAAAAACAATATAAAGTAGAGGATCTCGTTGGTAAACAAGTTGTTTTTATCGCTAATTTAGAACCGAGAGAAATTGCAGGATTAGTATCAAATGGAATGATACTCGCATCTCATACTGGTGACGACCTTCCTGTTGTTTTGATCCCCGAGAGAGCTGTTCCGGACGGAAGTCAAATTAGTTAAATAATATTTTTTATTTGCTGATTATTTATATGAGAAAAATTTTAAAATTTTTTGATAAGTTAGAGGATCATATAAGGGAGTTTTTAAGTCGATTTCCTGTTATTTACAGTTTAATAGGTGGTATATTTGTTGTCGTCTTTTGGAGGGCTATTTGGGAGATATTTGATTCTATTGAAATATTTAATGGTTTTTATGGTGGATTATTGTCGCTCACTATAAGCACAGTAATTCTTTTGGCTAGTGGTCTGCTTGTGTCGTTCTTTGTTGGAGATACAATTATTATTTCCGGTATTAAGCACGACAAAAAAATATCGGAAAAAACTATGGATGAAGTAGAGAAGGAAAATAAGGAGATGATAATTGCAATACACAAAATAGATCACATAGAGAAAGATTTAGAAGAAATAAAAGCAAAATTAAAATGTTAAAAATTCCCCCATTTAGGGGGAATTTTTAAATTTAATTATTTTAACAGATCATCAACAATCGTCTTCACATCTCCTCCGTCAGCTTTGCCTTTGAGTTCCTTCATTATGTGGCTCATAAGTAGGCCTGCTTTTGATTTTTCGGTTATCATAAGTTCTTCTTTTTTGGCGGTCGCTATTTTTAGTATTTCTTCTTTTGACATCCCTGCGGGAATAAATGTTTTCAAAATTGCTAATTCTTTTTCTTCTTCTTCGGCAAGGTCGTTTCTGCCACCACCCTTGAATTGTTCTATTGAATCCATTCTTCTTTTTGCTGCCCTCTTAATAACATTCATTGCGTCTTCATCCGATAGTATTTCGTCGGGCTTCATTTTTTTAGACACCACCTCATTGGTGAAATCTGATATAAGCCCACGTAAAACACCTAACCTGACTTGATCTTTGGCGATCATCGCCGTTTTGATTCCATTTTTTATGTCTTGATGTAATGCCATAATATATGTCTATTTGATTAGTAATTGTTCTTATTTTAAGCTTTAAGTTAGAATAATATTTACCCTGTTAAGCAAATTTGACTCTTAACTTCCGTGTGTAAAAGTATTTTATCATTTTATACTATAATAACAAATATAGGATTTGTAGTAATGGCAAATTTCAATTTCATTCAGCGACTATTATTTAGAATGAAATTTACTTAATTAGGGCAATATGATGAAAGAAGAAACATTTGAGGATTTATATAAGAAGCTTAATCATAAGCAAAAGGAAGCGGTTGATACCATAGAAGGACCGGTTATGGTAATTGCCGGACCCGGTACGGGAAAAACTCAAATACTAAGCTTAAGAATAGCTAATATTTTAAAAAAAACAGATACTCCTCCGGATGCAATTCTTGCTCTTACTTTTACTGAATCAGGGGTCCACTCAATGAGAAAAAGATTAGTGGAGATGATGGGGAGTCATGGATATAGGGTGAATATTTTTACTTTTCACGGATTTTGTAATGGCATTATAAAAGACTATCCGGAGAAATTTCCTAGGATAATCAGCTCAAATAACGTTTCCTCTTTAGATAAAGTTAAACTCATGGAGACGATAATTAAGAGTAATAATTTTAATAACATAAAACCTTATGGTGATCCATTCTATTATGTTAACTCTTTACTGGGGGCTATAAGTGAACAAAAAAGAGAGAACATAGACCCGGCGAAATTTAAAAAAATATTGGAGGAAGAAGAGAAAGAGCTAAGGGCAACCCCGGATCTTTATCATGAAAAAGGGGCGCACAAAGGAAAGATGAAGGGTAAATACTCGGAACTTTTTGAGCATCTTGAAAAAAACAAAGAACTTAGCGAGGTTTATGAAAAATACGAAGAAGCTCTTTTCAAGAATAAATTTTACGATTATGACGACATGATAATAGAGACGATAAAGGCACTTGAATCAGACAACGACCTTCTTCTTCGCCTGCAAGAAAAATATCAGTATATTTTAGTAGACGAACATCAAGATACGAACAACGCTCAAAATAGGGTTTTAGAGCTTCTTGCTAGTTTTTATGATTCACCAAATCTTTTTATTGTTGGTGATGAAAAACAAGCGATATTCAGATTTCAAGGCGCTTCGCTAAATAATTTCTTCTATTTTAAAAATCTATATAAGGACGCAAAGATTATAATGTTGGAGGAAAATTATCGTTCAACTCAATCTATTCTTGATTCAGCACATAGTCTTATAGAAAAAACAGGAGCTTCAGAATTCAGAAAAAATTTGAAAGCTAAAGCCGGTCATAAGGAGAAAAAAATAGAGCTTTTCCCTTTTTCCAATCAGAAATATGAACTTATTTTTATTGCCAAACATATAAAAGAAAAAATAGAAAAAGGTGCAAGACCGGAAGATATAGCTGTTATTTATAGAGAGAATAAGGACGCTTTTCCAATTGCCGAATCATTGGAAAAAACGGGTGTTCCGTTTGTTATTGAATCAGATAATAATATTTTTGAAGATAATGAGATAAGAAAATTAATATTTTTTATTGAAGCTGTTTCTAACTATGGGGAAGATGAGAAACTTATAAAAGTTTTACATCTAGATTTTTTGGAGATAAATGAATTTGCGATATATGCACTGATGGCGAATGCAAAAAAAGAAAAGAAAACTGCTTATGAAATAATAAAATCAGAAATTAAACCAAAGCAAATAGATGAAAAAGATTGGGCAAAAATTCTGGAGTTTGATAAAAAACTTTCATCTTGGAGTAAAATGGGACGCAACAAAAGTTTAACAGACTTTTTTGAGACGTTGGTCACGGAATCCGGCTACATAGGCTATATTCTAAAGAAAGAGAATGCTCATGAGAAATTAGAGAAGATAGATTCTTTCTTCGAAGAAATAAAAACGGTCGTTAGGAGCCACCGCGATTTTTCCCTATCTGATCTTGCGGACTATATAAAAATGGTAGAAGAAAAAAGAGTTCAGCTGAAAAGCGGAGGACATAAGCAAGGTCTCTCAAGAGTTCATCTTATGACAGCTCATCGCTCAAAAGGGCTGGAATTCAACAGTGTTTATATTTACGGTCTAATAGACGGCCACTGGGGGAACAACAAGCATAGTACTCATTTTAAGCTAAATAAGGCCAATCTAGGGGCAGATACTCTACCTGATGATCAAAATAATGACGAAAGAAGGCTTTTTTATGTGGCCCTTACCCGTGCCAAAAAAGAGGCTATTTTAAGTTATTCTAAGGAAAATGTTGATGGTAGACTTTTGACCCCTTCTCAATTTTTGGCAGAGATGGAGGATTCTCTAATTGAGGATCAGGATACTTTATTATTGGAAGAAGAGTTCAAGAAAGATATAGCCGGTATTTTTATCCCAACAAAGGAAACAGGAATTAAAATAAACGATAAGGAATTTCTTAACGAACTATTTTTAAGCCAAGGGCTCTCTGTTACAGCACTTAACAACTACTTGAATTGTCCCTGGAATTACTTTTATAACAATCTTATTAGAATTCCACATGCTCCAAACAAACATGCGATGTATGGAACTGTTATTCACGCAACCTTAAAAGATTTTTTTGATAAGTTGAAGGAGGGAGAGGATATCGGAAAAGAAAATTTGGTAAAACTTTTTAAAAAATATGCAAACGGAGAGCCGTTTGATAAGAGTGATTTTGAAGAGGTATTGAAAAAAGGAAGAGAAGCGCTTTCGGGATACTATGATAGGTATATTGGTGAATGGAATAGAGACGTTCTTAATGAATTTCCAATACATGGAGTTTTAATAGATTCTGTCTCCGAAAATAAGGTAAAACTGACCGGAAAAATAGATAAGATAGAAATATTAGATGGAGATCTTAATGTTAACGTAGTTGATTTCAAAACAGGAGGAACAAAAACGAGAAACCAGATAGAGGGAAATACTAAAAATGCCGATGGTAATTATAAGAGACAACTTGTTTTTTATAAGATACTTCTTAACGGATATGATGATGGTAGATACAAGATGACTTCCGGAGAAATTGATTTTATAGAGCCGGATGATAGGGGTAAGTATCATAAAGAAAAGTTTATTGTTGAAGAAGATGAAGTTAAGGAGCTTGAGGAGATAATTAAAAAGACCTCCGAGGAGATTTTGAGCTTATCTTTTTGGAATAAGAAGTGTGGAGAAAGTGACTGCGAATTCTGTAAATTAAGAGATTTGCTCTAAAAATATCAAGGACGGTCCTTGATATAAAAGTTAAAATATAAAAAAGGGATAGATAAAATCTATCCCTTTTGCTTTTCTATTTCCAAATATTACGGATGAACCATAAAGGTCTTTTAAATTGGTAGAGTGTCCACAGTGCGAACTCTTTTGCTGGTTTGGAACTATTGCCTATAATATTGCCTATAATAAGCAAAAATCCAAATATTTGAAACCATACAACCATAGCAAACAGAAAAAGTTCCAGAAGAAGCTCCATCATAGCCCATGCCTCCTTTTTGAAAAATAACTTTTCTTTTTAAAGTATACGATAAAAATAAGTTGATATCAACTTACAGTTGGCGGGTCTAAAGCTAGAGAGTATCTTTGATAGAGAGACTGTATTTAACGCCAAAGAGCATGATAAATCCTAGAATAATAAAAAGATATTCAAATCCCATAAAATAGAGAAGAAGGGAAGCAAATAGTGGCCCTATAATATAAGCAAGAGGAGCGGCGTTTCTAAAGAAACCAATTACATCGGAATCTTCAGGAGATACTTTTTTGAAGAAATATGTTTCATTCATTACTTCTATTGCAGCCGCACCGATTCTTGTAACAAAAAGAGCTATGGTCCATACCCAGAAGACCGGTTTGTCTATATATGCCAGATAAATTGTAGAGAGTCCGGTAATAATTAATCCCGCGGTTAATATCTCTTTTTCTCCAAGATATTTGTCGGCTATTTTTCCAAGAGGAAGCTGAAGAATAATAAAAGATGTTAGCATAATACTAAACATCGTGCCGATATTTTCCCAAGAGAAGCCCATCACTTTATAGAGATATATTGGTGTGTATATGGTCATCCACGAATAGAAGAATTCAAGTAAGAAATTAGTCATGAATATTGAATGAATATTTTTGTTTCTCCAGATTTTTTTAAGTCCTGTCATGAATTTAGCATCACGATATTCAACGTCCTCAACTTTTCTGAGCTTGAATATTGTTATTAGAATGGCGGGTATAAAAATTAAAGATGAGGTTATGTATACTCTCCAAAAATCCCCGTTGGTCAATATTTTACCGACTATGTATGGTGATATTGCTATTGCCAGGTTTATTGTTGTTAAGAAGATGCCTCGAGCCTTTCCCGTTTCCTTGTTTTGGGAATATTTTTCTAGATAAAGATCAAGGGAAAATCTAAGCAGTACTGCTGTTATGCTAAAAACAAGAAAAGAAATTATTGCAAAAATAGATAGATAGAAATATTCAAGACTGTTTTCTGATAGATTGTAAAAAGATGAATATTTATCCAATACAGCCGAACAGAAGATGGCGGTTGTTTCAATCGTTATTATGGTCAACATCGTTTTGAAATGACCAATCTTTTTGAGAACATGGGATATCTGGGTCAAGATAAACAGGGTTATGAGTGAACCAATGCCATACAGGGTCCCTATATATTCGCTACCTATAAATTTTTGTAGAAATGATGAGTTTATATAAATTATAAATGCGTAGCCAATCGCAGTTAAAAAGGCTGTTAAATATATGAAAAATAGCATCCCTCTCTTTTCTTTTAGTGTCATATTTCAATTTTAACATTTAAGAGAATAAATAAGAACAAAAATAAAAAGACCATTACGTCGTCGTTGCGAGATTTGAAAATTTTAAAAAAGAAGCTCAACCTCTTTTTTAGGAGGTTGAGCTTCCAAAATTTTTAAATCTTGCAGTGACGACAAACTAAAAACTAATTAAATTTCCAAAAGAACAGGAAGTATAATCGGTCTCTTTCCTGTATTCTGCATCAAATACTTTCCAATTTTTTCTCGTAAGTGATTTTTAACATAGTCGAGATTTATTGGATGCATATCGGCTGCGATATTTTCTATTGTTCTTTTTGCCAGAATTCTTACCTCTCTTAGAAGTTCTTGTGATTCTTTCAAATATATAAAGCCTCTTGATATTATGTCCGGGGATTGTCTAATTTTTCCGGTCTTCATATCTATTATCGCAATTATTACGAACATACCATCCTCGGCAAGTATCTGTCTGTCTCTTATAACAATGTCGCTTACATCGCCATTACCCAATCCATCCACCATGACAATACCGGCTGGCACTGATTCTTTTGAGACCTTGATTGTATTTCCCTTGTCTCCGATTTCTATAATCATTCCATTGTCAGGTATAACAATGTTGCTTTCTGGCATACCCGCTGTTTTTGCTATCTCACCATGAACACGTAACATAAAATGATGTCCATGTATTGGAATGAAATATTTCGCTTTTATCATTTTATGAACCCATAGTGTTTCTTCATAGTTGGCGTGACCGGAAGAGTGAACATCAGCTATTCTATAGTGAATTATTGTAGCCCCTTGTCTAGAGAGATTGTCTTTTAGTTTCTGTACGCTTTTTTCATTCCCTGGAATAATGGAAGAAGATAGAAGCACGACATCAGATTTGTTTAATTTAACGTATTTATCTTTTTTCTGAGACATTCTCATGAGCGCAGCCATTTCGTCTCCCTGAGCCCCTGTTGCTAGAATGACAATTTTGTCCACAGGATAATTATCTATATCTTCCGGAGGAATAATCGTTGTCGGATTTATTTTTAGAAGCTTCATTTCTATCGCAATAGCGACATTATTCTTCATGCTCTTACCTCGGATAACAACCTTTTTCCCCATTTCTTCGGAAGTTTTGATAATGAACATGATACGCTCAAGCAAAGAAGAGAAAGTACCAATTATAAGTCTTCCTTTTGCATCTCTGATTATATTCTTGAGATTTTCGTGAACCATTTTCTCAGAGAAAGACCACCCCGGTTTTTCCACATTAGTGGAGTCTGCAAGAAGAACCAAGTTGTTTTCTTTACCAAGTTTTGAAAACGTTTCCACTTCATGGGGGAGTGGTTCGCCATTTTCATGATCAACCTTAATATCTCCCGTAAATATAATATTACCGTGGGGTGTTTCTATTATTATACCCATTGAATCCGGTATTGTGTGCGTAACATTAAAAAATCTAACAGACATATGCTCACTTACCCTCATTGTTTTTTCGGTTTCTATTACCCGAAGGTTTAACGGTGCAAAATGAGGAAATTCATCCTGTCTTTTCTTTATAAGTAAAGAAGTGAGTAGGCGAGTATATATTGTTGGGTTTCCAATTCTTTCCATTATGTAAGGAATACCTCCAATGTGGTCTAAGTGTCCATGTGTTATGAAAACTCCTTTAATATTTTTCTTTTTATTATTTAAATATGTAGTATCTGGGATTATGTAATCTACCCCCGGCGCTTCTTCTCCCGGGAATTGAAAGCCCATATCGACAATAATAACGTCCCCTTTGTATTCTATGACGGTCATATTCTTTCCTATTTCTTCTACCCCACCGAGTGGAATTATTCGAATGGTTTCACCATGAACAACCGGAGGGTTTTTGACTTCCGGTGCCGTTGTCTTATTTATCTGGTTTGTTCGCCTAGCTGGACCAGTACCCCTATTTTGTCCAAATCTATTACCAACAGATGACTGGCGATAGTTTTTTTGAACAGACGCCGTTGTTGAAGACGTATTTGTTTTTGAGACAAAACGTCCGGTATTGTTTGTTGTTCCTGTTTGAGGAACTCTTCTTGGTGGCATTTTTCTCGCCGGTCTTTGTGGCGAGGAAGAAGCTCCCCCATTTCTTCCGTGAAAATTTATCATTTATTAATTTTAACTTATCCCTTATTTATTTGGGATTTATCGCTTATTGCGAATTGCTACTTGAGATTTCGCTCGGACTTTCGACGTCGTCGAGCTTTTATAATTTTTTATAGGCTATTTAATTTATTCAAATATTTTCCAAACCTTTTCAGTATTTATGTACCACTCGTGTACATTTAAAAATCTATCTGAGGCTGTTATCGGCGGTATAATATTTACGTTTTTAACTTCTTTCGAGATTAGATAAATAAAATTAGGCGAATATATAAATGAGGCCGGTATGTCTTTTTCTATTTCCGCTTGAAAATCTTTAAGTAGTTTTATTTTTTTAGTGTTATCTCTTTCTGCCTTTAAAGATTCCAGTATCTTATCTACTTTACTGTTTGAGTACATAGATACATTTACCCCCGGATTTTTCTTTTGAGAAGAATGCCAGAAAGAAAATAGATCTAGGTTTCTGCCGACTATTTCTCCAAAAAATAGTGAATCATATTTTCTTGGTTCTATAACATTTCTATCAAGATCTCCTTTTTCAAATATTTGCAGATTGACCTTTACTCCCAATTTTTCCCAATCGGCTTTTATCATTTCAGAGGCTTTTTTAAGCTCTGTGAAATCGGTTGTTGAAATAGATACTTCTAAGACCTGAGTTTCTTTTTTGGAAATAACTTTTTCCATGAACCCTGTTTTTTCATTTATTTTCCAGCCAATTTTGTTCAGTATTTTTTTGGCATCTTCTATTCTGGTTTCAGGGGTAGTACTAGCTGATTCTTTTTCTATTTCAACAAAACCTAGCGAGTCCGGGGGGATAGGGCTGTTTATCGTGGCACCATATCCAAGAAGAACGCTTTCAATTATTCCCTTTTTATCTATTGCTGTGTCTAGCGCTCGCCTTATCTCCTTTATGGCTAAGAATTTAGATTCATTGGTATTAAAGAATACGGCATAAATTCTAGGGAGGCTCGATTGTATTATGTTTGTTTTATTGTTTAATAACTCCTCTACCATTTTAGGAGAAGGAGAGCTCATGCTCGTTACATTTCCCTTTTTGTATGCATTATATAAGTCCTCTTGATTTTGGTAGAAGCGAATAGTTATTTTATTTATTTTCGGTTCTCCTAAGACGAAGTTTTTGAAAGGAACGAGCTCTATATATACAGGCATGTCATCGGTGGTCCTTTTTGAAATGGTTTTTATTTTATATGGTCCGGAACCGATTGCTCTCATATTTAGGTAACTGAGTGCAAATTTGTCCGAATCAATATTGTTCCATTTGTGTTTAGGCAGAATTCCCATTGTCGCATTTTCAAGAAACGACTGGAATGGTTGCTTGAGGGTCATTTTTATTTCTTTGTCAGAAATAATTTCCGCCGTGACTCCTTCCCAACTCGCTCTCTTGGGGCTTCTTAGGACAACGTCTTTTGCTTTTTGTATTGTAAAAAGAACATCTTCGGAGGTTACCGGTTTACCGTCGTGCCAAACCGCGTCGTCTCTTATTTTAAAAGTATATTCAAGATTGTCTTTTGATACTGTATAGCTTTCGGCTAGATCGTTTATATATTTTCCATCCTCTGTCGGTCTGAGCAGTCCGGAATAAACAAGGGATGTGATGTCCGCATCAGCCATACCTGTAGCAAGAAGCGGGTTTATGAAGCGTGGCATGTCTGCCACACCTTCAATTATTTCTCCACCCTTTATTGGTCTCTCAATCATTAGGTCTTGGTTGATATTCCATAAAAGCACGGCACCAGTTACAAGAAACAGAAAAGTAAATATTCCAAAAAAAAGTTTTTCTTTTTTGGAAAAAGTTTTTGTGGCAAGGACGACCTCTTCTTTTGTAGGAATATCCTGGAAAATAAATTTAATTTTTTCGCTCTTTAAGAAACCCGGAATAGGGATATTTAATTCTTTTTTAAGAAGAGCAGATATTTTTTCTTTCATTAAAAATATGAACGGAGTATTTTTGCCAATTTATTTTAGCAAAAAATTCGTTTAGAAGCTTGAGTATGCAATAGCAAGAAGTGCGGAAGCCGCAAAAAGTATAGCTATTACAATGGTTGAGAAGAAAAGTCCTTTTTCAAGACCTCTTTTTGTTCTTTGTTGATTTCCTCCACCGTTCCATCCCATACCAGCCTCGCTTTGTTGTATTAAAATTATACCGATAAGTAGTGCCGAAAGGGCAATTTGTATCCAAGGAAGGATTGTTATTATTGTTTCCATTTGAGTTTAATAATAGCAGAAAAGGGCGATGAATACAAGTTTACCCGATGGAATTCATTATTCTCAAAGTTTATTAGAATGAATTTTATAAGGTAAACCACATTGACTGTGGGTCTCAGATGTTTATAATAAGGCCATTATTATAAGCTCTAAATTATTCATATATGAGTAAAAAAATCGCTATACAGCCACTTCACGACCGTGTTGTCGTAGAGGCAATTGGAGAAAACGAAAGAGGTAAAGAAACAAAAAGCGGTATTTTTATACCTGAGACCGTTGGTAAGGAACGAGCTGAAAGAGGGCTTGTTGTTGCTGTGGGTCCGGGTAAAATGAGTGACGAAGGAAAGATAATACCGATGTCAGTTAAGGTTGGGGATAAGGTTATTTTTGCTAAATATGGTCCGGATGAAATAAAAGTAGATGGTAAGGATTATTTTATACTTAGCGAAAGCAACATCCTCGCAATTGTAGAATAGTTTTTGTCATTGCGATCGGAGCGAAGCAATCCTGGATTATTATTAGATTGCCACGCCTCAGCTAAGACCCAAAGCAGTAGAGCATAGCTCACTACTGGGCACGGCGCTTCGGCTCGCAACGACGCAAAAAGCGTCGACTTTAAAACATTATAACTTTTAACTTTATAACTAACCCATATGGCTAAACAAATAATTTTCAATAATGAAGCAAGACAGGCTTTAAGACGCGGTGTAGATAAGGTGGCTAATGCGGTGAAGATAACAATTGGCCCAAAGGGCAAGAACGTTGTTATTGATAAAGGATATGGTGCACCGATTATTACGAATGATGGTGTTTCTATCGCAAAAGAAATAACACTCTCCGACAAAATGGAGAATATGGGAGCCGAAATAGTAAAAGATGTCGCCGGTAAAGCAAATGATATGGCTGGAGACGGTACAACTACCGCCGTTGTTTTGACACAAGCAATCGTAGACGAAGGATTTAAGAGAATAGCTCTCGGTGTGAATGCCATGGGTGTCAGGACCGGTATTGAGTATGCCACAAAGGCTGTCGTGTCCGAGCTCATAAAAATGGCAAAGCCAATAAAAAATAGAAACGAGATTGTGCAGGTTGCTACAATTTCCGCTGAGTCAGCCGAGTTCGGAGAGATTATTGCCGATGCAATAGACAAGGTTGGAAAGGACGGAGTTGTGACAGTGGAGGAGTCACAGGCATTCGGTGTTGAGTCTGAAGTGGTTGAAGGAATGCAATTTGAGAAAGGATATGTCTCCCTTTATATGGTTACAAACACAGAAAGAATGGAAGCTGAATACGGAGACGCAATGGTTCTTATTACAGACAAAAGAATTTCTTCAATAAAGGACATTTTGCCTCTTCTTGAGAAGATGGCAGGTATGGGTAAGAAAGAACTTGTAATAATAGCAGAGGATATTGATGGTGACGCACTTTCAACTTTAGTTGTGAATAAGATCAGGGGTTCATTTAATACTCTTGCTATCAAGGCTCCAGGTTTTGGAGAAAGAAGAAAAGAAATGCTTGAGGATATTGCCGTAATGACTGGAGGAAAAGTTATTTCCGAAGATGTTGGAATTAAGCTTGAAAATGCGACGATGGATATGTTGGGCCGAGCCAGAAAGGTGGTTTCCACAAAAGACCTGACGACTATTGTTGGAGGTAAAGGTAAAAAACAAAATATTGAAGCTAGAGTAGCACAGATAAAAGCGCAGATTGCAAATACTGAATCAACTTTTGATAAAGAAAAATTACAGGAGAGACTCGGTAAACTTTCCGGTGGAGTAGCCGTTATCAAAGTCGGCGCCGCTACAGAAGCTGACATGAAGTATAAGAAGCTCAAGATCGAAGATGCCGTTGAAGCGACAAAGGCCGCTATAGAAGAGGGTGTTGTTGCCGGAGGAGGAACAGCTCTTATTAGAGCAATGGCTAAAGTCCTTGATAAAGGAGTAAAGAGTCCTTCTGAGGATATTAAGAATGAATTTCAAGCAGGAGTTTCTGTTTTGCTTTCATCTTTAATGTATCCGCTCAGACAGATCGCTATAAATTGTGGTAAAGATGACGGTCTTGTTATTGTTGATAAGATAAAGAATGGAAAAGATAACGAGGGATATGACGCCAACAAGGATAGTATCGTTAAAGATATGATCTCTGCTGGAATTATTGATCCTGTTAAAGTTACAAGGACGGCACTTGAACATGCCGCTTCCGCCGCCGCCATTCTTTTGACTACAGAGGTCGCAATTGCCGATGAGCCAAAGCAGGAAGCTCCTTCCGCAGGACATGGACACGGTCACGGCGATGGTATGGATATGTATTAAGTAGAACGGTCTACTTCGTGGAATTTCTGCAGGGACAGAAAGCGAAGCTATTCCACTGGGGACACGATGATATGGGATATTAGGAAGTGTAGAATGTAAAACTAAAAATTTAAAAAGAAACAAAAAATAAAAAGCCCTGTCATAAAAGACGGGCTTTTTATTTAAGCTTTATTTTGCTATATTTATTTGGTATGAAATTTACAGAAAGGACAATCGTATATATAGACGGGGCTAATTTGCATCAAGGAATAATGTCATTGGGATGGGATCTGGACTATGACCGTTTTTATGTTTGGCTTAAGGATAAGTACGGTGTTGATAAAATATATATTTTTATTGGTTTAGTATCAAAATACAAGAATTTATACACAAAATTACAGGAGTCCGGTTTTACTCTCGTTTTTAAGGAAACAATTTGTGGAGAAGAAGGTAAAATAAAGGGTAATTGTGATGCAAATCTTGTGCTGAAGGTTGCGTCTGATTTTTATGAAAATAAATTTGATAAAGCAATAATTGTATCAAGTGATGGTGATTATGCCGACCTTCTGGATTTTTTAAATAAGAAAGGTTCCTTTAGAATTTTATTATCCCCAAGGAATAAGTGTTCATATTTATTACGCAAACAAAATATACCGATATTATATTTGGATACTCAGAGAAACAAAATAGAAAAAACGGCTCAAAAAGAAAAAGCCCCCGATAAGGACGGAACCTTATAGGGGTCTCTTTCATAGTTATGCCTTAATAATAGCAATCAGTTACAAAAAGTCAATAATAATTATAGACAAAGGCTCCATAATGAAACTTCTCATAATAACCCAGAAAATAGATAAACAAGATCCAATATTAGGCTTTTTTCACCGATGGGCTTGCCCAGTGAAATAATGCAACATTATGCTCAATGATATATATTATACTTACGTATTATTTAGTGAGAAAGACAAAAACTTTTACGTAGGATATACGCATAATGTTGCATTACGATTTGAGCAACACTGTGGAGGTCAAGTAGATTCGACAAAAAACAGACGTCCTTTATTGTTAATATATTTTGAAGGAGGTTTGGATAAGCAGGACGCATTGAATAGGGAGAAATATCTTAAAACTTTTTATGGTCGAATGTTTTTAGGGAAAAGGCTCAAATCGTATTTCACAAGGCTCCATAATGAAACTTCTCATAATAACCCAGAAAATAGATAAACAAGATCCAATATTAGGCTTTTTTCACCGATGGGTAGAAGAATTCGTCAAACACTGTGAAAAGGTTACGGTTATTTGCTTGCAGAAAGGTTTACCCCGTGGAATTTCTGCAGGTGCAGAAAGCGAAGCTATTCCACTTGGGGGTGAGTTTGATTTGTCTGAGAATGTGAAGGTTCTATCTCTGGGTAAAGAAGACAAAGTTTCTCGTTTTACATACTTGAAAAGATTTTATGAATACATAGACAGAGAACGCAATAATTATGATGCGGTTTTTGTACATATGAATCCGGAGTATGTTGTTCTTGGCGGTTTTTTTTGGAAGATTTGGAATAAAAAAATTGGTCTTTGGTATACCCATAGAAATGTTGATCTTAAATTGAGAATCGCTGAAAAATTAGCTGACAAGATATTCACAGTCTCAAGGGAAAGCTTTAACTTGAAAAGCAAAAAAGTAAATATTATGGGGCATGGGATTTTAATTTCCGATTTTGAAAAACCTAAAAATTTTGTAAAAAAAGAGGGTAAATTTAGAATCGTGAGTGTCGGAAGAATTACTCCAATAAAAAATCTTGATACTTTAATTGAAACAGCAAAAATTCTAAGGAATAATAATTTTAATTTTGAGATAGATTTAGTCGGCGGTCCGACACAAAAAGGAGACACGGAATATTTTGATAAACTAAAAAAGATGGTTGCCGAATTTGACCTCGGGGATAGAGTGCGTTTTGTCGGCAGTGTTCCAAACAGCAAGATAAGAGAATATTATTGGAACAGCGACCTCTCTATTAATCTCTGTCCGACTGGCGGAACAGATAAGGCCGTTCTTGAATCAATGGCTTCCGGATTACCTGTTCTCGCTTCAAATAAGGCCTTCTTAGAAGTTTTTGGTCCATATTCAGAACAGCTTGTTTTTAAAGAAAGAGACTCTTCTGACTTAGCAAATAAAATAATGCAATTAAAAGACATTTCCGCCATATCAGAATTTTTAAAGAAAAAAGCTGTAGATAATTTCAGCCTGGAATCTCTCGTTCCAAAAATATTAAAAAAGTATGAGGAAAACAATTAAATGAAAGTTTGTTATTTCGGAATATATAATCCAACTTATAGCAGAAACAAAATACTCACTTCTGGCCTGAAGAGTAACGGTGTTGAGGTTATTGAATGTAGAACAGACAAGAAAGGCATAGTAAAATATTTTGACCTCATAAGAAAACACTGGAATATCAGAAATAATTACGACGTTATGATTGTCGGTTATCCCGGTTTTCAATCCGTTATTTTAGTAAAATTTTTGACCAGAAAACCTATAATTTTTGATGCTTTTATTTCAATGTATGACTCAATGGTTTTGGATAGAAAACAGGTTTCTAAGGGGAGCTTACGGGCGGGGTATTATTGGTGGCTGGATAAAGTTTCAATGAGTGTCGCAGACCTTATTCTCATAGATACCAATGAACACAAAAAATATATCTCAGAGGCCTTTAATATAGATAGCAGTAAAATAGAAAGAGTTTATGTTGGTGCTGATACGGAGATTTTTTACCCTAAAGAAAACAAACGAAACGACGGTTTATTCAGAGTGTTATTTTTTGGAACATATATACCCCTTCAAGGAGTAGAATATATTGTAAGGACCGCAAAATTACTGGAAAATAAAAAGGATATTGTTTTTGAATTAATCGGGAATGGTCAGGAAAAAGAAAAAATATTAAAACTTGCCAGTGAATTGAAAGTTTCAAATATTAATTTTAGGGATAATATAAAAATAGTTGAGTTGAGCAATGAGATTGCACTTGCTGATGTGTGCCTTGGAATATTTGGAAACACAGGAAAGGCAAAAAGAGTGATACCAAATAAAGTTTATGAATGTGTTGCTATGAAAAAGCCTGTAATTACAGCAGATACTTTGGCTGAAAGAGAGTTATTTAATAACGATGATCTATTTTTTACAAAAATTTCTGATCCTGAGTCTATTGCCGATGCAATAATGACACTTAAAGACAATAGTCATCTTTTAAAAAGTATTGCCGAAAATGGTTACAAAAAATTTACAAAAGAGGCAATACCAAATAAAATAAGTTTTGATTTAATTAAAGTAATAGAAAGTAAGATATGAAAAGCAAAAAATTAAAAATTTTAGTGACTGGGTCGGCTGGTTTTATGGGGAGCCATCTCGTAGATGGTTTAGAAAAAATGGGACACGAGATCTACGGAGTAGACGACCTTTCTGGCGGTTTTATGAGAAATGTTTCTAATAAGAAAAATTTCACAAAACTGGATCTTAGAAACAGAAAGAAAACTGCTGAATATATAAACAAAATTAAGCCGGAGATAATCTTTCATTTGGCCGCAGATGCCACAGAGGGAAGGAGCCAGTTTACGCCATTTAGCGCACTAGATAGGAATATTGTCTCCTATATGAATTTGTTGGTTCCGGCCATTAAAAATGGATTAAAGAAGATGATTCTAACAAGCTCAATGAGCGTTTATGGAGCGCAACAGGTTCCCTTTAATGAAGACATGATAACTCAGCCTGAAGATGTTTATGGTTCCGCCAAGGCCTCCATGGAGACAGTCACAAGGGTTCTTTCAAATGTTCATGGATTTAAATACGTAATAATAAGACCGCACAATGTGTATGGTTCGAGACAAAATATCTCCGATCCTTATAGAAACGTAATCGGAATATTTTTAAACAGACTCCTCAGAAACAAGAGTTTCTATATTTATGGAGATGGAAAACAGGAGAGAGCTTTTTCCTATATAGACGACACAATACCACCAATGATAAGAGCCGCCTTTAGTAAAAAGTGCGAAGGGAAAACTATGAACGTCGGAGGAGAAGAAAATATTTCTTTAAACAAACTAGCAAAGGTGCTTTTGGAGGAATATTTTGGAACAAAGAAAATTCCAAAAGAATTTATTCCCATACATCTTCCCGCAAGACCCCAAGAGGTTAAATACGCTTACTCTAATCACGACTTAGCCGGTAAATTAATGGGATTTAAGCCCAAGACATCGCTAAGCGAAGGACTCAAAGAAATGATAAAATGGGCGAAAGAAATTGGCCCCCAGGATTTTGTTTATTTGGAGGAGCTCGATTTGGAGAACGATCTTGTGCCAAAGACCTGGAAAAATAAGCTTTTGTAAAAATGAATATATATAAAAATATAAAACTAGAAAGTTTCAGCTATGATTCTTATTGGAATGGAAGAGATTTTAATATTAGAAAGAAGCTTTTTGAAAGAGAAGAGATTTTTTCCGATTGGATAAAAGACAAGAGCAAGGTTCTTGACGTTGCTGTCGGTAACTCATATCTCCCTATTTATCTAAAAGAGAAAAAGGGTTGCGATGTTACTGTTTATGATTTGGCGCAGAAGGTTATAGATGAATATAAGAAATACGGAATCAGGGCCGAAGGTAAGAGTATATACGATACAGCTAATGAGAGGGGTGAGGTGTATGACTTTATAGTAATGAGTGAAATATTGGAGCACTTACCCATGCCGGAAGATGTAATCAAGAAAATGTCGGAACGTGCCGAATATCTTGTAATTTCTGTTCCCAATTCCGCTTTTTATCGTTTTAGAATACAGCTTTTATTCGGTAGATTTTTTAAGCAGTGGATACACCACCCGTCTGAACACCTTCGTTTTTGGTCCCACGTTGATTTCTTAGATTGGCTACGTGCACTAGAGCTTGAAGTTGTAAAAACAGAGGCTTCCAACGGTCTAGATATTGGCCCCCTAAAACTATTCAAATATTTTCCTAATTTATTCGGACATCAAATGTGCTATCTTGTTAAAAATAAAAAATGAGCATTTTTAAAAAATATTATAATAGAGATAATGCCGAGTACGGCTCAACCTCTTCCAGAATAAGGAAGATACTTTCATTTTTTGATGGGATAAAAGGCAAGAAAGTTTTGGATGTCGGTTGTGCGGGAGGGCATCTTGGCACAGAGATAAAAAAACTAGGAAATGAGGTTACCGGAATAGACATTTCAGATGTTTTGATTAAGGAGGCTGAAAAAGTTTTAGATAAGGCTATCGTCGTAGACGTACAAGAAGAAAATATTCCCTTCAACGAAGGGTATTTTGATATTGTTATTTTGTCGGAAGTAATAGAGCACCTCTTCTTTCCGGAGATTACTCTTGAAAAAATTAAAAATGTCTTGAAAAAAGACGGAAGGCTCATTATTACCACTCCGAACTTACTGGTTTTTTCCAATAGAGTTAGAATATTTTTCGGAAATTTTGAATATACAGAGAAAGGGATTATTATTCCGGAACACATTCGTTTCTTTACGCATGATTCGCTGATTAAATTTTTAAACAAAAACGGTTTTGAAGTAGTGAGAGAAAATAATATTATTCATCCAAAAATACCAGAATTTTTGGGCAAGTTATTTCCAAATTTATTCACATACCAGATGGTTATTGAATTTAAATTTAAATAGCTATTAAGAATTATAATCTAAGGTAATGTTAAAAATAGCGGTTATAAATCCTGGTATAGCAGACGGTTTGGCGAGGACCATACTTGATGGGCTCGTTTCTCTTACAAAAAGAGATTCTTCGGTGTCTTTTAAATATGCCAATACTTTTCCTTACGCCATAGAAGGTCTCGAGGAGAATCAAAGTAAAGACAAAAAAGATTTTATTGATTTTGCAAAAGAGGCTAATCTTATATTTTTTATTTGGGCAAAAAGGGATATGGATATCGGTTTGGCAAATGAAATCGGTCTCTGGGATAAAACTATTTTTATAGACGGTTCTGAAATAGGTAAAAACGGAAGATATAATTTTGAAATTCAGCACAAGATAATAAAGGGAGAGTATTCTGGGAGCGGAAAAATTGACACAGAAATGCTCCATAAATGCCCACTTTATTTTAGAAGAGAAAAACCCTATAAGGATGGAATTGTTCCTTTTCCGTTTGGAATAGAGAGTCTTTATGTTAAAGATTTTTCTTTAAATACCCCCAAAGATATAGATTTCTTTTGTGTTTTTGGACAAGATGAATATCCTTTAATGAGAAGATATTCCAGAGAAATTTTGATTGATTTCTGTAAGAAGAACGGATTTACATGTTTTACAGAAAAAACAGATAGAGATAATTTTTATAGAACCCTTGCAAGATCAAAAGTCGGCATTTCTGTTGGTGGGGGAGGATATGACTGCATGCGTTTTTGGGAGATATTGGGTAATAATTGTCTGATGCTGACCGAAAAAATAGATATTTATGAACCTGATTCAAAAAAGCTTAAATATGATAGGATTTGGCAGTTCAACGATCTTTTTGATTTTGAATATCAGTTAGAAAAAATGGGAGAATATTTGAGAAAAGAATACGACCAGTCTAAGTTAAAAGAAGAATATAGAAAGGTAATGTCTGAGCATTCATCCGAAGCCAGAGTTTTGGAGATTATTGAAAAGGCAAAAGAAATAAAATTATTATAATTTCAATGAAGGAAGATAACCTTAAAAATGAATGTTCTGTTGTAGTCTCATCTTGCGACGCTTTTTCAGATGTTTGGGAGGCATTTTTTACATTATTTTTTAAATATTGGCCTGATTGTCCATTCCCCATTTATCTTATAAGCGAAACAAAGAAATATCCCGATAACAGGGTAACAACATTAAACATCGGAGAAGATAAAAAATGGGCCACTAACATTAAGAACGCCTTAAAAAGAGTTAATACTAAAAATATAATTTATTTACAGGAAGATTATTTGCTTGAAAGTAAAGTCAACACAGAAAAAATTATAAATTTGATTAAAATTTTGAGCGATAGTGGTGCTGCTTATTTAAAACTCTGTCCATCTCCCGCACCCTATAGAAAGTTCGGCGAATATAAAGATATTGGTGAAATAAAAAAGGGTAGCAATTACAGCATTTCTTTGCAGGCTGCGATATGGAATAAAAAAATAATGGAGGGTTTGTTGATAGATGGAGAAAGCGGATGGGATATGGAGTTTAAAGGTAGCATTAGGACCGCGGATATCAAGGAGCCACTTCTTAGCGTTTATAGCAGTGTTTTGAATTATTTTTATGCAACTGCGATAAAGAAAGGGGTATGGTTTTATGATGCAATAAAATTATGTGAGAAAGAGGGAATAAAAATAGATAAAACAAAAAGAAGAATTGAAACATTTAATCACTATGTTTTAAGAGTGACAAAATTTTTACACCTAAAGAATATATTAAAAATTTTCTTATTTAAGGTAAAGAGAAAGATGATTTTAATTAGCAGATTTTCATTCAATTTATATTTATTTTTCAAAAAAAGTAAACAAATTAGCGATTTTTATGTAACAAGAAAGACTTTTTTTGAAAATTATGACCTTATAAACAAACAAGATATTTCAAAATTTATAACTCCCCATTGGCACGATTTAAATAAAAAATATGAAAATTATCTAAGAATAAAAAACGTACCGGTAAATTTCTTAAGAGACAGGGTAATCGGATACACAATGTTTGTTTCTTCTGGTGGCGGTGCCATGAAGGCCGAATTAGATTTTTTAGAAAATAAATATTCTAAAGGAGATTTAGGTAAATATTTAGAAGAAGAAGCCGTCGGTTTCCCTATAATATTGAGCAGGAAATATCTCTCCTCTCACAATAGTATCCGTCACCTATACCACATAAGTCGCTTTATTTTTAGGACCAATGTGGAAATAAATTCCATAAAGACGGTTGTTGAGTGGGGAGGAGGATATGGTAATTTTGCTAAAATATTTTTAAGACTTCAGGACAGTCCCCAAAAAACAACTTATGTGATAATAGACACCCCACTATTTAGCTGTATTCAGTGGTTATATTTGTCCGTTGTTCTTGGCAAAGATAAGGTTAATTTTGTTAGAAGAGAAAATGATAAGATTGTCTCCGAAAAGATAAACATCATTCCCCTTGGTTTTGTTGAGAAGGTTAATCTTAAGCCGGATTTATTTGTTTCTACTTGGGCGCTAAGTGAAAGTTCGCCATTCTCTCAAGATTTTGTTTTAAACAAAAACTTTTTTGGAGCTAAGCATCTTTTGATTGGTTATCAGGAAAGTAACCCATCGCTACCTGATGCGGATAGAATAAATTTAATCGTTGATGAAAAGAGGAAAGATACAATAAAAGAGATAATAGATTTTATCCCGGGGAATTATTATGTATTTAAATAAGTATGAAATTAATTAAAGAAATAAAAAAATACCTAAGACCAGTTAAGAAATTATTTAGCACAGAGTACAAAAAGACTTATTCTCAAGCAGGAGAGGATATTATTGTTTCGGGCGCGTTAAAGGCCATGAAGATAGATAATGTTAGATATTTGGACATTGGAGCCCACCATCCTTCTTATTTGAGCAATACATATCTTTTTTATAAAAATGGCGGTAGTGGGGTTTGTATTGAGCCCGATCCATACTTGTTTAAAAATATACAGAAAAAAAGACCCAAAGATATTTGTCTTAATATTGGGATAGGAGTAAATACAGAGAGTGAGGCTGACTTTTATATTATGTCGGCAAGGACCTTAAATACTTTTTCAAAAAGTGAAGCTGAAAAAGTAAGTAGGGAAACTAAATATAAAATAGAATCTAAAATAAAAGTACCATTAAAACCTGTAAATGAGATAATTGGAGAATATTTTGAAACAACTCCCAATTTTATATCTTTAGACGTAGAGGGATTAGATATGGAAATATTAAAGTCTTTTGATTTTAATAAATACAGACCAGAAGTATTTTGTGTTGAAACAATAACTTTTACCGATGATAACTCGGGGGAGAAGGAGCAGGATATCATTGATTTTATGATACTTAAGGGTTATTTTGTTTTTGCCGATACACATATAAACACAATCTTTGTAGATAAAGATAAATGGATAAAGAAATAAATCAGAGATTTATAAATGTTAAGAATTCAAAGACCTTTAATAGGATTATCCGTCTTTTGGGACTTAATAATAAAAAAGTTTTTGATGTTGGGTGTGGATTCGGGGAGTATTTAGCTCTTTTTGGCAAGGGCAGTTTTGGTATTACATCTACAGAAGAAGAAGTGTTTGTTGCAAGGGAAAGGGGGCTTGATGTTTTTAAAACGAATGCTGAGTTGATAAGCAGAGATAGCATAAAAAATGATTTTGGAGTCATTTGGGCTAATAATCTTTTTGAGCACCTTTTGTCTCCTCACTATTTTTTAATGAGATTGAGATCTATTTCTGACAATGGTGCTATTTTGGTTTTAGGCGTTCCCGTTATACCGAAATTTGTTTCACTTCTAAGGTTGTCTCACTTTGGAGGTTCACTTGCGAGTAATCATATAAATTTTTTTACAAAGGAAACATTAAGACTAACAGTAGAGAGGTCTGGCTGGAGGGTAATAGAAGCGAGACCATATTTAAGCAAATTTAGAATATTTGATAGTATATTAAGTTTTTTTTCTCCTCATATTTATATTATTGCCAAGAAGGACCCTTTATTTAATTATCCCGAAAAGAAAGTATTAGAGTGGGAAGGGGAAAGTTATTACGAAAATATTTTAGGGATGACAAAATAGAAATGAAAATATTGTATTTAGAAAACATAAGAATGCCGACAGACCGTGCACACGGTATTCAAATAATGAAGACCTGCGAAGCTCTTTCAAGGCTCGGTGTAGAAGTTGAATTGGTGGTTCCGACAAGAGAAAATAATATCAAAAAAGACCCCTTTCTTTACTACAAAGTAGAAAATAATTTTACTATCAAAAAAATATATTCGCCCGATCTTGTGAGATTCGGTAAAACTGGAGGAATTGTGCAATATATATTTTTTTCTTTTGCCTCTCTTTTTTATGCTTTAAACCAAAAGGCTGACATTTTTTATTCCAGAGATGAATTACCTATTTGGTTTTTGGGCTTCTTTAATAAAAAAGTTTTTTGGGAAGTTCATAACGGTAAATGGAATTTTCTTGTTTCAAGTCTTATGAAGAGGTGTGCTGGGGTGGTTGCAATATCGGGTGGCATAAAGAATTTTTTTAAAGATAAAGGTGTTCTTGAGGAAAAAATAATAGTAGCGCCAGATGCAGTAGATATTGATGATTTTTATTTGAATATAAAAAAAGAGGAAGCGAGAGACAGGGTTAAGCTTCCTAAAAACAAGAAGATTGTTATGTATACGGGACATCTTTTTGAATGGAAGGGAGCTGATACAATCGGCCAGGTTGCCAAAAATTTTAGCAACGATTATCTTTTCGTTTTTGTTGGCGGAACAGAAAAACATATAGAAGATTTTAAAAAGAGACATCTTTTTGATAATAAAATATTAATGGTTGGTCAGAAGTCTCACGAGGAAATACCTCTTTATCTGAAGAGTGCAGATGTGCTAGTTATTCCCAATAGCGCGAAGGAAGATGTCTCGCGATTATATACATCGCCGATGAAGCTTTTTGAGTATATGGCGAGCGGGACCCCAATCATTGCCTCAGACCTGCCTTCCATAAGGGAGATACTGGATGATGACGGCGCTGTTTTCTTTAAGTCAGATGATTCCGAGAGCCTAACTAAAGCGATTAAAAAAGTCTTTGATAATCAGACCTTGGCTGATAAAATGGCCAGTATCTCAAGGGAAAATTCCAAGAATTACTCTTGGGACAAAAGAGCTGAAAAAATAAACTCTTTTTTGTTAAAAAATGGAATTTAAAGAAAATATAAATCTAATAAACAAGAGGGCTCGTGACCTTTATCAAAATGCCATGTTTATTAAATCTATTTTAGTAGGCTTTGTCGCCCTAGCAGTAGATCTTTCTTTAATATTTATTTTTACCGATGTGTTTTTGTGGAATTATTGGATATCTGCAAATATCGCATTCATAATTACTATTTTGGTTAATTTCCTGTTGCAAAAATTTTGGACTTTTGGCGATAATGTCGTCCACAGAACGAAGGCTCAACTATTTAAATTTTTTACTCTCTCTTTATTAAATCTTTTTGCAAACAGTATTTTAATGTATGTATTTGTAAGTTTGTTTGGCATATGGTATTTATTAGCCCAGACGGTTATAACGGCAATACTTTTTTTGTTTAATTTTGTGGTTTATAGATTTTATATATTTGTTTAAAATAAAATGAAAATATCAATTGTTGTTCCTGTGTATAATGAAGCGAAGAGTTTGCCGGAGCTTTTTAATGAGATAAGGGCTATTTTACAAAAAGAAAAAATAGACTATGAGATAATCGCAATTAATGACGGCTCTCGGGACAACAGTTGGGATGTTCTCAAAAAACTCGGGAGCGATGACAAGAGAATAAAAGCCCTTAATTTCAAGTGGAATAATGGTCAGACCGCCGCTATGTCTGCAGGAATAAGAGCATCAACAGGGGATGTTGTGATTCCGATAGATTCAGACCTTGAGAACGATCCTGCTGATATACCAAAACTTCTAAAGAAAATGGAGGAAGGTTTCACTGTGGTTTCTGGATGGAGAAAGGAAAGATGGAGTGGTTCCGCTTTTAGCAGGAAGATTCCGTCGGTTATGGCCAACTGGCTCATTTCAAAAATAACAGGAGTGAAACTCCATGATTATGGTTGTACGCTCAAAGCTTACGATAGGGATATTATTTCTGAGGTAGAGCTGTATGGGGAGATGCACCGATTTATTCCGGCTTATGCCAAATGGAAGGGTGGGAGAGTGGCAGAAATACCTGTTAACTATAGACCAAGAAAATATGGCGAAAGCAATTATGGTATTTCAAGAACGTTTAGAGTTCTCTTGGATCTTGTCTTGATAAAATTTCTTGTTAAATATATGAATCGTCCAATGCACTTCTTTGGTGGGTTGGGTTTTTTTAGCGTAATTTTAGGATTATTATCCGGAACCTTGGCGTTGGTTTTAAAGTATTCTTATGGAATAAGTTTTATTTCTACCCCAATGCCGGTCTTAACCACATTCTTTATAATCGTCGGTATTCAGATGGCAGCTATGGGTATATTGGCCGAGATGATAATGCGTACCTACTATGAATCTCAAAGTAAAACCCCGTACTCAATAAAAGAGAAGATTAATTTTGATTAAGTTGCGCTGTCTGCCCCCTGTTCTACTTTGTCATCCGCACGAGTGTTGTCATCCCAGACTTGATCTGGGATCCACTAGCATTGGTGGTGAAACATGGATCCCAGATCAAGTCTGGGATGACAAAGGTTGTGTGTCATCCTCGCGAATGCGGGGATCCAGAAAGTTTTTATTAAAAAATCATAGAATAGTAAGAACATGTGTGGAATAACCGGATTTATAGGAAAAGGGACAAAAAACGACCTGGAAAAAATGGTCGCCTCTATAAAGCACCGTGGTCCTGATGCACAGGGGCATTTTTGGAGCGAAGGCATCGCCCTAGGGCACACAAGGCTCAGTATCATAGACCTTTCTGAGACCGGCTCTCAGCCTATGTTTGATAATAAGAAAGAGATAGGTATCGTTTTTAATGGAGAAATATATAACTTTCCGGAGCTAAGAAAAGAGCTAGAGAAAAAGGGTTATGTTTTCATGGGTACTTCCGACACAGAGGCGATAATTTATCTATATAAGGAATTTGGCGAAAAATGTTTTGAAAAGATGAATGGGATGTTCGCTGTCGCCATATATGATTTCAAAAAAAATAAGCTCGTGCTCGCCAGGGATAGAATGGGAAAGAAACCATTATATTGGGGTATTTTTCAAGAGACTTTAATTTTTGGTTCCGAACTCAAGTCATTAATTTCCCATCCTCTTTTTAAAAAAGAGATTGATTTAAATTCTGTAAATAAATATCTTCAGTATGATTATGTTCCGTCACCTCATTCTATTTTTAAAAATGTTTACAAATTAGAACCGGCAAGTTATCTTCTTTTTGAAAAAGGTAAAATAGAGAAAAATAAATTCTGGAGAGCAGACCTCACTCCTAATAAAATTACCTTCAAGGAAGCGTTAGGGGAGTTTGATAGTAATATGAATAGTAGTGTCGCCTCAAGACTTGTTTCCGATGTGCCTCTCGGTATTTTTTTGAGCGGGGGATTAGATAGTTCCGCGATAGCTTATTATGCGCAGAAGAATTCCAAAGATAAGATAAAAACTTTTTCAATCGGTTTTAAGGAGGATAGTTTTGATGAATCCAAATATGCCAGACAGGTTGCAGAGCACTTAGGTACCGAGCATTATGAGAAGATTTTAAGTGCCAAAGATTCTCTTGATTTGATACCCAAAATAGCTGATATTCTGGATGAGCCCGTTGCTGATGCTTCTATAATACCGACA
This sequence comes from Patescibacteria group bacterium, assembly GCA_003504275.1. Lineage (GTDB taxonomy): Bacteria > Patescibacteriota > Minisyncoccia > Phycocordibacterales > UBA12445 > UBA12445. Next base: position 85,101 of record DOAO01000007.1, read on the forward strand.
TACTTACTTTCTAAATTTACTAAAGAGAGGGTAACTGTCGCACTAGGCGGTGATGGGGGTGACGAACTTTTTGCTGGATATCCGACATTCCAGGCTGATTCAATAGTTGGTCTTTATGAGAGCATCCCCGAATTTATGAGGAAGGGGATAATTGAAAAGGTAATAAAAAGTATTCCCGCATCAGACAAGAATTTTAGTCTGGGATTCAAGCTTAAAAAATTTATTAGCGGGTTGGGTGTTAATAAAAAATACTTACACCAAACATGGCTCGGCAGTTTTGGAAAAGAAGAGAGAAAAAATTTATTTAAAAATGAAGCTTGGGAAAAGTTAGTTAATGAGAATGAGTTTGAGGATATAGATACATATATGAATGAAGTAAAAGACAGTGACCCGAGGAATAAGATTCTATATTTATATATGCGAACATATCTTATGGACCAGGTACTTGTGAAGGTTGACAGGGCTAGTATGGCGAACGCCATGGAGGTCAGAGCACCATTCCTAGATACAAGTATTGTCGAATTCGCCAACTCTCTGCCTTACATATATAAATATAAGAATTTTCAGACCAAATATATACTTAAGAAGCTTATGGAAGGTAAACTTCCGCAGAATATTATACATAGAAGCAAGAAAGGTTTCGGTATTCCACTCGGCAAATGGCTCAAAGAGGACTTGAGGGGATTTTGTGATAAAACATTGTCTAAGGATAATTGTGATAAATTCGGCTTGTTTAATTATGAATTTATTAATAAACTTAAAAACGAGCACTTTTCTGGAGTTAAGGACAATAGGAAGTTGCTCTGGAATTTAATAGTATTATTCCTGTGGAGGGAAAAGTGGATTTAATTTTTTAAAAAATGTCATCAAGCGAACGATTCGGATACGAGTGGGATACTTATTCATTTATGGATGAGAATTATGAAAAACAGTTCTTAAACTGGACTAGTCCTCTACCTAAAAGTTTTTTCAAAGATAAGTTTATTCTAGACGCTGGATGTGGAATGGGAAGGAATAGCTACTGGCCACTTAAATGGGGAGCAAAAGAGGTTGTTTCATTTGATCTTGATGAGCGCTCTGTAAACAGGGCGAAAGAAACCTTGAGGGAGTTTAAGAATTCGGAAGTTTTTCTAAAAAGTATTTATGAAATAGATTGGAAAGATAAGTTTGATGTGGCTTTTAGTATTGGAGTAATACATCACTTGAAAGATCCTAAAAAAGCCCTCCAAAATATTGTGAATGCTTTAAAGAAAGATGGCACCTTGCTTATATGGGTATATAGTTTTGAGGGTAATGAATGGATACCAAGGTATATTGATCCAATAAGAAAAAATATTACATCAAAGCTTCCTGTGGGATTGGTTCATTTTTTGAGTTATTTTTGCTCGGTACCGTTATGGACTTTTGTTAAGATTTTTAGAGGACCAACGGGATATTTAAAACAACTCTCAACTTTTGATTTTTGGCATATTCACAGTATTGTTTTTGATCAGCTTATACCAGATGTTGCAAATTATTGGTCAAAGAAAGATATTGAAAAATTATTTTCTGGATTAAATATAAAAGATGTTTCTATTAAGATGCCTCCTAATGGGAGCGGTTGGACAATAATAGGATACAAAAAATAATTTTATGACAAAGGAAATTAAAAAATTAAATCTTGGTGCCGGTGAATTTAAAAAGGATGGATATGTAAATGTTGATTGGCAAGATCTTACAAAACCGGATGTAAAGCACGATCTCAATGTATTACCATATCCATTTGAAAACAATACTTTTGATTTGATTGAGGCTTTTCATGTTCTGGAACACTTAGATAAACCGTTTAGCATCATGTCGGAGCTTCATAGGATTTTGAAACCGGGGGCTATTTTGATAATAAAGGTACCTCATTTTAGTAGGGGGTTCACACACGCTGAACATTCACATGGTTTTGATGTTACTTTCCCGCTATATTTCAATAGGAATTTCACAAAATCTGGTTATTTTGGGACTGATTTTAAATTAAAAAAATTGAAGCTTAGGTGGTCGGCTTTTATACACCTCATGCCTTCTATGGGTTACGGGAAGATAAGTCTAACATTGGTTAAAATTGTTGATTTTATTTTCTCGTTTCTGGCTAATCTTAGTCCGAATTTTTGCAGTAGAATGTGGTGTTTTTGGGTTGGTGGTTTTGAGGAAATAGAATTTGAATTCATAGCACAAAAATAAAATGTCTATATTTAGGGAATATTTTAAAAAATGGCCTATTTTTTACTATTTTGTCGGTACTGTTTTTGGCCCTGTTCTACTTGCGGGGTTAAACCCGCGAGGTTTTTTGAAAAAATATAAAATAGACGGAAAGGTTCTTAATATTGGTTCTGGTCCAAGAAGAATTGCCTCCGGGGTTATAAATATGGACATAGAAAAATATGAGGGAGTAGATATTGTTGGTGATGCAACAAATATGCCTTTTGACGATAATACTATTTCTGCTGTGATTTGTGATAACGTCTTAGAACATGTAAAAGATCCACAGAAGGTGGCAGGGGAGATAAATAGGGTTTTAAATGTTGGCGGTGTTGCATATATAAGTACTCCTTTTATTTACCCATTCCACTCTTCCCCATACGACTTCACTAGATGGACCAAACAGGGATTGGAAAAATTATTTAGTGATTTTGATATCGTGGAAATTGGCTCAAGGTCGGGACCGTTTTCTTCGCTAGTGGTTTGCCTATGTTATCTTTTTGCCACGATATTTTCTTTTGGAAATAGTACTATTTATTGGTTTTTGGTAGATCTTTTTATGTTTGTCTTCTTTCCTATAAAATTTTTAGATGTAATCTTTAATTTTTGGCCCAACTCAATAAATATGGCCGCAGTATTGTATGTAGTTGTCAGAAAAAAAGATGGTCAATAAATATTGGGCAAATCTTAAATTTTTTGTTTCTGAGCACTTAATAGCTATCTTTTTTGCTTTACTTGTCGGAACTTTGTGCTCACTTCCACAGTTTTTAGCTATCTGGTCTCTGGGGGAACAATATAAAGGAATTCCTTTTTTGTATAGTGACTCAGAGTTTGTTTATTTGGCTAGAATACAAGAGATATTTGATGGACATTTGTCCGCAAGTTCACATGTTTTTTATGAATATAAGGATTCAGTTTCAATAACACCCCCTTCTGGTGAATATTTTTATTTTTTAGGAAGTAAACTATTGGGAATAAGTATTATCGGATTTGTTTATTTGAGTAAGCTAATTTTTCCCGCCATTCTTTTTCTTCTCATATATTTTCTTGTTTTACTTCTAACAAAGAAAATAGAAAGTGAGTGTGGTCTCGGTCAAAAATTAACGGCTATTCTAGCCGGATTAACCTCCACTATAGGGTATGAATTTTTTAATTATCGCACCCTGATACCACTATTGTCGGGTAATACTCAAAATTTAAATTTAAATATATGGACAAGGCTTATTAATCCCATAACTGGTGCTATTTTATTATTTTTATTCTTTATATTTTTATTAAAAATAATAGAAGGTAAAAGGAAATTGATAATACCAGCGGGAATATTACTTTTTTTGATGATTGGCTACATATTCTCCTTCGGAATTTCGCTATTAACTTGTTTGATATTGAGTATTATTTTTGCAGTAAAAAAGGAATACCGGATATTTAAAGATCTTCTCTCGGTAATTTTATTTTCCACCATCATCTTTGCTGTTTATATTTTTATATCATTAATGACCAACCCCTATCCGACAGATTCTCTGAGGATGGGATTGTTTTTGACCCATACTGTTTTGTTAAACAAGCTATTGCTTTTAGTCATTTCTTTTTTTGCTGTTTCGTCTCTTTATTTTGTTAAAAATAAGACCTTTTTTAAAGATGAGAGAAATAATTGGTGGCTATTTCTTTTGTCTGTTGTTTTGGCCTGTTTTATTTCCTACACACAGCAGGTTGTGACAGGTATGACTGTTTGGCCACAACACCTCGTCCAATATACAATACCGATTTCTATTATAACTGTTTTAGTTTTATTATTTAACTTTTTCTCTAATAATTGGAGAAAAATATATATCCCTTTTTTAATAATATTAATTTTTTCAAATGTTTTTATGAGTTTAATGAGTCTATTAACATATAAAAATATTTTAATTGATTTTATTGACGTTCAAAAATATGGAGAAGCTGTTAATTGGATTAAGTTAAATGCCGAAAAGGACTGTGTTATTTTGTCGTCAGATAATAGAATGAATCGGATAATACCGGCACTAACCAGATGTAATGTTTATTTATCCGATTGGGTTTTTTCCGGTGTTCCTATGGACAGAGTAAGGCATAATTATTTTTTGTATCTTAGACTAAAGGGGATTACCCCAGACACCATAGACAGCTATCTTTCTGAAAATAAAGAAGAGGTCTCCAATCTTTTTTTTAGAGACTGGAAAGATTTGTTTATGGACAATAATGATCCGTGGCTTAATAAAATAAGTAATAAAAAAGAAATAGAAAATTGGAAGGAAGAATTGAATTTAGATTTGGCGTCCGATTTCAAAAAATTTATGAATAATGACCTTTTAGAACAAATAAAAAAATATAGAATTGACCATGTTATAATAAACGGCGCCGATATTGGCAAATATAAAGAATTAAAATTGAATTTAATAGAAGAAACAGGTGATTTTAAAATCTATAAATTAAATTAAAATATATAATGAAAATTTTATATATATTGGAAAATATGGATGGCAAAGATGGGTGGAGTACTTATGGTCTTTCTCTTATTGATGAGGTTATGGCACTTGGGATGGAGGTTCGTATTATTTCTTCAAAAAATTCGAAAAAATCAAACGAGAAGTCGTCTTTTTTGTATTTTTTAAAACCACCAAAGGATTATTTGTTAAATATTTTTAATTGTTTCTCAGCCTCCCGAAAGATAAGGGTGGTAATTGAAGAGTTTAATCCAGACATTATTCATTTCGTAGTTGAACCTTATTCAAACATACTTTTATTTTTGAGAAGGAATAAAAAAGAGAAATATATTTTAACCGTGCATGGAACTTATTCATATATTCCTGAACTATTTGACAACCCCATTAAAAAAATTGTATCCGCTCTTATCTGTGGGGTTGTTTTTAATAGTATCGATAAAATTATTGCAGTAAGCAACTTCACTTCAAATTACCTGAAAAGCAAAGCCCCATACCTAAGGGATAAAATAATTGTAATTAAAAATGGAATAAAAATAAATAAAAACGCAAGGACAGTGAAACAAGAAGGCGGTGTAAAGAAAATTACCTATATAGGAGCCGTAAAACCAAGAAAGGGTCTCTACGAAGCTGTGGAGGCTCTGGGTATTTTTAAACAAAACAGCAATACTCCATTTATTTTTAATATAATTGGTTCATACCACGGAGGTGATTCATACTATGAGAAGATTTTAAACAAAATTAAAATCAATAAGCTTGAAGAAAATATAAAATTTCTCGGCAGGGTGAGTGACGAAGAAAAAAATTCGTTGTTGTCTGATTCCGATCTGTTTATAATGACTTCAATAAATAATGGAAAGGACTTTGAAGGTTTTGGTTTGGTATACCTAGAAGCAAATAGTTTTGGTGTACCATGTATTGGCCCCAACGATTCTGGTGCCGTTGATGCTATAATGGAAGGTGTTAGTGGATTTGTAGTTAATCCTCGCAATTCGAGAGAAATTTGCGATAAGGTAGATTTTATAATTAATAAGAAAGCCATAAAAAGAGAGGATTGCGTCGATTGGGCTAAAAAAAACGATATAAAGAATAGAATATTGGAAACCGTTGAAGTTTATAAAGATATAAATAATAACAACTAAGAATAATTTTTTTCAAAAAATGTCCTTTTTGTGTAAAAAAAAAATTGTGCTGAGTGCTTCATATGGGTTAGGAAACCTGGGAGATGAGGCAATTTGTAAGACTTTGATAGAAGATCTTTTTTCTACTGGTTTGGTTAAAAAAATAACTGTTTTGGTTTTTGATAAGGTTGTTTTTATAAATAATCACCCTGAATTGATAGAAGAAAAAAGGGTTAGTATAAGAGAGTTTTTTGTTGGCCCCAAGGTATTATTATCTATTACAAAAATATATGATTTTTTGTTTTCAATTTATGATTTGGTTTACTGTGATTTATTTATTTTGGGTGGTGGTGGTTTAATAAGAAATAGAAACGATTGGTTTAGATTTTATATTCAACCATTAAAAATAGTACAATTTTTTCATCGAAAAACGGCGATTTTTTCTATTGGAGTTGATGCGGTTGAGAGGGAAGACGTCATCTTAGGGGTTAACAAGATAAAAAGGGTAGATTTTTTCTCTGTGAGAGACAATGAATCTAAAAATAATTTGCTAGCAATAAATAAGAATTTTTCTGATGAATTTATAAAAGTGATACCTGATCCGGTTTTTCATATGAAAAGTATTTATAATCATTCTCCGGAAAATAAAAAGATCGGCTTTAATTTAACTTCGCCGGATCTTCTGAGCCTTGGTGGAAAAGCGTTTGATAAAGGTAAATTTTTAAATGATCTGTCTGGAATATTTAATGAATTATTTACAAAAGAAAAGTTTGAGCTTGTTTGTTTACCTACAGATACCCAAAAAGATTCTTTGTTTATGAGCGACTTCATTTCTTCTTTAAATAAAGAAATACACGTTACTTTAATTAAATTAGAAACCCCAGAGCAATTTTTAAAAGAAGTTTCTCGTTGTCGCTGTTTTATTGGTATGAGAATGCACTCATTAATAATGTCTTCAATAATAGAAGGTTTGCCGATATTGGGTATAGTTTATGCCAAAAAGGTTGAAAATATGTTTGGGGAGATCGGTTTTAAAAATATTGTTTCCGCTGATATAATTTCCGGCAGGGATAGTATCATTAAGTTTTTGAGTAGGCCGGAAGACTATGTTTTTGACTTCAAATCTACGAAAGATAGTTCTTACGATGGCACAAAGAAGATCCAATTTTTATTAAGATAATATATAAATTATGTGCGGAATTTTGGGAATCGTGAGTTCAAAAGATGAGAATATCTCTGAAAGTGTTTTTAGGGAATCTCTTTCTTTGATGAGTCACAGAGGACCAGATGGTATGAATATAAAGAAGAATGTAGGGTGTATTCTTGGTCATGTTAGATTATCCATAATAGATCTTTCTGATTTAGGGAAACAACCAATGTACTGTGAGTTTAATAATAAAAAACTCATGATTGTTTTTAATGGAGAAATTTACAATTATTTAGAAATTAGAGACTCGTTACTAAAAGAAGGTTTTGTATTTAAAACAAAAACAGACACAGAGGTTCTTGTTGCCGCTTATTCTTTGTGGGGAGAAAATTGTTTAGATAGGCTCAACGGAATGTTTTCTTTTGCTATTTGGGATGTTAATAGGAGGGAGTTATTTGCAGCTAGGGACAGAATAGGAAAAAAACCTTTCTTTTACTATAAACATGGAGATACTCTTGTTTTTTCTTCAGAAATAAAGGCAATAAGAAATATTTTTCCACAAATACAAATGGATCCGGAAAAATTTTTTCAGTATTTAGTTTTACCAAATAATTATAATTCTGGGCCAATTGAAACATTTTTTAAAAACATCAAACAACTTCCCGCCGGGCATTTTATAAAATACAAAGAAGGAGGAGATTTTTTAATAAAAAAATGGTGGAGCTTTTCTGATTTATTAAAGAATTCAAAAAACGAACAGTTTTTACCAGGGGAGTTTAATTCGATTTTTCTCGACACCTTTAATGATGCTGTTAAAATAAGGACCAGGAGTGATGTAAAAATAGGATTAAGTTTAAGTGGTGGGATTGATTCAACCTCAATATTGAGCGCACTTTCTAAAATTTATGACGAAAAAGGTGGGGATATATTTACGTTCAGTCTTTGTCACCCCGGAAGCAGTACTGATGAAAGGGGTCTCGTTCAGGACACAGTAGATTATTTTAAAAATAAAACTGGCACAAAAATTATTCCGTCTTTTTTTGACTTTCCCAAAACCATATCAGAAGAAGATGTAATTAAGTTTTGTAAAATTCACGATGAGCCCGTTAGAAGTTTCGATGTTTATAATCAATTCTTTTTAAATAAAAAAGTACATGAATCTGGGATTAAGGTTCTGTTGAGTGGGCAAGGGGCAGATGAATTTTTTTGGGGGTATCCACGTTATTATAATGTTAAGGCCCTAGACGATCTAAAAAGAATAAAAGTTATTAATTTTATTAAGGATGTTTCATATATATCCAGTTTTTATAACAAAAAGTTTCATTCTGTGGTTTTGAATACTTTCTCAATGATGTTTCCTAGCTTATATTTTAATAAAAGATTGGATTATTTTAGTCATAATTATTTTTTGAATAAAGATTTATTGAAGCCGGAGCTTCTTTTCAATAGATATAATTTTCTTAATCCCACCGATGCTAACGCCTTTAGGGTGGCAGAATTAGATTACTCTAGTTTGCCATCTCTCCTGAGAGATGAAGATATAAATAGTATGAGTTTTTCAGTTGAGACAAGAGCCCCCTATTTAGACTATAGAATAATGGAACTAGCAACGAAGATACCAATAGAAGAATGTTTAAAAAATAGCCAGACTAAGTATTTCAATAGATCTATTTTTTCCGAATTAATACCTAAAAATATCGCGTGGAGGAAAACAAAGTCCGGTTTTTATGAAAAAAGAACAATGAGATATCTTAATAATTTTGAGATGTTTGCATTAAAGGAAATAAAGAAATCAGATTTTATTAAAAATTTTATTAGAATAGGAGATGTTGATTTGAACAACTCGGAATTGCTTTGGAAATTGTTTAACGTTGCCGTGTTAGATATTAAACATGATTAAAATTAGAGAAAATTGTCCCGTTTGTAGGAGTAGCGAAATCTCAGACATAAGGAGCAGGTACGATTTTACACTTTCTTTTTGTAAAAAGTGCGATTTTATGTTTGTTAAAGAAATATTTAATTATGATGATTTTTACAATTCTAAATATTTCCGTAATTATGCTAATTCAGAGGCCTTATTTGATAAGAACAAAGATTCTATAGAGGGGGAGTGTAGTTATGAAAAAAATAAAGACACTCACAAGATTAGCTATGAAGGTGGCTTTCGCGCGTTGAAAAAATCTATTGACCCACGTGGCGCTACTTATCTAGATATCGGGTGTGCCGAGGGTTATGGGGTTGAGTTGGCTAAAAATTTTGGGGCTATTCCATATGGGCTAGACGTTTCTAAGGATGCCGTTGAAAAATGTAGGGAAAGTGGTTTAGGGGACATGTTTGTAGGAGAGCTATCAAGTTGCCGATTTTCTAATATAAAAATGGCGACCATGATAGATGTTCTGGAACATATGCAAGACCCTGTTTCTAACTTAAGGGCACTTAATAGAATAATGGAAACTGGAGGTTTTGTTTTTGTTAAGAATAATTTATTTTCCCTAGACTTGTTTATGAATGACAATGATTATTTTTTAAGAAATTTCGAACCACCCTACCACTGTAGTTATTTTTCCGAGAGTAAGATGGTAGAGATCTTTAATGATAATGGATTTAAATTAGTATACAGAAGACCCAATTTTGTGCTTCATGTTTTTCAAATTTACGGATATCTTAAGGGGCTTTTTAATCGGAAACACAGGGATCTTTACATGGAAAATAAAAAGAAGAGATTACCGGGATTAATGGCCAAAAAAATTAGCAAAGGAGGTTTTTGGGGTAGAAAGATGGAGGAGTTTTTCCCGTCGGGCTTTGTCTTTAAAAAGATAAAAAATATTAGTTAAATCTACTGTATGAAAAAAACAATATTTATAACCAGTTTTCACAGTATAATCTCAAAAAATATTTTTAATTCTGATGTTTTAAAGATATTGTCTGAAGATAAGAATATAAATATTGTTATTTTTGTTCCCTCCCATAAAAAAGAATTATTTGAAAAATATTACAAGAGAGATAATATAATCTTTGAGGGGATAAATCTTGAACCCTTAATTAACTCCAAGATAAACACCTTTTTTTCAAGAATATCTTTTTTGCTTATGGATTCTCACTATCTTTGGTATAAAAAGGCGGAAAGGTTGGAGACTGCAAAAAACTTGAGGGGATATTTAAAATATTATTATGAAATTGTTTTTACAAAAATACTCAGCGGACACCGATTTGTAAATAACTTTTATAGGTTTTTTGATTACCTATTTACACCAAAGAATTTTTTCAAAAAATATTTTGATGCATATAATCCTAACATGGTTTTTGTAACAGATCTTTTTGATAAGACTGATTCCGCCTTCTTAAGAGAAGCTAAATCTAACAAGGTTTTTTCAATAGGAATGGTTAGATCTTGGGATAATTGCTGGAGTAAGGGGCTGATGAGAGTTTTGCCTGACAAATTTATTGTGAATAATGAAGTGATCAAAGATGAGATCGTTTCAATGCACAATGCAGATAAAAAAAATATATTTGTTGGCGGGTTGCCACAATTTGATAAATTTTTATCTATGGACTTGGGCTCAAGAAAAGATTTTTTTGAAAAGTTGAAAATAAGGGAAGATAGAAGATTATTAATGTTTTCCCCATTAGGATATTCTTTATCGGACGTTGATTGGGAGATACTGCAGATTTTTAAAGATGCAATTAAAAATGGTGACCTACCTGAAAATATTCAATTTTTAATCAGAATGCATCCTGGCAGACCGTTGCCACTTAAGGATTTCACCCCAGACGATCATTTTTATTTTGATAAACCAGGAATCGGAGAAGGAAAGGACGTGGAATTTCGACCAGACGACGTTGAGCATTTAGCCAAATCACTTTATTTTTCAGAGATAATAATATGGGTAGCAACGACCCTGGGCTTAGATGCAGCTGTCTTTAATAAACCACAAATAGTTGTTAATTTTGATGGCTGGGAAAAACGCGAATATATCAATAGTGTACGTAGATATCATAATGAGAACCATATGAGAAAAATGATAGACTGCGGAGGTGTAAAAGAGGTTTTAGACAGAGAATCTCTTATTGAGGCTATAAATAAATATTTAAACAATCCTTCTCTTGATCAGACCGGTAGAGACGCAATGGTAAAACAACAGCTCTATAAAATAGACGGTAGGTCAGGAGAGAGAATAGCCAATTTTATTTTGAGTGAATTAGAAAAAATAGACAAAAAATAAATTTTATTTTTTATTACTCTCGAGAAGCTTCATTTTTTGTTCCGCAATAAACCAGTCCTCTTCCGTATTTATATCTACGTTGTATTTGTCGTCCATTGTGAATAGTTCAACTTTTTCTCCATATAAATTAGGAACATCTTCATATAGATTTTTGGGTCTCAGTAGATAAATAATATCGTTTCTTGAGTAGCATTCTGGTAAATCTTGGCTTCTTGTTATTATTTTCTTAAGTGGTTCTCCTGTAAATAAGGTAACTTTGTCGTCTTTATCTTTTTTTAATATCCAATAGGGATTATTGTTTGCTGTTGCCCTAATAACAGAGACCACTGAATCTGGTTTTTTGTCCTCAAATATTTTTATTGCTTCATCTATCTGTTCCGTCGTTCTGGTTGGATTTGTGGGTTGTAGTAGTGCTATTAAGTCGGGTTGGTAATTTTGATTTTGCTTCAACCATTCATATGCGTGTTTGAGGACAGGTTCTATTCCCATTTTGTCTCCTGATAGTTCCTCTGGTCTAATGAAAGGAACTTCGGCTCCATATTCTCTTGCTATGTCTGCAATTTTAACGTCGTCGGTTGAGACGATAACTCTATCTAATTTGCTCTTAATGGCACTCTCTATAGACCATGCAATAAGTGGCTTATTTAATAAAATCTTTTCATTTTTATGAGGAATTCTTCTTGAGCCACCCCTTGCTGGTATTACAGCTAATATTTTCATATTTTTTATGATATATTAAATCATTATTATCTTCAAACTATATGGAAATCAAATATTGGAAAATAGAGGACGGCATTAGAAAGGAAATAGAGGATCATTACAGAACCAGACTTGCTCTTTCTCTGAAGGAACAAAGTGCAATAGAGATTGTTAAAGAGATAACTTTTGATAATGTCGCCCCAAATTTAAATGTGAAGGAGGTTGATAGTCTTATTTCTTTTGTTAACAAAAATTTTTTAGAAGAGAAATTGGAAGGTGTCGGGCTAGAGGTCGGCGCAGGATGCGGATTTTTCAGCGCTGTTTTTGCTAAAGAAGCTACTGTAAAAAAGGTTTATGCCCTAGAGATAGTGGAGAATATTGTAAAAGAACTGATGCCTAAGGTCGTTGAATCTGTCGCGGGTAAAAATAGTAATAAAGTTGTTGGATGTGTGGGGGAGTTTAATAATATAGAATTACCTAATAATTCTGTTGATTTTGTATTCGATTTTTATTCACTACACCATTCTAATAATCTGGAAAAAACTTTTAGAGAATTATTTAGGGTTTTAAAACCAGGGGGTTTTGTTTTGTGTTTTGACAAAGCCAGGAGCAATTCACTTAGCAGGGAACAATTAGACGGCCTTTTAGATAAGGAATATCCACGCGAAGCAAAAATTAACATGGGTATAGATCCTTCCGCTATTCATACACGAAGAATGAACGGAGAATATGAGTATAGGCTTAAAGATTGGGAAAAGGCTTTTTTGGATTCAGGTTTTAATAATTTTTATCACTATCATTTGGCTAGAATGGGCTCGGGCGGTGTTTTTTCTCGGATATACAAAAAGATGATTTCAATTTTTCCTATAAAGTTACAAATATTTATAAATAACCTTTTATTGAGAAATAAGAAGGTTAATAATTTAGATGTTTCTAATGTTATCTACACTCGCTTAGTAGATAATATGCCAAAAGAAATTTCGCTGATGATGGTTTATAAATAAAAAAAGACCACAATTTCTTGTGGTCCTGTCTGCTACATATTTAGAATATCTTCTATTCTCCCATTGTCTATTTTTTTTCTTGCCTCCAGAAAAATTTCGTTAGACATTTCGCTGAAGTTAAGTGGTTCTCCATTCTTGTCCAATAATACTTTTGTTGCATCATCCAGTTCAAGAACATAATTTTGAAGCTTGTCGTCGAAAATCAGCTCTCTTTTATTGCTGAATTTTATTTCAAAATGCTTGTTAAGAATCTTTGTGACATGGGGGTCGCTAAACATCCTTGTTCCAGGATAAGCCGTCGCAGTAAACATCTTTTTATTAATTGAGCCAACTGCAATTTTATGAGACTCTGTGCCTGGAGTTAATTCTTTAGAGACATTTTCTATCTGCCACAGTATGAAAGAAACACTCTTCTTTAAGTCATTAAGTGTTTCTCCTGGGTAACCCATTATCCAAGTGCAGTTTGAATGTATTCCGTAAATTAGGCAGTTGTTTATTCCCTCAATCATTGTTCTTGGGAATTCAAAATCATAACCAGGTATTTTAATCATACCTTTTTTGAGTATAAATCCACCCTTCCCCATTTTCTCTAGTATTTTTTTACTCGCACTTTCTGCGCCAAAACCTATATAAATGCACCCAGAGTCAGCCATATCCTTAAGTCTTTCGTCGGCCTCATCTATTCTTGTGTGCGTTCCCCAGCGAAGTTCAATTTCTTTGAATAATAGGGGTAGCAATTTTAATCTTTTTGTATCAACGGCAAAATTGTCGTCAGGATACCCAAGAAAATCTATTGCATATTTATCCTTAAGTATTTTTGCCTCCTGAAAAAGATTTTCAGCGCTTCTCATTCTGTAATTTCTCTCCCCCTGAGAACCACGATAACAAAAAGCACAGTTGTATGGACAACCTCGGCTACTGACCGTAGTAAGACTTTTTTTCATTGTAAATGGTGTAGCAGAACTATTATTCGCTGACCCACCCCAAACTGGAGTGTCAATGTACCAATCAAGGAGTCTATTACCAAAAACATCTACTTCAAGTAAATCTAGCGCAGGAAGGGGTAAAGAATTAAGGTCTTTGGGTCTGCTACCGGGGTATAAGAAGCGATGCCTACCATTAATTTTACCAAAATAGAAAGGAGAATTAAGGTTACGATCAAAATTATTAAACGCCCCATTTTTCTTGAGATCCAAAATCTCTTTAGCGATTACCAGGATAATATCGTCTCCCTCTGAGTGCCCGATAGCATCAATGTCATTTATCCAATTAAAGAGTTCGCCACGGATTTCGGTTGCAAGTCCTCCTCCAGAAATCATAAATGATTGTGGACTCGTTTTTCTACAAATATTGGCCACAATTTTTTGCCATCTTAGCGTTGTAATCATTCCAGAGAGGGCGATAATGTCTGGTTCGCCAAATTTATTGAAATGGCTTTCCAGGAGAAATTTCACCTCATTCTCTGTGAGGTGTCTTCCCAAAGAAGCTCTTTTGGCTTCCGATAATTCATCAATTATACGATAGGCGTTAAGATCAACAATAGAAACATCCGCTCCGTGGCTTCTAAGTCTGGATGCGAGTAATAGTGGTCCTTGTGGTGGTACATTTGGCCTAGCCATCTCCCTTAATGGCATATTAATGAAAACAACATTCAAACCTCTTAGTTCAGAAAATTCTTTTATGATCATATTACCCCTCCTCTTCTTTATTTTAAGTTTTCAAAGTTCAGACTATTTTAAATTATAAAAGCACATAAATGGTATTTTTACAATAGCAACATAACAATTAAGATAGAAGATTATTCAATAATCGTGTTTAGATAATAGATGTGCCCAGTTTTTCTTATCTTATGCCGAATAATAATTAAAAGCCGACTCTTGTGAGAGTCGGCAAAATTTTTTATGTGGAAGTGGGTACGCCCCAGAATTCACATTTAGCGCAAAGGGGAATTCCTGCTCTTTTTCCTTGCTTATGGAGTTCGAGCCACTCAAGTCTCTGTTTACCATTCCATATCTCGGCTAGGGTATTTTCATTTACATTGCCTATGACTCCGAGATGGTTTGGGTCGAATCTGACACAGATTGAGACATCTCCTGTAATACTGATGCAAAGATGGCTAAGAAAGTCGAGACATATTCCTATTTCCGGTATTGTGGGATTTTTTTTCTGATACTTGAAACTTCCCATTGGATGATGTAGAACCCTCTTTACCATAAGAAGTCCAAGGTGTTCATACCCCTTAGGATCAATTTCCCCGATGAGACGAAGGTTCGTAAACGGTTTTCTATTTCCTTTTATTTTTACGAATTCTTCGATTATTTTGAGCTGTTCTTCTGCTTCGGTGTCCCCTTCAAATATTGAAATAGACATCGTATCGAGGTTGTCAATTATCTCGTCGGCTTTTTTGATGAGCAGTTTTCCGTTGGTTGTAATGCTTTTAATTTGTCTTGTAAATAATTTTAAGGCGTCGCCAAATCTGGGATAGAGTAGACCTTCTCCGTCTTTGTGAAATTGAACCACAATGTTTGAAGGAAGTTGCTCTGCTATTTTACGCAGTATTTCAAAGTCGGCGTCACCATATTTAAGCGTAAGTTCCGGAAAATCCTTTTCTACTTTTCTTCTGCCACACATCCAACATTTTTTGTTGCACCTATTTGTGAGCTCAACATTGACGCAGTTAAGACCAAAAAGCCCTTTTTCCATATTTATTCCCCCCCCCTTATTTTCAAAGTCCTAAGTTGACAAAAGATTAACATCTTATTAATTATTTGTCAAAAAATAAAAATGATTTTCGTTGACGCTACTTTATTAATGTGATATCTTCATTCTTAGGTCTTGGAACTTTTACAATAAAAAAGAAGGGGGAGATATTATGGCTATTAAGATTGGAAACAGGCTTGTGGGCCTCGGTCACCCGTGTTTCATTATCGGAGAAATAGGCATCAATCACAATGGTGATGTTGCTGTCGCCAAAAGGCTTATCGAGGTTGCTAAGAATGCTGGATGTGACGCAGTTAAGTTCCAGAAAAGAACAATTGATATCGTCTACCGGCCCGAAGAACTGGCTATGCCAAGGGAAAATCTTTTTGGTAAAACGAATGGCGATCTCAAGCGCGGACTCGAATTCGGTCAGAAAGAATATGAAGAGATTGATCGTTATTGTAAGGAAATCGGCATCATATGGTTCGCTTCTCCGTGGGACGAGGACAGTGTTGATTTTCTCGAACAGTTTAATCCGCCCTGCTATAAAGTAGCTTCCGCTAGTTTGACTGATAGCGGTCTTTTGTCTCATATTAAGACGAAAGGAAGGCCGATTATCTTATCGACAGGCATGAGCACAATGAAGGAAATCGAGTACGCATTCAAGGTTCTGGGAAAGGAAAATTTAATAATTCTTCACACCGTTTCCACCTATCCTTCAGAAAATGACGAGTGCAATCTCGCTGTTATGGGAACTCTCAAGAACAAATTTAAAGATGTTCCTATTGGATATAGCGGACACGAGAGGGGTATTGTAATTTCTGTAGCGGCTGTTGCACTCGGTGCTTGTGTTATAGAGAGACATATTACCCTTGATCGCGCAATGTGGGGTTCTGATCAGGCGGCGAGTATTGAGCCAAAAGGTCTCGAACTTTTGGTCCGCGATATTCGTATGGTCGAGACAGCTATTGGAAGTCCCGAGAAAAAAGTTTACGAAAAAGAGATAGCGATAAAGAAGAAACTCCGCAGAAAATAAACAAAAAAGTTTTTACTTAAAAGGGCGAACAAATGTTCGCCCTTTATTTTTTAAATTTTTCTAAGTGTATAGAAATTAAGAATAAGATTTATAAAACCGTTTAATATTTCTGCGGCTACTGCTCCGGCTAATCCCCAGATGGGTAGTAGTATCAGTTTGAGAATTAATAATATAGTAGGATTAATAACAGATAAAAAATAATTTATTTTTTTTCCACCATGAGCTGTAATTGCAATACTCAGTGGTTTTTTGGAATAAGTTAGCAGAGTAAGGGCTAAGAACTGTGAATATATTATAGCCTCATTATATTGAGGAAAGAATATATTATAAAAATAAGGTATCAATAAAATATAAAGAACAGTAGGAATTATCATTAGCAGGGTGATTTTTAGAGACTTGATTGGAAGCGTCTTTTTTAAATCCTCAATACTTCTGGATGCTATTTTGGGAATAAGCAGGGAGTTTGATGTTTTTAGCATTGATGCAACTTGATCTACCGGGGCGGAGGCGAAGGCATAGATAGCCAGTGGTGTGGCTCCCAGGTAATGGAAAACAAGGATTTTGTCTATATTACTGCTTATCATCCCTAATATACCCATTAAGCTGAGGTGTTTTCCATATTTTATTGCCCCTTTTTCAACATCATGATTTGGTTTATATTTGCTGACGGTAACGAAATAGTAAAAGGTTACCATTATTGCATTTGATAAAAAATAAGACCCGACAACATAGACGGGACTGCCAGTTAGCAAGATGGTGACAATCATTACAGCATTTGTGAACAAGCCGGAAGTTACACCATACGTTGTGGAGGTTTTGAATTCTTTTTTTCCCGTTAGAAATGCTCCATAAAGACTAAGGTTTGTCGTTATTGGCGACAATAGAGCGGGAAAGAGAAGGGAGATACCTAGGGTATAGTTTTGATTTAAAAAATAATAGGCAGAGATAGCTAACGATATTGATGTGGGAATGAAGCTCCACTTAAAACCTGTTTTAATCGCGGCATACATAGTACCTTCAAACCCTCGGGAAACTGATTGGGCTACAATAGTTCCAAGTCCTGTCAGATAGAAGGCACTCGTTATTCCCGCTAAAGACATAATATATTTGTAGCTTCCATATGAATCTTTTGGGAAGTAGTTTGCAAAAACGAGAGACATTATGAATGTCCCAATCATAGATACACCAAAACCGGAACCAAGCCAAAAACCGCCCTTAGCGAAATAGACCAGGTCGGTTTTTAAATATCTTCCACCTAGTTTAAGCCATTCAAATACCTTTATCTTTATTTTTTTCAGCATCTTAACAATTTTAGACTATTTGTCGTCCTTTTGATAGAGTTACCGTTATTGAAACTATTGTTTGTGTTATTTGGTTACAAATACACCCTATTAAATAAAATTTAAAATTAAATAATATATGTACTGCTATGTCTATGTTTTGAGGTCTGATAAGGATGGTAAAATGTATACTGGTTATACAAATAATTTAAAATTTAGATTTGATAGTCACAATAAGGGTCTAGTGTTCTCAACAAAAAACAGAAAACCTTTTAAATTGATATATTTTGAGGGGTGCTTAAATCAACAAGATGCGACTAGGCGTGAAAAATATTTGAAGACTATTTATGGAAAGAGGTTTATTAAAAGCAGGATCAAATCTTATTTAATAGGGTAAATGAAAAATAAATACAAGATAGGGGTGGCGGGGGTTGGGATGGTGGGTGTTCAGGTGAGATAAACGGAAAGATGGTAAGATTAAAAAAATGAAAAAGGAAAATAAAAATATTGATGAAAAATTAGATAGAGGAGAGATAGCAATTTATCAAAATAAGGACAAGGGTGTTATCGTGGAGGCTAATCTTAAGGAGGATACTATTTGGCTTACACAAGCTCAAATAACAGACATTTTCGGAGTAGACAGAAGCGTCATAACTAAGCATATTCGTAATATATTTAAAGACGGGGAGCTAGAAGAAAAAAGCAATGTGCAAAAAATGCACATTGCTAATTCTGATAAATTGGTTAATTTTTATAACTTAGACATGATTCTCTCTGTTGGTTATAGGGTTAATTCTAAACAGGCAACACAGTTTAGGGTTTGGGCGACAAAGACTCTCAAGGAACATATCATTAAGGGATACACGTTAAACAGTAAAAGATTGGAGGAGTTGAAGGGAAAGCAGTTAAACGAATTTGAACAAGCGATTGGCCTAATAAAAAAAACCATAGACACAAAGATTCTTTCTGGAGGAGAAGAGAGTGGTCTTTTGAAGGTCATTACCGAATACGCTAATTCCTGGTTACTCTTACAGAGATATGATGAAGATGGACTGACTCTACCAAGGAAGGTAAAAAAGCCTACTTTTTCTCTTAAATATGATTTTGCGCAATTGGCTATTTTTGATTTGAAGAGAGATTTAATGAAGAAGGGAAACGCAAGTGAGCTTTTTGGTACCGAAAGGTCAAGTCTTCAGGGTATAATAGGAAATATCTACCAAACTTTTGGTGGTTCTGAATTGTATTCAAGTATAGAAGAGAAAGCGGCTCATCTTCTTTACTTTGTTATCAAGGACCATCCTTTTGCTGACGGAAATAAACGTATAGGCTCTTTTTTGTTTATTGTTTTTCTTGCACAGAATAAACATCTTTTTAGAAAGAATGGGGATAAAAAAATAAATGACAACGCTCTTGTTGCGGTTGCTTTGCTTGTAGCCGAAAGTGAGCCTTCACACAAAGATACTTTAATAAAATTGATAACAAATTTAATTAGTGATTAAAGCCATGAAAAAGGGGCAATACAAAATAGGGGTGGCGGGGGTTGGGATGGTGGGTGTTCAGGCAGAAAGATGGTTCAAGTCAAAGGGATTTGAAGTTTTTGCTTATGATAAATTCAAAAATATTGGAAAAGAGGAAGATCTGCAGAAAGCCGATTTGATATTTTTGTGTTTACCTACTCCCCATAAGGATAAGGTTAATACGGGGGTGGATATTTCAGTATTTTTTGATTTTTTGAAGAAGTTTAAAGAACCAAAGATATTTGTAATCAAGTCCACCGTTCCGCCCGGAGCGACCGAGGCAATACAAAAGAAATTTCCCAAACACAAATTCTTACATAGTCCGGAGTTTTTGACCGAAGCCACCGCTTGGAAAGATTTTTCAAAACCTGTATTTCAGCTTCTTGGATATACAGAAAAAAGTAAAGATGTGGCTCAGAATGTTTTAGATATTCTTCCAAGGTCTAAAAAAACAAATTTATTAATGAAGTCTTCTGAGACAGAGGTATTCAAATTTGCACGAAATGCATTCTTTGCTGTTAAGGTTGTTTTTGCTAATCAGATATATGATATTTGTAAATCTTTTGGCGGTGATTACGATATTATAAAAAATTTAATGCTTTCCGATCCTTGGATAGGAGGACATCATTTGGAGGTGATTCATAAAGGGTATAGGGGGTTTGGAGGTAAGTGTCTTCCAAAAGATCTCAAGACTTTCATAAAGGTATTTAAAACCAAAAAATTAAAGCCAGAATTATTTGAAGCGACCGATAGAATCAATGATGGTCTTATAAAAAAACAAAAACTCACAAAAACCTTGAATAAATATTGGTTGGGAAATTACAACGAGCCCGATTTAGTAAAATTTTAAATTATAATAATGTTTTACTATGTCTACGTGGGCAGGTTAAGGATTAAGAATAATTATCCCGATTGTCATTCCCGCAGATAGAAAATTTAGAAAGAGGCTCAACCTCCTAAAAAAGAGGTTGAGCCTCTAATTTTCTATCTGCGGGAATGACGATGCAATAAAAATAGACCACATTATATTTTTTAGAAAACATTTAATTTTGTCTCTAATAATGCTATATTACTTTAGATAAAAAGAGTTTCTTTTTTGAGTTAAATTAAAAATTAAAAACAAGAGAATGAGTAATATAAGCACAGAAAAGCTTCTTAAAAACGCAATTATCGGCGGATTATTTTTAATTCCTTTTTTGCCTTTCATTGTGTCCGGTTCATTGTTCTTTCCGTTTATAACAGGGAAGAATTTTGCATTTCGTATAATTATAGAAATAGTTTTTGCTCTTTGGCTTGCTCTTATTATTTTTGATAGAAATTATTTACCAAAGAAGAGTGATATTATTATCTCAGTTCTTTCTTTTGTTGGAATAATTGCACTAGCTGATTTTTTGGGAGTAAATTCATTCAAGAGCTTCTGGTCAAATTACGAAAGAATGGAGGGACTGGTTTCCTTGTTACACGTTCTGGCATATTTCATTCTTCTTGTTTCTGTTTTTAATGAAAAAATTTGGAAATATTTTTTTAATACGATACTTGTTTCCGGAATAGGCCTCTACGCAGTAGGGACTCTTCAGCTTATGGGAAAGGTGGCGATACATCAGAGTGGTACCAGATTAGATGCTACTTTTGGAAACTCGTCATACTTTGCTGTTTATATGCTTTTTCTAGCATTCTTGGGCGCTCTATTTTTCTTTAGAAATAAGATTGAAAATAATTTTTATTCTTGGTTTTATGGTTTTGTTTCCCTCTTCGCTGTATTTATGTTGGCGCAGACAGCTACTAGAGGTACTGCTATCGGCCTTGTAATGGGTGTTATTGTTTCATCTGCTATTCTCGTGTGGCAGGGAGATGAGACGCAAAAAAAGATAGCTAAATATATTATTGGTGGAATAGCGGGGGTTATTCTTCTTTTCTTTTTTGTTAAAGAAATTCCTGCAATAAAAAGTCACCCTATCTTAGGGCGATTTGCTGAACTCTCTGTTACAAGCATAATGAACCAACCTAGATATATGGTTTGGAATATGGCATATCAGGGTTTTAAGGAAAGACCTATTCTTGGATGGGGTCAGGAGAATTTTAATGTTGTTTTCAACAAAAATTATGAGCCGAAAATGTATTCTCAAGAACCTTGGTTTGATAGGGCGCATAATGTTTTCTTCGATTGGTTGATTGCGGGTGGGATTTTAGGATTGTTGTCTTATCTCTCTATATTTTTCTTTTCAATTCGTGCTATTTGGAATAACAAGAAGACAAAAAAACTGTCTCTCCTGGATAGATCTATTCTCACAGGTCTTCTTACTGGATACTTTATTCATAATTTTTTCGTTTTCGATAATCTTTTGAGCTACGTGATGTTCTTTGCGGTTATTGCATATATATGTCACGAATCAGGTGGAATAGCTGTAAAGAGCAAGGAGAAACCAGTATCCCTTATTAAAGATGAGCTTTGGGTTTATGTAGCGGTTTCAGTCATTATTGTGTCTGTTTCAATGTGTTTGTATTTTGTAAACATTAAACCGATAATGGCCTCTAGGACTTTAATCAAGGCTCTATCCTCAAGGACCATTAATGAAACTTCTGATTATTTCAAAAAAGCTATTTCATACAACACATTTGGCACCACAGAATCAAGGGAGCAATTAGTACAAAGATCAATGTCTATTTCTAGGTCCAGCGAAATAGATGCAACAACAAAACAATCTTTCTTTTTACTTGCGAGAGAAGAGATGAATAAGCAGATAGAGCTTTTCCCGTCAGATGCAAGGTATAGAGTTTTTCAGGGGGCATTATATTCAACCTATGGATTTCTTGATGACGCCATAAGGGAGTTTGTGTCTGCTAACGAGCTCTCTCCCAGAAAACAAAATATTATGTTTGAGCTAGTTTCTGCTCTATTGAATAAGGGAGATTATGCTAACGCGCTTGTTATTGCGGAAAAAACTTTCAGATTAGAAGAAACTTATATTGATGCCAGGAAAATTTATGCGGTAACCCTTATTTATAATAAGGAGTTTAATAAGGCAGAAGAATTACTCGCTGAAGTTTATGGAGAAGGGGTGATTGTTGTAGATGACCGTATAATAAATGCCTATGCTGCAACAAAACAATACAAGAAGATAATTGAGATATGGAAAAAGAGAATTGAGTCAGAACCAACAAATGCTCAGTATCATGTATATCTGTCTGCTAGTTATTTGGCTGATGGTCAGAGAACTAATTCAATCTCTGAACTTAGAAAAGCAGTGGAGCTCAATCCTCCATTTGCGCCTCAGGCTGAAATATATATAAAGGAAATAAAGGCCGGTAGGAATCCTTAAAAAATATTTGCTGTAAATAAGCTGTTTTGGTAATATATAGGAGTGAGCGTTGTTCAATAATAATTATTTTATTTGAACTGCACTTCATTAAGCAAGTACAAGCGCAAAACCCCCGAAAGGGGGTTTTGCGTTTTTTTTGTGGAATTGATAAAATTATAGGTAGATCTTTTGTTTAGTTAAGGTTGGCGGAACGCTCACATCTTTTGTACTTGTGGAGTTTGTTTCCGCCAACTTTAAGTAGATGAAAACTTGTCCGCCAAAATTTTTATATAATAAATAAAATTGTGCGGTAATATTTTAAATAGGTATTAATTTATTTTATCGTTGAAATTGATTGTATAAAAATTTAGGAGGATGAATTTTAAAAAAAAACGAGAGCAATCTCGTTTTTTTCTTGCCCCGTTAGAAGTTCTCCATTCGGATTAATGCGATTCCCGTCAGAATGACAGTCTCGTCGGGTCAGCATCCACTCGCCACCGTCTTTGCGAGACCGAAGGTCGTGGCAATCCAGAAAGTATTATGAACAATCTGGATTGCTTCAAGCTTCGCTTTCGCAAAGACGATAAGAAATATTTTTTGTAAATTATTTTTCGCTGTCTTTGCGAGATTTAAAAATTTTAGAAGCTCAACCTCCTAAAAAAGAGGTTGAGCTTCTTTTTAAAAAATTTTTAAATCTCGAAATGACGACAAGAAATATTTTTTATTTTATTTTTTTAAAGTTATCCACATATTTTTTATTTTTTTTATTACAAAAAATTTTTTTATGTGAGATAATTAAATTATTAGAGCAACATCATCACAAGAATTTTTATTTAAAAAGGTCGGATGTTGTCTCCAAGCAAAAAAAAGAAAAATAAAATGGCAGCAAAAAAGAAAGCAAAGAAAGTAGTAAAGAAAGCAGTAAAGAAAGTTGCAAAGAAGAAAGTTGCAAAGAAGAAGAAATAGTTTTTAACAAAAAGAAAACCCTCCTAATCGGAGGGTTTTCTTTTTGTTTAATTTCACAATTTGCAAATTATATTCCGGCCTAGATTTTTTCTGTTATTTTGCTCTCAAATGAGCTAGTATAATTAAATAGCTTTTATTTATCCTAAACACTAAATCATGTATATATTAGATAAAATATTTGGAAGCAGAAACGACAAGGAAATAAAGAATATGGGGCCCATTGTAGAAAAAGTGGCCTCTTTTGGCGATTCCTTAAAAACACTTTCCGACGAGCAACTTTCTTTAAAAACAAAAGATTTTAGGGAGAGGATTGCTAAGGGGGAAACCTTAAACGATATTTTGCCCGAAGCTTTTGCTGTAGTGAGAGAGGTTTCAACAAGATTGTTAAATCAGAGACATTACGATGTTCAGATAATGGGTGGTATTGTTTTGCATGAAGGTAAAATTGCAGAAATGAGAACGGGAGAAGGAAAGACACTCGTCGCAACCTTACCTGCTTATCTGAATGCACTTGCGGGACACGTTCATGTCGTAACAGTAAATGATTATCTTGCGAGAAGAGACTCTGTGTGGATGGGACAGATATATTCTTTTTTGGGACTTTCTGTTTCTGTTATAAATCACGAGTCTTCTTATTTGTATGATCCAAAACATAGTGAGGCGGACAAAGAAAGAGATGAGCTCGGGTCTTTTAAAATTGTTTATGAATTTTTGAGACCGTGTACAAGAAGAGAAGCATACTTGGCTGATATTGTTTATGGAACAAATCACGAATTTGGTTTTGATTATTTGCGTGACAATATTGCATACGAGGAAAGAAACATAGTTCAGAGCTTTGGTGATTTTTCTGAAAAGTCTGCCTATAATTTTGCAATCATAGATGAGGTTGACTCTATTTTGATAGATGAATCAAGAACGCCTCTTATTATTTCTGCCCCGGCTGGTGAATCAGAAGACCTTTATGCAACTTTTGCAAAGATAGCATCATCCATGAATGAAGTTGAAGATTATGCAATAGACGAAAAGCTTAAGGCAATAACTTTAACAGATGCAGGTATTACAAAAGCGGAAAAAGCTCTTGGTGTTTCAAATATATATACAGAAGGAGGTGTAAAATTTGTACACCACCTAGAATCAGCTGTTAAGGCGAAGGCTTTGTTTACGCTGGATAAGGACTATGTCGTTAAGAATGGCGAAGTCATAATCGTTGACGAATTTACAGGAAGACTTCAGCCTGGGAGGCGCTGGTCTGACGGTCTCCATCAAGCAATAGAGGCGAAAGAGGGTGCACGTGTGCAAAAGGAATCAAAGACGATGGCCACCATCACTATTCAGAATTATTTTAGAATGTATCAGAAATTATCCGGAATGACCGGAACAGCGCTTACTTCCGCTGAGGAATTTTTGAGTGTATATAATTTAGACACGATAGCAATTCCTCCAAATAAAATAAGTAAAAGAAAAGATGTTGACGACCTCGTTTTTCAAAGTGAAGAGGGCAAGATAAAAGCGATTACTGCTAAAATAAAAGAGCTAAACAAGAAGGGTCAGCCTGTACTTGTTGGTACTGTTTCTATAGAGAAAAATGAAGTGCTTTCTAAATATTTAGAAAGAGAGGGTATTAAGCATAGTGTTCTTAACGCCAAGAATCATGAGAAAGAAGGAGAAATTGTTGCCGAGGCCGGTAAAAAGGGTAGTGTCGTTATCGCAACCAACATGGCTGGAAGAGGTGTTGATATCAAGCTTGGTGGTCCAATGGCTAATAAGGAAGAAATGGAAGAGATCAGGGGGCTTGGAGGGCTATTTGTACTTGGTACAGAAAGGCACGATGCCAGAAGAATTGATAATCAATTAAGGGGAAGAAGCGGAAGACAGGGTGATGAAGGGGAAACTCAATTTTTTGTTTCTCTGGAGGATCCTTTGATAAGAATCTTCGCTTCAGACATGGTAAAGAATATGATGGGTAGGCTTGGTATACCAGAAGATGAAGCTATACAAAATAGGCTTGTTACAAGATCTATAGAAAGCGCACAGACAAAGATTGAGGGGATAAATTTTGACTCTAGAAAACATCTTCTTGAATATGACGATGTTATGAATATTCAAAGGAAGACTGTTTATGAAAAGAGGAGAAAAATACTTTTGGGTGATAAAGAATATTTAGAATCATTCTTGAATGAAATATCAGCGGGAGATGAAGATGTCGCTAATTTTGTTAAAAAATTAAAGGAAGAATTAGGTGAGGATAATTTCTTTGCGTCATTAAAAATACTGTCACTTCAGGTTGTGGATATGATTTGGACCGATCATTTGGAGATGATGGATCACATGAGGTCTAGCGTCAGGTTGCGTGCTTATGGACAGAGAGACCCTTTGGTTGAATACAAGAAAGAGGGAATAAAGCTATTTAGAGAAATAGAAGACACCATAGCAGATAGTATAGTGAAACTTCTGCCTACGTTGCGGGGTAATAATGTAATGATGTCGTCTGACGGCGCTGAGTTAAAAGAAGTGCATGACTCCGCTAGTCTTGTTGGGAATTCCGAAGACGAGGATCATGCCAAAATGGAATCTGAAAAAGAGGTCGTCGGTAGAAACGAACCATGTCCTTGCGGGAGCGGAAAAAAGTACAAGAAGTGCTGTGGGAATAAATAGAAACATGTTAAATATAAAATTGGGAAAATACGAGCATTATAAAGGAAAGCTCTATGAAGTGGTTGGAGTCGCCCGACATAGTGAGACTTTAGAGAGCATGGTTGTTTATAGACACTTGTCTGATGATGGTGGATTATGGGTTCGTCCAGCGAAAATGTTTGAGGAAATGATCAATATTGATGGTGATGTTGTGCCTCGTTTTAAATATATAGAAGAATAAGTTTATGGAACATGTGGCGATAATGAAAAGATCTTGGAAGCACATAGAAAAAATCTTGAGTGGCGAGAAGAATATTGAATCGCGCTGGTATTCAATGAAATGTAGACCGTGGAATTTAATAAAAAAGGGAGAAAAGATTTATTTTAAAGATTCTGGTGGTGTAATTAGGATAAAAGCAGAGGTCAATAAAGTCTTACAGTTTGACGGTCTTGTTTCGAAAGAAGTGCAAGAAATATTAAATAAATACGGAAAAGATATCGGAATACAAAAAGATCAGAGTAAAGAATTTTTTGAAAGATTTAAAAATAAAAAATATTGCATACTTGTGTTTTTGAATAATATTACAGAAATTAAACCTTTTGATATAAATAAAACCGGATTTGGGATGATGTCAGCATGGATAACAGTAGACAGTATTTCAAAAATTAAAAAATAATTTTTTATGAAAAATAAAAAAGTAAAAGTTGTGGTCACCGGCGGTGCTGGATTCATCGGTTCAAATTTAGTTGACGCACTTATTTCTGAGGATTTTAATGTTCATGTTATTGATAATCTGTCTGGTGGCAAAAAAGAGAATGTTAACAAAAAAGCCAAGTTACACATTGCCGACATAACGGATCTAAAACAGATAAAACCTATATTCAAAAAGGCTGAATATGTATTTCATTTGGCCGCTTTACCCAGGGTGCAATATTCCATAGAACATCCTAAGGAGACAAATGAAGCCAATGTTAATGGAACATTGAATGTGCTCATTGCGTCTAAGGGTGCAGGGGTTAAAAAAGTTGTCTATTCTGCTTCAAGTTCGGCTTATGGAGATCAAAAAATAATGCCACTTAAAGAAGATATGAAGGCAAGTCCAAAGAGTCCTTACGGCCTCCAGAAACATATAGGAGAATTATATTGTAAGATTTTTAGTGATGTTTATAGTTTGCCGACCGTTTCTTTAAGGTATTTTAATGTTTATGGACCAAGACAAAGTTCAGAAGGCGCTTATGCTTTGGTCATCGCCAAGTTTTTAAAACAAAAAGCAGAAGGGAAGATGATGACAATTACGGGTAGCGGGAAACAAACCAGAGATTTTACACATGTGAGCGATGTCGTTCGTGCAAATATTCTTGCCATGAAAAGTAATAAGGTTGGAAAAGGGGAGGTTGTAAATATTGGATGTGGAAATAATCAGTCTATAAATAAGATTGCGAAATTAATTGGAGGAGAGGTTGCGTATATTCCAGCAAGACTTGAGCCGAAAGACACACTAGCCGATAATTCATTGGCAAAAAAATTACTCAGTTGGGTGCCAAAGGTAAAGATAGAGGAGGGGGTAGCGTGGCTGAAAGAATAAATATCTAAAAATGGCTACGATACATAGATTTGAGGATTTGATTTGTTGGAAGAAAGCTCGTGAGCTTACGAAGGAGATATATAAAGCTTTTAAGGATAGTAAAGATCGTGGGCTGAAGGACCAGATTGAACGTGCGGCGGTTTCTGTAATGAGCAATATTGCAGAGGGTTTTGAAAGAGGCACTAAACAAGAGTTTCTGAATTATCTTTTTATCGCAAAAGGTTCGGCAGGAGAAGTAAGATCACAGCTTTATATAGCACTTGATGTTGGTTATTTAAATATTGAAACATTTAAATATTTAAATTCTCTGGCAACGGAAAATTCACGTCTCATCCAGAGTTTTACCGAGAAGGTAAGGGGTGGTTCACGTGCGGGAACGCAATTTAAGAAACTAGACAAAAAGGACCCTTTAGAAGAAATTATAAAAGAGAAGTCCCCAGAGCTTTACGAAAAATTTTACGGAAAAAATTAATAAATTTATAGACGTCCAGCAGGATTAGGTCATATATAATTTTTCTGACGATTAGCAGGATTAGGCCACGAGTTACTAATTCGCTTCGCTCATAAGTACTCTCGGCCCCGCCTCAGCTCCCATTCTTGCAGAATGGGTCCCGCTTCCGGCTTTCAAATCCTGCTGTGGCGCTACAAAACAAAAAACACCCAAATGCTTTCGCATTTGAGGTGTTTGTTTTGTGCGCCCAGCAGGATCTTTTCTCTACGAGAACAGTATAGGTTTCCCATTTTTTCGGATTAAAATCCTCAAAAATAAGGGAGAACCTTTTCAAATCCTGACGCAAGGTAAGCAGTTACCTTGCTTGGGCGCAAGAGAAAAAACAGGCTAAAGCCTGTTTTTTGTTGTGCGCCCAGCAGGATTTGAACCTGCGACCCTCCGCTTAAGAGGCGGTTGCTCTACCAACTGAGCTATGGGCGCTTGATTTGCTGATTTAAAATAACACTTTTAATCTTTTTTTTCAATGTGCCCGAGGTGAATCTTCCTCTACGAGGACTGTATAGCTTTCCCATTTATTCAGAGCAAAGCTCTTCATAAATAAGGGAGAAGCTTTTCGACTCCCTCACGCAGACCAAGCAGTTGGTCTGCTTCGGCATAAAATCAAAACCAAAAGATGGTTTATGATTTTGTGCCCAGAGAGGGAGTCGAACCCTCAATCCCTTGCGGGCGACAGATTTTAAGTCTGTAGCGTATACCAATTCCGCCATCTGGGCATTAGACCCTTTTTTAGGATCTTGAGGCCTGGGGGAGAATCGAACTCCCGCATAACGGTTTTGCAGACCGTCGCTTTACCACTTAGCAACCAGGCCAATATTTATTTATATGCTTGATCAGCTCTGTTCGCTTGGCTTAAAAGCTCATCAATTCTTTGTCTGTGTTTCTCTCCTTTGTCTAATTCAAAATCGAAGAATGGGATAAATTTCATATTCCAGTCTTTCTTTACATAGTCACGAAAATCACTTCGTTGTCTCTTTAGGAATTCCAGAGCTCTTTCTTCCCCGCTATCCGGAAGAACCGTAAAAAGGACCTTGGCCTCCTTCATATCAGGAGAAAGGTCAATGCTCGTTATTGTTATTATCGATTTCTTATTAGAAACTCTCTCCACGAAATCCGCGGCAAGTTTCATTAAAAGGGATGATATTTTTTCGTTTCGTCTTCCTTGCATTTTACCCAGTTAAATAAAATTGACTGATAATCCGTCTTGCACCTGTTTTTAACATTTTATCCTGATAATGTCTATCTTTCCGAGATAAGCCCAGCCAATTTTAATTTTCTTTTTTAAAAATTATTTAACCGGGTGAATTGCCTTTAAATCGTTTCTAAGTCAAAGGCCTCAATGATATCGCTCTCTGCAATTGTTATTTTTGAATCGATTGTGACACCGAATTGCTTTCCTTCAACAACCTCTCTCGCTTTCATTTTATTCTCTTGAAGCTCGTTTATTTCTCCTCTTCCTATCTCATTTTTCTGTCTTATTATCTTTACTTCCTTGCCTACGATAATAGATCCGGAAAGTACAGTACCTCCTACAACCTGCTTGTCTTTTTGTCTACTAAATACCCTAAGTATTCGGGCTTGTCCTAGGGTTTTCTCAACTTCCTCCTTCGGCATTCTTCTTTTTATTTCTTCCTCTATTGTATCGTTGATCTTATAAATAATATCAAAGGTCATTGGTTTTATGCCAAGTTTTTCGCCAAGCTCCATGACGTCTCTATCTGCTTTAACATTAAAACCAATCACGAGAGGCTTATCTTTGTTTCCTGCAGAGCTGACATCATTCTCTGTGATATTTCCAACCCCACAAGATATTATTCTTATCTTCACATCGTCGTTCTCCAATTTTCTAAGTTCCTTTTCAATTGCCTCAACTGAGCCTTGAAAGTCGGCTTTAAGTATTACCGGTAATACTAATTTTACATTTTCATAATTTTCTTCAGCTCTTCTTGCGCAGATAGGCGCTTGAGTCTCTGCTATTTTCTCGGCCTCTTTTTTGTTTTTTGTTGATATGAAATTTGAACCAACAGCAGGAAGCTTACTGAATCCTGTTATTTTAACAGGGGATGAGGCGATAGCTTCCGCTATTTTTTTTCCTGCGAAATTTTCAAGGCTTCGGAGGGGTGTTACATTTCCGTCAATTATTATAAAATCTCCAACATTTAAAGTTCCATCTTTGATTATAAGTGTAGCGACACCACCTTTCTTTGGATCGAGATTTGATTCAAAGACAAATCCTTCTCCAGGTTTACTATCGTCTTTTTTAAATTCACCCATTTCAGCCATCAAGAGTAATACATCCAAGAGATCAGAAACCCCGTCTCCTGTTTTTGCAGACACGGGAACATTTGGAACATCTCCTCCATAACCTTCAAGGAATACTCCATTTGATGCCAAGTCTAATTTAGTTTTCTCAATGTCGGAATTTGGTTTATCTATTTTATTTATTGCTACTACATAAGGAGTTCCTGAGTCCTGTATTGTTTTGATTGCTTCTATTGTTTGAACATTAACACCATCGTCAGCTGCGACAACAAGAATTATTACATCTGCAATTTGTGCTCCTCTACCCCTCATTTTGGAAAAAGCAGCATGACCAGGTGTGTCTATAAAAGTAATTCTTTTTGCCTCGCCACTCGGCATTTCGTGCATGACTTCATATGCGCTCGTGTGTTGAGTTATTCCTCCAGCCTCTTTTTCTACCGTATTGGCCTTTCTTATGTAATCAAGAAGGGTAGATTTACCATGATCAATATGACCCATCACCGTGATGATTGGAGGTCTCTCTGTTTCAGTTTTTTGGGTCTTGTTAGTCATGATTTATCTGTTTAATTTTTTAATAAAAAACTTTTTATTATTCTCGATTTTCCCAGGATATTCTCATTGCTTCTTTTTCTTCGCCGGAAAGTTCGTAATCTGATTTTAATTTTTTTATCGGCTTAGCAAATACACTTACTTTATCTCTGGCATAGAGACTAGATAATACAACCCCATCTCCGTGATCATCTAAAAAGGCTGAGGCAAAGCTCTGGTTGCCACCAGCATCTCCAAAAGGATTAAATCTTATAGTTCCTGCGGTTTGTATATTTCTCCTTATTTTAGTTTTTATCGCCTGTATTTCTTTTTCTATTTCTTTTTTGGAGTCAGTTAATTTTTCGATATCATTAAGGGCAGATACAATCGTACCTTCGACATCTTTTACATTATTACCTCGCAAGAGGCGTCGTATTCTAATTTCTAGTCTAATGGCTAAAATTAGAAGTATCGCAACTAGTGCGATAAGCGCATAGGTTATATATGGTGAATTGATGTTCATGGTGTGGGACCTGACAGTAATCTAAACACTAGATTAAAAATAAAAAACTGTTTGTCGGTCACGATCTTAAAATTTTGGCTGCAAATTACGAATTTCTCGTCGGCTGCCTTATCTAAATTCGTTATTTTCGCTCAAAATTTAAAAATCCTGACTCAATATTAGATTTCTAACAGGTCTCGCTATTCTACCTTTTTTTTTGCTATTTTGCAAAAAATTCAGTATTATGGCGCTCGTGATAAAGAAAACGAAGAAAATCGGAAAAAGAATATTTTTGGATCATGCCTCAACCACCCCTGTTCTCGGTGAGGTTTTGGGTGCTATGAAAAAATTCTGGTCATCTGAATATGGTAATCCGGGCTCCATACATTCTTTTGGTATCAATGCGAGTAAGGCAATTGAAGAATCTAGGAAAAATATTGCGATGGTTTTGGGCGCCAAGTCTTCAGAAA
This sequence comes from Patescibacteria group bacterium, assembly GCA_003504275.1. Taxonomy (GTDB): domain Bacteria; phylum Patescibacteriota; class Minisyncoccia; order Phycocordibacterales; family UBA12445; genus UBA12445. The sequence goes on from DOAO01000007.1 coordinate 117,274, forward strand.
TTATTTTTACAAGCGGTGGTACAGAATCAAACAACCTCGCGATACTTGGTGTTGCTAATTTATTTAAAAAAAATAGCAACGGAGCGAAACTTCACATAATAACTACACAGATAGAGCATCACGCAGTTCTCTATCCTTTTAAGTATTTGGAAAACTCAGGATTTGAAGTTACTTATTTACCTGTATCTGAAAAAGGAATTGTTTCGGTGGAAGAAGTAAAAAAAGCGATAAAAGAAAATACTGTTTTGATTTCAATAATTTATGCCAATAATGAGGTTGGAACCATTCAGCCTATTAGAGAGATTGGTAATCTTATAAAAAAGGTAAGAGCCGACCGACCTTATCCAGTATTTCACACAGACGCATGTCAGGCTCCATGTTTTTTGAATTTACAGGTTTCTAATTTGGGAGTGGACTTGATGACGATAAGCGGATCAAAATTATATGGTCCTAAAGGTTCGGGATTTTTGTATGTTAAAAATAATACACCGATAGAGCCGACAACCTTTGGAGGAGGACAGGAGTCCGGCTTACGTTCTGGAACCCAAGCCGTGCCTCTTATTGTAGGATTGGCTAAGGCATTGAAGATAGCCGAAGATAAAAAGAAAAAAGAAAGCGATAGGCTGATTTCACTGAGAGATTATTTTATTCGTTTGGTTCTAAAAAAAATAGCAGGAACAAAATTAAATGGCGATATGAAATTAAGATTACCAAATAACGCCAATATTTATTTTCCGGGAATTTCAGGCGAACAGCTTGTTATTGAATTGGATGTGAAAGGCATAGCTGTTTCTACGGGAAGCGCTTGTAGTAGTAGGGAAGAAGCTCCATCTCATGTGCTTTTGGCAATTTATAATGATAAAAAGAGAGCGGATGGCTCTATTAGATTTACTTTTGGACGAGATACCACCAAAAAGGATGTTGACCAAACGATAAAAACTTTGGATTCTATAATTAAAAGAATAAGGTAGAAAAATTTTCTTTTACTTTTTATTTTTGTCGTGTAGAATAAAGGTAAATGGAAGAGCTCAACAAGACACAAATAATTCTTTTGGCAATATTTATCACTTTGGTTACTTCGGTAGCGACGGGTGTTATTGTTGTTACTCTAATGGATCAGGCACCACCCGGGGTTACTCAGACAGTAAATAGAGTTGTTGAAAGAACCATTGAAAGAGTTATTTCTCCCGGAAAAGTAGAAAAAACTGAAGTTAAACAAATTGTGAGGGAGGACGATACAATTGTTTCTTCTGTGAAGACTGTAAGACAATCTCTTGTAAAAGTTGTCAGACAGGGTGCTTCAAGCGATGTTGCTTTTAGTAATCCGGACTTACAAGTATCTTCTATTTCTGGGTCAATAGAAAGCTCCAGTTTGGCTTCTGGTTATTTGGCAGTAGGAGAGGACGTTAGCAGGGTGGGCTTTATTGTTTCTGGGGATGGATTAATTATGACAAGCAATGAAGTTCTGGGGGGAAGCGGTTCCGCCTATTACGCTATTTTAGGTGATTCAAAATATAATCTTAAGTTTATAAAGAGTAATGATTATAATGGAATTGCGCTTTTCTCAATGGAGCAAGCTCCTAAGGGATTAGTCCCAATAGATGCTTTGTCTATAGATCAAGTATCTTTAGGACAGACAGTAATAACGCTTGGATTTGATTCAGGATTGAATACTTTAACAATGGGTTATATTTCCGGTCTTAAGGTTGGTAACGCATCTTCAACACCTATAATTAAGACGAGTATTAGACCAACAGAAAATTGGAGCGGTAGACCAATTATAGATATAAATGGATTTTTGATTGGAATGTATGGTTCGGATAATGACGTCGTACCTTATGTAGTTGTAAAGAATTTAATTGATTCTTCCAACCCAAAAACAGGCGGAAATAACGCTACCTCAACAAAAACTTCTCAATAACAGAAATAAAGGAGTAAAAGTCAAAAATGGTTTTTTAACTTTCTTTTGAATTTTTAGTTGTTATTTTACATTTTGAGATTTGCATTTTGCATTTATTCACGTACCCCTCTTTTGTTTGACAAGACGCTATTGGTCTATTAGTATAACCGACATAATAATAAGACAAATTTATGATCCCATTTAACAATTTAACTTCAAAAGCGCGTGAAGCCATAAGAAAAGCCCACGAGTTGGTAATAGAAAGAGGACAAAATCAGGTAAACCCGATACATCTTTTGGTGTCTCTTTTGATACAGGAAGACAGCTTGATTCTTTCTATCTTAGATAAGATGGAAGTAGATACAAACTTACTCATGGATCAGCTTCTTGAGTCTGTGGAAGGAGCGGAGAGCCAGAACGTTCTTTCACCTTCATATCAAATATATTTGACCGCTGAACTTGTAAAAATATTAGATGGTTCAGCCAAGATGGCTGCAGTACTCAAGGACGACTTTATTTCAACAGAACACTTATTTTTATCAATGCTCGAAGAAGCAAACTCGGCTAGGGAAATTTTAAATAGATTTAAAATAAACAAAGAAGAGGTGCTAAAAATTCTTCAAGATATAAGGAAGGGAAAAATTTCTGATGTTGGCGGAAAGAAAAAGCCAAAAGCCCTGGAGAAGTTTACGAGAAACCTTACGAGATTAGCCAAAGAAGACAAACTGGATCCTGTTATTGGTAGAGATGAAGAAATCAGGAGGATAATGCAGATATTAACAAGAAGAACAAAGAATAACCCTGTTCTTGTTGGAGAAGCAGGTACCGGAAAAACTGCGGTTGCAGAAGGTCTTGCTATCAGAATTGCCAAGGGCGATGTGCCGGAAACTTTGAAAGATAAAGAAATAGTTTCTCTTGATCTCGGTTCTCTTATTGCCGGAACAAAATTCAGAGGAGAATTTGAGGAGAGATTAAAAGCTATTTTGAAAGATATAGAGAAGTCGGCAGGAACGGTTATTCTTTTTATAGATGAGATCCACACAATAGTGGGCGCTGGTGCCGCTGAGGGTTCTCTTGATGTTTCAAATATGTTAAAACCCGCTCTTGCAAGGGGAGAGCTTAGGGCTATCGGTGCAACTACTCTTAATGAATACCAGAAGCACATAGAAAAAGACCCCGCTCTTGCTAGAAGATTCCAGCCTGTTCATGTGGGTGAGCCAAGTATTGAAGATGGTATCGCAATATTACGTGGTCTTAAGGATAGATACGCTATTCATCATGGAATAAAAATAACTGACTCCGCTATTGTAGCTGCAGTTAATTTGAGCAGTAGATATATTGCTGATAGGTTTTTGCCGGACAAGGCGATAGACCTCATAGATGAGGCGTCTTCATCTTTACGTTTACAATTGGAAGATAAGCCGATAGTAATTCAGGATACAGATAAAAAAATAATGAGACTGGAAGTTGAAAAAGAGGCTCTTAAGAAAGAGGACATTTCAAAAGATGTTCAGGCAAAAGCTAGATTAAAGAAAATAGATAAAGAAATCGCCGACCTAAGAGAGAAAATATCAGAAGTTGATATGCGCTGGAAGAATGAGAAGAAATTAATAGCTGAGACAAGAACGATTAAAAAAGAGTTGGATATTTTGAGACTTGAAGCTGAGGCCGCCGAGATGAGATCGGATCTTTCTCTTGCCGCAGAAATAAGATACGGAAAAATACCAACCAAAGAGAAGTCGTTAGCTTCTCTTGAAACAAAACTCTCCAAACTTCAGCCAAGAAGATTACTCAGAGAAGAAGTCACAGAAGAGGATATCGCAAATGTTGTGTCCAAGTGGACTGGCATCCCAGTATTTAGAATGCTTGAGGAAGAGGCTGATAAATTGAGAAGAATGGAAGATGAGCTCAAGAAAAGAGTTGTTGGACAGGATGAAGCCATCAGAAAGATATCAGAATCTATTAGACGATCAAGAGCTGGTGTTTCTGACCCAGACAGACCAATTGGTTCATTTATGTTCCTCGGTCCATCAGGTGTAGGAAAGACAGAACTTGCAAAAACATTATCTCAGTTCTTATTTAATGACGAGAAGGCGATAATCAGAATAGATATGTCCGAATTTATGGAGAAACATTCAGTTTCAAAATTGATCGGTTCTCCTCCGGGATATGTCGGATATGACGAAGCCGGGAAGCTTACTGAGATGGTAAAACATCGCCCATATTCCATCGTGCTCTTTGATGAGATAGAAAAAGCTCATCCGGAGGTGTTCAATATTCTTCTTCAGGTTTTGGATAATGGACGATTGACCGATTCAAAAGGAAGGACTGTTAACTTTAAGAACACTGTTATTATCATGACCTCAAATGTCGGTTCCGAATTTGTGAATAAAATGGAGACGATTGGATTTGGTAACGGCAAGAATGAAAAGTCCGAATATAACTTGATGAAAGAAAAGATAATGGAAAGACTCAAGGATAATTTCAGACCGGAATTTTTGAATAGACTGGACGAGGTAATCATATTCGATACTTTAAGTAAGGATGTTATTAAGACGATTGTTGGCGTTCAGCTTGAGGTTGTTAAAAAGAGACTTGAAGACAGGGGAGTAAAACTAGAAGTTACACCTGACGTCTTTGATATACTCGCGACCGAAGGATATGATCCTCAGTATGGTGCAAGGCCGATGAAGAGACTTATTCAGACAAAGATATTAAATAGAGTCGCTGAGTATTTAATATCAAAGAGTTTGAGTCCTAAGTCGGTGGTAGTTGTCAGTGTTAAAAATAATGATATAATGGTCGGCATCAAAGAAACGTCATCTGAGAAGGTGACTGCTGGGAAGAAAAGTAAGAAGTAGTTGAAAATTGAATAAAGGCAGTGGAAACACTGCCTCAATGCGCAGGTGGTAGAGTGGTCAATTACAACAGACTGTAAATCTGTCGGCTTCGGCCTACGAAGGTTCGAATCCTTCCCTGCGCATAACGAAAAAGTTCCCGAAAGGGGACTTTTTAGTTTGCGCAGGAGAAAGCCATTATCCATGGCTTTCGTGAAGGATTCGAAGCCTGATTGAGTATTTTTTCTAGTTCAGAGAACGAAGAAAAAATCCAATCAGGTTACTGGTCGTGTAACGACCGAAACTCCTTCCCTGATTTTTTAACTGCTTCATTCGCGTAAGGATTCGAAAAGCTCCTCTCATAATTTTTAGGATTTTTTAATCCGAAAAAATGGGAAAGCTATATCTGTGTATAATAATAATTAATTTGATATAATTATTGTGCATTATATTTTATCAGTAGGTTAATAATAAAATGAAGAAATTTATTGTAGTAATCATCTTGCTCTGTATGAGCGTGGTTTTTATAAAAAACATCTCTGCTTCTGGTCCAACTTATTTACCTGGGAATATTCTTATAAATGAATTCATGACAAGCACGGACGTCGGAGTTTCACAGTGGTATGAATTAATAAATACAACAGAGGATAATATTAATTTGACCGAATGGGTGTTAAGTTCGGCTGTTAATGGTGAAATCAACATTGCGACGATACTCGACGATGACACAATACCCGCTTACGGCATTGTGGTAATAGATACAGCTTACAATCCCGCAGATGATTTCGGCGATGTCCTTCAATTAAAAGATCCTACCGCTCAGGTGATTCACGCGGTTTCTTATGGCGATCAACCGGAGCCAGCTGAGCCAAACCATACAGACGCTCCGACCGTTGGAAGTACGGTTGCTTTAATTTCTGGTGTATGGGGTTCTGCCCCTATGCCTACCAAGGGTTGGTTTAATGATGCAATAGATTGGACTTGCGAACAAATCAATGGAATAGATTCACCGGAAGTTCCTCCGACACTGTCTTCTGTCGCGACATGCCTTTCTTCTGAAATGAGTCTTGAGACAAATTTGGGAGAAGGGTCGCCGATAAATCCCTCTGCTTTTTCAAGCTTATACTTCAGGATACCTGGTATGGGGATGATAACTTTCAATGACAATCTTAATCTTTCCGATCAAAATACTGTGACGGTTATACGGTCTCTTGCAGACAAACTTATGATGAGTACGGCTGGAACGGTAGGATTAAATCCTGATGCGTGTGATCCAATGTCTGGCCCTTGTATTGTTCCTGCGCCATCAGTCTTTAAGAACGTTAACGCAACTGTGGAATTTTATGGAGTAAATGCTCTAGGATTTTATAATGTTCCACCTATTTTGGTTAAGGATGATGAGGGGGTTATAATTCCATCAGATGATCCAAGTTACCCCACAATTACTAATCTTTCATATGATGGGGGCCAAAATGATGGAACCGTATATTTGACTACAAACCATTTCACACAGTTTACTCTGGATAATAGTGTTTATGTAGACGATGATTTTAGCGGAGATGGATCTGAAGCTAATCCTTTCGCAACGATAGCAGAGGGTGTTGCTAATGTTCCTGAGGGAGGTATTGTTCATGTTGCAGCAGGTTCTTATGATGGAAATATTTTAATAGACAGATCGATGACTATTCAGGGGGTGAGTAGTACGACAATTACAGTTACGGCCCCCCTTGCTTCTCACGGGTTTGATGTAAGTGCGGACAATGTAACAATATCAGGGTTCACAATAACCGGCGCGACGGGTGGTGGGGGAGGGGGAAAGGCCGGTATAAATATAAATTCTGGCGTAGATAATCTAACGATATCCGATAATATCATAGCAGGGAACATGTATGGAATAAAAACAAAGGGAGCTATCACTGCCCTTAATGTGCAAAATAATTCCATTAACAATAATTCGTATTATGGTATCTATATTATTAAGGTGGTTGGTGATTTAACGGTTGTTGCCGACTGGACACTACAAAATAACTCCTTCGAAAATGATTCTTATAATATTTACAGAGAAGGAACGACTGGTACCTTGAATGCTGAAAATAATTATTGGGGCTGGGACAATAGAGCCTATGTGAAAAATTCCATCTACTATGTTAGCAATAATGGAGGTGTGGATTTTGTTCCTTTCTATACTGATGAGGAAAGAACCACCCTATCTGATCTTTATTTCACATTTGATGTTGGGGCGGATGAAATGCATACCTACTTTTCGATTCAGGATGCTATTAATGAGGCTGATTGTGAAGCATCGACTACAGGAACAAGTAATATAATTACGGTAGGTCCAGGATATTATTCAGAGACAATAAGTATGACAAAATCTGTAGACTTAAGGGGACCTAATTCAAATATCAATCCTATAACGGATGAGCGCGCTGATGAGGCGATACTGGATGGAGTATTGCCATTAATTCAGATGACTACCAATGGGGTGGCTAACGTAACAATAAACGGATTTAAATTGGTTGGTGCCACTGATGTGGCCGTTGCTGGAGCCATATACTCCAATAAATTAAATGCACACAACATCACGATTCGCGACAACATTTTTTCTGGTAGTCAGGGGCGATCGATCTTTACATCACAAGGAGAAGAGGGGGTGTATCGAAACAATTGGCTTATAACTGAAAATGTTTTTGAGAATGTGGGAAGTGTAGAAGGAGATCCTTTTCAGGCGGCCATGATGATTCAGAGTATCGAGGGCAGTTCAATAACGAACAATCAGATTGATAACACTTCTTATGGGGGGATTCAATTGGGTCACTCCTCCTCTACTATTATATCTGGGAATAGTGTATCTAACGTACCACGATCGGGTATTCAGGTCGCCTACAGCACAGGGATTACTGTCACAGGGAACACTATTACGAACGCTGGTAATGGCGAAGAAATGGTGGATGTTCGAGGGTTTGGGGTTCATACCGACGACACGACTGAGAATGGAGGCATTACATTTTATAATTATGATCAGCCAAATATTACCGTCACCAACAATACAATCAGCGGGTCTTACAATGGCATCGCAATCCGCAGTGTGGGTACTTCGGAGTTGGGAAATTTGGGAGAGGATATCCTTATTAACGAGAACAGTATAACGGGTAGTCTTAATTTTGCGGTGGAAAATCTTGCTCCCTCCGGACAGCTTAGCGCTGAGCATAATTACTGGGGAAGCTCCCTTCCTGATTTTGGAACGATAATGTCTGGTAGTGTTGATTATAATCCTTGGTGGACGACTGCTTCCGGTCCAGATGTTGTTTCCTCTTCTAACAAAGATATTTCTAGTTTTTCTATTTCCAGTCAAGTGGGTACTACTACGATAAATCAAACTACACATACTGTCTCGATGGTTGTTCCTTTTGGTACAGACGTTACTGCTTTTTCGCCCACAATAACTCACACTGGTTTATTTATTAGTCCATCAGGTGGAACAGCGCAGGACTTTACGACACCACAAACATATACTGTTACCGCAATTGATTCTTCAACCCAAGAATATACTGTTTCCGTGGAGATTTTGTCTGATACTCAAACAGCTCCAAATGATTCAGGAAGCGCTACTGCCAGTTCCACAAAACCTCAAGTTGTAATTAAAAATCCGACACAGGAGGTAAGTGTCTCAATAGAAAGCGGAACAATCGAGCCATCTATTGATGTGAGTGCATTTATCACTGATGGGGTTGGAGATATACCAAAAATTACTATTACATCTGCCAATGCGGGAAATGCTGTTATCTCAATTCCGCCTACGACAATTACAAGTGCGAGTACTACATGGAATGGAATTCTTGCCGCGCCTACAGTAACCTCTGTTACTTTGCCGGAAACCTCAGGAGAAACAAAGACATTAAGTACTGCAATCGAAGTCGGATTTTCGGGAGTCAAATTGTCTTTTGATAAAGGAGTTAGGATTTTATTACCAAGTCAAGCTGGTAAAAGAGTGGGATATATTAGGACTGGAATAGAATTTACTGAGATAACCGCCACATGTTCTTCTGATTCTCAATCGGCTGGAGATGCTCTTGTTGCAGATGGTGATTGTAAAATCGATGTTGGCAGTGATTTAGTTATCTGGACGAAGCATTTTACAAGTTTTGCGTCTTATACTCAGACGACAAATACAACAACACCTTCTTCGGGTGGAGGTGGTATTGCAGGAAGTGGACCTACGGCAGTCGGTTACGTGGTGACTTATCCCCCTAGTCTGGTTCAATTAGCGCCTAAACAAATGTCAGAAATGACAATAGAAGAATTGAAGGCTGAGATATATAGACTGACAGTATTGCTTCAAAGTCTCCGTACTCAAATAGAGCCACTAATCATTCGTCCATATGGTTTCGCTGTAAATTTAGCATTCGGTTCAAAGAATGAGGATGTGAGAAATTTGCAAAAAGTTTTAAACAGCGATCTGGACACTGCGGTTGCACTCTCTGGGGCAGGATCAAGCGGGAATGAAACAAATTTTTTTGGAACAGCTACAAGGGTGGCGGTGTTGAAATTTCAAAAGAAGTACGGTATTGCGCAGACTGGATTTGTAGGGCCCTTGACCAGGGCAAAATTACAGGAACTGTTCGGAACACATATAAATAACTAGATAAATAACCCCTTCTCAGGATTCCGCTCCGTCATACCTGGAGTTTCCCTTACTGGCATAAGGAGTCCTTGTGGATATATGTGACTGTATGGAATGGACTAAGGTCATACACCCAATCCCCGCCCTCCTAAGTAGATAAATTGGGTAATTGGAGGAGGGAGTTTATGGTGGAGTTTTGATTATTAATAAAATAATACCACTTTCCAGACAGGAGTATTTTATTTGACTCTTTGTTATTATGAGTGTATATTCATAATATTATATAGGCGGGTTTTGAGATATTTTTAAACAAAATAGTAAAAATGGTAGAGATAATTCAAAAGGATGATAAAATTCTACGAGAAATTTCGAAAGAAGTTTCTGTCTCTGAAATAACAAAACCGGAAATACAAAAAATTATTTCCGATATGAATTCCGCACTGGATTCTCAGTATGATGGAGTTGCAATAGCTGCACCTCAGATTGGTGTGTCTCTTCGAATTTTTATAATACCTAAAAGAGTTTTTGAAAACAGAGATTTTATTAAACAAATAGGTTCCATAGATAATCTGAAAGAAGAAATTAAGCAAAATCTGGTTTTTATTAACCCTGTTATTAAGAAGTTATCTAAGGATAAAAAATTAATGGAAGAGGGTTGTCTGTCTGTTCGTCCCATATTTGGTAACGTTAGAAGAGCCACCAGGGCTACTGTAGAAGCTTATAATGAAAAAGGTGAAAAATTTATAATGGAAGGAACCGGTTTATTGGCTCACATATTTCAACATGAGGTTGACCATTTAGAAGGAATACTTTTTACAGATAAAGCAAAAAATCTTCGCGAGATTAAAATATAGTTTTTTGGTTTTTTAAATAACAAATTATTAATAAAAATTGAATTATGCCAAGACCTCAACGTTGTTTGTGCCAAGGTATAAAATTTAGACCAAATGTAGTTTATTTCAAGCCCCAAGGTGTTCCGATACAAGATCTTGAGGTTGTAGAACTATCGATGGAAGAAATTGAATCTTATCGCTTACGCCATATAGATGACTTAGATCAAAAGGAATCTGCTGAAAGAATGCATACGTCTCAAAGTACTTATCAGAGAATACTTAATTCAGCATATAAAAAAATTGCCGATTTTTTGATAAATGGCAAAGCAATTAAGGTTGTTGAGCACGAACAATTTGTTATTAGAAGTTAAAAATAAATAAATATAACATGACACTACTTTATATATTATTGGCCACACTTTCCATAACATTCTGCGTTTTTGTGGCTGTCGGTTTTTTGTATATAAAAAAAGAGATTTTACCAAAGATATTGTTGACACTAGTTTCTCTTTCTGCTGGTGCTTTGATGGGGGGCGCATTTTTGCACCTTTTACCGGAATCAGTTTCTTCAGGTGTTGGGTTTGATACTGCTGGGTTGATTGTTTTATTATCGTTTATTTTTTTTCTTTTAGTAGAAAAATTTCTTCATTGGCATCATTGTCACAAGGCAAATTGTGATATCCATGGCAGTATTGGTCGCATCAATCTCTTGGGAGACTCTATCCATAATTTTATTGATGGTCTTGTGATAGCCGCTTCTTTTTTGGTTGATTTCAATACAGGAATAGCAACATCATTGGCAATAGCACTACACGAGATACCTCAAGAAATTGGGGATTTTGGTGTTCTTTTGTATGCAGGATATAACAGAAAAAGGGCGCTAATCTTTAATTACCTAGTCGCAACGACAGTGGTATTGGGAGGTTTGGCGGGTTACTTCTTTAATTTTATGATTGAGGGTGTAATGCCTTACTTATTGCCATTTGCAGCCGGAGGATTTATTTATATTGCAGCCTCCGACCTTATACCTGAAGTACGAAAAGAAACAAGTGTAAGTAAGTTTATGCTTCACCTCAGTGTTTTTGTTATAGGTATTATTTTCATGTTTTTAATAAAATTTATTCACGAATAATTTTTAAATTTATGAAAGTATTAAAATTTGGAGCAGTTTGGTGTTCTGGTTGTCTTGTAATGAGACCAAGGTGGAAGGAAATAGAAGAGGAAAATAAATGGATGAAAAATGAATATTATGATTTCGACAAAGATAAGGAGATGGTAGAAAAATACAAAATAGATCAAAATTTACCCACTTTTGTTTTTCTGGATAAAAATAATAATGAGATAATGCGTTTGAGCGGGGAGCCATCAAAGGAAGAGTTACTTAAGTTGATTGAAGTGCACAAAGACAAATAACCAAAATATATGTTTAAAAAAATTATTTTCTCAATCTTTTTATTTTCTCTGTTTTTGATACCAGGGTATATTTTTGCTCAAGAAAATAAAAATATTGTTAATGTTTATTTCTTTTGGGGCAACGGTTGTCCCCATTGTGCTAATGAGAAGCCGTTTTTGGATAAAATTGAAAAAGAAAATGAATATGTTCATATTAATAGGTACGAGGTTTGGGAAAATAAAGAAAACCTTGATTTACTTATTAATATTGGTAAAGAGCTGGGGGTAAATGTTTCAGGGGTTCCTTTGACGCTGGTTGGGGATGAATCTTTTGTTGGATATGCTGAAGGGTATACATCTAAACAAATAGAAGACAGAATTGCTTATTGTTCCACTAATAAATGCAAAGATTCCGTTGCATCTCTTGCTGGACTAGAAACATCAAACGGAGATGGTGAGGTACTAGCTTCTTTTACAAAGAAGGAAATTCCAGAAAGCATTAACTTACCAATAGTAGGAAATATAAATATTAAAAACTTTTCCCTGCCTCTTCTTACGGTTATTTTGGGTGGTTTGGATGGTTTTAATCCCTGTGCAATGTGGACACTTCTCTTTCTGATAAGTCTTCTTTTGGGAATGGAGAATAAGAAAAGAATGTGGATATTGGGCAGTGCTTTCATAATAAGTTCAGCCCTCGTGTATTTTATGTTCATGGTGGCATGGTTAAATTTACTTTTATTTCTTGGATTTATTGTTTGGGTAAGAATTTCCGTGGGTTCTTTGGCTTTAATTGGTGGGGGTTACAATATAAGAGAGTATTTTATGAGTCAAACCGCAGGATGTAAAATTACTGGATCAGAAAAAAGGCAGGCTGTTTTTGAAAAATTAAAAAAAATTACACAAGAAAATAGCTTTTGGTTGGCACTTGTTGGTATCGTTATCCTTGCTTTTGCTGTTAATTTGGTAGAGTTGATTTGTTCCGCCGGATTACCGGCTGTTTATGCTCAAGTTCTTGCGCTTAGCGAACTCTCTTCCTTGCAATACTATTTATACATTTCCTTGTATATATTTGTTTTTATGTTAGACGATTTGGTTGTCTTTTTCATTGCCATGTACACACTGGAGATGGTTGGAATTACAACTAAATATACAAAATGGTCTCATTTAATAGGCGGGTTATTGATGGTAATAATAGGCTTCCTGCTTATTTTAAGGCCAGATTTGTTAATGTTCTAAAAATAAGTAATCATGTATCTAAGGAATAATTTTTTATTTTAAAATGATTATTAAAAAACTACTCATTATTTTATTTTTAATTCCATTTTTTGTTATTGCCGAAAGCCCTGAAATTTTTAAAGGTGAGGTGTTGGATATTACGTTTGAGGAAGATACTATAATTCCGGAAATAAATTTAGAAACTTTTGTTCAGGATCTAAAAATAAAGATTATTGAAGATAACAATAAAGAGAAGATTATAGACGTAAAGAATGACTACATAAGGCTTAAGAAGGGGGATAGGGTTTTTGTAGAAAACACTGGAAACGGTACAAAGGAAGAGGGCAGTTTTATCATAAAAGAAAAAGATAGAACTGGTCCTCTTTTTTATTTTCTAATAATATTTGTTTCCTCAATAATTTTTTTTGGTGGAATGCAAGGTGTTAGATCTGTGTTCAGTTTGTTTTTAAGCTTTGTTGCAATTGGTTATATCCTTATTCCCGCAATAATGAGCGGTTACTCACCAGTATTAATAAGTAGTGCGGTTGCAACAGCAATATTATTTATTGCTATATATTTTACACATGGTTTCAATAGAGAATCCACCTCGGCCTTTTTAGGAACGGTAATCTCCGTAATCGTTACTGGTTTTTTATCTTATGTTGGAGTAAAAATGGCTCAATTTACAGGAATGGGAACAGAAGAGGCTTTTATCCTTAGTTTACATGGAGGTGTAAGTATCGATTTTTCGGGTCTACTTTTGGGAGGTATTATAATTGGAACCTTGGGTGTTTTGGATGATGTTGCTGTAACGCAATCTATTGTCGTAAGGGAAATTTATAAACTACAAAAAGATATGAAATTTTCCGATGTCTATAAACGTGCGTTGTCTGTTGGAAAGGAGCATGTTGGAGCAATGGTTAACACTCTGGCCTTGGCTTACACGGGAGCGTCTTTGCCTCTTATTCTTATTTTTTACAAAAGCGAATATCCCGTGTCTCTTATTTTGAGTCAGGAGATATTTTCCGTTGAAATAATGAGGACTGTGGTTGGAAGTATTGGGTTGATTTTTTCAGTTCCATTAACCACAGCTTTTGCTGTTTATCTTTTAAGGAGTAAAATTTAAATATATGAAAAAATATCTTTTAATTGGAACTTTTTTAACAGTAGGATTATTTGTCTATAATTTTTATTCTCCAGGTGTCTGTCTTGGAGGAGAGTGTGAAGTAATTTCAAATATAGAGCAGACTGCTAGTTTGTCTAATCCTGAAATTATTCAAAAACAGCTAAATATTGGCCAATTTGTTCTAATTGATGTAAGGGAGGACGAAGAGTGGGACACTGGACACATTTTGGGAGCAAAACATATACCCTTAAGTAGTTTAAATGAAGAAACCACAAGAAATATTCCTAAAGATAAAATAGTTTATCTTTATTGTCGTTCAGGTAAGAGAGCTAAAAACGCTGAGACCATAATGAATGATTTGGGTTTTGAAAAAGCTAAGGGTATTGGTGGAATTGTGGAATGGCAAGAAAACGGAGGTGTATTGGTTCAATAGAAGTATGCGTCTTTATTATTAATATATAAAAATGAATAAAAAGAATTTATTAGTGGTATCGTTATTTTTTGTTTTATTCTTGATTCTTAGTTTTAATTTAAATCAGAAAAAAAATACAAATTCAAATAATTTAAACAATAAATACGAAGAATATGTAGTTGATTCCGGAGATATGATAAAAGAAAAAGACCTCTCCGTGTCTATATTAGATTTAAATATTACAGCAGAAGAGAAGGCCGGTCTCATTCTTATGAGGGAAGAGGAGAAATTGGCCAGAGATGTATATCGTCACCTTGGGGAAAAGTGGGGAATGAATATTTTCTTTAATATAGCAGATAGCGAACAAACACATACTAATGCTATTAAGGTACTGCTTGAACGTTATGGCGTAGAGGATCCTGTTAAAGACGATATTTCGGGTAAATTTACTTCTTTGGAAATGTCCAAATTGTACGAAGAATTAATACAAAAAGGAGAAAAGTCTATTGTCGATGCGATTATGGTGGGTGCCATTATAGAGGATCTTGATATAAAGGATTTGGAGGTTCTTTTGGGACAAACGACAAAAGAGGATATTGTTTTAACTTATAAAAACCTTCAAAAAGGTTCTAGAAACCATCTTCGTGCTTATTCAAAAAATTTAGATCGTCAAGGAATTACATATGCTCCGCAATACATATCTGAGGAAATATACAAACAAATAATTTCTTCTGAACAAGAGAGGGGAACAGTAAAATAACCCGTCATTCACAAATAAAATACCGGTATAAACGCCGGTATTTTTGTTTTTGTTGACAAAAAACAGTTATGGGTATATATTCATAATAATAGTCGTATTTATTATTTAATTTTTAAAAAAATGCCAAGATTAGATGGAACAGGCCCAATGGGCCAGGGGCGTGGTATGGGTCGTGGGCAGGGGGGGGTTGGGAGAGGACGTCGGGGTTTTTCTCAGAACCAAGTTAGAAAACTTGATGGAACAGGCCCAATGGGTCAGGGACCAAGAACTGGCAGAGGGTTGGGAAATTGTCCCGCTTCTGATAAAAGGGTTTAGGTTTTTAAAAACCTAATTATTACGTTATTGTTGTCAAAATTAAGAATATATTGTAAAAGTTATTTTCTTTGTATTTTTTATTTGCGTTATTTATTTTTATTTTTTATAATAACATTGAGGTTGATGGTTTGACAGGTTGTGTCGTGAGGCATAACCACTCGGTTGCAACAGACCGATAGAACCGTTTTACCTTGTCGAGAAGTTCCGGGTCAAACCGGGGCTTTTTGATTTGTGGTTAATTTTGGAAAATTTGAAAATATTAGTAGAATTGTCTTATGAATAAAATAGATAAAGATACGATTAAAAATCCATTTTGGGCAATGTCGGCGGAAGATTCTGTCGCAATATTAAGATCTTCTTATTTGGGTGTTTCAAATCAAGAGGTCTCTGAAAGAAAAAAGATTTTTGGGAAAAATAAAATAATATCCCAAAAGCAATTTGTTGTCTTGAAACTATTTCTAAGACAATTTGAGAGCCCATTGATTTACATATTGGTACTGGCGGGAATTGTAACCTTATTATTGGGTGATTTTAGTGATGCCATATTTATATTTACAGCTGTTTTTATAAATGTGTCTCTCGGTTTTTATCAGGAGAATAAAGCAGAAAAAGCCCTGGAGAGTTTGGCTAATTATTTAGAAATAAAGACTAGGGTTATAAGGGAAGGAAAGATAAAGGAAATAAATATAGAAGAACTCGTTCCTGGGGACATAATAAATTTTTCTAGTGGAGATAGTATTCCTGCAGATTGTAGAATCATTCAATCAAATAATCTTTTGATAGATGAGGCAATATTAACAGGCGAATCTCTTCCTGTGGAAAAAGGAGTAAGGACGGTTGGATTAAGGGTTGGTTTGGGAGACAAAAAATCGATGGTTTTTTCAGGCACCTCTGTTGTTGAAGGGCTTGGTTCCGCTGTTGTCGTCTCAACGGGTAAAGATACTGAGCTTGGTCTAATAGCATCACTTATGGCTAGTATAAAAGACGAAGTCACACCTTTGCAAAAGAACATAAATTCTTTCGCAAATAAACTTACTATAATGGTTTTACTCCTGTCTTTTATGGTTTTTGTTTTGGGATTATTTTATGAATATTCTATTTTGGAAATGTTCACGATGTCGGTTGCCATTGCGGTGGCTGCTGTTCCCGAAGGTCTCGCTATATCATTGACGGTTATTTTGGCTGTTGGAGTAGAGAGATTGGCAAAGAAAAAGGGTGTTGTAAGGAGGCTTTCATCTTCAGAGACACTTGGAGATACTTCCGTTATTCTTACGGACAAAACAGGAACATTAACCATGGCCAAAATGAATCTAGTTAGAGTAGAGGTTCCATATCTGGAAAATCAAAACAATCTCTTGGATTATCAGAAGGAAATATTGAAGTTTGCAATACTTTGCACGGATGCTCGTGTTGAAAATCCAGAAGCACCAATTTCTGAATGGAGAGTAATAGGTAAGTCGCTAGATTCGGCCCTAATAATTGGCGCAGCAAAAAATTTTGAATTAAAAGAGTTTGATATAAGAAAAAGAGCATCTGTAATAGATAGATTACCTTTTAATTCTTCAAATAAATTTTCAGCAGTTAAGATTAGAGAGGGAGAAATAGAGTCTACTCTTATGATTGGCGCCCCAGAGGTTGTTTTAAAAATGTGCCACAATTTTTACTGGAATGGAAAAAATGCTATTTCAGACAAAGAGAGATCTGATCTTTTGAAAGAGGTTCACAAGAATGCGGGAGATGGATACAGAATAATTTCCGTTGCATTTTCTGAAAAAAATAAAAATACACAGCTCAAAGATATTAAAAAAATAGACGGATTTTATTATTTGGGAAACCTTTTATTAAAGGATCCAATTAGAAAAGAAGTTGGTCAGGCTATAAAGGAAATACAAAAAGAAGGAATTAGAACGATTATTGTGACCGGTGACCATACTGGTACTGCAAAATCTGTGGCTCGAGAAATAGGCATGGATATAGATGAAAATTCTGTTATTGAACAACATGAACTGGATTTGTTAAGTGACGAAGAATTGCAGGCAAAGCTATCTTCGGTAAGAATTTTTTCTAGAATCAATCCAGAGTCTAAGGTTAGAATCGCAAGATTATTTCAAAACAATGGCCACGTCGTTGCTATGACTGGTGATGGTGTGAATGACGCGCCTGCCCTAAAACAAGCCGATGTGGGAATAGCAATTGGTTCTGGTTCTGGTGTGGCGCGTGAATCTTCTGATCTGGTTCTTCTGGATGATAGTTTCCACACCATAGTTTCCGCCATAGATGAAGGAAGAAGAATTCTTCAGAATATAAGAAAGGTTTTGGTTTTTTGTTTAACTTCTCTATTTGACGAACTTATTCTCGTTGGTGGTTCTATTATTCTTAATATACCTATTCCTTTAAATGCACTGCAGATACTTTGGGTAAATTTTATTGCAGACAGTTTTCCGGCCGTTTCCCTTTCTTATGAAGATGAAAAAAATAAAGAAGAAATAATAAGAAGGAAAATAAGCAGAGAATCTGTCTTTGATAAGGAGGTAAAATTCTTGGTATGGGTAATTGGAATCCTCACAAGTATACTTTTATTTTCTTTGCACGTAATAATGTTAAAACTCGGCATAGAAGAGGGTCTTGTTAGAACATTTATTTTTGCGTCATTTGGAATTTATACACTCATGCTTATTTTTTCTATTAGAAGTCTGGATAAGAATATTTGGGAATATAACCCATTTTCCAATTGGTTAACAAATCTTAGTTCCGCTGTTGGTTTATTGTTAATGTTTGTTGCTATTTATTTTCCTCCCGCACAAGCGCTTCTAGATACCGTGTCACTCCCTGAGCCCTGGATTCTTTCTGTTTTTGGTGTCGGCTTTTCTTGTATAGTGATGGTTGAGGTTGGAAAATTTATATTTATAAGAAAAAAAATGGTGCGTTAAAAACTTTTATTTTTTGATTCTGCTATAATTAACCTATGAAAAAATATTTAATATTTGCAGTAGTGTTTTTTTTATTTGTTTTTATTAATCACAGCTTAGCTGTCGAAATACCTCCTATTAAGCCCGGCAAGGTCACTCCTATTAAATGGGATAATACCCGGGAAATGATAGATTTGGTCAACGCCTGTCCGATTCAGGATATTGATCCTGCAGAGCCAAAACCGACCGTTTCAAATATGAAAGGAAGATTTAAGATTATTCGAGCTGATGGTAGCGAACAATATTACTACAACAGACACGGAGAAGCAAATGCTCCAGTAGAACTTAAGGATGGCGATCAAATAAAGACGTCTGACGGTTCTTCTTCAATAAATTTATCAGACGGAAGTAGCTGGATACTTGGTGAGAACACTACCGTTAAATACAGAAATAATGAAACCCTCACAAAAATATCGTTATTGGTTGGTAAATTAAGAATATTAAGACCGTCTGTCTTTTTACATGGTTTAAAGAAAAAAGTCGCTGCAAAACTTGAACCAAAAATGAGAGTAACTTCAGCTTGTGTAAGGGGAACTGATTTTGTGATGGAGCAGACTGAGGACGAAAATACATCAAAATATTATCTACATGAGGGAACATTAGACATCGCTACATTGCAGGGCGAGATTAAGCATTTACAATCTGGAGATATTGCTGTGGTGGATTTCGATGGTCAGGTTGTTCTCACGAAATTAGATGATAATGAATGGAATGAATTAGTGAAAAATCTCGCTCCTCTCGGTGCCATAAATCCACCAGCACAGGAAGGAGAGACTACCACTAAACAATCTTCGTCGAAATGGATTGTCTTGGTTACTGTTTTATTGATAATTGGCGGATATTATATTTATAAAAAGAAGTTTAGATAATTTTACTACAAGAAAAAATCCCCTCAACCAATCGGCAAGAGGGGATTTTTAGTTAAACTTTTCCAAATCTATACAGGATGCCGTCGTAGACATTTCTAAACCAGTTTTTTAGTCCCTCTATTGTATAGTCTAGCGTGTTGTTTATCTTTGTTGTGATACCAGATAGATAATCAAATATCTTACTAAATCCCGTTGGAACATCGTATTTTATATCTGACGTCGGCTTCTGAGCCTTTTCATAAGAATTGCCTCGATCAGGACAAGGTATCTCTAGGGTGTCTATACAGACTGGCTCGGGAATGACATATTCTTGAGCGAAAGCGATCGGTGCAACTAATAATGACGCCACTATTAATCCGCAAATTATTATTTTATTTTTTTTCATACTTTTATTTTACCACTCAATATGTTTAATCGCAAAGTTTCTTCTCAATAATTCATTGCGCCTCATTCTTTATTACATTAAGATTAATAGATGGAAATTCAAACATATTTATTTATTGCATTTGCTTTTATAATTACCATTTTTCTCGTTGCTGATCTTGGATACTTTAACAGACGTGCACACAAGGTGGATATGAAGTCGGCGCTTTTGCAGTCTATCTTTTGGGTGGCGGTTTCTCTCGCTTTTGCAGTTTTAATCCTTATATATATGGGGGAGGATTTAGCTCTTCAGTTTTTGAGTGCATATGTCACAGAAAAGATGCTTTCTGTAGACAATCTATTTGTTATTCTTTTAATTTTTAATTTCTTTAAGTTAGATGAGAAATATCATCATCGCGCACTGTTTTGGGGTATTTTGGGTGCAATAGTTTTTCGAGGAATATTTATTACTGCTGGTTCGCTCATCGTCAGCCAATTTCACTGGGTATTGTATATTTTTGGAGTGATACTTATTTATACAGGCTTTAAATTGTTTGAAGAAAAAAAGGAAGAGCATATCAATTTTCACGAAAACAAAGTTTTAAAGTTTGCTCATAAATATCTGTCTTTTACGAACAGTCCCCATGAAGGTAAATTTATGCTTCGCGAGAATGGCAAGTGGCATTTTACCCTACTCTTCATGATAGTGCTTCTTGTAGAAACCACAGATATAGTTTTCGCAGTTGATTCTATCCCGGCCGCGTTCGCAATTACTCAGAATCCTTTTATACTTTATACTTCAAATATTTTTGCGGTAATGGGTCTTCGAGCACTCTTCTTCCTTATTGAGAATGTTATGCACAGGTTTCATCATTTACAGAAGGGGCTATCCTTAATCCTTATTTTTATCGGCGGTAAAATGTTTGCCGGAATTTTTCATATTGAGATATCGTCTTTTGTATCATTTGCCATTGTGATGTCCGCTCTTGTTTTATCTCTGGTTCTCTCCATATATTTTCCAAAGAAAATATAAAAGCATAAAATCACTGTTGATAACTATCACGTTTTAATGTGTTATAATTCTAGAGTTAGTTAATAAAATTTTTATGCACCAACAACTTGTAGATTTTATAGAAGAATATCTTCGAAAAGGCTCGACAAAAGAAGAGATTCACTCGGCTCTTTTAAGGGTGGGTGGATGGACACAGAAAGAAGTAGATGATGTTTTTTTAATTGTCGAAAGAAATAATTCATCCTTACCCCAAGATGTTCCAGTTAAGCCAATACCTACAATACCAGCCGTCTCTTCAAATATTGATATCAAACCGACAGTACCAACAAATTCTCCCGTGACACCACAGAAGCCAATTATTCCGCCATATTCTAGGCCTGTTATAAACAAGCCACCAATGATTGGATTTCAGACATCTTCTCCCTCCTCTGCGCCTAAGCCACAATTGGAATTTAAGACAACTCCCGCGTTACCACCAAGGCCTTTAATGGATATCAAGGAGCCCTCTTCGCAATTCAAGCCAGTCAAGCCACAAATGCAGATTTACCCCATGCCAACTCAATCTCCTGTGTCTGCGAATAATACACTTCGGATTGTCTTAATAACTATTTCTATTTTTTCCTTATTCATTGCTGGAGGAGTGTTTGTATATTTTTACTACTTTGCTCCTGTGATAAATGAAAAAATACCGGTTCAAAATATTGCTACAACAACTGAAACCGAGAGGAATGTTATTTTGCCTCCAGACAATGCCGTTCCAGAAGGGGCTGATTTACTTATTCTGCCCCCGGAGATTATTCAGGATATAAAAAACGATGTTTCTTCTACAACGTTAGAAGTGCCCATAGTTCCTCCTACGCAGTCTTCGTCTTCAGTCCCTTTTGTTAACGATTAATAACGTTTATAAAAAAAGACTAAGAAAAATATCTCTTAGTCTTTTTTATTGCCCAAAAATCAAAAAGACCTAGATAAATCTAGGACTCTTTGATGAGGTAAGATGGTTCTATCGATCTGTTGCAAACGAGTGGCTTATACCTTGCGATAAAACCTATCAAACCATCAACCTCATTTACAAGTATAAAAAAAAGATAAAAATGGGTCAAGGATCCACCTGTGGATAACTTTTGCACCCTCGTCACCGTCATTGCGAGACGAGGCGCATTGCCCAGTAGTGAGCTCTGCTCTACTACCTTGGGTCCTAGCCGAGTCGTGGCAATCCCCGTCGACCAATCCAGGAATCCATTCCCGTTTCCGTCATTGCGAAGGCTTTAGCCTGTGGCAATCCAGACTGAGTTTTTTATGATATTATAATTGTGCGTAGGGTTTTTCATTTTAAATAACTCCTACCAACTAATATTTACTTTATATTTTTTATTTTATGGATACACCAAGAAATGGAACATTGGATTTCGGGGGAACAAAAGCCACAGTAGGCGAGCCTGCCCGAACCGACGGCAGTCGGGGCGGGGGATTTTATCTTTTCTTTGATACAGAAACGACAGGGCTACCAAAAGATTGGAAAGCACCTGTTACTAATTTGGATAATTGGCCACGTCTCGTTCAGATAGCCTGGATGTTGTATGACAAAGACGGCGGTAAGATAAGTGAGGCGTCATATGTTGTTAAGCCGGAGGGATTTGATATACCGACTGTCGCATCAGATATTCATGGAATAACGACAGAGAAAGCTCTCGCCGAGGGTAGACCACTCGTGGACGTGCTAAAAGATTTTAAGGAGATGCTAGATAATTCAAAAAGTCTTGTTGCTCACAATATGAGCTATGACATTAAAATAATTCACGCAGAACTTTTGAGAAAAAATATGCCCTGTGATCTTG
The DNA here is from genome assembly GCA_003504275.1 of Patescibacteria group bacterium. Classification (GTDB taxonomy): domain Bacteria; phylum Patescibacteriota; class Minisyncoccia; order Phycocordibacterales; family UBA12445; genus UBA12445. The sequence goes on from DOAO01000007.1 coordinate 139,739, forward strand.
AGACAAGGGCGACTGTCTGCACAAAAGAAAGTTCTACTAATTTTTGCGCAATCGATGGCCCGTACGGATTCAAATGGCCGAAGTTAAATGAGCTATATATGAAATTATTTGGCAGGGAATTAAAAGACGCTCATGATGCGCTCGTTGATGTAAGGGCGACCGCCGACTGTTTCTGGGAAATGAGAAAACGCGGTATTCTTTAGAGTTTGTCATAAAAAATTAATATTATTGCATACATAAATAAGCTCATTGCCTTGAGCTTATTTATATATATGAGATGTCTAAAAAAAACGCTAGAAATTTCCCCTTATTTTTGGTGTGAAAGAAAATCATTACCCCACCTGTACTATATGTATTGAAGGCGGGTAGATTATAGGTTATTAAATAAAAAATATGGAAAATAAAAAATTAGCGTTGATGGCATTAGGTTTTGTGTTGGCAGGTAGTGCAACCCTCGGGGTTATAAATGCAGAGGCTTATCGAGGTGACGCGAATGTAAAGGGGCCAAATTATTCACCAGAAAGGCATACTGCCATGACAAAGGCTTTTGCTAACAAGGATTATACTGCCTGGAAAAATCTTATGCAGGGTAAGGGTAGGGTTACAGAGGTCGTAAATAAGGACAATTTTGCCAAATTTGCAGAAGCTCATAACTTAAGCCTTCAAGGCAAGAAAGTTGAGGCCGAGAAGATAAGAAAAGAACTTGGCTTGGGACAAAAAGATGGCTCAGGTAAGGGTAGAGGTAACGGTCAGGGAGCAGGAAGAGGAATGGGCAGAAAATAATTTTAAATTAAGTATGCACCCCGATTAAATATCGGGGTTGCGTATTTATATCAATATTTTTGTTACAATAACAAATATGCAGAACGACATAGAAAAACTTTCAGATGAGGCGATCGTTGAACGGGTTAGGAAATCAGACCAGGAGTTTTATTCTGTGATAATGAAAAGATATCAAGATAGACTCATGAGATATGCTGGTGGATTAATTAAAGACAAGGATAAAGCTACAGACATTGTCCAGTCTTCTTTTATCAAGGCATTCATAAATCTAAACGGATTTGATACAAATAAAAAATTTTCCAGTTGGATATATAGAATAGTCCACAACGAGACGATGAATCTCATTGATAAAAATCAAAAAGAAGCAGTATTTCCTGATGGGTTTGATGTGGAGAGCGGTGAAGACATTGAGAAAGATTTTGAGAAAAAAGAAATTAAAGAAAAAATTGAAAAATGCCTTGCCGATATGCCCGTGCTTTATTCAGAACCCCTTTCCCTCTATTATTTAGATGAAAAATCGTATGAGGAGATAAGCGATATCTTGCAAATACCAATGGGCACTGTGGCTACTCGTATTAGTAGGGCAAAATTATTAATGAAAAAGTTATGTCAAAAGAACTAAAAAATATCGGAGATGAAGTTATGGCGAAGATTCGCGAAGGCCAGGTTAAAATGAAGCCAAAATATTATTTTATAGTTGGCTCAGTATTATCTTTTGTCGGACTCGTATCCTCTCTGATAACATCTGTTTTTCTCATTGCCCTAACAAGATTCGCTTTTAGGTCTCACGGTGGAATATTTGCTGAATACAGATTTGAACAACTAGTATCAAATTTCCCATGGTGGGCGCCCATACTTGCAGTTGTTTCTCTTTTTATCGGGATAAAATTAATTCGTCGTTACGATTTTTCATACAAGAAAAATTTTGTCTATGTTGTTATTTGGCTAGTGTTGGCTGTTTTCATGGCGGGATTGGTTTTTGATATGACGGGATTAAATGATATATGGCTTCAGCACGGACCGATGAAAGGGATTATGCGACAATATTTTGACGAAGGCGGTGTGCGATCTGGATTAGGTCAAAAACACCTACAGGCCAACATAAGCAGGGGAATCAAATTACCGTTTCTAAAAGATTAATTATACGGAGCTTTTGGGTATATAATATATGTATATTAATTAATTTATAATTATGAAAAAGAATGAGAGTGGCTTGGATCGTTTGATTAGAGTTTTGTTGGGCGAAGTCCTTCTTATTGTGGGATTTTTTTGGTCTTGGGGATATTGGCAGATAGTTGCCTTTGTTTTTTCTTTGATAATGTTTGTGACGGCCCTAAATGGTTTCTGCCTTATATATAAAATATTTGGAATAAATACGGACAATGGTCGTCCGGTTTCAAGGAGTATGAAGATTGTCTTTGGTGTTTTGTTTTTGATTATTGCGATTGCAGGGACATATTCCAGCGACTTCTTTACGAAGAAATTTTTCTTGGACGATTACAATAGAATGAATAATTTCTATAAACAGACTCTTTTTAATACGGGTCAGGGCAAGAGAGCCGAATCTATAGATAATTACGACAAGCTGGTTTCTGAATTTACTGTTTTTTCTTCTAAATATTCTTCTTACCATCCATACGTAATAATGAATGACGAACAATTTAATGGTGATCTTATAAATATTTCAAATATAATTTCCGGTCTCAAGGAAAAAGTTTATACAGGAGATTTAGAATTGGTACATTTGGATTTTGAAGTAATCAGACCAATATTTCAGGAGATATTAAAGAGAAACGGTTTTTCAATGCTCCAGGTATATTTGGTAGATTTCCATGACGCAATGGAGAAAATTATTGAAGTGGCAGACGCCAAGGATTCAAAAGGCGTGATCGCTGTTTATCCTGAAGTCAGTGATAAGCTTAAAGCCGTTGAAGATATCGCAAACGATGACGAGATAAAGGCAATTAGAGAAAATCTAGATGAGGTATTGCGACTTGCTACAGACGGTAAGGTAAACGAACTCTCTGCAAAAGCCGCACAGTTGAAAAGTAGTTTTGTTAAGGTGTATTTAGTAAGGGGATAGGGTAATAAAGTAAGATACAAAAAAATAACTCCATCGGTTGTGGAGTTGTTTTTTTGTATTAGGAGTATTCCGGCCGTGCTCTTTTTTGTCATTCCAGTGAAGACGGGAATCCATTTTTGTTGTAGTCTATAATTAATGAACAAATACGGCCAAATCCCCGATGAAATAATCGACCTCCACGGACACACTACAAGGGAGGCTGAAGCCATACTCTGTGGGTTAATAGGGGAAGGTGTGTCAAAACACGTGCGGATTATCACAGGCAAGGCTCTTTATCGTGAGAATGGTCCGGTACTCCGAAACTTTGTAAAAGACTTTTTAAATGCAAACGGCATAAAATTTAATCAGTCCAAAATTCAAGACGGCGGAGAAGGCGCCCTTGAGGTTTTTCTTTAGCGTCATTGCCCCCTCGTCACCGTCATTGCGAGGTCGACGGAATCGTCGTCGACACCTGTAGACGGTGAAACGAAGCAATCTCCGTCGACCAATCCCCAGACCGAGCCTCTTTTTGTCATTCCGACTTTATGGAGGAATCCCTTATACTTCCCGCCGTCATCGCCCCCCCCATTGCCGTCATTGCGAACCGAAGCGTCTTAGCTGAGGCATGGCCGTCTACAGGTGTTGACGTTAATCCCCGTCGACCAATTCAGACCGAGCCTCTTTTTGTCATCCTCGACCTGATCGGGGATCCAGAAATGTTATAATCCAGTCAATGAAGCAACGTATTGCCCTAAACAAAAAAGAAGTCGAATACACACTCCGTGTGAGCAGGAGAGCTAGGCGGATGAGACTCGCTGTTTATTGTGACGGCAATTTCGTGGTCACGGCTCCGCGGTATATGAGCATGGGGATTATTGAGCGATTCATAATGAGCAAGGCCGAATGGGTACTCGGCAAGTTGGAATATTTCAAAAGCGTTTCGGGGCAGGTATTCGTGCGGGGCACGAAGAAGGAATATGGGGAGCATAAAGCGAGGGCACTTAATTTAGCGCAGGAACGAGTAGAATACTTCAATCAGTTCTACGGCTTCACTTACAATCGAATAAGTATCAAAAACCAAAAGACTCGCTGGGGGAGTTGTTCAAGAAAAGGGAATCTCAATTTTAATTATAAAATCGCGACACTTACACCCCTACTCGCCGATTATCTCATCGTCCACGAGCTTTGCCACCTAAAGGAGTTCAACCACTCAAAACGCTTTTGGTCCCTCGTCGCTGAACAAATTATTGACTACAAGCTCCGTCGCAACGAGCTCAAGAGAAGTGGGGTTAGGTTTGGGTAGGGAACGGTGACGAGTCCTTTTGTCTATTTAATCCTTATTTTTCTCAAAAACACCGTGAATTTGACCTAAAAACAGCACTTATTCACGGTGTTTTAACAAAATAGCGAACATAAAAATATTTTTATGTTTTAGCCAACTGTATATCTCGTCGCAATGAGCTCAAAAAAAGCGGGGTTAGGTTTGGGTAATATTACGATATTTTTGCCAGGGAGGTAAAATATGATTTAGAATTTTAAGTTATCCACACTTTTTAATATTGGGTAAAAAAACCAAAGATAATCGTGATAATATAATTATGTTATCAAATATATAAAAATACCTCCTAAGGGGGAGGTATTAAGATAACAAATACTAGTAAATTTACTGGGTTGAGACTTTAGCTAAAGACTCTTGGAGATTTTTATCGGGATTGCAACTCCCGTTCTCCCAATTATTTGAGTGCCTCCTGTTTGTTTATCCTAACACTCCCTCTTTAAGGGGTATTTTTGTTGCTATTCCATAAAAAGGGGACTAGCAATATTTATTCTATCCTTAAAAATAAAAACAACGGTGTGGATAACCGTTGTAAAACAAATTTTTTTTAGAGTAAAAGACGACACCAGAATATCAAGTATTTTAAGGTTAAAATGACAACAAAAAATTAAGACAGCACCTTAATGGGGCTTGACTCTTCCTCTCTTCCAATATCTTTAAAAAATGAAACCAAAAAATAGCCATATTTTTAATAACAAAACAAAATCCGCTTTGAATAAAGCGGATTTTTTATTGGTTAGGGTGTATAATTTACAAAATAACAAATATGGCAAACTGTAATCTTGCGAACGCAAAAAAAGCAAAGAACGATGAGTTTTATACTCAATATAGTGATATCCAAAAAGAGATTGAGGCGTATTTAGAATTCAACCCCGATGTATTTCGCGGCAAGATAGTGTATTGCAACTGTGACGATCCATTTGAGAGTAATTTCTTTCGCTATTTCGTGCTCAATTTTAATAAGCTTGGATTAAAACGACTTATTACCACAAGCTATAAACCATCTCCTGTAGCTAATACACAACTCGGGTTGTTCGGTGATGATAAAACTCTCACGAAATCAAAAGGCCGCCCGAAGATAACTGCCAACAAATTCGTCATCAATGAGGTTCATGACATAGATGGTGATGGAGAGTTTAACTTGAAGGATGTGGCTACTCAGCTAAAGACAAACAAACACAACGAATGGACACCACTGGGGTGTGATGGTGATTTTCGTAGTGATGAATCTGTAGATCTGCTCGAGCAGTCTGATATAGCGGTAACTAATCCGCCGTTCAGTCTTTTTCGCACCTATATAAAGCAGCTCGTTGACCATGGTAAAAAGTTTTTGATTATTGGCAACATGAATGCGATTACTTATAAAGAAGTGTTTCCTCTACTAAAAGACAATAAAGTTTGGTTGGGCGTGAATAATGGACCAAAAGTTTATCAGGCGCCAGTTACTTACGAACAAAAAAATATATACGTTGGTACAGATGGTAAAAAGTATGCAAAGATGGGCAATACTGGATGGTTTACAAACCTCGATCATGGCCGTCGCCATCAACCGTTACCGCTCATGACCACGGAGGATAATCTGAAGTTCAGTAAACATAAAGAGATAAAAGGAAAGTCAGCATACGTGCGTTACGATAACTATGATGCCATAGAAGTGCCTTTTACCGATGCGATTCCTAAAGATTACGATGGTATTATGGGAGTACCGATTAGCTTTTTAGATAAATACAATCCCGACCAATTTCAAATTATTGGTTACGAAAAAAGTTATGACCTTAGAACCAAAACCTATCCCAAACAATTACAAATAAGTAAGAGTGGTAAAAAAAGTAAAGTCACTAAGTTGAATGATGGTGCGGCTATTAAGGTTTCAGCGCCACCAGTTGGTATGACTTACTATGTGGTTGATGATGAATACTACGCACAAGCATACAAAAGAATTTTTATTAGGCACAAGAAAAAATTATGATAACACTTTTAAGAACTGATATTACTGTCAAAGATATTTGCGAAGGGTTCGTTTATAACGAATTGGAAGGCAAGGGGCTATTCGGGTTGTCGGGCAAACTCACTATTCAGCCGGAGTATCAGCGTAACTATATCTATGCGGAAGAAGGAAAAGAAGCGGCAGTTATCGGTTCAATTTTAAAAAAATATCCACTTGGATTGATTTATTTTCATAAAGTTGATAAGGATACGTTCGAAGTTTTAGATGGACAACAACGTATCACCAGTATCGGGCGCTTCGTGAATGATAAATTTGCCATTAAAGACGAGAACGGAATGCAACAAAATTTTAGTGGTATGGCACACGACAAAAAATCTAAGATTTGGGAAACGAAACTGCTCATTTACGAATGTGAAGGTGAGGAAAGTGAAATAAAGGATTGGTTTAAAACGATTAATATCGCCGGAATCCCTCTTAGGAATCAGGAATTGCTCAATGCTGTATATTCCGGGCCGTTTGTGACAGCAGCAAGAGAGGAATTTAGTAATCGTCAAAATGCCAATATTCAAAAATGGAGCGCGTACATATCAGGAAGTGCGAATCGCCAGGATTTTTTGGAGAGGGCTCTCGAATGGGTAAGCAAGGGGAATATTGAGGGCTATATGACGGCTCATCGCCACGACAAAAACATCATGGAGTTAAAGAAATATTTCAATAGCGTGATTGACTGGATTTCTGGTGTATTTACTGATGTGGAGGGCGAGATGCGTGGGCTTGAATGGGGACGATTGTATGAGGAGTATCATAAAAAATCGTATAATCCAAAAAAGATCTCGGAAGAAGTGCAAAAACTGTATGGTGATCCGTATATCAAAAATCGCAAAGGTATTTTTGAGTATATACTTGGTGGTTCTGCTGATACTAAATTACTCGAAGTTCGAGTTTTCGATGAGGCAACCAAAAAAACGGTTTATGCAACACAAACCGCTAAGGCAGAGAAGAAGGGCGAATCAAACTGCTCGTATTGTGCTATCGGTCACGATGCAAACAAGGAGAAAATTTGGAAGTTGGACGAAATGGATGCTGACCATGTAGCAGCATGGAGTAAGGGTGGAACAACGTCAATAAAAAACTGTGAGATGTTGTGTAAAACGCACAATCGAGCAAAAGGAAATAGATAGAATTATGAAAGAGATTGATAAGGTCTAAAATTTATTTATATAATTTTATTATAAGTTTAAGTTCAAAAAATGAATAGAATAGCCGTTACTTCGTCCAATATTCGTTCGATTGGTTATGATTTGGAGTCCTTCGTTCTAGAGGTAGAGTTTACCTCGGGCGATGTTTATCAATATTACGACGTCCCCCAACATTTATTTCAAGAGCTTTTGCATGCGTCTTCCTTGGGGGGTTTTTTGAATGATAATATTGTTAAATACCATTATAGATATCGGAAGATCAGTTAAAATTTTATGTTCATACCAAAAACAGAAAAGATTTGCGAAATTGCAAAAACAAAAGAAGCAACAATCAAACAGCTTGAGAGTATTTTTAATGGTAAAACCCGTATTTATATTGATTATGCGAATGTCCGTCCCTGGAGTGAAAAACTAAAGTGGCATATAGATTTAAAAAGATTAAAACAATTTTTAGATTCTTTTGACAATATAGAGGCTGTTAACTTTTATAATGGTTATTTGGCTGGAAATGAAAGGTCCGAAAAAGAAAAGAAAGAGGCGGAAGACGGAAAGTACTTTCTAAGGACAAAACCTGTAAAAATAATAAAGTTGTCCATAGATATTTCAAGTATTTTGCCTGACTCTACGGTTTTACTTAGTCATTTTATTCGTAGAGCATTACTCAGAAAATATGAGATTAAGACGGTAGAGTATCTAAATGAAAAGTTTAGAGATATGAATAAAAATGGAGACTTGTTTATTGAAGACATGAAGTGTAATTTTGATGTTGAAATTGGGGTGGATATGCTACTTGATTGTGAAAGAAACAACGCTAAAAACTTTGTTTTGTGGAGCGGGGATAGTGACTTTTCTGATCCTGTTGAAAAATTAATTAATGCGGGAAAAAAGGTTTTTCTATTTGCAACGGCGGGAAAAGTATCGAAAGAGTTGTCCGCTTTACGCGAGAAGGGGCTTTTAATATTTGACATACAGAAAATCAAAGAGTTTATTTGTTGGTCTCGAGAGCGGGATATAACGCAAAAGGGACCCCAATAAAGAGGCCCCCAAGCACTAGATTTAGTGATCTTTCGATCACAAACAATATAGCAAAAATACTTTCAAAAGTCAAAGTTATCCACACGTTTAATTTTGATTGGTTTTATTGAAATTACTTACCAAACCTGTCGTAGTTTTATTGTGAAAACAATCTCAAAAATATAATTATATTATCTAAAACACAAAAGCCCCTTACGGGGCTTTTGTGTTGTTCTTGTGGAGCTTGTATGCTCTGTTCGATGGTGAGGGGGGGGATTACGGCAATGACGGTAAACGGGGGAGATTGCTTCGTTGCACTCGCAATGACGGTGGGCGCGGACGGGATTGTTGGATTGCCACGGGCTTTGCCCTCGCAATGACGGAAACGATGGGGGGCAATGACGGTAGCGACTGGATTGCCACAGCCTTCGGCTTCGCAATGACGGCAACGGGGGACGATGACGGAAGGATTACTCGACGAAGGTGAGGGCTTTGCCCTTCTTGTCGCCTAAATAAGGTTATTGGGGGGGGTGGTTTACAATCACTTGACAATTGATAGGTGTTTGGTTTACAATTGGTTTACAATTGAATAGAGTTTTATTTACAATTGCTTTACAATCTATGATAACTAAAGAACAAATAATAATAATTGCAAAAGAAAAAGGAAAATTGCGTACTACTGAACTGGCGACGCAATTTCAGGTTTCTCGACAATATGTAAATCTCTTGATTACTGAACTTGTCGGAGATGAAAAATTGATCAAACTTGGTTCAACGAAAAATTCGTTTTATGTACTTCCTGAATACGCTCGTGCTCATAAAGAAATATTTCCTCATAAATATTTAAAGTTATTTAAAAATGAAGGACTCGAAGAACACCATGTTCTTGATAAAATAGAGCAAACTTTTCCTGCGCTAAAAACTCTTCCCGAAAATGTTCGGAGTATTTTTACATATGCATTTTCTGAGATGCTTAATAATGCTATTGAGCACTCAAGGTCACTCCGTGTTGGAGTAGAAGTTTCTACACCGGACAACATGCTCACTTTCACCATTCAAGACTCCGGTGTTGGGGTTTTCCGAAATGTTATGGAAAAGCGTAGGCTTAATTCTGAACTAGAGGCTATACAGGATATTCTTAAGGGAAAGACTACAACAATGCCAAAATCTCATTCGGGCGAAGGAATCTTCTTTACTTCAAAAGCAGGAGATATATTTATTCTTGATAGTTATGGCTATCAGCTTATCATTGATAATAAAATACCTGATGTTTTTGTGAAGAAGGTAAATAAGATAAAAAAGGGAACGCGTGTGACATTTAAGCTTTCTGCTGTATCTGGTCGTCATTTAAGTGAAGTGTTTAAGAAATATACTGATATCGGCGATGATAGTGATTTTGGTTTTGACAAAACGGAAATAAGGGTGAAATTATATACAGTAGCTGGTGTCCATATTTCACGTTCACAGGCACGAAGGGTTCTTTTCGGATTGGATAAATTCAAGGTGGTTGTTCTTGATTTTGATAAAGTCCCCACTGTTGGTCAGGCTTTTGCTGATGAAATATTTAGAGTATTCCAGCAGAAATATCCGCAGGTTAAAATTGAGACCGAGAATATGTCTGAGGGTGTTAACTTTATGATCGAACGGGCAAAAAACGAAGCGAATAAAACACTAAGCTCGGATGAAATAGAAAAAATATAAAGAGCGCTTAAGGAAATCTAAAACACAAAAGCCCCGTTAAGGGGCTTTTGTGTTGTTCTTGTGGAGCTTGTATGCTCTGTTCGATATTATGTTTACTCGACGAAGGTGAGGGCTTTGCCCTTCTTGTCGCCACGGCCTGTTCTACCGATTCTGTGAACGTAGTCGTCGTAGGTAGCGGGTAGGTCGTAATTGATAACGTGACTTACATCAGGAATATCGAGACCTCTTGCTGCCACATCGGTGGCTACGAGAATTTGTGTACAGTTTGTTTTGAATGAAACGAGAGCGCGTTGTCTCTGTGACTGGTTCTTGTTGCCGTGTATTGATTCGGCTTTAAATCCGCGAACCTGAAGTTCTTTTGAAAGTTTCTCAACTCCGTGCTTTGTCCTTCCGAAGATAAGAACTTTTTTGAATTCCTCACAGATAAGAAGATTGTGAAGTGTCTGCATTTTCTTGGGACCACTAGACTTCACAATATCTTGCTCGACGTTCTTCGCGGTGTCGCCTGTCTTTACTGATACAGTTACTGGATTGTTTAAGAACTCTTTTATAAGCGCATTGATTTCAGGGGACATGGTAGCTGAGAAGAAAAGAGTATGTCTCTTTGATGGCATTTTCTCCATCATGAATCTCATGTCGTTGATGAATCCCATGTCCAACATTCTATCCGCCTCGTCGAGGACGATAGTATTGAATCCGGCGAGGGCGATAAGATTTCTTTTTATAAGGTCCTTAAGTCTGCCTGGTGTACCGATTATGAAATTATTGTATCTCTGCTTGAGATTCATTATCTGAGCTCCGATAGGGGCGCCTCCCACACAGATTGTGGAATACATTCCCATACCTCTTACGAGGGTTCTAAGCTCTTCGTCTATTTGTATTGCTAGTTCTCTTGTAGGGACAACTATAATGACGCGTTCCCTATTTGCCTTGAGTATTTTCTGAACGAGGGGAATAAGGAAGGCGCCGGTCTTGCCTGTACCTGTGTTTGCAATACCCACAATATCTTTTCCTTGTAATACATGCGGAATAGCCTCATCCTGAATAGGGGTAGGGGTAGTGTATCCTTTTGTGGTGATATTGTTTTTTATTTTTGGATCAATTTCAAAATCGTTGAAAGCATTCCTCGGAACGAATACAGGCTGTATCTCATCTATGACATTTTTGTTTATGAATTTTGAAGTATGAATACTTTGACTGAAACCGCCGTTTCTTGAAGAAGAGCGGGAGCCTCCACTAAAGCTTTTTCTTGGTCCGAAGCCGAAGCCCGGTTTGTTGCCGAATTTTGATTTGAAGCTTGGTCTTGGTCCTGAACCTATCGCATCGCTTGATACGCCGTGAACAGGCCTCTTGCTGAAGCTTGAAGGGGAGAGCGTTCTACTGTTGAAGCTTGTATGAGCGTTTGATATCCCCTTATTATTTATACCAGGGTTAAATTTTGAACTGTAACTGAACTTGTTTGTACTAGCAGACTTCACTGTCGCCTTTGGTCCTGTACGAAAAGCACCACCAAAACTTGATTTGGGGGAAGTCTTATTATGATTAAAGCTTCTTCTGTTATTTTTGAACATATAATTAAAAAATCGCACGTTCTCCGGGCGATTATCATATGCACGGTTCGAGTGGACTATTAATCGGTATAATATAAAACTTTGACTTATTTGTCAAGTTTTACGCAAAGGAACAGGTAATTTGGCTAAATAATAAACCCCGCTTTATGCGGGGTTTGGGTTTGTCTAAATTAATAGAAATAAGAGTAGCATCGTCATTAGAAGGCTTGAGAGGCCAATAATTATTCCTAACCTCATTATTACATCTCCGGGACTTGTTATGAATTTTTCTCCATTTGGTAAATATATAAAGGAAAGAATCTTTTTACCTACCGGATTATTTATTTTATGTTTGGTAAGGTCTATTGTTATCCAATCAGATAAGAAAGGTAGACCCGTGTTATCGTTAGCAAGACAATGCTGGTCATCAAATTCAAGAGTCGCCTGTGACTCAAAGTCTACCACAACCGGCATTTTTCCATCATTCACAAACATTACAGCGACATTCATTATAATGCCAAGGGTACACAGGATGATACCAATAATTATTCCCCTGAAGAAGAATTCCTGTATTACACTTGCCGTGAATATCTTTTTAATAATATCCGATAATCTAGGCATAATTACATCACTCCCTTTTGTTTATGTAGATAAATTTTTGAATAATTAGCCACACAAAAAGACCAATAATACTGAAGAACATCATCGACATAGATAACCACATTAAGATATCGCCAGGACTTGCTATTGAGTCTCTATGGTAAGGGAAGTTTATAGATTTATAAAATAATCGCATCGGTTTATTTTTTGTTTTAAAATATTCCGATCTTATTCTTATGTAGTCGGCAAGAAATTTTAGTTTCGTGTTGTCATTTCCCTCGCGATGTCTTTTAGACGTTATACTCACTTCTGTTTTAAATACAGGCATTTTGCCATCATTCGCCATAACCACCATCATGTTCATAACATGAACAACAACTACCAAAGCAAAACTTACTTTTAGTATTGAGACAAATAAGCAATTTGCACACGTCTCTTTTATTGGTTTGTTTAAGAAATCTTTTAGTTTACAAAGTACCTGTTTCATTCGCGGCACCTCCTCTATGTTTTTTGTTCAACTCTTTTTTAAGTTATATATTTTTTTCACAAAAAGTCAAATTTAACCTTAAAATCCAATGTTTAAGTGTTTTTAGAGGGTCTTCTTATCTGAAATTTTTATGGATTACGTTTTTATTTTTTTATGCTAGAATCAGTTAGTTATTAATTAATTAATGATAAAACAATGAATTTTGAAAATCCCACATCCCCAAAGCAGGAAGTTTCTAAAGAAATTAAAAAAAGAGTAAATGATTTCGAGCCACATAAAGAATTGGTGGGAAATGAGAGTATTGGAGAGATTGCTGATTGGTTTCAAAATGAAGTAGAAGAATATGTTGAAGATCATTCTGACTATATGATGGGAGGCAATTTTGAAGAGTTGGTGGGGGATATGGTTGAATATTTAGCAGACAAGAAAGACATAAAGTTAAAGAGAGAAGACATTATTGTTAGCACAAAAGATAAATACGACGAAGAAACGACCAGTGGATCACTTTATCTTTCTGGAGAACAGATACTTAAATATGTAACCGGTACTGACGGATATGGACCGTTTGTTGAAGATTGGAATGAAGCGATTTTAAAGAAAGAGCTCGGTGTCTTGCTGGAAAAGAAGAGCTAAATAAAACAAATTTTAAAAAACCACCTACGGGTGGTTTTTTAAAATGGTGGTGTTGTGAATAAGTGCAGTGCATGATAAATTTATGTTTGAATTTGGAACATTAAAAAAGGGGAGGAGATTGTGATGAAGAAGATATTGCTAATTGTCTTTTTGTGTACAGTTCCACTTAGTCCAATAATTTTTTTGCTTTGGCAACGTTTTTATAACAAAAAGGAACCAGGTCTTAAAAAGTAAAATAACAGATAGTTTTGTTTTAATTTTAGAAATTAAAAAAGCGGACATTCGTTGTCCGCTTTTATTTTTAACTAACCACGTGGCTTTTTTAGAATAGAATTACCACTTCATTTTTTCTGTTTTTTAATACAGCCATCAGTGTTCTTGTGTTTTCTTTCGAATTTTTTTGTCTCGCATATAATATTCCTATTTTGTTGTTTCTTGGTGCGTGATTTTATTTATTTTTACATTATTTTATTTAATAAATCAATAAGTATTGACTTTTCCATCCCATGGTGTATAATTAAAAGAGTTACTGAACATTTAAAACTTAATAATAGGAGGTGTGCTATGAATTATTTGAGCTTGAATGACCCCCTTACCTTGATTTTAATTGGCTTTGCGCTGTGTTTTCTTATGTGTTTCGCTGTCTTGCGGTACAGGGATAAACAGAATAAAAAGAAAGATTGCGAGACTGACGTTGTTGCTCAACTTAAGAAGCTTATATTGGACAAGAATAAGTCGGAGTGCGAAATTTTAAATTTTTTTTGGAATAATGTTACGCAAGAAAATCACGGCAAAATGTGCCAGGCATTATGGACCAGGCCGAGTATCGCTAAGACGATGGCTCCTTATTGCGGAATTATTCAGTACGATAATGATAAAAATGAATAGGAGGTAAGTTATGGATCCATTATACTCAATCGACTCGATCGCTTTTCTCGGAATGTTTATTTTCTTGTTAATTCTCGGTTATTTGGTTGTTACCGATATCCATTACGAAGAAAAAAAGAAGGAAGATACCGAAGAAGGAAAAGAAAACAAAAAAGAAAAAAACGATAAGTACATCGACGAACGATAGCACTCGTCAAATTTTAAAAAAGGAAGTTTAAAAAAGCCCCCAATAATTGGGGGCTTTCATCTTTTATTATTATTGAAACGGTTCGAGCTTAACTCCTTTTAGTGGATGAGGATAAAGAGCGGGGTCTATTGTTCTGTCAAAACAATATTCTCCTGCAGGATGTGCCCAGGTCTCATTTTTAGCTGAAGTACCAGGATAATAGGCAGTCGGTGTAGGTTGTCTGTTTTTGTATTCATTCGTGATATTAAAATTGGCACATAGTTGGAAAGATGTCATACCCATGATCTTGTATACGTAGTCCACATTCTTATCAGTATCTTTTGGGACTACATACCCGGATATTGGATCATTGAGGTCTTGCAAATTTTCCGGCAGGAATTCTTTTTGTTGCCAATAATTTACAATTTGAGATTGAACACTCTGGAGGTCTTGAATTTTCTTCTCGTCTATATTTCTAAGTCTCTGTGTGAATGGCGAACCCATTACGTAGAAACCGAAAGAGATAGCTGCGATGACGAGTGTGACAGATGTCCAGGCGAAAAGTTTTTCATATTTTGGTCCTTCTCCGCGAATTTTAGTGATGTAGTATCCGAAGACTAATAGAGATGTTACTAGCACTGAAAGGGCTTTCAATGAAAATCTAAGCGTGATTTCTCCTGAGAGGAAATTGTTAATGAGCCAAATGAGGTCGACGGCCATAGCTATACCGGTCACAAAGAGCGTTAAATATGTGAGCCACTTTCTTACCCCGAGATTTTCTTTCTCTGGGTTTTTCTTTATATCTTTATTCAGCATTCTAGAGAGAAGCATAAATAAAGGAAATGCGATAACGAGACACGCTACCGCTAATCTCATCGAGGCATATGAATCGTAATAATAATCTGCTGAATCCGGGAGAATACTATCTAGCGTTGTGAATAGAAGATTTAGGAAACTTATAACAGATACATATATTGCCACGATTGCTCCCAAATTAAGGAAGAAATCTTTCGGCGTTGATTTTTTGTGTTGTTCGTCTTTCATTGCTAATATACTAATTAATAACAAAATAATTATAACACTTATAAAGCTTATTGCGATCATATATGAATTATAGAAGATTTTTTGAGGGAAAGAAAATAACTATCATGGGCCTCGGGCTTCTTGGAAGAGGAGTAGGTGTCTCTAAATTTCTGGCTGAATGCGGGGCGGAACTTATTATTACCGATCTCAAAAAAGAGGAGGATCTCAAGAGTTCTTTAAAAAAGCTAGAAAAATTTTCCAATATTAAATTTGTTTTAGGGGAACACAGGCTCGAGGATTTTAGAGATAGGGACATGATAATAAAAGCGGCGGGTGTTCCACTCGATTCTCCTTTTATAGAGGAGGCGAGGAAAAACGGAATTCCTGTAGAGATGGACGCTTCGCTTTTTGCGAGATTAGCAGAGGGTGTGAAAATAATCGGCGTTACAGGTACGAGAGGAAAAAGCACAGTCACTCACCTGCTTTATGAGATATTAGAAAGTTCTAGACAGCGCGTATTTTTAGGAGGGAATGTTCGCGGTCTTTCTACTTTACCTCTTCTGAAAAAAGTTAAAGAAGGCGACATTGTTTTGATGGAGCTTGATTCGTGGCAACTTCAGGGTTTTGGAGATTCGAAAATCAGTCCAAACATCGCGGTGTTTACGACGTTTCTTCGTGACCACCAAAACTACTACAAAGGAGATATGGAAAAATATTTTTCCGACAAGGCAAACATATATAGATATCAGAAAAAAGAGGACGTATTGTTCATGAGACCTGAAGTTGCAAAGTTTATAAAAAATAAAGATAAGGAAAATTTAAAAGAAAAAACAGTTGTTGTTAATAAAAAATCAATTCCAAATAATTGGAAAGTTAAATTGCTCGGTGATCACAATTTGGAAAATGTGGCTCTTGCCATATCTACAGCGAAATACCTCGGCATAAAAGAAAATATAATAAAAAAGACGGTTGAGAAATTTACAGGTGTGCCAGGACGATTAGAATTTATAAGAGAAATTAAAGGGGTTAAATTTTATAATGACACGACCGCGACAACTCCGGACGGCGTAATAGCTGGGATGGATTCGCTGAAGAAATATAAAGGAAAAATAATTTTGATAGGGGGCGGGGCAGATAAGGCACTAGAATATCCTGAATACGCTAAAGTTATAAAGAAAAATATAATTTCACTGTTTTTGTTTAAGGGGGTAGCTTCAGATAAAATAGTAAAGGAGCTTGGTAAGACGAAATTCCCTGTTTATTTTGCTGACAGTATGAAGGTGGCTGTGAAAAGCGCTTTTACTTATGCCGAGAAAGGGGATGTGATCCTGCTTTCTCCTGGAGCTGCAAGTTTCGGTGTTTTCAAAAACGAGTTTGACCGTGGCGACCAGTTTGTGAACGCGGTTAAGAAATTATAGATTAAGATGGTTTAAACAACCTTGTCTTTACAAGGTTGTTTTTATATGATACTGTGTTTTGAAATTAAGGTGCGGTACTTTGAAATAAACATTAAACAAAAGGAAATCAAATAAGTAAAATATTTGTTCTTAACAAAATTTTATTTTAGTAAAAAGGAGTGATGTTCATGTTAGATTTTTTGTTTTTTCTCACGATCTGGGTATGTTTTTTCTTCTCGGGTAGAATCTATCAGAAAAACGGTTATCCGTCTGGTTGGGTAGTATTCTTGACGCTCTTTGCGTCAATACTGATCGTTTCCTGCGGAACTTCTAAAAATAATAATGTAGTTGTTGCCGGTAGCAATAATCAGCCGACTCCCTCAGTATCTGTTACAGAGGAAATCAAAGTAACCAGTTACATTATAAACCCAAGGAAGAATCTCAAAGAAGCGATAAAAGCGGGAAAATATAATAAGGTCAATAAAAATATTACCTCAAAAAATTTTCCCACTAACCCATCTGATTCCGGGACCAAAGAAATATTTCTTCTTAATTACAATGAATTTAATAAAGATGAAAATTGCGATTATGAACAAATAAGAGCCAGTATGAAAAAAAGGGGATTTCGTCCCGCAAGTTTGCTTGAATTGCTTTCTCTTGGCGAAAAGTATCCAGAATTACAGAAAAAATTTTATATTTTAACTTTTTGTAAATCACGCTTGGGTCAAAGTTTCGTAGGACTTTATTCGAATGATGATAATGAGAAATACACTCTTGAGCGTACTCTTGAATTGGCTCATATTGCGTTGTTCACATCTATCGCGACTAAAAATCGCTTCGCTGTTGTTAAGAAGTAGCAGAAAAATAATCTTTATATACACCGCAATCACAATAGTGATTGCGGCTTTTTTTTATCCTTAAATAAGATAGAATAAAATAAAATGGAATTAAACCTCTCCAAAATTAAAAAAGTTCACTTCATCGGCATTGGTGGTATTGGTGTCTCTGCTATAGCACGACTCATGCTTATTCAGGGTAAGGAAGTTACCGGTTCGGATAGATCGTCCTCGCCTGTCACAGCTATTCTTCAGAAACTTGGTGCCAAAATTACTTTTGGACACAACGAGGGTTGTTTGGAGGAAGACACAGATGTTGTTATTTATACGATAGCTATTGATGAAAAAAATCCGGAGTTTGTTAAAGCAAAGAGACTTGAAATAAAAATGCTCTCTTATCCCGAGATGCTCGGTGTGCTGTCTCGTGAAAAATATACGATTGCTGTTTCCGGTACTCACGGTAAAACAACTACGACGGCGATGATTGGAAAGATACTTTTGGACACAGACAAAGACCCGACTATTATTGTCGGCAGTCTAATGAAGGGGCCAATGAGCAATCTTGTCGTTGGAGAAAGTAATCTGTTTGTGGTGGAGGCGTGTGAATACAGAAGATCTTTTCTTAACTTGAGTCCGAAGATGGTAGTTATAACAAATATAGACAATGACCACCTGGATTATTATCGGGATATGGATGATATAAAAAGTGCTTTTGCTGAATTAGTTTCAAAGCTTGGTCCAAAAGATTACTTAGTTTGCAACAAACAAGACGATAGACTTTGGGGAATAATTAAAAATGCGAAATGCATTATTGTAGATTATTCTCAAAACAAATTGGCGGAAAAATTAAATTTGAAAGTTGTCGGCAATCACAATATAGAGAATGCGAAGGCGGCTTTGTCAGTAGCCGAAATACTTGAAATAGATCCCGAAGGAGCGGGTAAGGCGCTTGAAGGATTCGCCGGAACATGGAGAAGGTTTGAATATAAAGGGGAGACGAAGGGCGGGGCGATGATCTATGATGACTATGCACACCATCCGACAGAGATAAGAGCGACGCTTCAGGGTGCAAGACAATTTTTTAAAGATAAGAAAATTTTTGTCGCATTTCAGCCACACCTATATAGTAGGACAAAATTACTTTTGGATGATTTCGCAAAAAGTTTTGATGAAGTTGATGTTGTCCTTGTGCCGGATATTTACGCTGCCAGAGAGCCGGTTGATCACAGTATAAGCTCCGAAGACCTTGTGAGAGAGATATTGAAAAATAATCCAGGAAAGACAGTATTGTATTTGAAACAACTAGAAGATATAGAAAATTATTTAAGAGAAGAAGCTGGTGAAGGCTCGGTAATTATTACAATGGGCGCGGGGAATATCTCTGGTGTTTCAGACAATTTAGTGTTTAATAAATAAAATGAATCCGATAATTTATGTAGTAGCGACGCCGATAGGTAATTTGAAAGATATCACGTTTCGCGCGATAGACACTTTACTGTCCGTTGACCTTGTCGTTTGCGAAGACACACGAGTCACAAAAAGACTCCTTCAGGAATATGAAATAGACAAGCCGACAATTTCTTATCACTTACACAGTAAGCTTTCAAAAATAGATGAAATAATTGCTGTGCTCAAGGAGGGTAAGAGCATTGCACTTGTGTCTGATGCGGGGACGCCATGTATTTCCGACCCGGGAAGTTTTCTTATAAACAAAGCGAGAGAGGAGATTGGGGAGGAATTAAAAATCATACCGATTCCGGGACCGAGCGCTATCACGACAGCACTTTCTGCAACGGGATTTACTGACTCATCTTTTTTGTTTCTCGGATTTCTTCCTCATAAAAAGGGAAGAGAGACACTCTTTAATGAGATTGCCATTACGGAGAGAACTGTGGTTTTTTATGAATCGCCCCACCGTTTTATGAAAGCACTCGAATCGCTTCAAAAAGTTTTACAGCCGAAAAGAAAGATTGGCGTTGCAAGGGAACTTACGAAAATGTTTGAGGAGATAAAAATTGGGACTGTCTCAGAAATAATTGATTATTATAATCAAAATAAAGATAAGGTAAGAGGGGAATTTGTGATAATGGTGGCGCCGATGTCTTAATGATTGTTAATTTTATTAAACTGACAAAATCTGTTAAGATAAAAATATAAAATTTAAAAACAATGAAAACAATAAAACAAAAAAAGTGGATGATTTATTCAGCAATTGGACTTTATTTAATATTTTCACCATTTACAGGATTCCCTGTGGTAATGGAGAGTGCGATATATGTATTGTTGGGTGGTGCGTTGTTGTGGCTTTCTACAGATTCAGATAAATAGTTTTATATTTTTAAAAATGAAAAAGTTCAAGGGGTATACAAGAGAAGCGATCGTTATTATCCTTGTAATTTTTTCTATACTCGCGGTTTATCTCCTGTATAGAACAAACGGAAAAAATGAACCAATAAGATATATTGCAGATAAGGGTGATGCACAGAAAGCTACAGTAGTGACAGCAAAAGTTATTCCCGAAGTAAAGCAACGTGTCGTTACTCACATCAAAACACCAGAGGCCGTTAAGGCTGTCTATATTTCGAGTTGGGTAGCAGGAACCCCATCTTTTAGAGATAAAATAATAAAGATGATAGATGAGACTGAATTGAACTCAATTGTCATTGATGTAAAAGATTCTACGGGCTGGATATCTTTCCCTATGTCCGATCCGTATTTGCAGAAAAATGGATCTTTTGAAAAGAGAATTGCTGATGTGGAAGGGCTTATAGATCTTTTGCACTCAAAAAATATTTATGTAATTGCAAGAATCGCAGCTTTTCAAGATCCGGCACTTGTAAAAAAAAGACCTGATTTGGCTGTTCTTAAGGCTAGTACAGGTAAGCCTTGGGCAGACAGAAAGGGGATGACTTGGGTAGATCCAGGTTCAAAAGAGGCTTGGGATTATCTAGTGGCTATTGGTAAGGAAGCATATAAGATTGGTTTCGATGAATTAAATTTTGATTATATTAGATTTCCTTCAGACGGAAATATGAGTGATATAAGTTACAG
This sequence comes from Patescibacteria group bacterium, assembly GCA_003504275.1. Taxonomy (GTDB): domain Bacteria; phylum Patescibacteriota; class Minisyncoccia; order Phycocordibacterales; family UBA12445; genus UBA12445. Next base: position 160,413 of record DOAO01000007.1, read on the forward strand.
ATTTAATCCAGAGAAATTATCTAAAGCTGAAAAAATAAAAGAATTTTTTGCATATTTAAATAAAAATTTGAAACCGACAGGGGCGCCTCTTTCCGCTGATCTTTTTGGAATGACAATGACCAACACAGATGATTTGAATATTGGTCAGGTTTTAGAGAATACTTTGCCATATTTTGATTATGTTGCACCAATGGTTTATCCGTCACACTATCCGACAGGTTTTCATAATTACAAAAATCCCGCCACAGTCCCTTATGAAATAATTAAAATTTCTATGGATGCGGGAGCAAAGAGAGCGATAGCGGCAAGTACAAGCCCGAATAAGCTTCGACCGTGGTTACAGGATTTTGATATGGGGGCGACTTATACCGCAGAAATGGTTCGAGCACAAATGACTGCTACTTATGATGCCGGTTTAAATTCGTGGATGTTGTGGGATCCTTCAAACAAATACACACCATCTGCATTAATATTGGAATTAGCTAAGGTAAACTAATTTTTAAAATACAAAAACAGTCCAACTCTGGACTGTTTTTATATATAGAAGAATATCAATAAAATATTATATCTGTGTATAAGTTTTAGATTTACTTAACACCTTCTAAAAGCTATACTAAACATACAGCCACCGTATTTTTTAAGACCGGTTTGTTTAATTTTTTTGTGAAATTTACTCTTAAATCACTTCTATCTTTCTCTCTATTCTCCATTCTTGCAATAGGAGCTTTTGTGTATAACTCAAGTTCTGTTTTAGCTGTTGATAACACAAAAACATGCCCTGCTAACTTCACTAGAGATTTAGGGACAGGTATGACAGGAGAAGACGTCAGGGAACTTCAGAAATATCTCAATACAACAGGCTTCATTGTCTCAAATGAAGGCCCTGGTTCAGTGGGTAATGAGACCACCATGTTTGGTGTCTTGACTAGAACAGCATTAGCCAACTTTCAAAAGGCAAATAACATTGTAGCCACATACGGTGTCTTTGATATACAGACTAGAACATATTTAGGATGTACAGAGACAGACACAACTAGCTCAATAACAACCAAACCTTCATCTTTTACCTTCACCCGTAATCTAAGTCTCGGTATGACAGGAGAAGACGTCAGGGAGCTTCAGAAATATTTAAACAATAACGGCTTCCTAGTATCAGAGACAGGTGTAGGTTCAAAAGGAAACGAATCAACATACTTTGGTCTAAAAACAAAACAAGCTTTAATCAGATTTCAAGAGAATAATGTTGACGCTATCTTAAAACCTTTCAACTTAACAAGGGGAACAGGTTTCTTTTATGCATCCACAAGAAGTTTTGTTAACAAAACTTCTTCTTCTCTCACTACCACCATAATCCCATTCACTCCACCTACATCTACAACCGTCATCTCTACCATACCTCTTCACGACAATCCCTTCGCTTCTTTCTTTACTCTCACTTACATCCCCGGCTTCGGAGGTACTATTACAGGTGTCTCTCCTCAGAACGTAACACCGGGAGGAAGTGGTACGCCTGTAACAGCAAAGCCATACGTTAACTATTCATTCGTTAACTGGAGTGATGGAGTAACAACCCCGACAAGAACCGATGCTAATGTGGCAGGATACAAGACTGTCGTCGCTAACTTTCAAGGTAATCAATCCACAGGAGGATCATCTTGGGGAGGAGGTGGTGGAGGTGGTGGAGGAAGTGTTCCATCTGTCACATATACCCTCACTTACACAGCAGGATCTAATGGAACGATAAGTGGCACTGCTTCACAGACAGTCACTAGCGGAGGAAGTGGAAGTGCTGTCACTGCTGTTGCCGATACGGGATATCACTTCACAACCTGGAGTGATGGAGTTACAACCGCAGTAAGAACAGATACTGGCGTTGCAGCTAATTTGTCAGTCACAGCTAGTTTCGCTGTTAATGAACAGTTAATCACCCCAACATTTACTCCTAACTCAGGTGCTATTGCTCTGGGGGTACGTTATGGTTCAATAGCTTGGAA
>DOAO01000002.1:0-40191 GCA_003504275.1 Patescibacteria group bacterium
TCCGGGCGGGGTTTTGGCAATTAACAACCGACGGGCGTCGCCCCATCGCCCTCTTTTTTATCTACAGTGACTCCATTTCTACCAATTGCACAACGAAATTCAATACCACGGTATGTAAGTTTGTTGGGAGAATTAATAATAATATTAAACATGGGTCTGAGTAATTATTGATTTTTAAGTAACCCAACAAAAAATAATTTAACTATTTAACCCCCTCAATAGTTCTACTATTTTATTACAAATATCTTCTTCTCTACCTCTCATATAAAAACATGGCGTAATCTTTGTATATCTCTTGATTATATTTGACCTTTTTTGTGCGGTGGCCGATGAATCCAAAGAATCAACGGGAGTTGTATTTGAAAAAAATCTCCTTGAGGTTCCTCGTATTTTCCTGGATAGTTCTTCATAAAGATGCCAATCAAATTTATTATTATCCCATTTTTCCACAAATAATTCGCCTGTTTCTTCAATCTGGGGAGAAACAAAAAAACCTATAGAAAAATTGCCTTCTAGCTTTGAAAATTCATGAAAAGACCTACCCTCATGAGAGTCTATTAGCGACGACTTAGATAAATAGGCTGTGTTTATTCCACCAACAATTAAGTTTTTCTTTAAGTCCAACAATGTTTTTTCATCAGAATAAGTATCTGCGCCATATTTTTCTCCTAGGGCTAGTGCAAGACGAGTTTTCCCCATACCACTCCATCCACCCCAAAAAACAACCCCTTTTTTTTCAACGATAGCCGAAGACGAATGTATACAATATGTACCGCGATCTTCTCTTGCTCTTTCTAAAAAGAATTCAATGAGCGATATTGTGTCTTTGTCGTCATATTTACTGTTTGAATAAATAGCGCGTGGATAGTTCAAGAAAAACGATTTCTTTCCCTTCTTTAAATCAAGTATGCAATCATTCTTTTTTGCCTTCTCAATAATACTAAAACCGGGAATATACCTCGGAAGAAAAGAGGATTTCTTTATTCCATCAATAAAAATTTTATTATCAGAACGAATGAGTATCTTAGAACCGGCTGATTCAATTATTATTTGATATTTCTTCATATATTTTTCCTACCTTTAAAATCTTTTTTGACCAATCCCATTCCGAAACAATCGTCTTTCTCGCTTTTTCTCCAATTTTTCTCCTCATAGATTCATTATCAAGCAGATTAATCGTTGCTTTTGCTATTGATCTATAATCTTTTGGCTTAACCATCAACCCATTAACCCTATCCTTCAAAAACTCACGCATACTACAGGCGGTTGTTGTGATAACTGGGATTCCGCAAGAAGATGCCTCAAGCATAGATGTAAGAACCCCCTCTCTGTCATAAGATGGCAAAATGGCTATCTTTGCCGAATTATAGAAGCTAACCAGGTCCTCCGCTTTTACATAACCAATAAAATTAATATTTTTGCTCAATCCAAGGTTTTTTGTGAGAGACTCCAACTTTTTCTTTTCCGGACCATTACCCGCTATTACAACTAAAATGTCTGGAAATTTCTTTTTTATTATAGCTACAGACCTGATAAGATATTCCACTCCTTTTATGGGTATTAATCTTCCAATATATAAAATATCATATATCTTTTTGGCATCTTTGTTCGGTAAAAAATAATCAGACCTTATGCCATTAGTAGAAATTTCACACCTTGGAAGAGAAACCATCTTCTGCCACTTTTCCTTTATATATTTAGAAACTGCGATAAGTCCATTGGGAATTGTTAAACATACTGCCTGAAGAGAATCTACTGATGGAGGATATCCATGAAGATGAAGAACGCTTTTTTGATCAAGCGGTACAGCAATACTATCCAAAGTATTATGTAGGGCAATCACATCAAATTTATTTTTGGAAAAAAAGTCTAAAGCAATCCTGCCAACATAAAAACTCTCCTCGTTCCATCTCTGCCAATCAATTCCGGCGGGTTTTTTATATATCCACTCTAAATCAACAGGAACCCTCAAGTATTTTATGGATATATTTTTATTTTGTTCACAAAAAGTGACAAAATAATCGCTCTTTTTAATAAATGGCGCCTCTGTAGTCACAATAGTCACGTCGTGACCAATTTTTGACAAATAGTGGGCATGTTCTAATGGAACAATCTCCCCACCTCCGACATAATAACTTACTCGAGGCTGATATATAGCAATTTTCATCTTTTTGAAATAAAAATATTAAGATTTAATATTTTTAAGAAGTGTATCAAGCTGACCCTTTCCTGTTGGGGATGTCATCCAAGATATATGTTGGGGCAAACTATCAATCGACACTAACTGTCTTTCAGATGTCTCAAACTCTTTATGAAATTCTTCAAGTTCCGAAATCTTTGCCAAATATCTTAGTTGCAGATAATGCTTACCCTCAATGGAATTATTCTCCGGATCCCTAACCTCTGTATATCCTATGAGCTTCGGTTCTATGATTTTTGCATAGGCCTCTTCTGAAACCTCCCTATTCAGTGTTTCTATTGGTGTCTCCCCTTTTTCCGGATGCCCACCAGGAAAACCCCAGCCTCTTTTATTCTTAACTATAAGTATCTGTCCATTATTATCTATACAAAAACCGGTTACCTGAGAAATATCTATACCTTCGGGTAATTTATCAGACTCTATCCACTCTAAAAATACCTCCCTTCCATCAAAAACTAAAGTTTCTTTAGGATTCATTTCTTTAAAAACTTACTAATAAAATTTAATTATTTTTTATCATTATTAAAAATTCCCCACAATTCAGCTGGAAGATTGCCTCTTTCTTCAAGATTCTTAAATCTATCACCCAATATTAATTTTAAGCTACTGAGAGCTTCTTCTGCGTTATCAGAAGTATGAATTACATTCTTTTGGGTCAGGAGCACAGACACTTCATCCTGTTTAGGATGTTTTCTTTCATTCCAAAGCGCCAGATCATCTGATGATACAGGTGGTTCTTTTTGAAATCTTTCCCTTATGATGCCGTTCTTACCGTTAACTTTTTTCAAACTCAACAAAACCTTTTGAACTTCACTGCCTTTTCCGTGGACCATAAGCACCACCACTTTATTCTTGGTCAAATATTCTTTCATGGCTGAATAAAAATGCTCACCCTTAGAATCTTTATAAATATCGTCAATCGCGTTCTCGTTTAAAATTATTTTATCTTTATATAAAATACTCAAGCCGTGATCTTTTAAAATCTTCTCTATCTCAGGTAAATCATTGATAAAATCAGGTTTTATGAATGCAAAAGATATCTCATGTGCCGGAATGGTTTCTTTTATTTCAACCGCTTTTTTAAATCTATCTTCAATACCCATATTAATGTTTAAGAAAAATATTTAAAATTTCTATTATTCCATCTTCTCCTTCTTTTGTTGCCACGATCTTAGACCTTGTTTTATATGCGATTTCACCATTTTTAACCGATGAAAACACTATATTTGAAGACTCAAAATCAGATATTGGCTCAAAATCACTGACAATCAATATATCATATTTATTAAAATACTTATAAGCCACTTCTTGTAGGGTTTTTATGCGATTTGTTGCCTTTCCCGAAATTATTATTTTCCCAAATTCACTAATTTTTTTTATTCTTACAGATATCCCCTCGGATAAAAAAGCCTTATCTAAATATTTAAAAACTGCATCGGTCATTTTTTCATCAATTCTTCCGCCCGAACGAACGTATACACTGGAAGTGTAATTCCTGTCTGGGGTTATCAGTATTAAAGAACCCGCCCGTTGATCTTCTAAAATACTCTTATCGGCCGTTACTATGACATCAGCTAGTATGCCCCCATAAATTTCATTGCGTTTCAGCAACTCAATAGTCCTATCATTTATTCTGATGGCCCCATCTGCATCGTATCCTAATGCATCATCCTCTTTTAACTTATAAAAGGAACCATCCTCAACAATCATCGGACCGTTTAAATCAAGCTCCTTATAAATATCCGAGCAATCCTTAAGGGGTCTATTAGTATTCAACCCGAAAACAACTCCTAATTGTTCATAATACTGTATCTGCGCTTTTAATTTCGACAAATTTATGTCGGTTATTGTTCCGTCAATATCAAACAATACCAATTTGCTATTTAAGTTCATTTTTTGTTGTTAACGTGACCTGCCACTGCTCTGCTGGCTTAAACCATTCAAATTTAGCCATAAACAACTCCGCCTTCAACTTTATAAAGAACCATCCGCGCATAGACAAAAATAAAAACCAACGTAATTTATTAGGAAAAGAGGCGCGAAACCACTTAGACCAATCCGTTCTCCTATTTAAATAAGGCCAGAGATGATTATATTCAGGAAACCATCTATACATTTTTTCCATTTCTATATTCCTTCTCCTGTATGTATTCCACCAATCCCGATATGAGCCTACGGACCAAGAAAAACAGTGGGCTCCTTCTACCTGCCTAATTGCATCAATACCATACTTATTCATCACATAACTAGACATGAAGATATCATCGGCATAGAGAAATATATCTTTTTTACAATACTTTAGGAGTTCAGATGTATATTTGGTTTGTGTTGCGCGCAAAACAACGTCTTCGTTCTCTGGTATATACCAATCTTTTGTTGCAAAAAGACGGCCGTGAAAATAATATCTTTTTGTAAGCAAATTTTGAGAATCATAAAGTAATCCAATCTTATGAAAAATAGAAAGATTGTTTGGCACCGCAAGTGGAATGGTTTTAGCATAAGCAACAACCAATTTAGAATCATTCTCCAACTCAGATATCAATAATTCCAAAGAGTTAATCTCAATCGTGTTATCAGAGTCAGGAAAAATGTGTATATCAGCGGGGAATTTTTTTACTATTTCTCTTTGTGCATTCACAAGACCCTCTGTACTCTCAATAACTTCACACTGTATATCAGGATATTCTTGTTTAAAATCATTGGCTAATTTTGGAGTATTATCTATACATCCATTCAGACAAACCACGAGCATCATGTTTGGCCTCTTTGTAAAAAGCATAGCCTCCCTAATAGAACTCAAACTTTTTGTTATGGCCCTTTCCTCATTTCTTGCGGGAAGGCCTATGACTATTTTTTTCATAAAAACATTGTAGCATTTTTTAAAAAACAAAAACTACTCAATGATAATTGAGTAGTAAATCTTACCCACCTTTCGGCATTTTTCACTGCGTTCAAAACTGCGGGATGAGGACCGCTCGGAAACCCACGGTTTTCCGACGGGCTCCGCCCTGCCTTCCTCCACGGGGAAGAACCTTCTTCCCCGACCCCTATCTGTCCAGGTCCCGCTTTTGCGGCACTCCGTTTGCAACTGGGGCACCAATTCTTGAACCGCCTCAGTCGCCCTAATGCCATGGCTTAACCAGTAGCCCTAACGCCGTAGGCTATTTTAGGCACAGACGTTTGGCGTGATTTCATCCTGCTAATAATTATTTGGTGAAAATAAAAACTACCTGACTTTTAATCAGGTAGTTTTTATTTATAATTTTTTACTGAAACATTCTTGCTAACCAGCCAAATAAACTGAATTTTCCCTCTTGTTCTTTAATAAAGGTTTCGGCTTTTGTTTTAATATTTCCAAGTTCTGTAATTTGGGTCTGTAGTTCAGTTTGCGTGGTTGAGCTTGTGGCTCTATCCAGAGATTTGGTTAACCTATCAATACGATTTTGAGCTGTTACGAGTTCGCTTCTTAAGGCTCCCAGATTTTTATAATCAGAACCGATCAAAAAGGTCTTGAAACCGCCCCTTTTCTCTACTTTGTCCATTTTATCCGAAACACCGGCAACCACATCCTTCTCTTCTTGAGCGACTGTCTTTACTTCATCCTTAATAACTTTATCTTTCTCTGCTGTCTTATCTAATTCCTGAACAACCTTAGAAACATCATTTCTGTGTTGCTCACTAACACCACCCTTATTATCTGACTGTGCAGATACTTTTGTACTCCCCATTAATACGACAAGTAACATCGGGATTACAATATATAAAAACTTCTTATTCATAGAATATATTAAATTAATAATTAATGACCATCTAATATTATACTTTATTTAGACAAAAAATACTTATACAAAGAAAAAAGGGTCTTTAATTTAAAACCATCTCCTTCGCAGTCTCTATTTTTCCCACGATGGGCATTGTGAAGTAAAAAGTCGTTCCCTTTCCTTCCTCAGATTCAAACCATATCTTACCACCCCATATTTCAACTAATGCCTTTGCAAGCGACAAACCCAGTCCTGTTCCTGATGCGGCTGCCCTTGCATTATCCGCGCGATAGAATCTGCCAAAAATTTTACCATGTGCTTCTTTCGGGATACCAATGCCGCTGTCTTTAACTGAAATATTTACAACAGAACCTTCAAGGTTCATCGAAACTTTTATCGTGCTATTATTCGGCGAATATCGACTTCCGTTTGAAATTAAATTGAGCATAACTTGTTTGACCATCTCCTTGTCCAAGAAAACAGAGGGGAAAGGGTCGGGATCCTGGCCAACCTCCACTGTCTGATTTTTAGGATTGAGTTCACTTCCGAGAACTTCTACAACTGTTTCAACTATTTCCTTTAAATTTATAGGGGCAAGCGCTAACCTTACCTTTCCCGACTCCGCTCGGGTGATCTTGAGCAGGAATTCAACCAAATAACTCATATCTTTGGCACTTTTTTTAATGGCTTCAATAGATTCTTTTTGTTCCTTTGTGATATTAACTCCCTGCAGCTGCTCTTCAAAAATAGAAGCAAAGCCTGCTATCGTGGTTATCGGAGCCCTTAGCTGATGCGCCGCCAAAGAAACGAATTCATTCTTAGTGCTCTGAAGTTCGAATACCTTAGCATTTGCCTCCCTAATAGCTTCTGTCGATTTTTTGTGCTCAGTTAAATCTCTTGCTACGCCCAATATGCCGATTATATTTTGTGTAGAATCTTTTACCGGGGAAATAGTCTCTAAACAAAACTCCCTATTGGAACCTTCTTTTGTGTGCCTAATTTCAATTTCTGAACTAATACCTTTTTTAGCCTCTTCAAATGCTTTTATAAACTTGGATTTATCTTCCTCTATTATTGTATCAATCGCTTTAAAATTTTTTGTATCATCCTCATTTATTAAATTATGCTCTTTTCTGCCACCATTATTTATAAATATAAGGTCCCCCTGTTTATCGAAAAATTTAATACAGTCAACGGATGATTCTACCAATGATTTATATTTGCCCATACTTTCTTGCAGGTCTTTCTCCGCTTTTTTGCGTAAAGTAATCTCTCTCCCGTAAACATTTACATATTTTTTATCAAAAATAGGAACAATATCAACAGAAAACATCCTCTCATTAACACCAAATTCCACATTTTCTATGGTTTCTTTTTTTCGAGAAACATCCTTTGTTAAATTAACCCAAAAATCTGGAGCAACACTTCCAACTGATAAGCTGAAAATTTCGCTAGCTTTATTGGCGAACAGGATCTTTCCCTCCTCAGACATTCTAAAGACCGGATAGGGATTTTCCATAGGAAAATTTGCCATACTCTGAATCTCCGCCTCTTTTCTTCTACGATCCGTCACATCGCGACCAACTAGCGAACTACCAATTATCAACCCTTTTTCTTCCCCATGGATTGGCGAGGCAGAAAACTCCACATCAGCGTTTGTGCCATCTTTTTTAATCCAAATAGAATCATAATCAGAGATTGTTTCTCCTTTTTTTATCTTATCAAGAAGCCCTGGTAATTCGTCTCTATTTCCGGGAGCGAAAAGATCTGCAATTGATTTACCCAGCATTTCATCTCGGGAATATCCAAATAATCTCGTAGCCCCACCGTTCCAGGTAACAATAATACCATCAAGCGTCTTGCCAATAATGGCATCATGCGACTCCTCAACAATAGCTTCAAGTTGAAGTATGACCTTTTTTACTTCTTTTACGCTTGTATCAGATGTTATTGCGTCGGATTTTGTTGGATTATCCATCTTTTTAAAATGTTATTGAATTTAAATTCATCTTAATATTCCTAAATTATAATCCATTTAACCCCCCCCCCGCAAATTTCAGATACCCAAAAATTGCCGCTTGTTCTTAGAACATGTAGCGCCTTAAAAATACGCCCATATTAAAACGGGGCTCTGGCATCTTAATATCATGAGCTTAACCAGTAGCCCTAACGCCGTAGGTGCCCTTGACACTCGGCGTGTAATGTGTTGACTGCGGGACCTGGACTCGAACCAGGATAACATGCTCCAGAGGCATGCGTACTATTCATCCGCCAAAATTTTAGTCTTTATATTAAAATAATTCCGTTCAAAGCTGCGGGACCTGGACTCGAACCAGGATAACATGCTCCAGAGGCATGCGTACTACCATTATACGATCCCGCAGCTTTGAAAAGAACCTGTATCCCCTGTATATTCTTCCCCATAAATTCCTGGAGGAAAATTTAGGCGGACAAGTTATACGATCCCGCAACAAAACAACTGTGCTATGAATATAACACAGTTGTATATTTTTTCAACACTTAAAATTAAATGTGAAGATATCTTCTAACAGATAAAAGAGCTGATATTCCACCCAAAAGTATCCCTACACCCATAGTAATTATCGCTATCTCAAAGAAATTTTGCGTATAATAATTAAACAAATTAATACCGGCTAAAAAGTCAGCTGTCCTGCTTCCTACCCAAATAGTTATTGGGTAAAAAACTATTAATACCAACAAAGAAGCGAGAAAACCTGACATAATTCCAGAAACAATAAATGGTCCCCTTATATACCAATTACCAGCACCAACGAGCCTCATTACAGATATTTCTTCTCTCGAGGTATAAATAGCAAGTTGCATGGTGTTCAAAGTAACAATTATCGCAATAATCGCAAAAACAAGAGAAATAGAAAATCCTATTTTTTCAGTGGCAGCGATAAGCTTGGATAATCTATCAATTACGAGCTTGTTTTGATAAAAATTAACTTTATCTATTATTCCCGATCCATCAGAAGAAATAGAAACACCATCCTCCTCCAAAAATTTTGCAATACCTTCATATTGAGAAGGCTCTTTAGCTTTTATACTAAGGACAGCTCCCAAGGGATTATCCTTTAGTTCATCTAGGGAAGAAAGAATCAATGAATTATCCTTGTGGCGTTCTTTAAATCCCTCTAGTGCTTCTTCCTTGCTTGTATAGCTAACATCTTTTACCTCAGGAAGGGTGCTTATCTTTTCTTGAAGAGCTAATATATCCTCCTCTGTGACGTTAGTTTTAAAATAAACATTAATATCAACTTTTTCCTTCAACATATCTATTATTGACTGGCTCAAAGCACTACCAAGAACAAGAGAGGTAACGATAAAAAGAGAAATAAACATAACCAAAACCGCCGACAAAGAAGTCATTCCATTTCTCCAAAAACTTATGAATCCCGCCTTTGATACTCTTTTTATGTTTATCCAGTTCATGGTCCTTAATTCTTAATTCGTAATTTATAATACGTATTTCCCCTCCTTATCGTCTCGTATTATTTTTCCCTTTTCCACAGTCACGACCCTGTTTCCAATAAGATCTACAACCCCTTTGTTGTGAGTGGTCAGAATAACAGTTGTCCCCATTTCATTTATTTTTTTAAATAATCCGATAACGTCAAAAGTATTTATAGGGTCCAAATTTCCGGTTGGCTCATCTGCAATAATGAGCTCCGGCTGATTTATAACAGCCCTAGCAATAGAGACTCTTTGTCTCTCTCCTCCAGAAAGTTCATGTGGGAAATTCCAAAGTTTATTATCGAGTCCAACCAATTTTAGTATTTCCGGAACATCGGCAACTATCTCGTGGTCACTTCTACCGGCCGCTTCCATGGCAAAAGCGATGTTTTCATAGGCAGTTTTATTTGGAATAAGTCTGTTGTCTTGAAAAACAACACCTATTTTTCTTCTGTATTTGGGAATTTCCCCCCTTCTTAAGTCGTGAACGTTTGTTGATTCAAAAAAAACTTTTCCTTGGCTCGGAATTTCTTCAGCTGTTATCATTTTTAATATTGTCGTTTTACCTGCTCCAGAATGACCAACAATGGTTACAAATTCACCCCTTTCAACACCCAAACTAACATCATCTAGCGCGAGTGTTTTGTCTGAATATTTTTTAGTTAAATTTTCTATATAAATCATAAAAATGTAAAATTAAAAGCGAAAAACTAAAAGCAAAATTACGTATATTAAGTATATCAAAAAAACAACTAACTCAAAACATAAACAAACAACAAATTATTTTAAATTGTTGTTTTACTTTTTACGCTTTTATTTTTTAGCTTCTTTGTTCTTTGGGTCAAAATCTTTTTCTGCTTCTATGAATTCATCTAGATTTCCATCCAAAACGCCTTCTATATCGCTAGTTTCTGTACCTGTTCTGTGATCTTTTACCATTTTATAGGGATGTAGAACATAAGACTTTATCTGACTTCCCCACTCGGCGGAGGTTATTTTACTTACATACAAACCCTCCTCTTTCTTAATACGTTCCTCTTCTAAATATTTAAAAATTTTGCCACGAAGAATATCTATCGCTTTGTCTTTATTTGCGAGTTGAGAGCGCTCTGCTTCAGAGTGAGCGGATATTCCTGTCGGGATATGAATTACCCTGACGGCGGTCTCTCTCTTGTTTACATTTTGCCCACCAGGCCCTCCTGCACGAGAAAATTCAACTTCTATTTCCGTTTCCGGAATATCTATAGCCTCCCCTCTCTTAAATTTCGGAATAACTTCAACCATCGAAAAAGATGTGTGCCTTAATTTTTTAGCAGAAAAAGGAGAAACTCGAACAAGACGATGTACTCCAGATTCATTCTTTAGCGTCCCATAAGCTTCCTTACCGGAAACTTCAAAAGTAACGTTTCTATATCCGCCGTGATCATTTTCGTTCTTGTGTAATATATATATACCCCACCCCTTTTTAGAAATATATTTTGAATACATCCCAAGAAGTATTCCAGAAAAATCTTCCGCATCGTCCCCACCAGCTCCGGAAAATATAGTTATGATAGCATCTCCCCTATCGTATTTTTTAGCTCCAAGCGCCTCATCTTTTAAATGAGCTAATTCCTTTAAAACTTCTTGGGCACGTAATTTATTTTCCCAGAAGTCATACTTCTGCATTTCATCTTCAAGCTCTTTAATTTTTTGTTGTATTTCTAATTCGGACATAGTTACAGATATTATAAACTTTAATTGAAAAATTACTAACAATATATTAAGATACGCTAACAATAATGTACACTGCCGTTGTAGCTCAGCTGGTAGAGCAACTCCATGGTAAGGAGTAGGTCGCCGGTTCAATTCCGGCCAACGGCTCCAAAAATATGTAATAGTTTATTCAAGTTGCAACCACTTTTAAGTTTGACGCTGGTCGTTATTTAAGATAAACTTTGCTTGTGCCGAATCCTAAAAAACCGAGAAAAAATTGTTTAAATTGCGGAAAAGAAACACCAAGAGCCGTGTGCAAATATTGTAGTAATGCGTGTCAGATAGAATATCAACGTCAAACTTTTATAGACAGGTGGAAAAGAGGAGAAATAAGCGGGTTACAAAGATTGGGTATTGTTTCTACGTCTGTTAAAAGATATTTACGAAAAAAGTTTGGAGACAAATGTTGTTTATGCGGGTGGTCTAAAGTTAATCTTAAAACAGGTAAAATTCCACTAGTCGCTGATTATATAGATGGTAATTGGCGCAATAACGTTGAGAGCAATCTTCGTTTAATTTGTCCGAATTGCGATTCGCTAACCCCTACTTATTCCGGTTCGAATAGAGGAAATGGTAGAAAGAATAGAGTTTTAAGTAAAAGAATCAAAGAGTGTCGTTTATTGATTACGAAAAAGCCAGTGTAGCTCAGTTGGTAGAGCGACGGTATCGTAAACCGTAGGCCGTCGGTTCAAACCCGACCACTGGCTCCAAAAGATTGAAAAATTATTGCTTTTATGTCAAATTATTCCCATAGTTATTGTCGGGGTAGCTCAGTTGGTAGAGCACAGCACTCATAAAGCTGCGGTCGTGGGTCCGATTCCCACCCCCGACACAAGGAGAAACAAGTGGACTTTGAAAGTAAATATGTTATATTTGGAAAGCGAAATGCGGTCGTAGCTCAACTGGTTAGAGCACTCGCCTGTCACGCGAGAGGTTGCCGGTTCGATCCCGGTCGACCGCGTAGAGAAATACCCCCTTCAGGGGGTATTTTTATTTTCAAAAGAAAAACGCCCAATGGGCGTTTTTCTAATCTTTAGCGGGGGCACAGAGTCGCACTGGCTTCTCAAGGTTATGAGCCTTGCGAGGTACTCTTCCTCCACCCCGCTTTGTGTTCAAATACTATACTCTTTTTTATCAATCTATGTCAATACCACCCCAGAAGGAAAGTCCGAATCAAATATTCCTTTATCTAGACAACCTCTCTCGGAAGCGGTCGATGGAATTTACATCGACACCTGTAGACGGCCTACGGCTTCGTATTTTTTTAATTTATATTTTACAGAGTAACTTCCTACGGGGAAAATCAATTTCCCATAATGTTTGCTTCTCCCCCACCAGTAGATAAATAACCACTGAGCAAAGACAGGGTCAACAGAACCAAAAAAATAACGAGAAAAAATTGACCTGCGAATTTCCAAAATTCTCTATCAAAATATTGCATCCCTAAATTATAACACGCCAATTAACAAAAACCACCGAGGGACTGGTAAAATATATCTTTTTGACTATAATCAAAATTAGACAGATTAAGTACCTTAAAAAGGCTGAAACATTTGCATAGTGCAAATGTTCGCCCGATTAATTTTGAAAAAAATTAATATAGGGAGGTGTATTATGTTAACTATCCCAATTTGGGCTAGGGATTTCAATAACGAAATAATAAAACTTAGAAAAAGGGCGAAAAAATATGATATTTATGAGGGAGAACAACCCTATCTCATAAAACTTCGTAAAAGCGGACAAGGAAACTGCGTGGCCGTAAGTAAATTATTTAGAAAAATACTCAGGAAATATAAAATTTCCTATCAACATATTATTATTGGAGAATATGACAAAACAAAGGAACGGCACCAAATAACCATTGTGAGATCTAACGAGAGATCGATTTGGCTACAGAGCAACACTCTTCTAATGGAATTTCAAAGCTTCTCCAAGTTAATAGCTTATGCCGAAGAAGAAATGGGTTGGAAAGACAAAGGTATGGCAATAGAACAAATGAAGTGGGTAAAATTTTAAAGAGCATCCTCGGATGCTCTTTTTTATTTCTATTCGTAAAGTCTATCCAGTATCTTATTGTGAGGAAAATCCATAATCTGTCTTACAAACTTGTCATAGACAGTCAATCTGTATTTGAAATCTTCCGTATCAAAAACGCTATATTTTATTTCTCTACCCACCTCAGATTCTATGGCCTTAATGATATTTAAAAGTGACTTTCTTTTTATATTATCCCCCACAATCAAAAGATCGGCCGGACTATTTTCATTGTCTATAAAAATACCTGCCGTTATAACTAATTTTACCTTTCCTATCCCCTTCAACTTTTTTAACAAGTCTTCCCCCTTTAGCACATCAGAGCCAAGTAATAAATCTCGAAGACTATCGGCGTAACTAAAATTTTGATCTAATTTAAATCCGATAATTATTTTTTTTACGCGCCCTTCTAACTTCATCTTTTTCTCTTCTAAAAATTTTATTTTCCTTAATACGTTTATTTCCTTAACAGTATTATCCTTACCGACTCTACTTCTTTTTGATATTTCTTCTTTTGTAAAAGTAGAATTTGGATTTGTTAAAAATAGTCTCAAGACCTTAACCCTGTTTTCACTTCCAAATAGTTTACTTAATATTTCCATGCCCATATTCTACTAGAAGAGAGGTTGAACGCAAAACACATAAAACAGAACGCAAAACCTGAGATTAAAAGTCAAAAATCGTCCTTAATTCCTAATTCTTGATTCTAAATAACTTTTACAAAATAAAAACNNGTTTTTATTTTGTAAAAGTTATTTCAAAGTAACCTTTCCTCCAGCCTCCTCTATTTGCTTCTTAAGAGCATCAGCGGCGGCCTTATCCAAACCTTCTTTCAACATAGCTGGAGCTTTGTCTACAACATCTTTAGCCTCCTTGAGACCAAGACCCAAAACCTCCTTTACTACTTTGATAACAGCGATTTTGTTATCACCGGCAACTGTCAACTCAACGTTAAACGAAGACTTCTCAGCGGCGGCCTCACCGGCTGCTACTGGAGCGGCTGCCATAACAGCGGCCTGAGCCTTTACTCCAAACTTCTCCTCGAGAACGTGAACGAGTTCAGAAAGATCCAAAACGCTCATTGTCTCTATCTTCTCAACAATATCTTTGAATTTTGCTGGTACTTCCATGGTAAATTAATTAAAAATTACTAATTACAAATTACGAATTTTTTGTTTTAGATACTTGATCTAATGTACAAACAAAATCTCGTGTAACTGCATTTAATGTTCCAACGAATCCTTGAACCGGAGCATTCATCACATTCAAAAGCTGTGACAAAAGAACTTCTCTTCCTGGAATCTTTGAAAGCGCGATCATCTCAGTGGCTGACATAAACTTGCCCTCCAAAACACCACCTAATATATAGACGGAGTTTTTGTATTTCTTCTGGGCTTCAGCTATGGACTTGGCCGGAGCGATGGGATCCTTACCGATAGCAAGAGCAACCTGACCCTCCATTTCTGGAAGATTTCCTTCGATCTTTACATCGTTAAAGGCTCTCTTAAATAGAGTTTTCTTGGCCACATTGAAGCTGATACCACTATCTCTTAAACTTTTTCTAAGAGGAGTTATATCGCCTATTTTGAGACCCTTAAAACCAACGATAACGGCTGAACCGGCATCCTTTAGTTTGTCGTTTAGAGACCCTATTATTTCTTTTTTCTTCAGTAATGTTATTGCCATAAAAATGAATTAAGAATTAAGAATGATGAATTAAGAATACTAGACTCAAAACTCAAGATTCTAATTTCTCTTTTGGCTGTTTTTATTTCTTAAACAAAATAAAAAACGGCTAAAACCGCTTTTCGACCCTCGGTGGGAAAAAATTTTACAACCTATGTGTAAACCCACTTTCTTCGGTTAGCAAGATAAATATAGGATAAAACGATTAAAATAGCAAGTAGCGCCCTCTCCTACAGGAGGGCGCTATGCAGTCCCGTAGGAAGTTTCTAAAAAAATATTTTAAATTATTAACACTCGTAGCCGAAGGCGGATACCGAGAAATTCAATCACAATTACTACTTAATCTATTCGAACTTTCCTACTGGGACACCCCCCACTACTTTTAATCTTAATTTTCATTAATGAAAATTAATATTAAAAGTAGTGGGGGTTCACCCTGTTAAGTAAAATTTTAAAATGCTGGAGCATTTATAAAATTTAAAATTTATTTTCTATAATAAATTTTTACTAAACAGGGTAAATAAAAAACCGCCCTAGCACGAAGCTAAGGCGGAATAATATATACTAATCAAACATTATCCTGTTTTTTATTCTTTCGGCTCTTGTTCTGTTTCCACGGGCTTATCTTTCTTTATTTTCTTGGTTTTAGGAGCCTTTTTCTCCTTTATTGAGGCATTGCGCCTTTTTTCGTTAGAGGATCTTTTTCTTTCAAGTAAGCGGGCCGCTGCTATTCTGTCAAAATATTCGACACTGAACTTAGTCAGCTCACCGCTCTTAGAGCAGGTAATTGAATAAATCAGAAATCCAACATCGGAGATTTTACCCATCCTGTTAACAAAACCGGTCTTACCCTGTAAACAGGGCATCAAAATAAACATTACCCCCTTCAGGATCATTGAACAGTAAACGTGTCCACCACCCGAAAGAATTATGATGTTTTTGCCACGGAATCTACTGAGCTCCTTAGAAACTTCTTTGAGCAGGGTCTCAATTACCGCCTGAGGTTTATATGTTCTAGCGTAATTTCCACCCCAATCATAGTGCTTCATAAGAGTAGTGACGCTTCCGTCTTTTGTTTCGCCCTCGCACATACCAAGATAATCAATATCGGGTCTTTGCTCGGCGATGTGTTTAACAATATCCAGGCCGACAAGATCGTTGAACCAACAATCATGATTACCTGCTATCATATGAGTGATAATCCCTTCCCTTTTGGGATAAACTTCTCTTACGAGTTCAATGAGCGGAGTGGCGCGGTCTTCATAGACCTCCCCCTTCATGTGTTCATTGTGTTTAGAGGGGCCATTGTTGACATCGCCCAAATGGTACACTTCTTTAATACCCCTCTTCTCGAAAATATCATAAGCTTCCTGCACAATGGGGAGAAGATCTGTTTTACCACCTATGTGAGTATCCGACACAGCGCCTCTTTTGATTGTTTTGTAGAAATAGTCCTTAAAATTAATAGGCTTAATTGTAAATTTATTTTTTGGGAGAGATTTAAGCTTAAAATTTTTGGACGATTCTGATTCTACGATTTTATAACCATGATTACAAAGAGAAGCGATGATGGCCGAAACGGTATCGGTACTTTTATTAATTGACTGAGACATCTCACCAGCCGTCTTAGGAGAAGCTTCGAGAAGTTTCAGAATGCTACGCTCGTCCTCAGACAATTTTTTGAATTCTTCCTTATCGTCTGATGGTTTCGTTTTGTAGTCATTCTCAACTTTATTGAGAGGACAACAAGCGCTCTTGATAGAGAAGCTTCCATCCTCATCGAATCTTATTGTTAAGATAACAAAACCGATTGTCGGAGCTACTACCCTGTTCTTCTTGCGAAGAATAGAGGGCGGTATCATCCGAAGCGCGGGAACAGAGCCAAGGTGCCTGACAGATTCTCCCGGAAGAGCTAAATAAACGCCCTGACCGGCAACAACGCCGATATCCGGCTTAGTAGATTTGAAGAGATCATCGATATCCTGAATGAGATTTTCTTCGACACCCTGCACACCATATGATTTCGCATAAGGAGCAGTGTCTCCTCCATGATAAATTGCCCTAAGAATAGGACATTTCGCTCCTTCTTCGACACCTCTTCTGAGAGGAAAGTCGGATTGAAAATCTCCACGATATACAAGATCTTTTCTCTCTTCACAGACTGTTGCGAGAACGTTTTTATCTTCTTTTTGCCATTTATTATCATGGAAACCACCGATAAGTCTCGTCTTGAATTTGTCCGACTTAGGATAGTTCTCAATGATATATTGAGCCTGTTCTTCCGCTGTCTGTAAAAAGAATTCTTCTTTCTGGGCAGCGGTAGGTTTACCCGCGGTTACCCCGAGATGAATCATGAAATTGACGCCTTCTTCTTCCGCAATCTGAAAAGCCTGATGAAGAGCGGTGTTCAACTGAAACTTACTACCGATATAAGAATCGGCAATAAGACCAATCTTGATTTTGTTATCTTTAACGGGCAAGTCTTCGGGAGGAAGCTCAACAAGTGAACCTCCAAGATATAAATTCCCAAACCCCTCCTCGTTCCAGATCAAAATACCTTTTTCTTTGATGCTTTGAGCAATTGTAAGAATACCGTCCGAAGACTTATCCATTTCGGAAGAAAGTTCTTTAATTGAACAAACACCATCGTTTTTGTGAAGTAAGGAGATAAGTTTTTGTTCATCTTCCGTGAACTCAATGTCGGTCTTCTTTACCTTAAGTAATTTACGAATAACAGACATAACATCTTTTGCCATAGCAATCACCCCTTTCTGTATTTTTTAGAATTTAGTTGTGTGTTTGATTAGTTTTAAAAGAGCTATCCACTTCTAAAATCAATTCTATGTATTTGTTGACAAAAAGCAAACAAAAAATTAAAAGTTCGTAAAGTCTAGAATATGTAAAGCGTAAGGTGATTTAAATGTTGTAAAATTTAAATATTTTAATATTAAAAAACCCAAAAATAAAAAATGGCATTCTCGACGAGAACGCCATTTTTTATTTAAAACTTTATAACTTTATAACGTTAAACTTCCCTTACTTTATCTCATACCTAAGAGTTACATTAACAGTAACGTCTTGAGATCCTGCCTCTATAGAAGGAGCTGGTGCTGATTCTGGAACACCACCACCAATTCCCATATCCATCGCCTTTGCGGAATACACCATTGGCCTATAGTACGAAGTGTTTGAATCCTCTATAGAAAGAAGTCTTCCGAGTCTGAATCCTCCAGCCTGAGCAACAAGCCTTGCCTTTGCCTTAGCCTTCATTATGGCCTCTGATCTGGCACCCGCTTCAACCATAGTCTGATCATCTATTGCAAAGCTGAGCTGTGACACGTTGTTGGCTCCCGCAGTAACAACTCCCGACATTATCTCTCCAATCTTTGCAAAATCTCTTATTTTTACAGAAACGCTCTGAGTAATAGTGTAGCCGACAATTTCTGGAGGAGGACAAGGCTTAACACTGCTGGTCAAAGGTCTTGAACAATCAAAATATTGATACTTTGGAGAAAGATTGTAATTGCTTGTTTTTATATCTTTTGTAGCTACTCCATTTTCTTTAATAAAAGTAATAGCTTTATTCATCTTCTCTGTATTTTCTTTTTGAAGTGCGCCAATATCTTTACCGCCATCAGTTATGACACTGAAACTAAAGGTTGCGACATCTGGAACAGCTGTGACCTTACCTTCCCCCGTCACACCGAAGCTTCTATATGAACCGGGCTGAATTGAATCAGCATAAGCTCCAGCATAAATAAATGCACTATATGCAAAAGAAAGTATCATTATCGCAAGAGAGATAACAACCACCTTCTTAAAGAATACCTCATACGTTCCACCCATCATTCCTATTTTTTCTTCTTTCATTTTATTTACCCTCCTAAACTTTTTAATAATTTAATATCTTTTATTAACCTGACCCACCAATATTACCTTTTATTCGACAAAAAAGTTTTGGCGAGTGAAAAATTATCTGTTAATTTGAGTTAATTTTAACACGAAATTATCAAAAACCCCAGTAGGAAAGTTCGAATATTATTTATCATATTTCAAAACCTTATTTCTCGGAAGTCGGTCGACGGAATCGTCGTCGACAGCCGATGAGGATTGACATCGGCACTTGTAGACAGCCTGTAGACGGACTTCGCCTTATTTCTGTAGTCATTTATCTAAAGTAGGTGAACTTCCTACGGGGCAGACAAAAAAACACGCTTTCTCGTCATTGCGAGATTTAAAAATTTTTAAAAAGAAGCTCAGCTTCTCCGTTTTGGAGAAGCTGAGCTTCTTGGAAATAACAGATAGCAAAACCACTTGGAGGTTGAACCTCCAAGTGGTTTTAAAATTTTAATGAATAATTGATTCTATCTACAAGAAACTTCTTTGATTTTAGCTCTTGTAAGAGGTCCGACACCACCTGTTTGGTTTATACCATAGGTAGCTTGGAATTTCTGGACTCCCCTTGCTGTGATGGCCCCAAAATATCCAGTAGGTTCGACATCAAAGAAACCGGCAGTACTTAAGAAATCTTGAAGTTTTGTGACTTCACCTCTTGTCGAAGCATCTGTTGATTTGTACCTAAGATCTTGAGTAAGAATTGTACAGGCAGTGCTTATTTCTGAAGTGACTGTTTCTGTTGTTGGTGATTTCACACACTTCACATAAGGTCTTCCGGAAGTTCCAGCAGGTAGTGGCTGTGTTTCAGCAGTAAGACCTGCGCAACAGGCTGTTCCTGGAGCGCTGAGTGCAGGGTTCCAAAGCAAACCCTCAGTTTTACAGGCAACAGTTGGTTGTTGATAAGTGGATTTGATCGTAAATGGTTGGCTATTTCCACAAAGTGGTTTGAACGAAGCACGAGGGTCTGGAGTACCCTCATCACAAACAGAAATTATATAATCATTTCCCGATGGAATATTTGAAGGTAAAGTCCCCTGAAAAGAAAATTGAGTTGAGGCTCCTAACGAAGCAAGGGTGATAACAGGTTGACCAGACAAAGCAGAACCACTCAAATATATCTTCATATCTTTAGGAGTAAACCCTCCCTCGTTCCAAACCGTATAAATACTGTATCCTGCTTCATTTCCCTGTCCTCCTAAGGGATATTTTACTTCAATAAAAGGCTCAGATGTCTGCTTTCCAAATTGAGAATTTACTATTTGGAATTTATCACTCATAGTACTGGCGGTTGGACCCTTATCATTAGAATCAATAGCTAAGCGATAGGTTCCATTTGGAAGATTCGGATCAACAGGCCAAGCATAGCTCCCATTATTAGGAATACCTTGTGCAATTACTTTAACTGAGAAACCGTTACTATCAATAAGTTCTATGGCGATATTAAAGTTACCAAAATTTTCCGTTGTCCACTTTATCGTCGCTATATTCTCCTTGATTCCGCTGTTATCCAAAATCTCTCCTCCTCTTGGATAAAGAAGAGTAATTTTAGGAGTGGCTGTTGGCTGAGTTATCTGTGTGCCTCCAGTTATAGAGAATGTTTTATTTTTATTACTTGTATACATGTAATCGTTACCAATTTTAAAATAATAACCATCCCCAGAGGCAACTTTTGGCATATAGAAAATGAATTGACCGCTCATTGCATCTGCACTACCGAGTTTTTGACTTATTTTTTCAGGTCCTCCACCAAGATGAATATTATATGACGAAAGATTGCTATACAGAGTACCTTTCCATGTGAGAGTATACGCCTTTCCCACTTCATATGTTATTTCTCCATTCCAAGGGTTAGTTATACCTCCTCCTTCCGTTATTGGACCACTTAAAAATTTAAAAGTTCCACTTTTTGCGCAATCGCTAGTACCGGAAACACACACTTTTATATAAAATTCGTTACCATTACTTAATTCCTTAATATATTCATTTGCTGAAGTTGGTGCCCACCCTATCCATGACCTATTACTATACGCGAAAGAAGCGTCGTGGCGACCAAATGCTATAGGATAATCTTTACCTGTTATTGTGTTATGAAGGCTTATGTCAACGGCAGTATTTGGTTTTGCTGACCAAGAAACTGTTGTTGGTTCTCCAATTTTCACAGCACCTTCTGCATTTGAGGAGTATCCAAAATACCCCACACCTCCGACAATTTGTAAATTATAGATAGAAGAAGATACCGATGAAACGAAAGCTCCGTTAGAACAAACATATCCGGATGGAGCTCTCATACCCGTAGCACCCAATCTTCCATCGCTCATAACAAAGGCTTCATTTAATGAACCATCTTTTTCACAGTAATCATAATAAGTAGAATATGCCCCACTTGTCGACTTTGCCACACCCGTTCCATCTTGGCCAATTGTTACATGGCTTGTCATTGAACTACTCCCTGCATAGATACCCTTACCAACTCCCTTAACAAATAAATCAGGGTAATTTTGCTTGGTTATGGGATATTTTGCGCCATTGGTATAGTCAGGACTGTTGTCTGAATCTGAAGCTTGAACAACGGAAGTTGTCTGAGCAGAAACTATCGAAAATCCTGCGGATGGTGCATCAGGTCTTGTGGTAGGGTTAACACCATTGAATCTTAATTTATAACCGGAGCCAATTGTTGATCTTCCATAATCATCTTTGTCAGGTACTGTCATCTCAAAAGAACCGGAACCTGTACCTACGGACACACTCTTAACGAATTTAGTTATAGTGTTTGGACCCCAAACAAGATATACATCGTATCTAGTCACAGTTGGGTCATTGTTTATCCATCTAACTGTATATGTTTTACCTACTTCAAGTTTATCACCTATCGCAGGAGAGTTAAGGTAAAATGGCGGAATTGTACCAAGTATTCTAACTCCAACCGTATTACTTTGACCTTTTTCATTAGAAACATAAAGATCATAATTTCCAACAGAAAGATTTGGCACTGTAGCTAAAATGAAACTACTTGGCACCATGTTCGTTAAAATATCAGAAACCTGTTTAACGACGGCCCTTTGTCCTCCTATATAAACATGAGTTGTCTCTTTTGTATTGCCAATCAACCACCTCCCCTCAATAGAAACATCTCCGCCTGCCCCTAATTCAAACTGATCTCCGGCTTTAGTTGCAACTCTAGTAATAACCGGCTTGAGCGCCTCTACTGCAAAAGATCCAGAGTAAGCGGATGCCACAAACCCATTCATATCACTAGAGCAAGGTATACCACCCTGGCATGTACGCTGTATAACTACCACCTGATAGATACCGTTGGAAATGTTATAGGGAACAGTAAAAGTATTCTTACTCTGGTCTGTACTTTGACCAATAATTGTACCAAATTTTGTAGCCACGTCTCCCTCCTTGCTTGGCACTTTAAGTAAATTTATTTCATACTGCTCCCCTTGTTTTACTCCAGTAAAAGAAACGCTAATTGGGGACCCTGGATTATATATTTGTCCACTCGTAGGAGAAGTAACGCTGAGTACAGGCTGGGCTGTCGGCTGAGCTGATACGATATTAAAATCTCCAGTAGAGTCCATTAATCCGTAACCAGCAGTACTTGCAATATATATTTCTATGCGATATTTACCAGGAATAATACCTTTACAATAACCAGTATTCTCTTGAAGAAGAATGCTTAAACTCTCAGAATTTCCAGGGATTGAAGATGCAATATTACAAGTTGAACCATCTGGTTTCTTAAAAAATATAGCGAGTTTATCAGAACTACTTAAAGACTGAGATTTCCAAGAAATAACGTAATTCTGATTCATAGTCCATGTTTGTCCGTCAATTGATGAGTTAATACTAAGAACAGGTTGGGCTGTCGACTGTGCTGAAACTATCGAAAATCCTGCGGAAGGTGCGTCAGGTCTTGTGATAGCATTAACGCCGTTGAATCTTAATTTATAACTGGAGCCAATTGTTGATCTTCCATAATCATCTCTATCAGGTACTGTCATTTGGAAAGAACCGGAACCCACACCTACGGACACACTCTTAACGAATTTAGTTATAGTATATGGACCCCAGACTAGATACACATCGTAGTTGGTCACTGTCGGGTCATTGTTTGTCCATGAAACTGTGTATGTTTTGCCTACTTCTAGCTGTTGTCCTGCTGTTGGGGAATTAAGGGTGAATTGTTGAGTTGTTGGCTGAGTTACATTAACCGTCAAATATTTAGAAACAATATTTCCCGTTGAGCTCTTACACTGAAGTTCGTACTGAGTGGAGGCGTTTAATGCTCCTGTGTCTCTGTCCCCCGCAAGACCTATATTTGGCGTAAAGCTCAAATTCACGATTTTGGTTGGTCCTCCTATGATGGAACAGCTCACGGCGTTTGAAAACTCATATCTTAAAATCGTTGAATTACCAGCTGAAATAGTTTGATTATCTACAGCAAAGTTATGGATTGTAGGATTGATAGCGGTTTGGGTTGGCTGAGTTACATTAACAGTCAAATATTTAGAAATAATATTTCCCGTTGAGCTCTTACACTGGAGTTCATACTGAGTGGAAGCGCTTAATGTGCTGGTGTTAATGGTTCCAGCTGATACACCAGAAAGATTAGTCATACTGTATCCGCCACCATTAATAAGACAGGATACAGCGTTTGAAACATTGTATTTTAAGTAAGTGGAGCTTCCTGCTGTGATTGTGGAGCTGTCGGCTGTGAAGCTGTTGATTGTAGGATTGATAGCGGTTTGGGTTGGCTGAGTTACATTTACAGTCAAATATTTAGAAATAATATTTCCCGTTGAGCTCTTACACTGAAGTTCGTACTGCGTGGAAGCATTTAAGGCTCCTGTATCCCCTGCAACAAAGGTGGTGTTAGGGGTTAATTGGTACAGATTCATACTGTTGAATCTTCCGCCAATGAGAGAGCAACTAGCTGCATCTTTTACGTTGTATCTTAAGTAAGTTAAGCTTCCTGCTGTGATTGTGGAGCTGTCGGCTGTGAAGCTGTTGATTGTAG
Source organism: Patescibacteria group bacterium (assembly GCA_003504275.1). Taxonomy (GTDB): domain Bacteria; phylum Patescibacteriota; class Minisyncoccia; order Phycocordibacterales; family UBA12445; genus UBA12445. The sequence continues at coordinate 23,834 of DOAO01000002.1, forward strand.
GATTGATAGCGGTTTGGGTAGTTGCCGTAACAATCGAAAATCCTGCGGAAGGTGCGTCAGGTCTTGTGATAGCATTAACGCCGTTGAATCTTAATTTATAACTGGAGCCAATTGTTGATCTTCCATAATCATCTCTATCAGGTACTGTCATTTGGAAAGAACCGGAACCCACACCTACGGACACACTCTTAATGAATTTAGTTATAGTATATGGACCCCAGACTAGATACACATCGTAGTTGGTCACTGTCGGGTCATTGTTTGTCCATGAAACTGTGTATGTTTTGCCTACTTCTAGCTGTTGTCCTGCTGTTGGGGAATTAAGGGTGAAAACAGGAGACGCAACTTGTGCCTTCATCGTCGGAGCTACGAGCGATTGCATCTTGGACAAAGTAGCCATAAGACTACTCAGCTGACTCAGATAACTAGCATTATCTGTTGCTGCAAAAACAGTACCAGCCGTCAATAATGACAGCATTAGCACAAGAGACAAAAATATTTTTTTCATTAAAATAAAAACGCTATTTAATAATTTATTAATAACTTCCTTTTATTATAACACCCCCCCCGATATGCACAATTATATTGTGCACTTTGTCCCTCATCGTCATTGCGAGATTTAAAAATTTTTAAAAAGAAGCTCAACCTCTTTTTTAGGAGGTTGAGCTTCTAAAATTTTTAAATCTCGCAATGACAGTAGAAATAATTAAACTTTTAAAAAACCACTTGGAGGTTCAACCTCCAAGTGGTTTTAGATTATTTTATTTATCCCCCCCCCAGTAGGAAAGTTCGAATTGGTTATTATAAAAAATCTTAATTATATTTCTCGGAAGCGCCTTCGGCTACCCACATCTTTATATAAATTTAAAAGTAAAACTTCCTACGGGGCAGGCAAAAACCCCAGTTCTCTGAATACAGACTCATAATGAGCGGTGGCAACCTTGGCTTCACGATTTTCCAACACAAATCCAGGCTCATGAGCGATTCTGTTTCTTATTTTGTGCCCCTCCCATGCATCCTGAAGCGTTCTTAGGTTCTTCCCTTTATCAGATTTGAGCATTTCGCCAATATCCTTACCATCAAAACCCCTCTCGCGGAGCAATTCATCTAATATTTTGTCGCATTCTATTATCGCCATTACCCAATTTGAAGGATTAGTACTCTCAATACGATCCATAATATCAACCCATTCTTCGTTTATTATTTTCTTCTCTTCTTTTTCTGTTGCATCCTTAGCGAAAAGAGCCAAATAAGCGACCCTATTTGCCTGATTCAAAAGCCATGTTTTATAAATTGAATAAAAAATGACACCAAGTGACGCAATTGTTATTGTTGCAAACAAAAATTTAAGAAAAAGACTATCTGTTGCACCTGTCCAAAACAAAAAAGCGTTAAAAATAAGTTCTGGAATAAAATAAACAACCCTGAATATCAGATTAAAAAAATAATCTAGATTTAACCAGTTTGTATTATCGAAATAAGTCATATTAGTACATTAATTATACTATTATTCCTGAGTTTTCTCTATATCCTTTCCCATAGAGAAGAGAATATCTTCTCGGAAGTGTGGAGCGGTAAGCTGAACACCAAGCGGAAGGTTCTTTCCTTCTTTTTCCGCAAACCCTGAGGGCACTGATATGGCAGGAACACCTGCAATATTTGCGGGAACTGTGAAAATATCTTCCAAATACATTTTAAGGGGATCTCCAGTCTTCTCCCCTATTTTAAATGCTGGTGAAGGGGTCGTCGGTGTGATTATCGCGGACACAGCATCTGCACCATTAAATATTTTTGCAAAGTCATTCTTTATAAGACCGCGAACTTCCTCCGCTTTTTTGTAATAAGCATCATAGTATCCGGAAGAAAGAACATACGTTCCGAGAATTATTCTGCGCCTTACTTCGGGACCGAACCCATCGCCTCTTGTCTTTATATAATCTTCAAGGAGATTTGCTCCGTCCTTATGTGAGCCGTATCTTACACCATCAAATCTCGCCAAGTTCGCAGATACTTCAGCAGGCATAACAACATAATAAGCAGGCAAAGAATAACCGATATTAGGCAAATCGACATCTACTATTTCATAGCCGAGAGATTTTAGGTTTTCAATCGTTTTATTAAAATTTTCCTCTACTTCTTTCGTGAGGCCTTCTTCAAGGAATTTCCTCGGCACTCCAATCTTTTTTGAAAAGGAACGGTCACTGTTGTTTGGATATTCGCGGGTTGTAGAATCCATACTATCTATACCGCGAATGACATCAAAAATAGCTTCCGCATCTTCAACTTTATGAGCCATCGAGCCTATCTGATCTAAAGAGCTTCCCATTGCCACCACGCCGTTTCTAGAAACAGCTCCGTAAGTCGGCTTCAATCCTACAATACCGCAAAAAGATGCTGGTTGTCTGACAGAGCCACCTGTATCCGATCCAAGAGCACCGAGTGCCATATCGGAAGCAATAGATGAAGCAGAACCTCCGGAAGAACCACCCGGAACGAGCGATAAATCGTGGGGATTTTTTGTTATTTTATAAGCTGAATTCTCTGTGGAGCTTCCCATTGCAAATTCGTCCATGTTGGTTCTGCCGAGTATCACGATTCCCTCTTTTTTTAGGCGGGAGATTACAGTGGCGTCATAAGTGGCCTTATAATTCTCAAGGATTTTAGAACCGGCGGAACATGTTTTCCCCTCTATTAAAATGTTGTCTTTAAAAGCCATCGGAACGCCAAGAAGAGCACCTGTTGTGTCTCCCTTTTTCACTCTCTCGTCTACGCTTTTTGCAATATCCAGAGCATCATCAAAAACCTCCAAATATGCCCCAATATCTCCATCTTTATTTTCAATATTTTTTAAGTAAGTCTCGGTCAATTCGGTAGCGGAAAAATCTCCGGCTTTAATGCTTTCAACAGCCTTTTTAATTGTTAGGTCTTTAATTTCCATTACCTTAAAATTTTATTTATTCTTCTTCTCCTCCATTATCTGTTTAACAACAAAATATCCATCTTTTTGCTTTGGTGCTTCGGCTAATATCTTTTCGGTGTATTTTCCGGACTCGTGTGGTTCAATATCATCTCTAAAAATATTTATATGCTCATCGCTACTCACAACATCCCCAATCGGCGCATCTTTTAATTCTGAAACGTAATCTAAAACAGAACCCAAATCTTTTTGAATCTTTTCACTCTCCTTCGGCGTTAATTCTATTCTCGCCAGTTCTGCTAGTTTTTTTATAGTTCCACTGTCTATCATAACTTAAGTTTAAAGTGTAGAACGAAAAGCGAAAAACAACAACCCAAAACCTAAAATATTTTAAATTTTAAACTGTTATTTTTCACTTTTAGCTTTTCATTTTTAATTATATTCAGATTCCGACCATCTTGAGAAATTCCTCCTCATTAATTATTTTTATACCCAATTCACTCGCTCTGCGATACTTACTTCCCGCGTTTTCTCCAGCCACCAAATAATCAGTCTTTGCCGAGACAGATTCTGACACATCTCCACCATTATCACGCACCATTTTCTTACCCTCTTCCCTATCGAGAGTCGGCATTGTACCCGTAAAGACAAAGGTCTTGCCCACCAGTTTCTTATCAAGAACCGTCCTTGATATTTGTTCATTAACTATTTTTACCCTCTTTATGAGTTCATCCACTATCTTTATGTTTGAAGCTTCCTTGAACCAGTCAAAAACGGATTCAGCTGTTATTTCTCCAATACCATACACCCCCCGAAGCTCTTCTAATGTCGCCTTACGTAATTTTTCTATACTTCCAAAATGTTTTGCCAGATCGTACGCCGTCTCTTCTCCCACACCTTCTATTCCAAGCGAGGTAATAAATTTTGGCAATGCTACATTTCGCGCCAAATTAATCGCATTTACAAGATTTTCAGCAGACTTTTCTCCCATTCGAGGAAGTGTCTCCACATCTTCTTTGGTAAGATCAAAAATATCTATCGGAGAAGAAATGAGTTCATTGTCGGCGAGTAGATCAATTACTTTTGGTCCCAGTCCATCAATATTAAATCCCGCTTTTCCAACGAAGTAATACATTTTTCTCCTCTCCTTAGCGAAACATTTTTTATTCGGGCATTTGTAGGCAACCTCCCCCTCTACTCGAACGACATCTGTCCCACAAACAGGACACTCCTTTGGCATTTTGAAAATTTTTTCTTTACCTGTACGCATTTCTTTTATAACAGAAAGAATATTTGGGATGACGTCACCGGCCTTTTGCAAGATAACAGTGTCGCCGATACGAACATCAAGTCGTTTTATTTCATCCTCATTATGTAAAGTGGCGCGAGAAACAGTACTACCTGCAATTTGTACCGGTTTCAAATATGCGACAGGGGTGAGAACGCCAGTTCTACCTACCTGTACTTTGATATCCTCTAGAATAGTGGTGGCTTGTTCGGCGCGGAATTTGAAAGCAATACCGAAACGAGGGGCTTTGCCTGTATATCCCAAAATTTCCTGATATTTTCTGCTATTTACCTTTAAAACAACGCCGTCTATCCAGTAATCTTCTTTATTTGCCTTCTTTTGCCATTCTTTCCAATAAGAAATAACCTCATCTATATTCTTACAAAGACGAAAATTCTTGTTTACCTTAAACCCGAGTTCCATTAACCGTTTCAGCTCCCCCTCTTGGGTTTCGGGGACGCTAAAACTCGCGGAGGAAATATCATATGCGAAATTTTCAAGCTTTCTTTCAGCTACAATGCGAGGATCAAGCTGTCTGATAGTTCCAGCGGCTAAATTTCTGGGATTTGCAAAAGGCTCCTGACCCCTTTTAATTTGTTCCTTATTTATTTTTTCTAGTCCTTTTTTACCCATCCATATTTCCCCTTCTGCAATGAGATCAACATTCTCTTTCAATCGAAGTGGAATGGACTCTATCGTTCGTACGTTTGCGGTAACATTTTCTCCAACAACGCCATCCCCTCTTGTAGTAGCTGTTTTCAAAAGTCCTTTTTCATATTCAAGTACTATCTTAAAGCCATCTATCTTGAGCTCACAAATATATTCAACATTCCCGTCCCCAAGAAGCTCAGCTTCTTGGAAGGATTTCTGCAAGAATCTTTTTACGCGGGTATCAAAGTCGCGAATATCTTCTTCGGAAAAAGCGTCGTTGAATGACCACTGGGGAACTTTGTGTTTAACTTTCTCAAACTTCTCTAACGGCCTTCCAGCTACACGCTGTGTTGGCGAATCAGGGGTTATAAATTGAGGATATTTTTGTTCTAAAGTGGTCAATTCATATTTGAGGGAATCCAAAGCCTCGTCTGATATCTCTTGCTTGTCATAAACATGGTAAAGCTCCCTATGATGATTAATCACTTCGCGAAGCTTTTTTATTCTTTCTTCTATTTTTTTTAAATCCTCACTCATATTGCATAGGGTTTATTATAGCAGTTCTCCTAGATACAAAAATATTATCATTTTTTAAGCCTCTATTAAAGTATTTTTTGTCATTCTGGGCTTGACCCAGAATCCAGGAAAACTCAAATTATCTCGCTCTCATATAAATCTTGCCATTCGGGATTTTCTTTCTCTATTAAATCTATTTTCCATTTCCTTTTCCACCATTTTAATTGCTTTTCTCTCGATATCGCATAATTTATATCAACAAATTCCTCATAATAAACCAAATTGTGAACAAAATATTTTTTAGTAAAACCATCTACAAGACCGTTCTTATGTTCAAAAACTCTTCGCCCAAGATTATTGGTCACTCCTATATATAAGGTGCCATTTTTATTATTTGCCAAAATATAAACATAATAATTGTTTTTCATTAAAATAGATCCCAGATCAAGTCTGGGATGACACTGTGGTAATTTTGTTATTCTTTTATATCATTTCTAGTCCAATTTTGATAGCACCAAAAAAACTCATAGACCCCTAAGGTCTATGAGTTTTTTATAAGTTTAGTTGTAAAGATAAACCAGCTCTCTTTCTACCACTTGCCCACCCTCCGGCTGTCCTTGGTTATTGCATGGAACGTTATACCCCTTAGCAATGATTTGTCTATATCCTTCAAGGGTTGGAGTGTTTATAACATCAACCTGAACACAGGTTTGAGGGATTTCACCATTTGTTGTCCCAAGATTAAAAAAGAAACTTGCACCTGCTGTTGCATTAATTCCTCCTTTGGAAATTTCGACGTTACCGACATGGTAATCCTTTAAAAATTGTCCATTACATTGGGGTGACGCTGATTTTGATCCGTCCTCCATCCAATACCTACCGCACTCAAGACCCGTGTCTGCTGCAAAAAGAGCAATTTGAGAATTTCTTTGCACAGAGGCGAGATATATTTGTCTTGTTATTATCCTTGCAACACCCAGACCGGCCGTCAACATAATGCTTGAAATAAGGAGAGAAAATAAAAGAATGAAACCGGCATTATTTATATTATTCTTTCTTTGATTATTTTGAGACAATCGAAAAAATCCAGAATATACAGTAAAATTTTTATTTTGCCTTTTACTTTTTAAAATTCTTTTTATCATTTTATTAAATAACTCCTAATTTAAAAAGATTTTCTGTAATGGTAACACTTCTTTCAATTCCAGTTTTAGTAGTCCAGGACACCTTAACGGTCGCCCTTATTTCTGTTGGAAGACCAGCGGGATTCCAACCAACTTCATCTATTGTAATATTTCTCAAAAAAGAAGTTTGATCAATTTTTATATCAGCACATTCGTTTGGGATAATACTATTAGGCCAATCGAAAGCATAGCCAAACCTTACAAGACCCGAATCACTATTACAGGTTTTTAGGGTGGAATCTATGTCACCAGTAACAAAAGCAGTTCTTAAGTTTGGCGGATTCTTCCACACGTCAAAATAGCACCCTTTCGGACCCTTACACTTCTCAGTTATTTTTATATCCATATTATCTCCAGGCACATCAAGCCACGGTTTTTCTGATCTTGTATTTGTGTCTCTAATATTTCTTATAACGTCAATAGCTTCATTTGCCAAATAAAAGGCGGTAATCTCGTCTTTTGCATAAGTTGAATAACTAAGCCCCTTTGAAGCGAGAGAAAGTGGGCCTATAACAGAAATAACGAGAATGGATATGGCTACAAGTGCCTCAATCAAAGTGAAACCGCTCTTTTTCATATTCGTCTGCCTACCGTCTTTGCGAGGGCGAAAGCCCGTGGCAATCCAGAAAATATTACAAAAACCCTGGATTGGTCGATGAAGTTTACATCGACACATGTAGACGGCTTCGTTCCGCTCACAATGATAATTTAAATTATTTTTATCTTTGTTCATATTGTTTTAAAAAGCAAAACCTCTTTGAGAAACCGTCGTTTGTATATTAAAAGGAGTCTTAAATTTATACTTCTCTACATTTATATCTCCACTTAAGGCAATTATCACAATTGGCTGTTGTTTTACTCCTAGGTTTAATACCTGGGTACTATTTTCATCAAAAATATAAAATTTTAAACCAGCCACCTCTACTTCAGGAGAAACAAGCGTTGTTGTTATGCCTTTAAAATTATTTACACACTCTTCTTCCATTGATATAGGTTTGGTTCCATATTTTATAGTTCCTAGCTCAGAAATAGGGTCTAATTTATTATAAGAATAAAGATAGCATATCTGCCTTACATCTGCATCGCCATATGTTATCTCTTGTATACCCGTAAAAGCAATCGTGTCTACACCATTTTTAATATCTTCATAAGTGCAGGATCGGGCCGATCCCGTAACATTTCCATCTACAACACTTAAACCACATTTAAAATCCTTACCAGTTCTTATACTCCTCGTGATATCATCCATTGCAAAATTTAGGTTATCTACTATTGCACGCGTAGCTTGAGCTTTCTTGTTCGCATCATTAAGCATAAGAAGCGCACCAATAACTATAAGCATAACCACACTGAAGATTGAGATAGATACCATTATCTCAATAAGAGTAAAACCACTTTTTTTCTGTTTTGTTTTTTTACTTTTCATTTTTTTCTTCTCACCCGACCGAATGATTTCGGTCATTCGAGCAGGTTCGTTTTGCGGTTTTATTAGCGATCGATTGATATCTGCCCGTTTTTCCAAACAACAACAACCCTTGTCTCTCCCGTGGTTGACTTCAAGACGATTCCAACATTAGTTGGAGAATAATAATTATTCTCACACCTCGTGGTTATTTCCGCCTGTAATTTGGGTCTTCTAAAGACAATATCAACAGATGAGCCAACGTCTGGAATTGTTAAGGAATCAGCATTACACACTTGAGAGCTTGGATTTATTTTTTCACAACTATCGACTCTTTCATCTTTTGTCTTACTGCTGTTACCTGAATTTATATAATTTAAACAAAGAGAGCTGATTTGGTCACGACCTGAGACCAAAAATCTCTGAAGACATTCATTTTTATAAGGGGTAATGGTGGGATTTCCACAAATAGCATTTAAACAGGTCTGATAATTTCCATTCATACAGATGTTGGCAGAGCCAACAGTTTCATCGTATCTATTCTTGGTTGATAAAAGATTGCTTGTATCTTGCTCATTAGGCACCGGAACATCAGCAAAAAGAGTATAGGCGTATTTACCGCTATCTAACGTGACTATGTTTGCAGTTGGAAAACTGACACCGTAGGCCTGATAATTAGCAGTACCACCTGTCTTTATCTCCCCCACCCCAAAGACCGTGGTTCCGTATATTTGAGCCTGTCTTATGGTTAGCGCAATATCCTGAGTAAGAAGATCGAGAGATAATTTGCTATTCATTTTTGGGAAACTGGAAAAAGTCACAGAAGCCACGAAAGAAACGATTGCCAAGACAACCAACATTTCAAATAGAGTGAACCCTGTTTTTTTGACTTTATTTTTTTGAATATTGATTTTCATTTTTATCCCAAACAAACAAACACTCCTCCCATTATAATACCGAGTATGTCGAAGTTAAAAACAAAAGAGACAAAAGCGGAAAATATTAAAAATGGCGCAAATGGTATTTCTTTGTCAAAAGCAAATCCACCACCCCTCTTAGATGTCATTTTGGCGACAAACATTAAAAACAGCCCGACGATAGAACCGACAAAAAAGGCGAGCATTATTGCGCTCACATTCTGACAAAAAGGAAGGAGCCAGCCAATACCTAAAGCGAGTTTTGCGTCTCCAAAACCCATCCATCTGCCGTCAGATACCCACCACAAAGTGGCGAAAAATAAAGAAATAATAAGACCTGAAGAAAAATCCTGCATAAAGGCGCCTCCGCCCCAAAAATATTCGGTGGCTATTCTCAAAAAAGAAATACCTATAAATGCATACACAAGACCGTCTGGAATTATTTTGTGTCTGTAATCGTATACGGCAATAACAAGTAGTATCGAAAAAACTATAAAATAAATAAACGCTATAGGAATAAGATAGACCCTATGTACAATGAGCATAAATGCGAGACCTGTTAGTACCTCGATTATCGGATATTGAATAGAAACTTTAGTCTTACAATATGCACATCTACCCAAAAGAAAAAGATAGCTTAGAACAGGGATGAGATGATTCCATTTAAGTGTCTTACTGCAAGACAGACACATTGATCTACCCCCCATAGTCTTACCCGTATTGTATCTAAAAATAACTACGTTTAAAAAACTACCAATAATTGTTCCCAGTATAAAAGTGGCAACATAAATAATTGTATCCATACCGACAATTATATCACATAAATATTCATTACTCATACATAATCCCCTGTGGACAAATCCCATACCGTCACTTGGAGGTTCAACCTCCAAATGATATTATCTATAAATGGCAAATAGAAAAAACGGGTTCGCAAACAATGAGTATTATCATATCTATAATAGAGGGGTTGATAAAAGAAATATTTTTACAGAAGAAAGAGATTTGAAAAGATTCATACAGAGTATATTGGAATTTAATCAAATTAAAACAATCGGGAGCATATACGAAAATTCATTTAACAAGTCAAATAAGAAAACAAAAAGCTGTAAGCTAGTAAATTTCATAGCATATTGTATAAATCCTAACCACTTCCATTTTATTCTTGAACAAAATCAAGATGACGGTATCAAAAAATTTATGCACAAGCTATCGACTGGATACACAATGTATTTTAATGAGAAAGAAAAAAGGAGTGGACCATTATTCTCCGGAAGATATAAGGCCAAACATGTTGATTCGGATGGTTATCTACTCCAGTTAAGTGCTTATGTAAATCAGAATGATCAGATTCATCAAATTGGAGATTCAACCTCCAAGTTGATATCTAGCAGTCTTTCTCAGTATATAAATATTAACAACAATAAATATCAACCAATCCCCTGCGACAAGGAAGTAATAATTGAGCAATTCAAAAATCCTCAAGAGTATCTAAGGTATTCCCAAGAAGTAGCTAAGGAAACCCTAAAAAGACGAGTGATGGAAGATTCAGTTGGATTATGTTAGTTACTTGGAGGTTGAACCTCCAAGTGTTTCTTTAAGTGAAGCAAAAATCCCACCTTTTGTGCGATGGGATTTTTTAATTTCTTATGAAATTGTAGACGAGGAACTATTTATGGAGTTACGTCGTATACAGGGTCTGCACCATCAAATCCTGATGCACCTACGCCTGTGAAACATTCATCGGCTACGAGAGAACTACAGTCCTTGTCCCCTGCTAAAGGACCTGTTGTTGAAGCGGCCTGCTCGAGTGTAATACCCAAGTGGTAACTAAGACCATCAGCAGAAGCAGTGTAAGTATAAGCATCTGTAGGTGCTGCTAAAGTAGGTTCTGAATTTAAGAAAGCAGGAACCAAATCACCTATTAAGGCAGGATATGATGCGTTTGAATCATAATACAAACTCAATGCACTCTTTATCGCATCAACATCTGCAATTCTCTTCGCATCTCTGGCTTTTACTCTTGCGCTCTGCAATGAAACTACAACTACTGATGAGAGAATACCGATGATCGCAATGACCACGAGCAATTCAATCAATGTAAAACCTTTCTTTTTCATTTTTTATTGATTATTTACTTATAATTTTTTAATAAATACTTTTAGCTAGTTTGTGAGGTCGTAACAATGACCATCATCAACACCCGTCATACCGCATTTGTTTTTAATAGGAGTATCTACCGTTCCATCATCACCGTCAAAAGCAATGCCCTCACCACATTCCTTAGGTGCCTTCTCAGCTGTTTCATCAGCATCGGCTTCGTGAACCTGATTTCTATTTTCAAGAACGGCCCCCAAATGATATTTCAAACATTTATCAGTACCAGCAACTTTCTTAAATGCGGTATAACCATATTTTGAATCAGTATTAGGATCTTTTGGTTCAACTTTTATATACTGACCCGTTACTAATTCGGATAAAGCATTTGGAACCCTTCCTTTATTAGAATCCGAATAAAGCTGAATAGCTAACTCAAGATTTTTTAAATCGGCGATTCTCTTCGCATCTCTACCCTTTGATCTCGCCGTACCCATTGAAACCAAAACTGTTGCTGCCAACATACCGATGATTGCAATAACAACCAGCAACTCAATCAATGTAAAACCTTTTTTTCTATTGTTTAACATTTTTGTTTTTTATTTTTAATTTATTATCTCTGAATTCCAGTTTAAATCTGGAATAACAGATTGAATAAAATATCTTGTTCATCGACCGTGTGTGAAGAAACAAGGAATCCTATTCCTATAGACTTAATTTTACTACCAATCATCTTTTTTGCAAAGTGTAATTGTCCACAAGCTAATTAGCCCGAAATGTGAGTTAAAAGTCAAAGCGGAGAGGTAAAAAAGGGGGGGGTAAATGGATTGCCACACCTCAGCTAAGACGCTTCGGTTCGCAATGACGGAAGCGAGAGTACAATGACGGTAATGAGAGTGCTATGACGACTGGGATTATAAGCGATTCCTCGACAAGCCGTCCACAGGTGTCGCCAGTTTGTCCCAGGCGACCTCGGAATGACACAAAAAATAAGGACTTAATTGGTCGATGGGGATTGCTTCGTTTCACTCGCAATGACGGCGAGAGTTAGATTTTCTGAATTGCCACGACTCGGCTAGGACGCCTCGTCTCGCCTGTCTGCGCAGGTAGACAATGACGGCGGGGGGACAAAAAAGCTCAACATCTTTAAAGAAGTTGAGCTTTTTTTATTTGAGAAAACTTTTAAATTCCTGTCGTAATATTGTAAATTGGACCGAGAACGGAAACCAAAAGAATACCGACAGCGAGACCGAGTGCAACGATCATAAACGGCTCAATGAGACCGACAAGGGTGTCAACCGCATTATCCACCTCCCTCTTATAAAATCGCGACATTGTTTTCAATACAAATCCCAGATTACCTGTCTCCTCCCCTATCTTTACCATCTGCACCAAAATTGGAGGTATTTCGGAATACTGTCCTAGTGATTTTGAAAGAGCGTTTCCCGCTTTTACCTGATTACCAACCTCCAAAAGAATATTTCTATAAAGATTTGAACCCACAACATCAGCTGTAATTTCAACTGACCTTACCATAGCAACACCTGAAGATATGAGCGTATCCATGTTGTCAGAAAGTCTGGAAAGATAAAACATTTTATAAAGATTACCTATATATGGGGTGTTCATTTTAAAATCAGACAGAACTTGCTCTCCTGCTGGAGTTTTAAAATATCTATATAGGAAAAATGCACCAACAACCAAAAGAGCCAAAAGGAAAATACCGTAATTTAAGAATAAATTACTGAGACCAATGATTATTTTTGTATATATTGGAATATCTCCGCCTGTTTCCATTATTATTTCTGAAAGCTTTGGAATAACATAAACGAGCATCAAAATCATAACAATAATGAATGAGGCAATAACAAAAGCAGGATATATAAGGGCGTTTTTTACCTTTGATGTGAGCTCATAAGACCTTTCAAGGTAATTAGCCAAGAAATTAAATGATTCGGTTAATCTACCGGATTCCTCACCAGACCTGACCATACTTACGAAAAATGGAGAAAATGCTTCGGGATGTTTTGCCATTCCGTTAGAGATACTGATACCGCTTTGGAGGTCGTCTGTAATTTCTACCATAGCCTTTTGAAGCTTCGGGCTTTCTACACCTGTAGCAAGAAGCTTGAAAGAATCAAGCGCAGAAACTTTTGCCTCAAATAGGGTGGCCAATTGGCGGGACATAATAACAAGATCTTTTGACTTTATTCCCTGAAAAGATGCTAAAAATCCGGCAACTCCCAACTTTTCGCCCACAGGATTTATGGAAACAATAATAAGTCCTCTTTTTTGAAGCGAACCGACGGCTGAGTCCATAGAAACCGCGTCAACGACACCCTCTTTGGTTTCATTTGTTTCGGTTATTGCCCTGTAATTGAAAAGCATAAAATTATGAATAAAGAATTATGAATAATGAATTAAGTCCTACGAACTGCTACAAATGGATTGCTTCGTTTCACCGTCTATAGGTGTCGACGACGATTCCGTCGACCTCGCAATGACGAAGTGTAACTAAATCAACCTCTCTAAACTATGCGGATTGAGCGAGAATTTCATCGCGCTTTCCACAGTAATCTCCCCCCTCCTTACTAAATCAGACAAAGAATGATTGAGGTCTATCATTCCGCTTTCTGTGCCTGTTTCTATTACAACGTTTATTTCAGCTGTTCTACCCTCTCTAATCAAGTTTGCAACGGCGCTGTTGTTTATAAGAAGCTCATAAGCAGGAATGAGTCCGCCGGATATTCTAGGAATAAGTCTCTGAGAAAAAACTCCGATAAGGGTTGAGGCTAATTGTACCCTAATTTGACCCTGCTGGTCACCTGGGAAAGAATCTATGATTCTATCTATCGTCTGTGCGGCATTATTTGTGTGAAGGGTAGAAAGAATGAGGTGTCCTGTCTCGGCAGCTGTTACAGCTGTGCTTATGGTTTCAGACGTTCTCATCTCACCAATCATTGCAACGTTAATATCCTGTCTGAACATTGACTTCATCGCCGACTGGAAACTCTCCGTATCAAATCGCACCTCTCTTTGGTCAATTATAGATTTATCGCTTTCAAAAATATATTCAATCGGATCCTCAATCGTTAAAATATGTTCGGCTCTTTCTTTGTTTATAAGCTCGATCATCGCAGCGAGAGTAGTTGATTTACCCTGGCCAACAGGACCAACGACAAGGAAAAAACCCTGCTCTTTGAAAGCAAACTCGGTTAATACACTTGGTAAGTTAAGTTCTTCTACCCCACGTATCTTTTTTGGTATGACTCTAAGTGCTCCACCAACATGACCCTTTTGAAAAAAAGCATTTCCTCGGAATCTAACACCGAATGGAGAGTCATAAGCAAAATCAATATCTTTATTTTCTAGAAACTCTTTCTTTCCTTCCTCGTTCAAAAGTTCAAGTAAAAGACCCTTGGTATCTGCTTCGCTCAAAACCGGTTGAGAGATAAGAGGAATAAGCTCTCCCGAAACTCTAATAGAAGGTTTTCTTCCTGCAGTGATATGCAGATCTGATGCCCCCTCTTTAAGGGTGATCTCAACCAATGCTTCGATTTCTTTTTTAAATTCAACCATGTTTGTTTATTAAAATTGGTAATTAGCTTTTTTAAATTATAATCTATTATCTACAATCTGGATTGGTCGACGGAGATTAACGTCGACACCTGTAGACGGCCATGCCCCAGCTAGTACGCCTCGCCCTCGCAACCCGTCCGAATGGATGAACGCATTCATCCGGGCGGATGACGATAAGGAGAATGCACTATTTACAGCTTATCAACTTCTTCAAAACCGACCTCTCCTCTAAAGGCTTTTAATATTGCGTCTTCTTTCATTGTAATCATTCCCTTGCTTCTTGCGAGATTTCTGACTTCTTCTTCGGAAGGATTTTTAAAAATTAAATTCTGCATCTCTCTGTCTACTGTCATAACCTCCAAAACAGGAGTTCTTCCTCTTGTACCAGTAGCGCAAGTGGCGGAAGGTTTAGCATTATAAACCATGTCCGGTATTTTTATTCCTTTTCTGTAATTTTCAGGGAGGGTCGCAAATTGTTTTTCTAATTCTGCTTTCATTTCTTCTGTTACAGGAATCTCACCTTTTGATTCAGAACAAAGATTACCAATAAGTCTTTGGGCAACCACAAGAATAAGAGTAGGGGCAATAAGATATGGCTCAATTCCCATATCTATGAGCCTTGGAATGGCTGCTATGGAATTGTTTGTGTGCAAAGTAGAAAAGACCAGGTGTCCAGTAAGAGCGGCCTGTATAGCCAACCTGGCTGTTTCTGCGTCTCTTATTTCTCCCACCATTATAATATCGGGGTCTTGTCTCAAAATAGATCTCAAACCACTAGCAAAAGTATAGTCTATTTCCGGTCTAACCTGAGATTGTGCTACACCGTGGATATTGTATTCAATAGGATCCTCCAAACTAACAACGTTGTTCTCTTCCCTATCAACTTCATTCAACATTGAGTAAAGAGTGGTTGTCTTACCAGAACCAGTAGGACCAGTTATCAAAACAAGTCCATATGGAGCATTCAAAGCATCTTTGATTGCTTTCATTTGTTCATTAGAAAAACCGAGTGCATCTATTTTTTTTACTCCTTTTTCAAAATCCAAAATTCTCATAACAACCTTCTCGCCGAAATATGTAGGGAATGTTGAAACACGAAAATCTATCTGTCTGCCTCCAATTTTTGCAGAGAACCTACCGTCTTGAGGTATACGCTTTTCATCTAGTTTTATATTTGTGAGAATTTTTATTCTGGCAACAATAGCATCGGCTATATTCATCGGCAACATCAAACTCGTATGCAAAACACCATCCATTCTAAATCTAACCTTTACTTTGTCTAACCCCGGCTCAATATGAATATCTGAAGCGTTACCTTCAACAGCATTCTGAATGATAACGGAGACTATCTTGGCCATCGGAGCGTCTTCTTTTGTGACCTCCGTTTTCTTAGCAGCAATATCTTCCATTAACTCACTAGTAACGTTATCTGCTACACCAGGTCTGCCTTGTGTGGTAGCAAACTCCTGAAGAGCCTCGTGCACCTCACCTGACATTTGCTTGTAAGCCTCTAAAATTGTACGAAAATCAGGATCAGAAACCTGAAATATCTTATACGGAAGATTGTATTTATTTGCAATAAAGCTTATGGCGTCTCTCGTTTCTATACTGTCTGGATCTGTTACGCCAAATTCTAAAACTCCATCCTTAAAATCAATAGGAGCAAATTTGTAGTATGTTGCGGACTCTTCGGGAACGTACTTTAATACTTCCGGATTTCCGAGCTTTCCGCCTAGATCTCTTTTTGGTATTAAACTGGATGAGTCCTTAGCCATTTATTTTATTTACCCTCCTAAATTTTTCACCG
>DOAO01000002.1:40199-50929 GCA_003504275.1 Patescibacteria group bacterium
CTTCTTCCGAAAATTTTGGCGGGTGAATTAATCCGATAACGGACCCGGAACGACAGGTGCCGGTATAATAACAGGTGCATTTACTATAACATCAACGGGAGCAACCACTTGCGACACCGAAGCAGATTGTTTTCCAAGTGGAGCAAACGGATTCGTTCTGCCTTTGTTTTCTGAAGGGATAGGTTTGCTTTGGTCTTTTAAATTTTTCAAAACAGGATTATTAAAAACATCGCTATCGAGAGAAACATTTCTAATCGCTGATATTTGTCTCAAGAAAGCACCGATAGGAGAACCACCTGTAGCAGATTCTACTGTTAATCCGGCCGATTCAGTATTACTGTTTCCTCTAAAATAAAAGAACACGAATATTAATACGACTACCGCGAGCGCACCTAGTAAAATACTTGTTAGTTTATTTCCCATTATATTGTTTCCTTAAGCCAATAAGTTTTTAGCTCTACATTATATTCGTTGACATCCTTGTCGCTGGAGTTAAATGACAAAGAAGAAATATCCATAATTCTCAAACTGTCTTCTAAATCATTCAAAAAAGATGAAAATCTCTCGTAGGGAGCAGAGACAGCAAATCTTAAAGTTGCTACACCATAAGCATTATTACTCGCTTCTCCCTCTCCTGCCCTTTCGGTTTTAAGATCGAGGTTTCTGATCTTCATGCTGTATTTAGAAGCAATATCGTCTATATCAATAACCAACGTAACGTTATCAATACTATCCGGAAGAAGCTTGTTTATTGTGCTCCTCTCTTCATCTGTAAAATTATTGTATTTTGTTCTTTTTTCTTCAAAAATTGTAAATAAATTCTTGCTCTCTGAAAGAGATGCGTTGAGTGAATCCTTTTTTAATCCAAGTTCCGATATCTCCGTCATCAAAGGACTGGTATAAAAAAGAGAAAGAACAAATGAAATAATTAATAATGAAATTGTAATTAGATAATTCATATGTTTTTTATAGACTACTTCCAACAGAGTCAAGGTTCTTATAATAAACAAGGTCTGGCATCATCTTTGCAGTGGCTCTGAAAACAACGTTACCAGTAAGTCCCGGATTAAAATCAGAGAAAATTATATCTGTAAAATCTTTGTTTCCTGTTTTTTTAGAATCAACAAACTCTTTGGCCTGTAGGGCGATTGTGCCATAACTTGTAGCCTCGCCTCCTAATTTCAGGTCAATTGATCCATCGCTCTTATTAATATAACCAAATTCATTAAACCTTAAATTGGACATTGTGGATTCTTCCAAAAAAGCAAAAAGGCTTCTTAGGGTAACGTGGTTATCTAAAAGAGCATTCATATTTTTCAATTTGGCATCAAATCTAATCATTTCTCTCATTAACGAGTCGTTGTTTTTAAAATCAGCCTGAACTTTTTCAAGATCTTTGTTTATGTTTACGATTGATCTGTTTAGTATGGTTTTGTAAAAAAGTCCTCCTCCATAAACAGAGAGAGCTGTCACAAAAACTATTATTGAAACGAAATTTAAAATTCCGGCAAAACCTAGGCCTTCCTTTTGACCGGAAGAAACAAAAGGTTTCTTTGGAATGAATGACGTTTGGACACTTCCTCTTTGAATATCGCCTATCATATTTATAATTTATTTAGGATTTTCACATTCAGGGCGTAACTTTCTTAAAAAACTTAGTTTACTTTTCAAAATATTTTTATATATTTAAGCCGTAAACTTGATTTTTTATCGTTCTGCCCTCAACTGTGCAAACCCCATTATTAATAAAATTTTTAATATTAAAAACTACTTTATTGCAAACCCTTCAAAGCTAGACCAGCTGATACACCAAACCCAGAACCATTTTCCGCGAGTGCCTTTTCCATTATCGCCGGAACCTCTATTTTTTTAAAAGAATTACCGAGCTCTATTTCTATCTCCAACTCCTTTTTTGCAAGAGGCAATATGCCTTTCAATTGAGCGCCTCCTCCTGTAAGAATGACCTTGGTAATTGGTCTAGAATATTTCTTCTGATAAGAGAGCATTATTTTCTGAGCTTCATAAAAAATGAATTCAAGGGTAGGGCTGATAACTGTATTTAGGTCGCCTCCCTCAACTTTACCTATGGCGCCAAGCCTTCTCTTTGCCTCTTCTGCTTCAGCAAAACTAAGACCCAGGGATTTTTGTAAAGAAATAGTAATATCTTGAGCCCCCTTGCCTATAACATGAGAAACTCTGGCCATTCCGTAATCAACAATAAGTAATCTAGATGCCGATGCACCTAGGTCTAATATCGCCACAGCGTTTATTTCGTTAGAAAGATTTGCTCTGGAAGCGCTAAATGTCTCTATTTCCAGAGGAACAGCCTTTAACCCTGCTTTGTTTATTATTTCCTCGTATGCGGAAATTATATTTTTATGAATAGCAACTATAAGCACCTCCATTTTAGGTACTTTTTTGGGCCCACCTTCTGGTTCAGAAACAGAAGATGTCTGTGTTTCATTGTATTCATGACCAGGAACAGCCATCCAATCAAGCGCAATCTCCGACATGGGAACAGGAATATATTTTCTAGCTTCAAGAGATACCATCTGTCCAAGATTTTTTTCATCTATTTTTGGAACCTCTATCAGTTTCAAAAGACTTGCCTTTAAAGGAACGGACAAACTAGCAGAAGTTGCAGTAATATTAACCTCCTTAAAAAGATCTTTTATCGCTTCTACTATCTTTTCCGGTGGTAAAGACATTGCTTGTCCTACACTCATTCCGCCGTACGGACCGAGCGCTACCTCTCCATATGTTTCAAGCTTAGCAACACCATGTTCTTTCTTAAGCTGAACAACTTTGATAGACGAAGAACCGATGTCTATTCCGACAACGCTAGATGGTGTTTGTCCTACACCTAAACCTTTTAAAAAATCTGAAAATGCCATTTTGTTTTTAAGATGACAATCTAGTGCAAAATAATCGTGCAGATAAATTGCCAGACCTCAACGGTTATTATAACATAAGTCACTAATAAGATTTATCTTAAAAATGACGACTTATCCACAGCTCATATAAAAAATCTCAATTCCAAATTTTTAAGCTCTAAACAACCTCAAAATCCAAAATATAAAAAATGAATAAAATATTTAATATTTTCCTAAACCTCATTCTCCCCCAGAAATGCCTCCGTTGTGGCAAATCGGGCGAAATACTGTGTGAAAATTGCCTTCCAAGGTTAAGAAGATGTGAAGATTTCCTCGGAGAAGACGTTTTTGCTGTTTTTTCATATTATGATCCAACAATAAGTGAGGCAATAAAGCTTCTTAAATATCGCGGAATAAGAATGGTCGTTCCCTCTCTAGCAAAATTTATGCGAGAAGTGGTGTTTGAAGAGATTTCTGAGGCAAAAACAATGGCCGGATTTACTGAAGATGAAAAGATAATTGTCGTTCCTGTACCCCTCCATAAAGACCGTCTAATAAAAAGAGGTTTTAATCAATCAGAAATAATAGCCAGAAGTATAATTAATTCCCTAAACGAAGATAAACTGGTTCTAGAAACAGGAGCGTTGATTAGAACCAAGCATACAGAAAGTCAGGTTAAAGCTGTTAGTAGAACCAAAAGACTGATAAATTTAAATAATGCCTTTAAGGTGGTAACTCCAGAAAAAATAAAAGGCAAGGTTATACTTCTGATTGATGATGTAATAACAACCGGCGCCACAATATCAGAATGCAAAAAGGAACTCATGAAAGCTGGTGCTTGTAAGGTAATTGTTCTGGCTGTTGCACACTAATTAAAAAAGCGGACAATTATTTGTCCGCTTTTGCTTTTTTAAGCACAAAAACTACATTGGAGCTACTCCACAAAGACTTAAAATAACCTGTAAAATTAGGGCAATTGAAATTATCATCGCGGTATTGGCAACGGTCCTAACCTCAAAATTAGAAGATTCACTCTTTTTAATAAAGGTATGGAATCTAAAATAAACAATTAGACAAAACATTATGTAGAATATTTCGACAGCCAATAACATGAGCTACCTCCTTAAATCTTCTTCTGTCCAAAAAACCTCATCGAGAATTTCAAGTTCCATCCGACCGTTTTTTTCATTAAGTCGGTAAGCAGTTACAGCGCAATTTTCCGGACTTTTGAAATTTTCTTCATAATCTTTGGCTGTCCATTTTTCGAGATTGAAACGAAAAGCTCTCATTGCCCCACCATGAGTGATAACCAGAACCTTTTTTCCGGCACGCTGACTAAAAAGCATTCCGATAAAACGATATACTCTTTCGCAAACATCTGTTTGACTCTCTCCCCCGGGTGGACGGCTGTAAAATGGTCCGTATTTTTTCCAATAGGGGTCGAGATAAGGGAAGAATTTATTAACATCTTCCTGAGTCATATTGTATGCATATCCAGGTTCTCTTTCTCTTATCAAATGACTACTTCTTATTTTTGTCTTAGCTAATTCTTCGGATGAATAAGCCCTCATTATTTCTTCTCTCGTTTCTCTCGTTCTTAAATAACCAGAATCATAAACAACGTCGAAATAACCAAATTTTTCTCTAATTACCCTTCCTGTTATTAGGGACTGTTTTTTACCAAGTTTAGTTAAAGGTATTTTGGGATCTGGAACATTTTTAATAATTGCTGAATTTTCTTCACTATTTAAGTAGCGATTCCCATTTCTTAATTCATTTCTTAGCGATTCTCCGTGCCTTACAATAACAAGCAAAATTGGGCGTTTTGTTTTAATTACACTGCTTCTTATAAAAACAAGAACAAAAAACAAGCAACAAAATAACAGTAACAATTTGATTAAAAACATACCTCTCCTCCTTTTTCTTATATTAAGTTTTCAATCTACAATTCTCGCTATTTATATAACTGTTGCACCTTAAAGTCAAAAAAGATGTGGTAAATTTGACTTTTTTAAAATAAGTGTTAAATTGTCTTAATAAGTCTTATGCGGTTATTTGAAAATTAAATAAATACAAAAAATAAAGGGGCGTGAAATTATGAATTTTTTATCATGGATAGAAATTGTCATAAATGGAGAAACACAAATACTTTATTTAACAGACGAAGAGATATTTTCAGAGGTTGGAGAAGAAAAACTAATGATTGTTGAAAAAAACGAAATGCTCGACCACTACGCCATTAAAATTTTTTACAACATTCTTTTTAATAAATGTACGCACTGTTTATCTTATAATTTTTGGGATACGGACAAATTACCTCTTGAACTAGCTGAGAAAATAAAAAAATTTGATACTTATTGGGGAAAATGTCTTGAAAGAGGCTACTTTGGTCGCGATGATTATGAAAAAGTATTCCTTTGCGGACCGATTGAATGGAAGGAAAAATTTGCCGAGAGCCTTCTGGAGCATATGGAATTAGGTCTATCCAATAAAAACTTTACCACCGAAGATAGACTAAAAATGATACTAAACAGCGACCTAAAAGAACATAGGGCCCGAGTCGTTAAAATTATTTTTGACCTTTATCCCACCAGAGAAAACTTAAAATATCTTATTAATTGCGGACCAACGGAATTTAAAGAAGAAGCGTGCGATGTCTTATTATCAAAAAATAAATTGGACATTTTTGATCTAATAAACCTGTTAAATAACTGTCCGGAAACAAAAAAGGATACTGTATTCCGTCTTCTTGCAGAAAAAAAATTCAGTGAAAAAGATATAATAATGATATCGTCTGAAAAATGGAAACAAAAGGCTGAAGAATTTCTTCAAACAAAAAGGGAGTGATGCAAGGTGAGTAAAAAAAATCCTGTAAAAAAAGAAAAAACGAACCTCAAAAATACTAAGGAAACAAAAAACCTCGGCTATCAAAATTCATGGAAAGAAACTCCGAAGGAAGTTAAAAAATGCAATAAGCTCGGACACAAAAAGGTTGAACAAAAAACTAATTTTAGATGCGTTAGCCGTGTTGAATGTCCTAAGTGTGGCTATTTCTACTTAGTGGATTCAAGTGATTAATTCGTTTAAAAAGTTTATGCATAAATATAACCCGCCAAAAAGGCGGGTTTTAAATTTAATAAAAAACTCCCGAATATATCGGGAGCTTGAGTCTTAATGAATAAAATTTGGAGCGTAAAGATCAGGGTGTCTTTCCATATCAATCTGCGTAAATATAGCTGAAAAATACAATAAAACGATATTTTTAGGACTTCGAAGGAAAGTTTTCTGAAGATCCTTATCGACATCTTTTTCGCTAAGATTAACCGGAACCGTTTCCCACCCAGACTGTCCATTTTCATTTTTTCCAAGAATCCCACAAACAAAGAAAGATCTATAATCAACACGACTACCAACGTCGGGAAACTCCTTGAGGATATATTTAACTTGGCGGTCTTTTTGGCCACCATATCCAATTTGTATATCGTCCACAAGGACAAAATAATAAAGGAGCTTTTTTGCTCCTCCTATACTTACATATATCGGAAACCAGCCACGTCCTTCATATTTGGTAAATAAATTAATACCCATACAACGCCCTCCTTCCTTTTATTATTAAGGTACTGTTTCAATAAAAAACTAACATAATAAGTCTTTTTGTCAACAACAAAATATGAATTAAAAAATTAAAAGAAAAATCCCGCATTTTTAATGCGGGACATATTTTACTAATTCTTTATATATACTTCTCCTTTTGAGTGGAGATGAATTTCAATGGTTTCATAATTACTCTCACCTGCGTACACCCACGTTATGATAGAAGTGGGTTGTCCCTTGGGTGTATTCGTAAAAATTACCAAATTTTTTATACGAGACATTTCATAGCAAGGAACAGGATATACTCCGGGCAAATATACCAATAATTGTCCTGTCCGCCTGTCCACAACAGCACATATGACGTTTTTTATAATTTCCCTAACATCACATTCCCCCTTTGCAACAGGTGTCTCTGTCTTTGAAACATCGATGGAAACGCCGTCGATAGTGGCTACAGTTCCTCTTTTCTCAACCTCGTTCAAATATTTTTCGAAAATTGTAAAAATAACAAAAAGAGAAAGAATAACCAACAAGAGTATGTTTATCGTGCGCACTTTCATTTCTCTTTACCTCCTCTTTAATTTTCCAAAAAACTTATCTAGTAGCTACATTTTTTAGATATAAACAGGGGTCAGAAACAGTTAAATTGAGAAATAATCTCTTTCGCTTTTTCCTTATCTATAATTTCAAAAGTCAGCATTGTGTCGAGTTCGCTACATGCATAAATTCCCGAAAAAACACCGGAAATTATCGAGTAACACCTGCCTCTTATTATTATAAATTTTGCCCTCGATGCTAAAAACTCCACCTTATCAGAATTTTCAATTCCAGACACGTCATCAACAACAATGAAGATTTCCCAACACCCTATTCTTGTGGAAATATTTGAAAAATCTTTAAGAGTAAGGTCACCATGACCAATACTTTCTCCTTTTGCATTAAGCCATCTGCAGTTGTGCGAAGTGTGGCTTGAAACTCTTTGCTGTCCATTAATAAGACCGAGGGACTGGCGAATTTCGTCATTTGTTCTCTTTTTCATGAAAACTCCTCCTTTTGACTTATTTTTCAATGTTCAAACTTCGGCGCTAATTTAAACAAAAAATATTGACAATGTCAATGAAAATGTGTGACAAAAATAAGGGCGGAGATTTTCTAATACCACACGAAAGCAATTTAAAATTGCTTTCTTCTCTCTTTAGCTTCACTTCGTTCGCTACGGAGCCGGATGGATTCGAACCATCGAGGGCGGTTAAGCCCTGCCTCTTTAGCAAAGAGGTACGTTAGACCACTCTGACACGGCTCCATTTAAATTTATTATTCACTATATTGGCGCTTTGGCAAAGAGGTACGTTAGGTCACAGATAATTTTCTGATGAAAATTTCCGCGACCCCGCCTCACGCTATCGCGCTCCGGCTCTGATTTGCTCCAAGCGTTCGCAAATCAGCACTCTGACACGGCTCCATATTTCGCCTAGTATAGACGATAATGTCTACATAAACAAGGTCTTGTTATTTTTATAACTTAAAACATTATCTTGCGATATTAGGGATAAAAAGTTAGACTAAACTTTAATAAAGTCTGAAGGAGAGATGGATGAGTGGTTTAAATCAACGGTTTACTAAACCGTCGTTCCTTAATTGGAACCGTGGGTTCGAATCCCACTCTCTCCGTAATGGCCTGTGAAAACGGGCACCGTTTGAATAGTTTGCCATTGCGTGAGAGGGTGGGATTCGAAAGACGGAGGCGGTATACAAGATTTGCGGAGCAAATGCTTGTCGCCGAGTCGGGGTCGAGAGTACTTTGGCTTTTGTAAGCGAAGCGAAGCAAAAGACTTAGTAACTCGTGACCGAATCCCACTCTCTCCGTAGCGAACAAAGTAAATAGATAAAACCGCCTAAGTGGAACTTCTCACCAAAAAAAACTATTTAAATACTATTAAAAAATCTGTTGGTGTACAGATATTTCATAATATTTTTGCAGAAATTGATGGGGCAGAAAAAGATATAACTCAAAACGGAAAGCTGTCTTGTGCTTTTTTCGTATCATCAATACTCATGATGTTTCATCTAATAGATAGCGATAAAGCACCACATAGCACAATAGCAGGAACCATAAAAAATATGGAAACAAACGGCTGGGTGGAGATGAACGAAGATAAATTAGAAGATGGAGATATTATTGTTTGGGAAACGATAACAGATGTTGACGGCAGAAAACACGAACACATAGGATTCTATATCGGTAATTCCCTCGCGATAAGTAATAGCTCTCAAAAAGGTACCCCTGAGGAACATCACTATACTTACAACGGCAAAAGAGCTATAAAATCCTATTGGCATAATCCAAGCCTATAAAAATCTAAGAAAACTTTGACAGTATCGTTACTTATCTAGATTATGATTTATCGCTAGTTAACGACCAATTTTAAACATGCTATATTTATAGTGTAAAATTTTCTTTGACATCAAAATATTGAAAGTGAGGTGGAGACCATGTCTAGATTACTTCGTTGTATTGAATTCACTACAAAAATCTCAGAAATTTTTGATGGGGTAGATCCCGCAAAAGTCCAACAGATCTTAGAGATCTTTGATAAATTAAAGGGTCTCCCCATGGATAAGGTAGAAAGGGTGTGTTCGTTCGATATAAATATTTCCGATCTTTTTAGAATATTTCCCAAAGAAGATCAGGAAAAAGAAAGAAAAAATGTAATTGAAATCTACAACATTCTCTCAATATTACCCCAGGACAAGGCTAGAAAAATAATGAAAGAATTCAAGAAGCTGATCTATCTTACAACAGAGGAAAGAAATTCTGTTGCAGAAATAGTTATTTCTAGAGAAAAAACGGAAGCTAAAAAAAGGGAAAATCTGGAAAAACTTTTTGATGATCAGCTTGATAATTTGATCAAAAACAACGTCCCCGATGCAATAGGAGTTGCTAGTGAATGGCTAAGAGAACTAATCTCCATCGCATTAAAACCAAAAATCCACAAGATAGAAGGATTACAGCTTCAGGATGAAATACCTTTCGTTATCATAATTCCACAAGAAATGATAACAATTACAAAATGGCTATCTCTTATAGATAATCATATAAAAAATAGGGGTATGAGATGCCGTTTTAAAAGCTCTTCTGATCTATATATCCAGGGAATAATTCATAATATTAAAAATATTGAAACGGACCACCTCCCTTATCTAATAACTCATGTAAAGGTTGATAAAAAATCCATCGGGGATACACCTCGCAAACACTTATCTTCTATCGGCGACAGAATCAACCAAAAGAGGGCTGTCACAGCTCACGAAAGCATGAATGTTGTGATACAGTATCCGGATCTCATGGAAACATTTAAGAATCTATATTTTTTAGGTTCCAGTATTGGAAATGAAGATCGAGTGGCTTCACTTCGTTTAGATGAAACAGACGGGGTGGTAATATTTGGGACAGGACATAGGCTTGATTACCCAATGAAGGGTTATTCTATAATCTGTAGCTCCAATATAATTAAAATTGAGTAAAAAGAAGATTCAAAGAGTAGGCAATTGATTGTCTACTCTTTTTTATATTCACAAACAAAGAGGAAAATAAAAAGGCTTTTGATTTTTAAATTTTTATAAAATATTTGACACAATCTTTTTAATATTATAATATTTCACAAACGAAGTTCATTTACATATTCCTAACCTTCCTAGTTATTAAGTGGCGTACATCAAAATGAATTTAAATGGAGGTGGCTTTTTATGAAAAAAGCTATTTGTCTTGAGTTAGAGTATTTCAAGGGTTCAGCAGAAACGGTTCAGGGCGTAGATCCATGTGAACAAAACCACTATGATATTGATCGGGGGTACTTTAAAAATACAGGAAACGGCAATGGCGTGTATCTCGTGGCTTCAAAGCTTGTACTGGTTGTTTTTATAAAACCGGATGAAGCAGAAGAAACCGCAAATATATGCGACCACAAAAGAGAAATTTATATCGACAAATTCTTCAAAGATAGGTTTGGAAGATTGACCAAAAGAAACCTGGAACTTATCTCAAAAACAATGCCAACCACCGTTGAAGTGAAAAAAACTTTCGGCAGAAAGGGAACCGAATATTACCAGGTGTCAGAAGAAGACCTTAATAAATGGTACATTCGCTGTGAAGAAGAAAAAGAAAAAAGCAAAAGAAAGAAAAAATAGAAAACAACTCCGGTTGCTCAAGGGCGTAAGTTTAAAAAACTCTACGCCTTTTGTTTTAACTAACCTCTTTTGACA
>DOAO01000008.1 GCA_003504275.1 Patescibacteria group bacterium
TACTCGGTATCATCTCCACAGAACCAGGTATGACTCTAGGTGGTGGTATAGAGAACTCTAAACCCGTAGCTCTCTCAGCTAGAGTCCCTGTCAAAGTAAACACAGAGGGGGGTGCCATTAAGGTAGGAGACAGAATCACACTATCATCTATAGCAGGTGTAGGAGCTAAAGCCACTTCATCTTACCAACAAATAGTAGGTATAGCTCTTGAAAGCTACCCGCCCATCTTCGATGTTCGGGCAGGTAACAGAGAAGAAACAAAGAACAATCAAATCCTCGTCTTCGTAAACCTCTCCTGGAACAAGCTCGATGACTCTATCTCAAGTGGAAACATCAACACAAACTCCATCTGGACCACAGATGAAACCACAGGAGCTATCAAACTCGCTATATCACAATCTCTAGATCTCAATAATCAAGATATGAAGAATGTCAGAAGTATTTTGTCGTCTTCTGGTAAGTGGAGTATTGATAACGAAAATGGAACAATAACAGTCGAAGAAGTAAACTCAAAGAAACTCTGTCTCAATGACCAATGTCTAGATCGCGAAGAACTCAAATCTCTCCTTGAAATGAAAGCCGAACTCATAAACTCTGGTATATACAAGGTAAAGTCTACTACCCCAGTAGTAGAGCAAAGCTCACTACAGGGCAATGCGCCAATATCTGAAGAAATAATAGAACCCACACAACAACAAGAAGACACAATCCCTCCCATTATCTCTCTCACAGGATCAGAAACAATAAACATAGAAGCAAACATAACAGGCTGGGTAGACCCAGGAGCTACGGTAACAGACAATAAAGACAATAACTTAGGCATTCAAGTATCAACATACAGTCTGCATACGCAGACAGGTAACGAAACCCTAATCTCTGAAACAGAAGCCACCGTAGACACCAGAACTCCCGCTACCTACATTATCAAATATAACACCACTGACAGTGCAGGTAACAAAGCTACGGAAGCCACTCGTACTGTAATTATTGGTGGTGGAGCTGTAGTAGAAGAACCTACACCCGCTCCTTCCGAAGAACCAATTCCTGAACCTATGGTTGAAATAAGTTCAGAACCTGAGCCTGTGATTGAGCCGATACCTGAATCAGAAATTGGAACAACGACGGAACCATCATCTGAATAAACAGCCATTCTTTAGTTATTAAAAAACACCCTCAGTTCATGACGGGGTGTTTTTGTTTGAAAAATATACAATGTGCTTTATTTTTCATAAACTTTTATTGTTTTCCTTTGCATCATTTCAAAATTAAATCGGACTACTACGTTGTCTTTTATTTTTTTACGAAGCGCTGTTCGCACCTTTTTGTTAACAATGAGTTCTGTCATTGCATTAGCTAAGGCGTCGGATCTTCTTGATTTAACCAGAAAATCTGTTTTTTCTTCACCGACTATATCCGGTATGCCACCAACCTTCGTTGTTATTATTGGTAAACCAACATAACCGGCCTCTAGTAAAACATACGGTAATCCCTCCTTAAGAGAGGGAAGCATAAATATATCAAATGCAGATAAATATTGTTTCGCATTTTCCATAAAACCCGGCAAAAAGACTCTATCTGTTAATTTTTTTTCAGAAATAAGATTTTCTAACTTTTTTCTATTTTCCCCCTCTCCTATAACAATATAAGAAATTTTCTTCTTAATAGCCGGGGCAAGTAAAGATATTGCTTCAATTCCATAATTAATACCCTTATTTTCAGTAAGCTCCGCAATTGTTCCTATGGAAATACGCCCTAAAAATGGGTCTTTTTCGAGCTTTTGAACCAAATAATCTCTAGCTGCATCTTTTTCTAAATATTCAAATGAGTTGATGCCGTTGTGAATAAGCGTGAATTTCTGTCTACAAAAAGGAAGGCGTCTTCCTTGCCTTAGGTCGTGTTCGTCAATAACGATTGTTTTTGTTGATAAAAGCACTGTTATCCAGCTAACAATCCAGATTGCAACCTTTGATAGGGGGTTACGGTTTTCATTAAATGGCCACCCATGAGCAGTAAAAATTATTTTTGGAATCCCCGAAACCCTAGCTGCTAATGCTCCTATTCCTCCAATTTTTGAGCTATTTAAGTGTATTACGTCAGGTTTTTCTTTTCTAAATATTTCTAATATCTCATTAAATGATTTTACATCATTCTCAAGATCTATGTTTTTTTCTAATAAAGAAAGAGAAATGGTTCTTATTCCTTCTGATTCAAGTTTTTCTTTTAAAGCTCCTGAGCCACCAAGAAGGACAACCACCTCAAATCTATCTTTTGGAAGGGAAGTTGCCAATTCAAGTACATATTTTCCAGCCCCACCATAAACTGATTTGGTAATAGCATATATGATTTTAAGCTTTCGTTGCTTATTCATCCCGTTTAGAAGTAGGTCGCGGTTACCCGCACTCCCACCAATCAATTAATTATTAAACCATAATATCCTTTAATGTAATCCCGTATCTAATTGTAAACTGTGACTGGCGACTTCTAACAGGATTCATTTACTTTCATTATAACACTTTTTAAGTTAAAATGGTCTCTATATAATAAAAAATGACATTAGTTGGTAAAAAAGATGCTATTTTTTTGTTTTTAGGCGATATTTTATCGTTTATTTTCGCATTGTGGGTCGCACTTTTGATTCGTTATCAGCATATTCCGGAATTTTCTTTATTTGAAACAAATTTTATTGCTTTTTTACCGGTTTTTGGTTTTTGGATACTTTCTTTTTTTATTTTTGGTTTTTATGATAAACAAACCACGGCCTTTAAAAAAAGACTTCCTTCCGCAATCTTTAACGTAAGCATAACCAATGGTTTTGTTGCTCTTTCTTTCTTCTATTTTTTTGCTGAGGGAGACATAACACCAAAGACCAATCTTTTACTATGTCTGACCCTCTCTATTATTTTTATGATATTTGTCAGAACAAATATTTTTAGTTTGGTCCAGTCTTCTAGGATTGGCAATGTTCTTCTTGTTGGAGATGGTCATGAGATCAAGGAGATAGCGGAGGAGATAGAGCGTAATTCAAGCTACGGAATGAATCATATTTTAATAAGATCTTTGGATGAAAATATTTTTCAGTTTGCTATAGACAACAAATCAAAAAATATAATTTTAAATTTGAGATGTATAAGAAACGATAGAAATAATGGATTGGTTTATAGACTGCTCTCTTCCGGATTTAATATAATAGATGCAGAGAGGGTATACGAGAGTCTTTTTGATAAAATATCCCTTTCTTATGTTAATGACGAGTGGTTTTTTGAGAATGAACCAGACAGTCCTCGTTTTTTGTATGAGCTTTTTAAAAGAGGATTTGATCTTGTTGTGTCCTTTGTATTGGCCTTAATTTCAATAATTTTTTATCCATTTGTCTATTTGGCAATTAAATTAGATGACGGTGGCCCAATATTTCTTTTTCAGGATAGGGTTGGTAAAAATGGCAAGAAAGTAAGGATCGTTAAATTTAGGACAATGAGTGTAAGTGATGAAGGAAAGTGGGTTGTTAAAAATGACCCAAGAATAACTCGTGTGGGAAGTTTTCTGAGAAAGAGTAGAATAGATGAACTCCCACAATTGTGGAATGTTTTGAGTGGGGATATCTCTCTTATAGGCCCCAGACCGGAGCTACCCAAACTAGTAGAGCTTTATGAAAAGGAGATTCCTTATTACAATATGAGACATCTTGTTAAACCGGGTCTTTCTGGTTGGGCTCAGATACATCACGAGAAGCCGCCACACTCAATAGAAGAAACTCGCGAAAAATTATCCTATGATCTATATTATATTAAAAATAGGTCTTTCGTACTTGAATTGGAAATTGCGCTAAAGACGATAAAGACACTTTTGTCTAGAAGCGGAGTATAGAAAAAAGAATAATGAAGTATGAATTAAGAATTAAGCACAAGCTAAAATATTCTTAATTATTAATTCTTTATTCTTAATTCATAAAGAAATGGTTAAATCCAAGAAAACAATAAAGGAATCTAAAAAAACTGATACTCAAACAGATCCTAGCTGTATTGTGGTTTTTGGCGCAGCCGGTTATGTCGGAAGGATGCTTTGCGATCAATTTTGTTCGGCTCCCAGCGTTAAAGAGATCATCGCAATAGATAGATTACCGATGCCGGATATTCTAAAAAGAAAAAAGAAGATAACATGGATAGAGGCCGATTTATCTCAAGATGACTGGCACGGTAAGTTAATAGGAAAAGAGCCGGAAATTGCGATTCATACAGCTTGGGATTTTGAAAAAGGAGGCGATGAAATTAAAAATTTAAATGCTTCAGAAAAAATTTTTGAATTCTGTTTTAATAGACCATCTATAAATAAAATAATTTATTTAAGTTCCATTCTTCCTTATGGAGCAACTTCAGACAACAATAGAGATAGAATGTTTTCTGAAGGAGAAATTCTTCGGGAAAATGAATATTCCTATGCGGTAAATAAAAAAGAGGTAGAATCTTTATTGGCCAGACAATATAGTGGTTCCAATAGAACAAAAAATGTTTTTGTTTTGAGACCGGGGATTATTTATGGCCCAATGGGAGCCTCAATCCCTTCTTTTAGGGAACCGCTTTTAAAAATATTGGATTCTTTGCCTTATTTTTTTAAGCCTGATAATGATTATGGTTTGCAATATGTACATGAGGATGATCTTGTTGATCTTAATGCAGTCCTTGTTTTTAATAAGGTGCCATTTAAGGGGTATGAAGTTTTTAATGTCGTGACTAGTAAGCCATTGGATTCTAGCGAAATAGCTGTTTTTCTTAAAAAACAAATAGTAGATATTCCATATTTTTTAGTTCGTTTATTTTTTACCACTTTTGGTGCACGCTATAGCGAGGAACTTACCCAAAAAGGTGTTTGGAAATATTTATATTATCCGGTCTTTGCTGATGGCAGTAAACTAGTTAAAAAATTAAAATTTGAATTTATTTATTCTACCAAGGAAGTTGCTATGGGGGAGTGTGGAAGATATTCTCATCTTGCTCCCAAAAAAGAGGAAGGGGCAGAAACTAAGGAGTAATTCCGCCCATCATTGCCTACCTGCCCTGCATGCGTAGGCATGGCAGACGGGCGAGATTTGAAAATTTTGGAAGCTCAACCTCCTAAGAAAGAGATTGAGCTTCTTTTTTAAAAATTTTCAAATCTCGCAATGACTGTGTTTTTGTGCGGATTATGCTAACCCTGCTCTCGTTGATATAATTGAATTTATGCAAGATAAAGAAGAAAAAAAGATATTTGGTTTTAGTCGAAATATATTTTCGATGGGAGTTGTTAGTTTTTTGAATGATGTATCTTCAGAAATGGTCTTTTCTTATATTCCTATATTTTTAACCACTGTTTTAGGAGCATCCGTTACTTTTGTCGGTTTGATTGAGGGTTTTGCTGATGCAACAGCTAGTATTTTAAAGATATTCGCCGGTAGGTTGTCTGATAAGTTGGGAAAAAGAAAGGCGATGGTTGTTTTTGGGTACAGTCTTTCTGCTGTTGCAAAACCTATTCTAGCTATTGCTATGGCCCCGTGGCATGTTTTGGTTGTAAGGTTTGTGGATAGGGTTGGCAAGGGCACCAGAGAGGCGCCCAGAGATGCTTTGATAAGCTCCTCTGTTAATAAAGGTAATATAGGCAGAGCGTTCGGTTTTAATAGGGGAGCAGATAGGCTTGGTGCAACAGTCGGACTCATTATTGCTTTTCTTGTATTGCCTCTTATAAATAATAATTACAGATTTCTCTTTTTGCTATCTTTTATTGCCAGTGCGTTTGCTGTTTTAGTTCTTGTGGTGTTTGTAAAAGAAGTACCACCAAGAGAGAAAAAAGACGGCGAAGTGGATATTAAATTTGAGTTCAAACATTTAGGAGCCCCGTTTGTTGTTTTCTTAATTGCATCCACTATTTTTGCTTTGGGTACAGTATCGGAAGCGCTAATTATTCTTCGGGCTAGTGGTGTGGGCGTCCCACTTCATCTTCTTCCTATAATATATTTGGTTTTTAATTTAGTTTTTTCGGTTCTTTCTGTGCCCGCAGGATCTCTCTCTGATAAGATTGGCCATCGAAATACATACATGATAGGAATGCTTATATTTTCATTTACATATATCTTGTTTGCAAACACCACATCCCCATTCTTTATTTGGTTTATTTTTGCTTTATATGGAGTTTATGCTGCTTTTACGGATGGTGTTGGTAGGGCAATAGTTGCCGATTTGGTACAAGAAGACAGATTACGCGCCACTGCTTATGGTTTATATAGTGCTTTCACAGGACTTGCGCTTCTTCCGGGAAGTCTCATTTTTGGATTTTTGTGGGACAAGTTTGGTTACGAAACTGCTTTTTATTATGGAGCTTCGCTGGGGATAATAGCTTTTGTTATTTTTGCTTTTCTACGATACGACGAATCCCACGTCAGCAAAAGACTATATTGATGCTTATATTTTTTTGCATTTTAGTGTTTTTTTATGCATACTTCTATTTCTTAACTCAAAATTTTTTATTTTTTAAAAAATGATAATTGACGGCAATAAAATTTCTGAAGATATGAGACTTTCGCTAAAACAGCGTATTTTTGAAATATGCAAAGAGGGTAAATGCGAAAAGATATCTCTCGGTATCGTACTTGTTGGAGATAATTCTGTTTCAAAAAAATATATTCAGAAAAAAAGGGAATTTGGAGAAAGCCTGGGTGTTAAGGTTGATGTTTTTGTATTTGAACCGTCTATTAATGAAGACGAATTAGTATTAGAAATAATAAAGATAGCAGATAGTCATAGCGGTGTCGTTGTGCAGTTACCTCTTCCAAAAAACATGAATATACAAAAAATTTTGGATGCGGTGCCAAGGCTAAAAGATGTTGATGTTTTAGCCACTTCCTCTTATGAGCTTTTTACAAAGGGGGAATGGTTTTTGCCACCAGTTGTTAGGGCGATAAAAGAAATTCTAGATCGTTCTGGTGCGATAGATTTAGAGGGGACAAGCGCACTTGTATTGGGGCAGGGAAGACTTGTTGGTAAACCAGTTACAGCTTGGCTGAAACATGAGGGAGCCAATGTTATGATTGCAAAAAAAGATACTCAAGATATTGCAGAATTATCCAAAGAATCAGACATTATAATTTCGGGGGTAGGTGTTCCTAGTGTATTAAAACCGGAGATGCTTCCTGATGTTAAAAGTACAAATAGCGGAAGGGGGGTTATTATTGTTGATGCAGGAACGTCTGAGTCATCCGGTAAAATAGTGGGTGACGCTGATCCATCGTGTGCTCAAAAAAGTCATATTTTTACTCCTGTTCCTGGTGGAGTGGGTCCGGTTACGGTTGCATCCCTGTTTAGTAACCTCGTAGATCTTTGGTCTCGTAAAAATGTTTGATTAATCTTTGGGATTTATTTAGTGCTTATATATTTTATATTTAAAAAAGACCTCCATTGAGAGGGTTTTGGGTGGTGTATATATTGTTTTTTTGTTACAATTTAAGTGTTATAAGTTAAATATTTTTAAATTATGATTTGGGCAAATTTAAATGAAATGGATGAGGAGGTAAAGATTAAACCACAAGCTCAAGTGGCGCAACAGACAGAACCACAGGTAGTTAAATCAGATTGGGCTTTGGCTACAGATGTTTATAATAAAGGAAGAAATATTGTTGTAAAATTAAATTTAGCCGGTATTGATCCTGATAAAATAGATATTTCGGTAACATCTGATTCTGTTAAAATTTCCGGTGTAGCGGAGGAAGAGGAAACAACAGAAGGGTGCGATTATTTTGTCAAAGAAATTAGACGTGGGTCTTTTGAGAGGGTTGTTAAGTTCCCTGTTAGGGTAGAAATGGACAAGGCCGAAGCTGAATATAAGAATGGGATTCTTAAAATCACCATTCCAAAAAGAGAAGAAAGTATCGTGAATAAAATAAAGGTAAAAGCTATCTCAAATCAATAGATTGAAAGAAGAAACAGAGGCTAAAAAAATATTAGTGCTTTATCATGCTGACTGTTCAGATGGTTTTGGTGCCGCTTATTCTGCCTGGAAAAAATTTGGCGACATGGCGGAATACATGCCCATTCTTTATAAAACAGACCCGCCAGATGTTCGGGGGAAAATTGTTTACATATTAGATTATGGCTTTCCTCGGAATATTACAGAAAAGATAGCTATGGATGCAGATAAGCTAATAATAATAGACCACCACGTTACCAATAAGGATATAGTTGAATTAGCCCCTGAGCATATTTTTGATATTTCACATTCTGGTTCTGTTTTGGCCTGGAAATATTTCCATCCAGATATTCCAGTGCCGCTGCTTTTAAAATATGTTGAAGATAAGGATCTTTGGAGGTTTTTGTTACCAGACAGCAAGGAGGTGTCTCGTTGGTTTGCGAATTTACCGGCAGATTTTAATACTTGGGATAGGATGATTGCCGATTTTGAGAATGAAGACACCAGACGAGCTTTTATAGCAGAAGGGGGTAGAATTTTGACACAAGTAAATAAAGTCATAGATGACCTTGTTTCTCGAGCCAAGCCGATTATTTTTGAGGGTTATAAGACGCTTATTATAGAAACACCGGTATTTCACTCCGAAGTAGGTAATGCTCTTGCGAACAAGCTTCCTCCAATTGGTATCGTGTGTGTAGAGAAGAACGGAAAATTTTCAGTATCTTTAAGGTCAGACGGCACAGTAGATGTGTCTAAACTAGCTGAAAAATACGGGGGAGGGGGTCATAAATCTGCATCAGGTTTTGTTTTGGATACTAGGGAGGAATTAAACAATCTATTTAAACTTTAGATAATGGCTTTTGATAGTTTGTTATTGCGGGATTTGAAAATTTTAAAAAAGAAGCCCAACCTCTTTTTTAGGAGGCTGAGCTTCCAAAATTTTTAAATCTCGCAATGAGGGAAAGAATACATATTGCAAATTTTGTTATTGTGGTTGACATTTGGCTTGTTCCGAGTATTATATTAAATACCACCCGCGAGGGTGGTTTAAAATAAATTAACTTTAATAAACATGTTTGATTCTTTTATTGCATATGTAAAGGAGACAAGGGCCGAGTTAAGGCACGTTAGTTGGCCTACGAAAGCTCAGACTATAAATTTTACTGTTGCGGTTATTATAATATCAATACTAACTTCTTTTTATTTAGCGTTTTTTGATGGTGTGTTTATTTCAATACTTCAAAAGGTAATTTTGATTTAGTCCGTCGGCATAATTTAATTGTTTAAAATTTTTTAAATATGAAACAAGAATTAAATACAGAAAGAAATTGGTATGCCGTTCATACTTATGCCGGGTATGAGAATGCTGTCTCTAGAAATTTGAAACAGCGTATAGAATCTCTCGGAATGGAGGACAAAATATTTAATGTTATTGTTCCTGTCGAGAAAAAGGTAAAGATAAAGGGTGGCAAAAGAGTCACAATAGAGGAAAAGATATACCCGGGATACGTATTGGTGGATATGATTGTTACAGATGATTCTTGGTATGTTGTCAGAAATACACCCAGGGTTACAGGATTCGTTGGTGCTGGAGTAAAGCCAGTTCCGCTAGATAAGACGGAGCTAGATACCTTGTTCAAGAAAATGGGCGCAGAGACAACCAAACATCAGATTGACCTTATCGTCGGAGATCTCGTTAAGATTGTCGACGGTCCTTTCAAGGATTTTGAAGGCAAAGTAAACGCTATAGATACAGAGAGGGGTAAGGTAAAGGTATTCGTTTCAATGTTCGGAAGAGAGACTGCTGTAGAGCTAGATTTCTTGCAGGTAAGCAAAGTTTAAATTTACATTTTCCGATTGCGGTCGCTTCTAACCGTGGTCAATGAAAAGATTTTATAAGATAAAATATCAAAAATGGCAGAAAAAAAGGTTGTTAAAAAAATAAAGTTACAGATTCCCGCCGGAAAGGCTGTTCCTACACCTCCAGTTGGTCCTGCGCTTGGTCAGGCTGGTGTAAACATTGGAGAATTCATCACGAAGTTCAATGCCGCGACAGCTTCAATGATGGGAAGTATTATTCCTGTTGAAATTTCCGTTTACGATAACAGAAGTTTCGATTTTATATTAAAGACTCCTCCTGCTTCAGACCTTATCGCTAAGGCTGCCAAGGTAGAGAAGGGTTCTGGTATGAATGTAAAGACAAAGGCCGGAAAGATAACAAGAGCACAGCTAAGAGAGATTGCCGAGAAGAAAATGCCAGATCTTACAGCTGCTTCTGTTGAGGCAGCAATGAATACTATCGCCGGTTCCGCTAGATCAATGGGAATTGAGATAGTTGATTAAGTTTTAATATTAAAAAAGAACCGCTTCAATAATATTGAAGCGGTTTTGGTTTATATTCGTTTATTTATTTTTGAAATTGTCCTATCGTTATACCGATGAAGCTCCCTAATAAAAATGCAGTTAGCTCGTGATGGCTATAGCTATTAGGGATAATGATAGATACGAAGAGTGTCGCCAATAAACAGGCGATAGCATCAATCGTCATAATTTTTGTGGCGTTTTCTTCTGTTATTACATAGGTTGACGGTTTAGACTTAACAAGTATTCTTCCGAGGATGTAGTTATAAATAAGCGATATCACAAAGAGGATAATAATTGCTTTCATTTTTGCCACCATCCTTAATTCTGTATTTTTTTATCATCCTCGTTTTTAAGAGATCGAGTTCTTTTTCTAAATTCGTTTGTAGCTTCGATGTTGTTTTTTGCTAATGATATAATGCAAAATAAGCTAAAAAAGGCTACTGATAAAAGTCCGCTTATATCCTGATCGATTAATATTGCACCCAGTAAAAAAACACCGGAAGCAAATAAGCAAATTTCGGAAGCCAAACCGAAGGCAGAGGCTATTTTTGATCTTTCGTCATTAGGTAACATAAAAATCCCTCCTTATTTTGAATTTCAAAAATTATGATTGATTGTATTAATTTTCAATTAGCCGACTCTTTCTTCAAGTATATCATATTTAATCATATATGTCAAACAAACATGATATTTTTAGGCTTTATTTTAAGCTATTTTATCTAAATATTCTTTTATTTCGTCTTCGTGCATAAAACCATTCATTATCCCAGCAAAAATGGTCCTTTTTTCTTCTTCTGTCCATAGTTTATCGGGTCCTCCGGGGAATTTCTTTTCTGCCCATTCGTCATATTTTTTCTTTAAATCAAATAAGGGCATACTCACAAGTACAATGTCGCTTATTTTGTCTTCCGGAGCCATCTCACTTTTTGCTATACCTACCTGCTTCTCTTTGTGTTTTACGATTTTTTTATCGGTGTTTATGGTGAACTGTATACCAACATCTCCTTTATTTTCTTCAACCCTTACACCTCGATCCCTATTTTCTCGGTGGATTATAAAATCTATCTTTTGGTTTACATCTTGATAGACATCCGATTTTAATATCTTAAGTCCAATACCTTTATCGTAGTCTAACTTTTTGATAAAGTTTCTCACCATTTTTTCGGCAATGAGTCCTGCTTTTTTAATTTCCCCCCTTTCCTTTTCCCCAGCGACTCTCTTGTAGGTATCTTGTTTCATCCAGTGGACATTGGTACTGACACTTTCATTTATTATGATTTGATCATCCAAATAATCCTGAAGTTTTCTTTTTGCCTCTTCAATTAAATATTTTTTTCTAATATTTCTTGAAATAGAGCTTGAGTCGAGATTATACTCCATACCCCATTCAGAATCGGTCATTATTTCTCCGAGAGTTATTTTTTCTTGTTTACTGTCTGTCGTTCTTATAAAATCTCCTGTTTCGCTTTGTACAATCTTAGGCAGGGGAGAAATATCTTCTTTTTGATTTTCAGGGTGGTCTAAGAGTGCTATGGATTTCTTGAGATCATCCATTATCTCTTGTTTTTTGACCTGTAGTTTATAAATTTTTTCTTGGTCCTGTTTTTCTGTCCCAAGCTCCTTTGCTGCTTTTTCCGTATGCCAATCCAAAACTTTCTCAAGTCTGTCATCTTTAACATTCATCTCTTCTGCGAAAATTTCGTCTTTAGCTACCTTATTATAATTTTCCAAATTCCTTTTAAATGTTTCTTTCATTCCACTATTCTACCTTAATTGAATATTGGATAACAGTTTCTTCTATTTTTTCTTGTCATTGCGAGTGAAACGTGGCAATCCAGGGTATATCAACAAATATAATCTGGATTGCCACGGGCTTCGCCCTCGCAATGACGCAATGGTTAATTGGAGAAGACGGTACAACAACAATCTAAGATGGCTGTTTTTCCAAATTAAAAAAACCGCCCAATAAATTAGACGGTTATGTCGATTAGATCTCCTTTTCCAGGCTCTTTGACGCGGGGCTTTCTTTTGTCATATGGATTAAATCTACTTTTTTCTATTGGTTCAACTACTTTTTCTTTTTCAGGAAAGTCGATTTCGTAATTTTTTAGTCCTTCTATCTTGAGAACAATAATCATATCTTTGCTCCATTTTTCCCGCTTCGCTTTTGCGAAGCGGGAGATTTTTTTCGGTATTATTTATGGGGATAGTTTTTTATATCATTAACGACATATGTTCCCGCACCAACGCCCAAAAATATGATTAAATAATTAAATGGCGCGTTGAACATTATGCCGATTGACATGACGATGACACATGCGCAAAGTTTTGCGAACAAGCTAATCATTTTGTTCATTATTTGTAGCCTCCTTTTTGTCTAGCGGGGATAATTTCTTTTGTTGGAGGCGATACAGGCTCCAGCCGACAGACCAACAATAGCAATTAAAAATCCCGAAGGTCCGTCCATCGCTATCCCAACACCAACAACGGCAAAACACAATAGAAGATTTCCGAACAGGGTGACCATTTTCCTCATACTTAACCCCTCCTTTTCAAAGTACTATAATTTTTACTATTTGTTATGAAACTAACACAGAAAATTTAAAATATCAATGTATTTTATTTTTTTTCATAATGTTAATATCAGAGTAAGCAATGAAAAAAATAACAAAAAAGAAAATTAAAAAGGGAAAGTTTATTGTTATCGAGGGAGATGACGGTTCCGGTAAG
Source organism: Patescibacteria group bacterium (assembly GCA_003504275.1). Lineage (GTDB taxonomy): Bacteria > Patescibacteriota > Minisyncoccia > Phycocordibacterales > UBA12445 > UBA12445. The sequence continues at coordinate 13,024 of DOAO01000008.1, forward strand.
AGTTCTGCGATAGATTACTTAAAGAAAAAATTCGGAGGCAGAAAAGATGTTGTTTTTTCAAAAGAGCCCGGTGGCACACTAGTTGGAGACAAGATAAGGACAATTCTTCAAGATAAAGAGAACGAGGACATGTCTGTTATGACTGATTTGCTTCTTTATTCTGCTTCAAGGGCCGAAAATATAGAAAAAGTGATATTACCGGCACTTAATTCCGGTGTACATGTTATTTGCGACAGATTTGATCTTTCTACACTTGCATATCAGATATACGCAAGAGGTAGACAGGATTATTTGAAATTTTTTGAGAAGTTAAATAAGTTCGTGATAGCTGATTGTAAACCTGATTTATATCTATTTTTGGATGTCTCTCCTGAAATTGGCGCGGAAAGATCAAGAAAGAGGGGAGAAGAGCTTTCGAGGTTTGATGCCAAGAGTATTGAATTTCATTCAAGAGTTAGAGACGGCTACAGAGTTCATCTAAGGCAAAAGCCACATAAGATAATAGACACCAACTGTATGAGCCTGGAAGATGTTCGAGTAAAAGCACATAAGATTATTGTTAGCATACTGAAGATAAAATAAGTTTAGGGTCTACAAAGTCGGCGCATAACTTCGTCAAAAACCTCGTTTATTCCTTAAAGTACTATGTGTACATTTCGTCATAAGCCTCGGCTTTTTTCTTGTTCTGCATCCGATTTTGTTAGTCCTAAACTAAGTAGATTAAAACTGCTTGGAGATATATCCAAACGGTTTTGTTTACTTATCCAAAATTGTGTGGTAGTTTATTAGCGATATCGTTGTTTGAAAAATTGATACTGTTAGAGAAAGGAGGAGCATCTTATGAAGATTAAAATTGTAGATACACTAATAAAATTCTTGGTTTACCCTACAGTTATTTTTATCAAGAGAGAAAAAGAAACAAAGAAGGAGAGAAGAGATAGGTTGCGGACGATTAAGCAGTTAATAAAAAATTTCAAAGATCAAAAGCTTAAATATCCGTTTGGTATTAAGGAGATGAAGAAAACGACAGAACAATCAAAGATAATCTCCGATGCCAACAGAGGAACTAACGAGATCCTTAAGCGTTATGGGTTACCGGAATTTTTTATTCCAGATGAAAATATTCATATTATTAATAAAGGATGGAAAAAATTTTGTAATTTTTTAGGGAATAATCCAAAATATATTGGTTTTTGTTATTTTTTTAGGCAATTGATCGGTTTACTGTGGGTAGAAAATAACATCGGTCTTGTGAGACATGTAATTTTTCACGAGATGGTTCATTTTAAATCTTTTCGTGCGATGGCTCATATTTCCACTGCTAGTAAACCTAGATGTGGTCTCCGTATTGGTGAAATGGGTCTTGTTTTCGATGAAGCGATAACGGAAGAATTAGCTAGTCTTTTTTCCGGTAAAAACATTGGGGCATATATAAAAGAAAAAGTCTCAGTTCGTATTCTTATTGATAAGATATTTGACAGGAATCTCGATAAGTTTATTTCGGAATCAGAAGTATTCGAAATGTTTGTTCGGGCTAAATTCACTGGTCGTCTATGGGAACTTGCTAGAATAATAAGGAAAAGCTTTCCGGACAAAAAAGATGTTTTTAGGAAACTATTCTGGTTAAAAACAGACGCCCATCTTAAGTTTGTAAAATCTCTTTAATTTTTTGCGTAAAAGCATTCAAACCCCGATCGTAATGATTTGGGGTTTTTCTTTACTTATTTAAAATTATGTGGTAGTTTTGTTACCGATATCGTTGTTTGAAAATTAATACTGTTAGAGAGAGGAGGGGTACTTTATGGATATAATGCCCATAAAAGCCATAATAGGTAAGCTGTCGGATAATAAAAAAGAAGCGATAATGAGAAAAAAGTTAGAGCTTCTGAAAACGCAGTCGGAATTCAAAAAAATAGGCATCGAAGAATTACCGAAGACGAGAGACGATATTCAGCTGTTTGAAACGGCGAATATACTGACAAACGCACTTATTTCTAAATTTGGTTTGCCAAGCTTAGATATTTCTTCCAATGTTTTTCATGTTGTAAAAGAGGAAGATAGGTGGAGGGTTCATTTTTATTTAGGAGAGAATACATGCGGATGCCTTGGATTTTTCGATTCTAAGAGTCAGATGATAATGTTTCTCGAAGAATTTAATGGTTTATCTTATTATAAAAAATTAGATAGCCTTATCCACGAAATTTTACACTTAAAATCATATCAGTCTTTGCAAATAAAGAGAGGGGGCAAAGAATCCTGCTATCGTAATGGATTAACAATAAAGGGTAGTTATTTTAGAGCTATAGATGAAGCCCTTACTCAAACGACAGCTGATCTTTTGGTATCCAAATCCACAGGAAGAGATTACGAAGGTATTTCCTATAAGAAAGAAAAATATATTCTCGAAACTCTTATTTGCGGAATTTTCAATAAAAATTTGGAAAGATTTAAAGATAAGAATGAAGTTTTTGATATGTTCTTAAGGGCTTATTTTACAGGCAACGTCATGCCACTTGCTAGAATAATCAAAAAAACATTTGGTTATGACGCTTTTGGTTTTGCCGCCAAACACGATTTCAATTTTCTTTTGGAAGACGCAATGATTTCTTAAAAAGTTTTCAACCGCTAATTTTAATGATTGGCGGTTTTATTTCGCCCAAAAGTTCAAATATTAGGGAAATTATGTTAATCTAGACCATATGCGTCCCGTAGTAGAATTTAATTTCTAGTGAGGTTAAATCTTTCTTTCAGATTACTTTATTGAGAGAAATTGATTTACCACGGGAGAAATGTATAAATAAGGCTAATAACGAAGATTTAACAAAATTAAATTTCACTACCGGGATGGAAGAAGATAATAAAAAACCAAAAACTGTTGCTGAAAAAGAGGAGAATATTCTTGATTTTTGGAATAAATCTAAGATTTTTCAAAAAACTATAGAAAAAGAATCGCCCAAAGGGGAGTTCGTCTTTTATGATGGTCCACCTTTTGCTACGGGTCAGCCACACTACGGACATATTCTGGCGGGTACGATGAAAGACGCGGTCCCGAAGTATAAGACTATGCGAGGATATACCGTTCCTAGACAATGGGGATGGGATTGTCATGGTCTCCCGATTGAGAACCTTATAGAAAAAGAGCTAGGACTTGGGACAAAGAAAGATATCGAAACTCTCGGTGTGGATAAGTTTAACGAGGCTGCTAGGGCCAGTGTTTTCAGATATAAGAGTGATTGGGAGAAAATCGTTCCTAGAACAGGACGTTTCGTAGATATGGAGAACGACTACAAGACGATGGATCCTAATTTCACTGAATCTGTTTGGTGGGTTTTTAAGACACTCTACGACAAGGGGCTTGTTTATCAGGGGCACAAGACGATGCACATCTGTCCAAGGTGCGAGACGACACTTGCAAACTTTGAGGTTAGCCAGGGGTACAAAGATATCACAGATATTTCTCTTACCGCAAAATTCGAATTGATAGATGAGCCGGGGACTTTTGTTCTTGCATGGACGACCACCCCTTGGACTTTACCCGGAAACGTGGCTCTCGCTGTAGGAGAAAATATTGATTACGTAAAGATTGAAAAAGAGGGAGAGAAATTGATTTTGGCTAAAGAGCGACTTTCCGCCGTGGGCGAGGGGTATAATATTTTAGAAGAATTTAAGGGCAAGTCCCTTGTTGGTAAAAAATACAAATCGCTTTTTGATTATTACGCAGGAAAGCCCGACGAAACTTCTAAAAGCGAAGTTTTTTCGGGCAAGGCAGACCTTCTAAACAGGGAGAACGGCTGGAAGATATATTCCGCGCCTTTTGTCACGACAGAAGACGGTGTGGGGGTGGTTCATATAGCACCTGCATTCGGAGAAGACGATTCAAAACTAGGTAAACAATACAATTTGCCTTTTGTTCAGCATGTCGGCATGGATGGACGTTTTAGACCGGAAGTTACTGATTTTGCCGGAATATTTGTGAAGCCAAAAGATGACCACCAGTCTACAGATATTCTTATAATTAAGAATCTAGCAGGAAAGGGTCTTCTTTTCTCCAAAGAAAAGATAATTCACTCATATCCGCTTTGTTGGAGATGTGATACTCCGCTTTTAAACTACGCGACTTCCTCATGGTTTGTGGATATTCAGAAAATAAAACCAGAGATATTGGAGAATGTTAAGAAATCTAACTGGATTCCTCAGAATATTCGCGACAAGAGATTTTTGAACTTAATAGAAGATGCTCCGGATTGGAATGTTTCTAGGTCTAGATATTGGGGCGCACCTCTCCCTATTTGGAAGTGCGACAAGTGTGATGAAAAGAAGGTTATTGGTTCTGTGACTGATCTCAAAAAGGGGATGGTGTTCTCAAATAATGCTTATTTTGTCATGAGACATGGCGAGGCAGAATCTGTCGTAAATAGAACAATAAGCTCTGCGAAATATCATCATGAAAATCCGCTTACAAGCCTGGGTAGAGAGCAAGTTAAAGAGACTGCCAATAAACTTAAGTCTGAAAATATTGATATTATTATTGCTTCTCCATACAGAAGAACGACTGAAACCGCGAAGATAGTCGCTACTGAACTTGGAATACCGGAGGATCAAATTGTTTTTGATAATAGGCTCGTAGAGCTTCAGGTTGGAGATTTTGACGGGGCGCTTGTAGAAGATTATGGTAATTATTTTTCTAGCCACGAAGAGAGATTTTATAAAAATTCTCCAAATGGCGAGAACCATACAGATACAAAGAATAGAATGATGAACGCCATCTTCGATATTGATAAAAAGTACGATAACAAAAGAGTGCTTATTATAAGTCACGGCGATCCATTGTGGGTTTTGTGCGCTGGTACTGAAGGGCTTTCTCCAAAGGGTGCAGTAAAGGTTAAAAATGAATGTTATCTAAATCCGGCTGAGTTCAGGAAACTAGATTTTTCTCCTTTTCCTCACAACGAAAATTACGAATTAGATCTTCATAAGCATTTTATTGATGGGGTGACTTTTAAATGCTCTTGCGGAGGCAAGATGGTGCGCGTTCCTGAGGTTTTTGACTGTTGGTTTGAATCGGGCGCTATGCCATATGGACAATCACACTATCCTTTTGAGAATAAAGAAAAATTTGAAAAGAATTTTCCCGCACAATTTATTGCAGAGGGACTAGATCAGACTAGGGGCTGGTTTTATTCACTCATGGTACTATCTACCGCCCTTTTTGATAAACCGGCTTTTCTAAATGTAATTGTGAATGGACTTGTCCTTGCTGAGGATGGACAAAAAATGAGCAAGAGGCTTAAGAATTATCCCGAAGTTCTCGATGTAATAAATAAGTACGGTGCTGATGCTCTTCGTTATTACATGCTTTCTTCTCAGATCGTAAAAGCAGAAGATCTCCGATTCTCCGAGAGGGGGGTGGATGAGGTCTACAAGAAAATAATCTTGCGTTTGTATAATGTTTATTCTTTCTTAGAATTATATGATGGAGATAGAAAAGTAGAAACTAATAACTACAAACTATCAACTAATATACTAGATAAATGGATATTGGCTAGATTGGGACAGATTACGAAAGAAATGACGGATTCTATGGAAAAATATGAGCTCGATAGAGCCACAAGGCCGATAGAGGGATTTGTGGACGACCTTTCGACCTGGTATTTGAGAAGATCTAGAGACAGATTTAAGGGCGATGACATAGAAGACAAGGAGAGTGCCCTTGTGACTTTGCGATATACAATAAAAACTCTTGCGAAATTAATGGCGCCATTTATGTCATTCATTGCTGAAGATCTTTACCAGAAAGTAAAAGACGCGACTGATCCTGAGAGTGTTCATTTGGAATCTTGGCCGGAAATGATTATTGTGGACGAAAAGATACTTGCAGATATGGCGGAAACAAGAAAGATTGTTTCTTCAGGACTTGAACTCCGTGCAAAAGCGAATATTAAAGTGAGACAACCATTGCAGGAATTAAGGATTAAGAATAAGGAATTAAGTGAGGAATATTTACCGCTTATTGCAGATGAATTGAACGTGAAGAAAGTTTCTGTGGGTGTGTCGCAGGACGAAGAAGTGGCGCTCGATATGAATATAACTCCCGAATTAAAAGAGGAGGGGACTTTGAGAGAGCTTGTAAGAAATATTCAGGAAATGAGAAAGAAAATGGGACTTAATACCCAAGATAAAGTATCTTTGAGGGTTTCTACTGATTCTGCAGGAAAGGAATTTGTGAAAAAATTTGAAACTGAATTGAAAAAGTCCGCAGGTCTCTCTGGGGTGTTATTTGAAGACGGCTTAATCGGCATGGAAATTGTTCTCGAAGGTATGAAATTCGCTGTTTCTTTGGTTAAATAGTTTTGTTATCGTTGCTCTCTCGATTGTCATTCCTGCGTAGGCGGGGTCGATGGAATCGTCATCGACACCTGCCTACCGCAGGCAGGTCTGTAGACGAAATCCAGTCTTTTGTCGTCATTGCGAACCGAGGCGTCCTAGCCGAGGTGTGGCCGTCTACAGGTGTCGACGTTAATCTTCGTCGACCAATCTAGAGAATACTGGAAAGAAACCCTGGATTGCCGCGGACTTCGGCTAGGACGCCTTGTCCTCGCAATGACGATAAGGAGAATGCACTATTAACAATGTCCTATCACATCTATAAAACCGAAGGATTTATTGTCGGCTCTGTTCCTGTCGGGGAGGCAAACAGGCTTATTTCCGTATATACAGAAGAGCTTGGGCTTGTGAGGGGGATGGCGCAGGGTGTCAGGAATTTACGTTCAAAATTAAAACACTCACTTCAAGATCTTTTTTATACAAAGATATCTTTTGTTCGTGGCAAGGATATTTGGCGTATTGTAAATGCCGAGAGACTTCCTCTTGTCGGCGACGAGATACTTACAGGAGAAAAGAAAGTTTTTATTGCAAAAGTGGCACTTCTTTTAAGGCGATTTGTTAAAGGAGAAGGGAGAGATGAAACTCTTTTTAACGATTTAAGAGCAGGATTAAATTTTTTGAAAGAAAATATTTTGTCCGAGTCTGAAATGAAAAAATTTGAGTTAATTTTTGTTTTACGATTTTTGGGACATTTGGGCTACGGTCCATATGAGAGTCATTTCACTGACATACTCTCTTTCACAGAATGGTCTAGTGACTTGCTTAATTTAGCGGATGGCAAAGAAAACGATATTTCGTCGATAATAAACCGCGCAATGACCGCAAGTCACCTATAAAAAAGTAAAAACTAGAAGCGAAAAGTGAAAAATACCCTTATTTCAGGCTTTTTGTGGCCCAAGCTATTGACTTTTATAAATATAAGGTGTATAATGATAAGATAAAGTTAAGATTTTTGAAAAATAAATAAAAGAATAAAAAGGAGTGATTTTTATGATGTTAACAAATAATTTAGAACAGGCCATTTTATTGAGAAACGATTGTCTTGTTATTTCTATTTTGTTTTTAATTGTTGTATTTTTCGGTTTCTTTATGGTCATGATATCTGATTCCCCAATCGGTGGTATGGCATTAATCGTGTCCTTTGGTTTCGGATTTGTCCTTTCTTTTATAGACGGAATGGCTGCTGAAGAGGAAATTGCGATATATAAAGAAATAGGACAAAGAAAGCTTGAATAAAAAGTTTAAAAAGTAACTGAAACCACACGGCTCACCAAAAAGGTGGGCCGTTTTTCTTTGGTATTGACATAATCCTTTCTGTACGGTAGTTTTATTCTCAAATAGTGTTGTTTTTTGAAAAACCAATAAGAGTAAGAAAGATGGAGGAGGGAGATAATATGATTAGTTGGGAACTATGTTTGAGTTTATTTTTGGGAAGTGTCGTATCTTTATTCATAAAGTATATTTTAGATAAATGCGACAAAGAAAAAGCTCTTTTTGCACAAGTGCAGGTTGCTAAAACCTCCGATGAGGTAAGAAAAATAATTATGCAGGGAAAACTGAATAGCCAACATCACGATGAGGCTTTTGAAAAGTTAATCTTGCTTTGTGACCAAGAAAGAATATCTGGATTAGCTCCAAAACTTGCAGAGGCTAAAACTTTTGAAGAAGTTGAGGCTATTTATTACGCACTACCTGAAGGAGATCTAAAAAATAAGGCCGAAGAATTAAAAGATAGTCTTTTTTTAGAAGAGCTTCGTGCGGAGCTTGATAAAGCTACAACTTCTCGTGAAGTATTTAAGGTGTATGAAGAAGCGCCTGAGAATAGTCACCTGGAGCTTGAAGCAGAGCTGAAGTATAAGGAACTTTTAACAAAGGAAATCGCGGAATGTAATAGTCTCAAAGAGCTTAAATATATTATAATCGATGAACAAAAAGAATCTTTTTTCGATCATGCAGTCTGCAGGTACGCTGAGATTATGCGCCGATCGAAAGAAAGAGGATAAGAGGATAAATAGTTTAAAAAGAAATGCAGTTACACGGCTCACCAAAAAGGTGGGTCGTTTTTAATATCTAAAATAAATTAAACCCTCTTACTCTAATAATTTCACGAACGTGAGATTATTTGTGTGGGGGATAAAAGTGAGTTTTTATTTTTTATAATTGAGTGTTTTAAGGTATAATTAATTTGAAGGATTATGTCTTTTTAATTTTAATGTTACAAAAAAATGGATGATAATTTAGAAGAGGGCGGAATTAAAAAAACAGAAAAGCGACTTTATTCACAAGATCCGGGCAATCTAGAAAGGAAGAGAAGTCAACTTTCTGGCGTGGATTATGAAGAAAAAGTCACTTGGGGTGGGGAAGAAGGGTTAAATATAAAAAATATGGCACAAACCAGAAAAAAGTTTCCGATACTATCTCTTATATTGACCCTTTCTTTTGTTTTCTTTGTCGGGGCGACAATTTTTGCTACTTATTTATATTTGGGCAGTACAAATGTAATATCTCCGGACAACGTCGACATATCTGTTATCGGCCCTGTTTCTGTAAAAGCGGGAGAAGAAATAAATTTGCAGGTTGCAATTACGAATAAAAATAACACCGCACTTGAATATGTCGAGCTTATTGCAACATTCCCGGGTGGTTCAAAAATTCTCACAAATAAAGTAAATGACACACAATACAGGAAGAATTTGGGCACAATAAAACCGAATGAAATCATTACCGAGACTATCAAAACCGCTCTTTTTGGAGAGGAGAATGCGGACAGGGAAGTAATTGTCGCGATAGAATATAGAAACGAAAATTCAAATGCGATAATGGAAAAAGAAACAATTTGGAAGACCATTGTAAGCTCTTCGCCACTGTCTCTTATTTTTGATATGCCGACAGATGCTAACTCAAATCAAGAGATTACTCTTAATGTTAAGACTATTTCTAATTCCAAGGATACGATGCGTGACGTGGTATTAAATGTTGCCTATCCTTCAGGATTTATTTTTAAGGAAGCTATACCTAAGGCCTCGTCGGGTAATGGAGTATGGTTCTTGGGCGATTTTAAGCAGGGAGAAGAAAAGTTGGTTAAAATAAAGGGTGTTATACAAGGTCAGAACGAAGAGGAACGAGCCTTTAGGGTAATTGCAGGACAACGTACGAATAAGGATTCTACAAAAGTTGAAGTAGCCTACGCATCTTCTCTTAAAACTCTTGTTATAAGAAAATCATTTATTAGTGCGAATCTCGCATTTAACGGAAACCAGGAAGATACTTACGTAATAACGGATGGACAGTCGGTAAGAGGCGATATCGAATGGGAAAATAATTTACCGGTAAATCTTCTTCATGCCGAGATGAATATAAAATTAATTGGCGACGTCTTTGATAAATCATCAATAAACTCTTCCACTGGTTTTTATAATTCCGCAGATAATACTATCGTGTGGAATAAGTCGAGCGGAGGGCTTCCGGATTTAATAAGCTCCGGTCAAAGCAATAGACTTTCTTTCTCTTTTAGTCCATTACCACTTCTTTCTGGAAAGAGAACCATCTTTAGGAATCCGGAGTTAAATTTTGAATTAACATTTAAGGGATTTAAGTCTTCCGAAACAAGAGAGGCGGATGCTATTGTGGAGACGACTTTAAAGAAAAAAATAAAAATTTCCTCAAATCTTCAAGTATCCCCAAGAGCTCTCTACTTCTCTGGACCATTCAAGAATACCGGCCCCCTCCCACCAGTTCATGATAATGAGACGACTTATACTGTAGTTTGGTCAGTTGTTAACTCTTCAAATGATGTTTCTGATGTGGCCGTAAAGACGACATTGCCTCCTTACGTGAGATGGTTGGGAGTCTCATCTCCAAACACTGAAGCAATTACTTATAACCCACTTGGCGGAGAGATATCTTGGAATGTTGGTTCTGTTAAGGCGGGGAGCGGGATTACTGTACCTGCGAGAGAGGTCGCTTTTCAGGTGGCAATGGTTCCTAGTTTAGGACAAATCGGGCAATATCCGTCTATTACAGCCGATACTATTATCTCGGGACACGATGAATTTACAGGATCAAATATAACATATAGTAGAAAGGCGGTTTCATCACAGCTTACTAGTGACCCTCTTGTGCAAGGTAGTTCAGCAGATTCGGTAAAATGATAGATAGTGCATTCTCCTTATCGTCATCCGCCCGGATGAATGCGATTCATCCATTCGGACGGGTTGCGAGGACGAGGCCTGTCTGCCGGTAGGTAGGCGCCCAAGCTGAAGGACGCGGCAATCCAGTTGTGAACAGGTGTTAGGATTGAATTTTTGTTTATTTTTAGCCTGTCCCGTAGGAAGTTTCCTATTTAAATTAAAACTAAGACAAAGTAAGCCACTAGGCGGATTCCGAGAAATGTGTAATATAGTAAGGGAATGTTTATTCGAACTTTCCTACTGGGATAGTATTCTGCTAAAATAATTTTTATGACTAAAAACAACGAAGAAAATACATTAGACAAGGTTGTCTCATTGGCAAAAAGACGTGGTTTTATATTTCAGGGTTCTGAAATATATGGCGGTTTAGGAGGTACTTGGGACTACGGTCCTCTTGGTGTTGCCCTTAAAAATAATATAAAGAATATCTGGTGGAAGAAGTTCGTGGATGACAGAGAGGATATGTATGGAGTAGACGCAGCTATACTTATGAACCCAAAAGTCTGGGAGTCTTCTGGTCACGTTACGACTTTTACTGACCCGCTAGTTGAATGTGCAAAATGTAAACGCAGATTTAGAGCTGATCACGTCGAAGGGGATAAATGTCCTGAGTGTGGAGGCAAGATCGGTGATGCAAGGCAATTCAATATGATGTTTAAGACAAACGTTGGTCCCGTTGAAGATTCTTCATCTGTTACATATTTAAGACCAGAAACAGCCGGAGGTATCTTCATGAATTTTAAGAATGTTCTTGATTCTTTCCATCCAAAATTACCGTTTGGTATTGCTCAGATAGGTAAGGCATTTAGGAATGAAATAACTCCAAAAGATTTTATTTTCCGAGTCAGAGAATTTGAACAGATGGAGATAGAGTATTTCATTAGACCGGAAGGTTGGGAGGGTGTTTTTGAAGAATGGAGAAAGTCTTTGGTTGATTTTATTGATGAGATGGGTATTGATAGCTCAAAAGTTTCCGAGCTTAACGTGAAGCCGGAAGATCTCGCTCATTACTCAAAGAAAACAATTGATTTCGAATTTGAATTTCCATTTGGTAAGAAGGAGCTTTACGGTCTTGCCTATAGGACAGACCACGACTTGAAGAGCCATATGGCTGGAAGCGGTGTAGACCTTAATTATTTTGAAGAGGGTATGGGCGATAAGTTTTTGCCACATGTTATAGAGCCTTCGCTTGGAGTAGATAGGACAGTTCTCGCGATACTAACCAGTGCTTATACAGAAGACACAATGGGCGAGGGAACAAGAGTGTTTTTGAAATTAAAACCAAAGATTGCTCCTATAAAGGCTGCCGTTTTCCCTCTTATGAAGAATAAGCCTGAGCTTGTAGAGAAAGCCAGAAAAATTTGGAAAGATTTGAAAGCGGTCGTGCCACAGGTAATGTTTGACGACAATGGAAATGTCGGGAAGAGATACAGGAGACAGGACGAGATTGGTACGCCATTTTGTATAACAGTAGATTTCGATACGCTAGAGGCTGACACAGTGACAGTTAGAGACAGAGATACGGGTACACAGGAGAGAATTGCTGTAAAAGATTTGAATGAATATGTTTTAAATAGGATAGCTTAACCTAGTGTCATTGCGAGACGAGGCGCGTTGCCCAGTAGTGAGCTCCGCTCTACTACTTTGGGTCTTAGCCGAGGCGTGGCAATCTAGAATTTAAAAATCTTAAATCAGAATTTCTAATTTTCTAAATAAATCCCAATATCAAATAACCAAAAAATTGGGCAATAAAAAACTCGTCATTAAGACGAGTTTTGGTTTTTGCGGTGATGTTTCGTAATTATTTTAATATCGTAATTCTTTTAGAATGCAGGTTCACCAGCAGAAGGTCTCCATCTTTCGACCACACTTACCGCAGATTCCTTTATCTGTAGTAATTTTGCATTTGGTGCACATTACATCATTAGTCGGGTTTTCATATATGGGGTAACCCCTTCGTGCCAACAAGGCCAATACCGCAACAATTACACAGGGAATAAGAAATATCATTATTACAGCCCAAGTTTCCATATTTTTAACCCCCTTAATCTTTTAGAACCTTTACTTTTTTGCCACAAGTTGGACAGAAATTATCTCCAGGATTGAAGTGTTTTCCGCAACATGTATACATTATTGTTCCTTTGTTGCCACATTTTGCACAGAAAGGCGTCTCCGTTCCTAAGTATTTATCGCATTCCTTGCAATGATAACGACGTTTGTTTTTGGATGCCACTACTGAAAAAAAGACAGATAATAGAATAAATGAGAAAATTAAGGTAATGACTTCAGGCATATTTTCACCTCCGCTATTTAAAATAACTTTTCTGAATGAACAATATAGTATTTTTGCTACAGTGTCAAGATTATAAAAAAACCTTTATACATTATGATTGAATAAAGTTTATTCCTTTTTAAATATTATTATGAATTACAAGAAAACAATTTTGAAGAACGGTCTCAGGGTTATAACGATTCCGGAAGAGGACAGCTTGGCTGTTGCTGTTTTTGTACTAGTAGAAGCCGGTTCTAAATATGAGAAAAAGGAAGTAAACGGCATCTCGCATTTCTTGGAACATATGTGTTTTAAGGGAACAAAGACTAGACCGACTGCTCTTGATATAAGTTCCGAGCTTGATTCTCTTGGAGCGCAGTTTAACGCTTTTACAAGCCAGGAATTTACGGGATATTACGCCAAAGTTGCTTCTAATCATTTTGACAAAGCACTTGATATTGTTTCCGACTTATACTTGAATCCTGTTTTTGATGAGAAAGAATTAGAAAAAGAGAAGGGGGTCATCATAGAAGAAATAAATATGTATGAGGATTTGCCACAGCATAGAGTGCAAGATCTCATATTGGAAACATTGTATGGTGATCAACCTGCAGGATGGAATGTCGCAGGGGAGAAAGAAACTGTAAAAAAATTCAACAGAGATACTTTTTTGAAATACAGGGGAGAGCATTATGTCTCTAGTGCGACAACCGTTGTTGTTGCCGGTAATTTCAATGAAGAAAAAGCCATAAAAGATATTGAGGAAAAGTTTTCTCAAATGCCTTCGGGAGAAAAACACGGTAAGTTGCCGGTAAAAGAGGAACAGGAAGCCCCCGCTATTACAATAAAGAAAAAAGAATCTGATCAGACACATCTAGTTTTGGCTGTAAGAACTTTTCCTGCTAATAACGAGAAGAATCATGTTATTGAAGTTCTCTCACAAGTATTGGGTGGGGGGATGAGCTCAAGACTTTTTCAGAAGATCAGAGAGGAGATGGGCGCCGCTTATTATATAAGATGTTCCAATAGTACTCATACAGATCATGGTTTTTTGGAGGCATCATCTGGCGCTGACAATAAAAGGGCAAAGGAGGTTATTTCCGCTATTGTTTCTGAATTCGCAAGGATGAAAAATGAGCTTCCTTTAGAAAAGGAATTAAGTCGCGCTAAAGAGAGTTTGATTGGTAATTTGTTTTTGAGCCTTGAAACTTCTGATGCGATTGCCGGACATTATGGTCTACAGGAGCTTATTAAAAGAAAAATAGAAAAGCCGGAGGAGTATGCTGAAAAGATAAGGGCGGTTACAGGCGAGGAGGTTATGGCTGTCGCTAAGGAGATATTTAAAGATGAGCATTTAAATTTGGCTCTCATTGGTCCATCTGAAAATAAGGATGAATTTGCCGGTCTGTTGAAAATGTAATATAGTTAGATTGTGAAAACAGAACAAGATAACGTTTTTAGAGTGGAAATAACTAGCGGTTTTATTTTTAAAACGGTCGCGTTGCTTTTAGTATTGTGGCTTGTTTATTACCTTCGTGACATTGTGGTAGCGATGCTCGTGTCCATCGTTGTCGCTTCTGCGCTTGAGCCATTTATACACTGGCTAAAAGAAAGAAAAATTCCTAGAGTTTTAGCTGTGGTACTAGTTTACGCCGCTCTCATTGGTATCGTGTTCTTGTCGGTGTCCGTGTTTCTCCCGCTTATTTTTGATGATTTTTTCAAACTATTTACAATACTCCCTGCATATATAAGATCATTTGACGTTTCTAGTTATGTTTCTGAAACACCAGGTCAAATATTAACTGCTATTAAAAATATAGTAGCGGATAGTTTTTCTGTTGATAAAGTAATGCCAGGAATCACTAGTATAATATCTGGTACGTCCAGTAATATCGTTAGTACAGCCAAAACAATATTTAACGAAGGAGTAATGCTCGTTATTATCGCTGTATTTTCTTTCTATTTTGCAGTTCAGGAAAATGGTATTGAAGGTTTCATTCGACTTGTTTCTCCGCTTAAATATGAGAATTATGTATTGGATCTATGGAAAAGATCAAGAAGAAAAATCGGATTATGGATGCAGGGACAAATACTTCTCGGTGTACTAATTGGAGTATTCGTCTTTTTGGGACTTTCTATAATTGGAATAAAGAACGCCCTCGCTCTTGCGGTATTTGCAAGTGTTATTGAAATTATTCCGGTATTTGGTCCTGTTTTGGCGGCATTTCCAGCTGCTATTTTGGCTTTTATTCAAAGCCCCTCTCTTGGATTTTTTGTAATAAGCTTCTTTATAATCATTCAACAGTTTGAAAATCACCTTATTTATCCGCTTGTAGTTAGGAAAATAGTGGGCATACCTCCACTCGTTTCAATAATTTTCCTTCTAGTTGGTTGGGAACTTGCTGGATTTTTTGGTATTATCCTCTCGATTCCCGCAGCCGTTATTTTGATAGAATTAGCAGAAGATTTTGAAAAGAAAAAGAGGTTTAACGTCAGTCAATAAAGTCAAAGGTCCATGAATAGAAAAACATACATCACCACCACTCTTCCATATGTTAACGCGGAGCCTCATATCGGATTTGCGTTAGAAATTATTCAGGCGGATATTTATGCGCGTTTTTTGCGTAGTAGGGGAGATGAAGTATTTTTTAACTTTGGTACAGATGAGCATGGCCAGAAGATATATGAGAAGGCAAAGGAAAATAATGAAGATACTCAGGCTTATGTAGATAGATACGCTGCAAAATTCGATGCACTCAAAAAAGCTCTCAATTTAACTTACAATAATTTTATCCGAACGACAGACCCACATCATATAATGGCTGCTCAGGAATTTTGGAAAAAATGTGAGACCACTGGAGATATTTATAAAAAGAATTATAAAGTTAAATATTGTATTGGTTGTGAATTGGAAAAGACAGATTCTGAGCTAGTAGATGGTCGCTGTCCGATACATCCAAATAAGGAGTTGGAGCTTCGTGAAGAGGAAAATTACTTCTTTAAATTCTCTAAATATCAGAATGACCTTTTGGAGCTATATAGAAATGTTCCTGATTTTGTTTTACCGGAATCAAGGTCTCACGAGATAAAAAAATTCGTTGAAGGTGGACTAGAAGATTTCAGTATTTCAAGATTAAAGACAAAGATGCCTTGGGGAATAGAGGTACCAGGTGATCCTGATCAGGTAATGTACGTCTGGTTTGATGCGCTAATAAATTATATTTCTGCTATTGGTTGGCCGGATAGAGTAGAGGAGTTTAATAGCTGGTGGCCGGTAATTCAGTTTGCTGGTAAAGATAACCTGAGACAGCAGTCTGCTATGTGGCAGACAATGCTTAAGTCTGCTGGTCTTCCTTATTCAAAACAGATAATAATACACGGATTTATAACAAGCGGAGGACAGAAGATGAGCAAGAGTCTTGGTAATGTTATTAACCCATTTGAAATGGTTGAAAAATACAGTACTGATGCACTTAGATATTTCCTCTCAAGAGAAATGACACCATTTGAGGATGGAGATTTTACAGAAGCTAGGTTTAAGGAGGCTTACAACGCTGGTCTTGCAAATGGACTCGGTAATACTTCGAGCAGAATTCTTAAAATGGCGGAATCGTATCTCCAGGTGCCTGTTGATGTCGGTGAAGCAACAATACCCGAAGAATATTCTAAATTTGTTGAAGGGTTAGATTTGAATAAGGCGATGGATCTTATTTGGAGTAAACTTACAGAGATGGATCAGATAATACAGGAAACTCAGCCGTTTAAGCTAATAAAGATCAACAAAGAATCCGCTATCGCTATTGTTACCGACCTTGTTAAGAAACTTTTTGTCATTTCAAAAATGCTTGAGCCTTTTATGCCGGAAACTGCAGTAAAAATCCAAGAAGCCATAAAGGCAAATAAACTCACAACCCCACTTTTCATGAGAAAAGAATAAGCTAAGTAAAAATTACTAAAATAAAATTAATTTCACAAAGTTACTCTTTTGTGCTAGTCTAATTTTGAAAAGTTCTTTAAGTTTGGGAAAGGAGGTTGAATTTTAATGGCTCGAAATATTTCAAGAGAAGAGCTTATCAAGCGAGCAAAGGAGAACCTTTGTTTGATAGAGAAAAGGCTAGACGAATTAGACTTTCTTATTAGAGAATTAGACAACGTGATCTCGTGCAAGATAAGGTCTAGTCACGAGTATTCGGATCCTGAGATTAATACCTTTAGAGATTCAAGAGACATGCTTTTTCGAAAGAAAAAACTTCTTTTAAGAAAAAAGGAAAACACTGAAATTTTTATTAAGAAACAGGAAGAATTACCCTAAACCCAAAAACCGAGTATTTACACTCGGTTTTTTTATTATTTCCAAATATTTTTGTTGACTATTTTATAAATATGGTTTATTATCTTACCGAAATAGTAACTTGAAAAACTCGCTCATCAAAATTTTTGAATGCATTTTATATTATTGATAAATTTGTATTTAAACACAGTTGTGATTGCGATTAATTTGGTAAAAAATTTAGGAGGGTAAAGGAGGGAAATATGGAAAAAGTAAGGATTTTCTATGATAACCCGGGTGTTTTGGAAGAAACTGTAAATAAGTGGCTTAAGGAAAAGGGCGATAAAATTGAAATTACAAGGATTAGTCAAAGCCAAAGTCAAAATAGCGTTAATCCACCGATGCTTATCGTCACAATTTTTTATAAGGATAGAAAGTAACGGTTAAAGGAGGGATTTGCATGAAGAAAAAGAAGAAATGGTTTCTCATAAATATATTTAGAGGAGAAGAGCATGAGTGCTGTGGCGTTGTAAATTTTGCCAATAGACACGGTCTGAAGCCTGGCGAGATATTTGTTTTGACTGAGGGGATAGTCGGTCCTGGTTATAACAAGCATATGACCGTGATGTATTTTTCCGAAAAGCCTTATGTTTGCTAGGTTGCAATGATTTTATTGAAGAGACAGCCACCCCATAAAGGTGGCTTTTTATTTTGTCTTGATTCTTACTTCTTTATTCTTTATTCTTATATAAATGACACCAGAATATTTTGATATACACGCGCATACTCATTTCCCGGCTTTTAAGGAAGATCGGGATGAAGTTATTAAAAGAGCCTTAGATAATAACACCTGGCTCATTAATATCGGCACACAGAAAGAAACTTCTAAAGAGGCAGTGGTTTTGGCACATAAATATCCCAAAGGAGTTTATGCTTCTATTGGTCTTCATCCTATACATACAGAAAAATGTCACGATGATGATATGGAATCTGAGATAGATGTCTGCGAAACTGAATTTGATTATGATTTTTATAAAAAGTTAGCACAGGATGATAAGGTTGTTGCAATAGGGGAATGTGGGTTGGATTTTTTTCATTTGGAAGAAAACACTAAGGCTAAACAGATAGAAATATTTAAGAAACACATAGAACTATCAATCGAAGTGAATAAGCCACTCATGCTCCATGTTCGAGATGCTTATCAAGAGGTTTTGGATATTTTAAAAGAATATAAAAAGGTCAATAAGGATAATTTAAGAGGTAACGTTCATTTCTTTGCCGGGAATATTGAAGTCGCCAAAGAGTTTTTGGCACTTGGATTTTCGCTCTCTTTTACTGGCGTTGTTACGTACCCAAAGAGTAAAAAAATAGGAATGGCCGATTATGAAGAAATAATAAAAATAACACCAATAGATAGATTAATGTCTGAAACAGACGCGCCATACGTCGCCCCAGCCCCTTATAGAGGCAAAAGAAACGAACCATTGTATGTAAAAGAGGTGGTAGCTAAAATAGCTGAAATTAAGGGGATAACAGTGGAGGAAGTGTCCAAACAGCTTGTTGATAATGCCATAAAAACATTTAACATAAAGGATTAAGTGGTATTTGTCCCAGTAGGAAAGTCCGAACAGCTAGTCGGGTATTTTAAAAACTTTATTTCTCGGAATCCGGTCGACGGAATTGTCGTCGACAGCTGATGAGGATTAACATCGGCACCTGCCTACCGAACAGGCAGACTTGTAGACAGGTCTGCCAAATATAGGCAGACACCTGTAGACGGCCTACGGGACTGCGCACCATTTTTTACAGAAAAAATGGTGCTTGACTATCGGGTCTGACTATGAGATATTTTACTTATCTTCACTTATTATATTTTGCAATTAGTTAGCGGGAGGCCCTATGGGGCAAGAAGCAAAGGACATTGTAGAAGAAGTAGTCGAGCTAGTAAGAGAAGGAGTTAGTAGTTAAAGTTGTTTTTCAAATGAAAGGAACAATCAAGCTTTTGAAGAACGGATTTGGTTTCATCGGTATCGAAGGAGCTAAGGACGTTTTCTTCCACGCTAAGGATTTGAATGGCGTTGCCTTCGATTCTCTTAGAGTAGGACAGGAGGTTACTTTTGAAATGGGTGAGAGCCCAAAGGGCCCTAAGGCCGAGATGGTAACACTCGCTTAATCTAAAAATAAAAATGCCCCCAATTTGGGGGTATTTTTTATATTTGTAGTAAAAATCCCACCCCTATATAGGGTGGGATTGGCTTATTTTTTACTTTTCTGTTTCCTGCTTAATAATAGCCTTTATTATCTCGGAGAAAACAATACTCTCCGGATTTTGAAGCCTGTTTATTTCAGGATCATTGATCCTTTCGAGTATGTTGCCCCTTGGGAAGTCTTTGCGATAGGTGACAATTTTCCCTTCAACGACAACATCAAACTCGATAATGCTCCATTTTTCCCAAGAACCTCTCGCACGAATATAAGTATTGGTTTTGGGCTTTTTGAACATATCTAAATCTCCGAACAAAAGGTCATATTCCTTTTTTTCTTTATCTATTTTTCTAACGTAATAGACAATGAAATAAGGTTCTTTGGAGGTTGGAATTTTCAGTAACATCCATGGTTTTTTGCTGTCCATAATAGGTTTTATTATTATGTCCAGAATATCTTCTTTTATGGTTTTGATTTGCCATATAATTTTATCGAAAGCCTGGCTAGTGACAGTAGCTAATGCACTATGACTTTCCGCCACTTTCGCAATTTGCGTAATTAGACTTGTAGCTAATGTCTTAATACTCTCGCCAAGCATTACCTTCAGTTCTGCGTACAATTTAACCATCATTAAGGTTTTAAAGGACAGTGCGGTGTAGTCGTCGGATAATCTTGAAACCTCTTCTCTTAACGTGGCGCAATCTGCAGACAACTTTGAAAAATTTTTCTTTAATTCTTCATTGGAAGATTGCGTTAGATGGATACTTAGACATTCCTTTATGTTTTTTAACTCATATGCTAGGGCCACCACACAAAATGTTAGATAACAAGACAAAAGAACTAAAAAGATAATAGTCGCTGTTTTAAGGTTCATTTTTACTCCTCCTTTTTATTGTTTTTTCAAATTTCAAAACTGAATGTATCCTACTCTTTATATTTTACTACGTAAAGTATAGTCCGTTTTTTGCCCTTGCCTTGTCTTATTTTATCTGATAATATGACCCCGATGGTGTTTTATACGAAGTATCTAAAAAGTTAGTAGTTAAATAAACAGAAGAATGGATAACAGCGATAAAAATGTATATGAATTAGGGTATCTTTTGATCCCTATTATAGCTCCAGAGAAGCTTGTTGAGGAGGTTAATGAAATAAGAAATGTCATAGAATCAAGTGGCGGTCTTGTTTTATTTGAAGAAGGAGCCAAAAGTAGAAAATTGGCATATGAAATGTCTGTTGATACCACTGGTGGAAAAAGGTCAAAATATGATGATGCGTACTTTGGTTGGATGAAATTTAGCCTTTCTTCAGATTCTGTTTCAAAAATGGAGGCAGAATTAAAAAAGAATCCTTCTGTAATTAGATACTTGGTAATAAATCTTACAAAAGAAGGAATTCCTTCTAGTGGTGCAGAAATAAAGAAGCCTATAGGAGGAAAGAGGCCAAAGAAAACAGTTTCTGACAAAGAATTAGATAAGGAGATCGATAATCTTCTTGATAAAACAGCATAATTTATTTTAACCAAACATGTATCTAAACAAAGCTATTATAATTGGCAACATGACGAAAGATCCTGAAATGAGAGCACTTCCATCAGGACAGAAAGTTACTTCTTTTAGTGTTGCAACAAATAGGGTTTGGAAGGACAAAGATGGAAAAAAGCAGGAGGGAACAGAATTTCACAATATCTCGGTATTTGGAAAACAGGCTGAGACTTGTGCTCAATATTTAAAAAAGGGTCAGGCTGTCTTGGTTGAGGGCAGAATTCAAACAAGAAGTTGGGATGCTACTGACGGTACAAAAAAATACAGAACAGAGATAATCGCAGAGAAGGTTCAATTTGGTCCAAAGGCTGGTGGTGCCACAGGAGGAAATGTATATCCTTCTAAAAATAGTGTACCAGCGGAATCGGGAGCAGGGAGTCAGCAGATAGACTATCCGGAGGAAGAAATAAATCCGGACGATATACCATTTTAATTAAAAAAAAATGAAACAGTGTCATTTTTGTGTTAATAACGTAAAGTCGATAGATTATAAAGATACAGAAGCTCTTGCTAGGTTTTTGAGCCCACATTCTTCTATCTTAAGATCTTGGAGAACAAGTACTTGCTCTAGACACCAAAGAAAGACGGCTACTGCGATAAAGAGAGCTAGATTCTTAGGACTTCTTCCTTACGTTTCTAGATAATAAAAAATAGCAAATTTAAAACCTCCCCGAACGGGGAGGTTTTAAATTTGCGTCTGGACTTTTAACTTTATAACTTTCGACTTTTAACTAGTGATAGCGTTAGCTAACTCGTTCTACATATTCTCCAGTATCCGTGTTTATTCTTAGTATATCTCCCTCGTTTATGAAAAGGGGAACATTTATAACCGCCCCTGTTTCTAGCGTGGCTTGTTTCATTCCACCCTTTGCGCTGTCGCCCTTAACTCCGGGAGCCGATTCCTTTACTTTCAGCTCAACTTTAATAGGTAGCTTTACTCCGATTATTTTCTCGTCATAAATCTTTGTTTCTATTTCGGAGTTTGGTTTTATGAATTTAGCACTGTCTCCAAGTAAACTTTCAGGTAAAGTAAATCTCTTTGATGGATCTTTTGTGTCGCAGAACCAAAATTCCCCCTTATTTGCATATAGGAATTTTACAGTTTTGGAGTCTATTTCTGCTTCCTCCACTTTGTCGTTTGAGTGGAAAGAGTGTTCAACAATCCTTCCGTTTAAAAGACTCTTTAGCTTCGTTGCATTAACCGGTTTTCTTTGTTGTTTTCTAAAAACATGGGAGTCCAATACTTCATATGGCTCATTCTCAAAAATGATGAACTTTCTTAATGTTATCTCGTTATATTCTAACATTTGATCTGTTTCTACTTTTATTAATAATGCCTTTTTCTTAGCCTGCCCCGTAGGAGGTTGAGCTTTCAAGGCTATACTATCACAAAGAAAAGCCGAAGGCGAGTTCCGAGCAAGAAGGGTTAAGTAGAGAAATGGTACAAACGAACCTTCCTACTGGGGTTGACAGGTTTGTTTATTATGATTACTTTATTGTAATTAGGACACTTTTTGATGTCCATATTTGTTACAATAGGAGTAGGTAAGAATAAAATATAATGCTACTTTCAGACGAGGATATAATCACTAATTACAAAGAACATAAAGACGAGGAGGTTCTGGCTATTTCTGTTGCCAATCCTAATGTTTTTGGTGTTTTGATAGAAAGATACGAAGAAGCTTTTTTAAGAAAGGCCAGAAGTATTATTGGACACACAGATGATGTAAACGACATTGTTCAGGAGACTTTTACAAAAATATACTTGAACGCTGACAAGTTTAGACCAATGCCGGGCGCCTCTTTTAAATCTTGGGCATACAGAATTCTTTTGAATGTTACCTTCACTTGGTATGGGAAGTTAAAGAAGGGTAGAGAGGCAGTAATGAGATTAGACCCGGAACTAGATGAAGTAATACCGGATAAGAAGGCGAGTAGCGAATTTGAAAGAGAGACAACGAAAGATTATGTCATATCTGTACTCGTGAGGATGCCCGACTCATTTGCAAAGGTACTACGATCATATTTTATTGAAGGTAAATCACACAAGGAGATTGCCAAAGAAGAGAGGGTTTCGGTGGAAGCTATAAAAACAAGAATGTGTAGGGCAAAGAAGGAGTTTAAGAAAATAGAGTGCAATATTTAATATGACAAAACTAGAAATAAAACTTAAAAACAAAATAATGAGGCGAGTCTATGCCGTTTGGTTTTTGAAAAAGATTTTTAGTCTCGCCCTTTTAAGAGCGTTGATCACTTTGGTATTGTTTATGGAGTTTGCAAGAGAAGTTTCGATATCAAGTGTTATTAATAATTTACCAAAGGCGACTGATTTTTCCGCAAATTATCATTATATTTCTTTTGCTTTTACACACACGGAAGCTTCGGTCCAAATATATCTATTAGGCATAATGGCGATGGTTTCTTGGATAGTTTTACAAAAGTTAGTCAAATTAGTACCAAATATTGGTATAAGAGGGTCGACATTATAATAAACATAAATTAAACCCCTGCGAAATCAACTAAACAGGGGTTTTCGATGATTTTGGTGGAATTTATGTTTAATATAAACAAACGGTCGCCTTATGGGCGACCGTTTGTTTCTCTTGTTATTTATTCCGCAGTCAATAATTTTTCTTTAATTTTTTCGAGAATCTCAACCCTTAAATCAGGATTCTCCTTAAGGAATGTTCTTGTCGCATCGTACCCTCTGCCTAGTTTTACATCTCCATAAATATACCCATTTCCACTTTTTCCTATAACCCCTTCTTTTTCTCCGAGGGCTATTATTTCTCCTTCAGGGGAGATACCTTCATTATAGATAATATCGAATTCAGCTTGTTTGAATGGGGCGGCAACTTTGTTTTTTACTATTTTGGCTCTCGTTCTACTTCCGACAACCTCCTCCCCCTTTTTAATTTGAGCAATTTTTCTAATATCAATTCTTACAGACGAGAAGAATTTCAGAGCTTTTCCTCCCGGGGTTGTTTCAGGGTTACCAAACATAACTCCAATCTGCATTCTTATCTGATTGATGAAGATAACGACTGTTTTGCTTCTGGCAACAAGCGCAGTCATTTTTCTGAGTGCTTGAGACATGAGCCTTGCCTGTTTTCCTACGTGATGAGCACCCATATCGCCCTCAATTTCATCTTTTGGTGTAAGTGCAGCTACTGAGTCAATGACAATAACATCTATTCCGCCGGTTCTGATCAAGCTTTCAGCAATCTCTAGTGCTTGTTCACCGTTGTCTGGCTGAGAGATAAGAAGGTCTTCGATTTTTACTCCTAATTTTTTTGTGTAATCAGGATCCATGGCATGTTCAGCGTCTATATATGCGCATACCCCGCCTTTTTTCTGTGCCTCAGCAACGACATGAAGGGCGAGTGTGGTCTTTCCGGAAGATTCTGGTCCAAATATCTCTATTATTCTTCCTCTTGGAAGCCCACCGACACCGAGTGCTATATCAATACCAATAGAGCCTGTTGGGATTGCGTCTACTCCAACCTTAGGTCTTTCTCCCAATTTCATAATTGAACCTTCTCCGAACTTACTTTGAATTGCCTTTATGGCATTTTCTACATTAGAGTTGGGGCTCTTTATAGCCTTTTCCGTTTTTTCTACGTTAGAGCCAAGATTCTTTACGGCTTTTTCTGTTTTCTCTACTGATTTTTTAGCCATTTTATTCGTCTAACTTTGTTAATATTACTAATATTATATGCGTTAAAAAAAGCTAGGGAACTAGTTAAACTCCCTTGTGTGTGTTGAAAAAAGTAGAAGCCTTGAAAATTATATTTTTGATGGATTTATTGCCTCTCTTGCTAGACTTTCGGCAGGAGCTTCGTCGCTTTTGTCTTTATTGAATACGATCTCGATTGTCTGTGTTTTCTTTTTTCCTATTCTGTCTCTGGCTTCAATAAAAATTGAGTTATATCCTTCAGCTAAAATAACCTTTTCTTTCAAATTTCCGGCAGTATCTGCGAATATTGGTCTGCCGTTTAGATACATATAGCTGATATTTCTGACTTTACCTGTTATCTCTACTGTATTTTCTTTAGAGGAGAATCCGCTTTTGGGGCTATTTATTTCCACAATTGGTCCTCGTAATACTTCACTAGTTTCAAAATATGCATACGAAATAATAGCCAAGATTATCAGAGATATAATAGAAATTTTTAAATTGGCTCTTATTTTGTCTCGCATTTTGAATTAAATTCTAAACACTAAATACTAAATTCTAAACAAATTTTAAAATTAAATTTTATAAATTCAAAACAAGTTTCAGATTTCATATTTTTGGATTTTGATATTATTTAGAAATTAGATTTTAGGAATTAGAAATTTCCTGTTCTATTAACTTTCTACTTATTTCCTACATTACAAATTCTTCATCTTCTTCTGTTTTCTCGTTCTTAGATGCTTCTTCTGCTCGTGCCATTGTAGATTCTAGATCATAGCCCTCATTATCTTCTTCCTCTGCTATTTCAGCGTTCTCGTATTCTTTTTCAAGAGCAGCTACAGCTCCACCACCACCCATATTGTCGCCCTGTCTCATGTACACTTCTCTCGGTTTTGCTCCGTCACCTGGACCAATAACCCCTCTTTCTTCAAGCAGATCCATTATTCTAGCAGCTCTCGCGTATCCTAGTTTAAGTTTTCTTTGGAGTAGGGAAGCGGAAGCCTTCTGTGTGGACATGACTACTTTTTTGGCTTCATTAAAGATAGATTCATCATCATCTCCACCGAGACCGCTATCACCACCGAAGTCTACGGAGGCCATTGTGTCTCCTTCTTTAACCTCAGAAATGTTTATTTCTTCTGGTGCGTCATCTTGATGCCTCTCCTTGAGGAATTTTACAAGTTTCTTGATCTCGTTCTCTGTAATATATCCGGACTGGATTCTTATTGGTTTAGATGTTTCTCCTCCTATATATAGCATATCTCCCGCGCCGAGCAGTTTTTCTGCTCCTGGGGCATCCAAAATGGTTCTGGAGTCTATCTGAGAAGGTACTTGGAGAGCGATACGTGATGGAATGTTTGCTTTGATAAGTCCTGTGATTATTTCCACAGATGGTCTCTGTGTGGAAAGAATAAGATGAATACCGACAGCTCTAGACATTTGAGCCAAGCGAACGATAGATGATTCAAGTTCTCTTGGGTACGCAGACATAATATCAGCTAACTCATCAATGACGATGACTATATACGGCATTGATTCCATTGAATTTTCGTCATCCTCAATTTCTTCAGAATTTTTTTTGCTTTCTTCAACCATCTTGTGATACGACTGGATGTCCTTTGCTGTCGCGGTCTCAAGGATGTTATACCGTCTTTCCATTTCTTTAGCCGCCCACTTGAGTGCGAGTATGGCCTTCTTTGGATCTGTAATAACGCCGGTTAAGAGATGTTGTATGCCTTTATAAAGAGTAAGCTCGACTCTCTTTGGGTCTATCATTATGAATTTAACTTTTTCCGGAGGGTTTCTATAGAGCAGTGATGAAATAATTGCATGAATTGTGACTGACTTGCCGGAGCCTGTGGTACCTGCAATAAGCATGTGTGGTGCCTTGGAGAGATTGCTGTAATAAGGAATACCGGAGACTGTTCTACCTAATGCGAGATAGAGTGCGTGAGGTGATTCTTGGAATGATTGTGTATTAAACAAGGAGCCCATCCCGACAATTGATTTTAGCTTATTTGGGATTTCTATTCCTACCAGTGATTTTCCCGGGATAGGTGCTTCTATACGTAGGGGGTGTGCAGCAAGAGCAAGAGAGAGGTTGTCTTGGAGTGTAACGATTCTTGAAATTTTAATTCCCTCTGCGGGCTTCATCGCATATCTGGTTACAGATGGTCCAATAGATATTTCATCCATCTCTACATCTATACCAAATGTTCCAAGCGTTCTCTTGATGACATTTGCATTTGCTTTGATGTCGCCGACATTTGGCTTACCGGAATCCTTCTCAAAAATTGATAGGGGAGGGGGGACGAAAACCTGATTCTTTGATCTGATTATTGCGATACCGGATGCGATGAAATCATCTACCTTGTCGGAGATTTTTATTTTTTTGTTTTTGTCTTCGGTTGGTTTTGTCTGTGCTTTTGATTCCTCTTTTTTCTTTGCATCTATGTCCTCGGTAATCTTTGTATTTGAAACTGCCTCCTCTATATCTTCATTGTCATCCTCTTCTTCATCATCACTTAAACTTTCATCTTTTCCCCATAGTCTTTTTCCAAATAAATATGGCTCCAAAGAAATTCTTGATTCAAAAATTATAAGTGTTGAAATCGTGGCAATGGCACCGAGCGCGATGATGGAAAGAGTGCTTTCAAAAAGTTTAAGGAATGGAACAGAAACAAGATAGCCGATAGACCCGCCGGTAATATCTCCGAATGTTCTTTGTCTAAAAATAATATCAGTTAGGGCTAGTGTTGATATTAAGAATAATATTCCTCCGCCAAGAGTTACGGATACTAGTTTTGGTTTAACCGCCTTCATAAATGACATTCCAAGAAGGAAAGACATTATCGGAAATAGGAAATATCCGGTACCAAAAAGATTACCAAGAAGACCATACGTGAAGTCACCTGCAATACCCGCAGTATTGTAATAAGAGAGAACGAGAAACGCCGAAAGTACCCAAAATGCAATGGCTAGAATACCATGCTTTGTTTCGTCTTTCATTGTAAGAACGATATCTTTCTCCTCCTTTCCCGAGTGTTTTGAAAGGACATTCTTTTTCTTGTTTTTCTGTTCTTTTTTTGCCATTTATCTTATAAAATTTTAAAGCAATTGATTAATAATTTTACTACCTCTCCCGCCGTCATTGCGAGGCGAGGTGTCTTAACCGAGCCGTGGCCGTCTACAGGTGTCGACGACGATTCCGTCGACCAATCCAGTGTGATATTGAAATAAATTTTCAGTAACCAATACATTTAATTATACTTCAATGTCTTTTATTTTACTAGAACATTTTACGGCTCAATTAAAAGATTTTTTGTCTATTGGACATTTATAAATGTCCGATATATACTAGCCTAAAGGACAAAAAATTTTATCAACATTTTTTAAATTCTATCGGACAAAATGAACGACGATATAGGACATTCTATAGGACACGAATCTGGATCCATAAAGGACAATAGTAGCGTTGCATTAAGAGAGGGTCTCTCTAGAAACATTAGCGCCTTTTTGATAAGTGATATTCTGGCTGTTGCTAATTTAAAAATAGAGAAACTTGCTTCTGCTGTCTATTTAGTATCAGGGCTTCTATCGGACAATGAACCCATTAAATGGAGTATTCGAAAATCAGCGACAGATATTCTATCGGACATTAATTATGAGATAACGGTTGACGTCTCGAAATCTAACGGACACAGATGTCCTATAGAAAATATTTCTTCCAAGATATTTCAAATAACTTCCACACTTAGAGTTGCTTGGATTGGCGGACTTGTATCCAAGATGAATTATGAAATTTTAACTTCCGAATATATTAAACTGAACGATTTTTTGATAAAAAATTTTAGAGTCAACGAAGAACAAAAACAGGTTATTAAAGAAAGCTTTTTTGATTCCAAAGAAATTACTTCAATGGAGGATAAAATAAATTCTAGAGTCGTAGAAAAAAAATATTTAGGAGAAGAGTTTTTAATCTCTAATATATCAGAAGAGGAAAGAGAACCGCAATTATACTCTAATCGAAATTTTATAAAGGACATTTCTTCTAAAGGACATCTATCGGACAAGAAAGATTTTGTCCTTAAGAATATTGCGATGAGTTCTGTCTCAAAAACGAGATCCCTTGCAGATATCGTTTCCGGATCGGTGTCCGATAGAAATAAGAGAGAGAGACATGAAAAAATACTCTCAGCAATGTCTCCAGGTATTAGTTATTCTGTATCAGAAATAATAGGCGTAATAGGCAAAAGTCCTGATACGAGCGAGAAGACCATTCAGAGAGATTTGCAGTTATTGGTCTCTATGAAACGACTCAAAAAGACAGGGGAGAGGAGGTGGAGTCGTTACTCTTTGTCCTAAAGAAATTAAGATAGATTTATCTTAAAAAATGTCCTATACGACACACAAGCGTTGCCCCCCCATTGTCACTGTTTCCATTGATTTTTATTAAAAAGATGATGAAATATTTGACCTTGAAAAGATGTTAATTGTCTGATTTCACACCCTGCTCTTGATGACATTCTTGATATTTTATTCGTTGTTTTTTGATTTGAGGTAAATGCCCTTAATTTCAACCATGCTTATTGCTTTTTAGCCTACAAAATGCTAATATTCTCCTAACCACTTTTGGTCCATTTCGACCTTATTTAATAAGGGTTAAACAACGAAATGAGTTATCCACAAGTGGATTTTGCGGAATTGATCAATAAAGAATATACTTAATTTAAATGCGAAGTGCCGTCGTGCGCTTTGTGTTTGGTACCACAGGGGTACAGTATATTGGTCGATTAAGAATGGTCATTGATAATTGAATACTTGATGTTCGCTCAATGATGTTCTAGACGTTTCAAATTAGAAGTGGACTTTTCCGCAGTCTTACTGTCGTGTGGGAGTTTGTGCTCCTATATATAGGAGGATTGTGTTGATTAGTAGAGTTAATTAATTTGCGCAGGGGAATTAGTGATAGAGTCGAAATCTATTATCCTCTACGTAAGACAATTTTGTTTGAAGATTTAGAATAATTCCCTTAAAGGGAAATTATCTGGATTAAGAACGAGATTGTAATTATAAAAATTATAAAAAAATGAATTTTAAGAAAACAAAAATCGCTATAGTCGGTGCTGTTACAGCTCTTGCTATGGCAGGTGGAGTTGCCGTTCTCCCAGCTTTCGCTGCGGATGACGTAGCCGCTCAAATCGCCACGCTTATGGCACAGATTCAGATGTTGCAGGCTAAGCTCGCCGATAGTCAGACAACAACATCTTCTTCTGCTGTTTCTTACAACTTTGCCACAGACCTTAAATTAGGTTCAACTGGCTCTGATGTAATGAATCTTCAGAAAGCTCTCAATGCTGATGTTGCAACTCAGGTTGCTGCTTCAGGTATTGGATCAGCCGGAAATGAGTCATCATACTTCGGTGGTCTTACAAAGGCAGCCGTTATGAAATTCCAGGCTAAATATGGGATTTCTCCTGTCGCCGGTTATTTTGGACCGCTTACAAGATCTAAGTTGAACTCGATGTCATCCGCAGTGACGACAACGACAACAACTACAACGACAACAACAACTCCTACACCAGGAGTCGCCGGAACATTAGTTGTTACAGCAGCTGCTCAACAGCCTGCTAACGCTCTTGCTCCTTTGAATGGTACAAGAATTCCATTTACAAGGTTCACAGTTACAGCTGGTGCTACAGATGTTCCTGTATCCAGCATAACAGTTGAGAGAACAGGTACTTCTGTTGACTCTGCTTTGGACTCAATCGTTCTTATGGATGAGAATGGTGACCAAATCGGTATCTCAAAGACACTTAACTCTTCACACAGAGCTACTGTAGGTGATCCTATCGTTGTAAAGGCTGGTACATCCAGAACTTTCACAGTAGGAGCTAACAGACCAGCACTTGCTGTTGCTAACACAGGAGGTACAATTGTTTCCCTCGATGTTGTTGGTATCAACACAACTGCTTCTGTTGTCGGTGATGCTGTTATCAAAGGTGCTGTTCACACAATTAACGACAACTTGGTAATAGGAACCGTTACAATGACAAGAGGTGGTATTGATCCAGGATCAAGCCAGACAAAAGAAATTGGTTCTGTTGGTTACACATTCTCATCTGTAAAAGTTACAGCTGGTTCAGCTGAAGCTATTACACTTAAGTCTGTAAGATGGAATCAGATTGGTTCAGCAGGTATTGCTGATATGGCTAATTTGAAGACATACGTTGACGGTGTTGCTTATGACGCAGTTACAACAGATGGTGGTAAGTACTACACTTCTACTTTTGGTAACGGCATCATGATTGATAAAGGTTTCTCAAAAGATATCTCTATCAAGGGTGACATAGTTGGTGGTTCTTCAAGAACAATCGCTTTTGATATCGCAAAGAGAACAGATATCAATATGGTTGGTAATGTATACGGATACGGCATACTCGCTCCTCAGACATCAAGCTGTACAAGTGATACAACTTCCGTTTCATGTTTCAGATCTGTTGAAGATCCATGGTACAGAGGTGCAACTGTAACCATGTCAAATGGTACAATGACAGTAAGCGCTGATAGTACAATAGCTTCTCAGAACGTTGCTATTAACTTGGCTAATCAGACATTGGGTGGTTGGTCAGTAGAGGTAAGAGGTGAGCCTATCTCCGTTGCTAAGATGATATTTAATGTCATGGCAGCTGGAAATGAGGTTCAGGACATCACAAACATTGTATTGGCCGACCAGAACGGTTCCGTTCTCGCTGGACCAGTTGATGGTGTTGGTGCCGCTGTAACAGGTACTGTTACCTTCACAGATTCAGTAACATTCCCAGCTGGTATTACAAAGCTTGTTTTGAAAGGTAAACTTTCAAACGACTTTGCAACCAACGATACAATTGCCGCTTCTACAACCCCTGCAACACAGTGGACAACTGTTAGAGGTCAGGTTACTGGTAACTCAATAACAGCTGCTCCAGCTTCAGCTTTGTCAGGAAACACAATGACAGTAAAGGCAGGTGCCCTTGCTATCAGCGTTTCTACACAGCCTGTAGCTCAGACAGTTATCTCTGGTGCAAATCAGTTTGAATTTGCAAGATACGTCCTTGATGCCGGTCAGTCCGGAGAGGATATAAGATTAACATCTTTTATAGCTAGTACGTCAGTTTCTGGTGCATCAGCTACTATTACAAGCATCACAAACTGTCAGCTTTATGATGGTTCTACATCAGTTACAACAGGAGGAAACGTAAAGAATCCTTCAGCTGTAGGTGATCAGACATTCACATTTGATGGTTCAGGTTTTACAGTTCCAAAGGGAACATCAAAGACTTTGTCCCTCAAGTGTAACGTTGCTTCAGGTGTTGAGGGTACAATAATCTGGGGTATGAATGATAATGACGCAACATACTCAGCCGCTTCAGGACTTTCAAGTGGTCAGACAATAGTAACAGTAATGACAGCTTCAAATGGTCAGAATATGACATTGGCTGCCGCTGGTTCATACGCTGTCTCCGCTGATAGTTCATCAGCTTATAACTACAGAGCAGTAAGAGCTGGTTCAGAAGTTAATTTGGGTGCTCTTAGATTTACAGCTTCTTTGAATGAGGATATTACTTTGAGACAAGTTGCTCTTGCTCTCGGAAATACAGCCTCAAACTCACCAGCTGATTTGGAGGGTCTTCAGGTAACATTGTGGGATGGAGCAACACAGGTTGGTGTCGCTCAGTTCACAACATCTGATTACGCTACATCTACATTGACATCTACTGTTACAATTACTAAGGGATCAACAAAGACCCTTGTTATTAAAGGAGTTTTGGCTAGACAGGATGCTGTAAATGGAACACCTGGCGCATTCTTAGCTGTAAACTATGATGGAGATAACAACGGATTGAATGGTAACTACGCTACTGGTGTAGCTTCAGGTGCCACAATTTCTGGAACATCTGCTGATATTACAACTAATGGTGTTAGAA
The DNA here is from genome assembly GCA_003504275.1 of Patescibacteria group bacterium. Classification (GTDB taxonomy): domain Bacteria; phylum Patescibacteriota; class Minisyncoccia; order Phycocordibacterales; family UBA12445; genus UBA12445. The sequence goes on from DOAO01000008.1 coordinate 45,529, forward strand.
TCTTTGCTACAGTTCCAACAATTACTGTAACAACACCATCTTCAAACACTGGTTTATCTTCAGGAAAGGTTATCTACTCCTTTACTGTCAATAATAGCCTAGGAGAAAGAGACATTGCTTTGAAGGAAGTTGGCTTCACAGTAGCAACCTCAGGAGGAGCTGTTGCTACAGGTTTCACTCTTAGAGATACTAGTGGAAACGTAGCCAATGCCGCAGCTGTTGATGCAGCCACAGGTCCATTGTCAATAGTATTTGACGCTACATCTGAGGCTAAGAGAGTACCTGCTGGAACAACAAAGACATATGAATTGACCGTTGGTTCAGTAACAAATCCAAGCACAACAGTTATTGATCAGTTGATTATCAACATGGAGGCTGACGCTGCATACCCATCTCTTGCAACTCTTATGGGAACATATGCTGAGGTTGCTACAAGCAATTTCATCTGGTCTCCGATGTCAACAACATCATTGCAGGCTAATACTGCCGAGTCAGAAGGTAATCGTGATTGGACAAATGGTTATGGCCTACCTGGATTCCCAGGAGTTGGTCAGGACTTCCCAATCGTTTCTTGGCAGTCAGCAAACTAATAGCTTAACTTGTGCTCCAATTCTTGGTAACGAGATTTGGATGAGCTAAAACCACAAACCCCCAACCGTAAGGTTGGGGGTTTTGGTTTGGGCTTATCTATTTATTTGGTGACGTAGGCAGTCTACAGGTGTCGATGTAAATCCCATAGACCGCTTCGCAGAATAAACTAAAATTTCAGATGGGTTTTTGTTGAACTTCTAACTAGGATTTGTTTTTTATAAAACCCCGAGAATAACTCTCGGGGTTTTTAGTTTACTTTTTGTTCTCTTTAGACTAAACTTTTACCATTGCGCCGTCATTGCGAGAGGAGCGCGGCAATCCAGATTTTATTTATTTAAATTTTAAGTATTCTCAAATATATGAAAAAAGTATTATATATATTGATTTTATCTGCATTTATTGCCTCGGTTTCTCTTTTGGCTTATGAATATTTATATCCTGAAGAAACAGTGGAAATAATTGAAAATGAATCAGAAATAACTACATCATCAACGGAAGGCATTATTAATTTAGGAGGTGGGGTTATGGTAGAAATGATTGATTCTGTCGTGTCCACGACAACTTTAGCAAAATTGAATATGACCACCCTTGATAGACCGATTGTTGATCCAAGAAATGTTTCTCTGGAATCTTTTAAGAAAAACGAGGCTTCTGTAAGTGCTATAATTTCTTCTCTAAAAGAGAAACCAGAGTCTTTTGATAAATGGATGGAACTGGGAACCTATCGAAAGATTTTTGTAGATTATACTGGTGCCAAAGAAGCCTGGGAAAATGCGCTGATATTAAAGCCTAAAAATCCTCTCGCATTATCTAATTTAGGTAATTTGTACGGTTATTATATTAAAGACAACGTTAAGGCTGAGGAGTACTATCTAGCATCCATAAAGTCTGATCCAACTTCCGGATTTTGGTATTATCAAGCATTTCTATTTTATACAGAAGTTATGAACGATAAAGTTAGTGCCAAGAATATAGTTTCAGAAGGGTTAAAAAATAACCCCAACGACTTGGAGCTCGAAAATATACTTAATTCTTTGTAATTTTTTAACTTATGGCTGCACCAGCACCCACTAGTGGGGGAGGAAAATCAATGTTAATGGAGGCTTTGTCATGGTTGTTCGTACTCTGGCTTCTTTGGGTTTTCTCCGGTGGGCCAAGCAGAATAGAAGAATCAAAAAAACCTTTTTTAAAGCCACCAAGCCCACTTAATACAGGCGCTGTTTATGGGATTTTACCGGAAACGAATACGCCTGTTTTTGATTTTAAAAAAGATATTAGAGTAGGAGGTGGTATTGATTATTCCAACGTAAGTTTATCTTCTCCCATTAATCAAGAAACTGGACAAAGAATTATTGAAATTAGAGCAACGTCAAATAGTAAAAAAAGTTTAAATATAACAGGTTGGTCTGTGAAGGGGATAATGGATAAGAAACCGCGTGTTATCGGAAGGGGCTCACAAATATTTTATCAAGGCAAAGTTAACCCAGAGCAAGAGATAATACTCTATCCTGGAGAAAAGGCTATTATTTTAGCAGGAGATTCTCCCGTCGGCGCTTCTTTTAAAGTAAATAAATGCACCGGTTATTTAGGTCAATTCCAGGTTTTTGTTCCTTCTTTTTTGCAAAATTGCCCTCATGTCGGTTTAGACGCCACTGTTGGTATTACTGATGGTATCTGTAGCCAGTTTATACGCTCTATCCCAAGGTGTAACGCGTTTATTCATGATTACCCAATGAATATTACTTCTGAGTGTAAGGAACTCGTAGAAGCGAATTTAACACACAATTCTTGTGTTGCTAATCACATAAAGGACTCAGATTTTTATAAAGGGGAGTGGAGAGTCTATCTTGGTGGTAGTGACTCTTTTGGTAGTAAAGATGGCGACATTGTGACTATTTACGATCGCGATGGTAACAAAATAGATTCAATAATCCTCTAATTACCTAACATATCCTCAAGTTATTTTAAGTTACCCACTCTTTTTCCACAGAAAAAATTAAAAAACCGGCACTTTCCGGTATTTTTGCTGTTTTAGGAAGTTTTCCTCTCTTTATCCCCACAATATCCCCACTTTTTTTAAAATACTAAATTTGGACGTTCCATGTCCAAATCAGAGTTAGCTATTGCTAATGAGAAGTTTTTGTATCGTCTCGTTAAAAAGCTTTACTTAATACTTCACGAGAGTAGTATTTTTCCATAATGAAAAATATTTTTGTTTTAATTTTTGCGGTTATTTTAATGATAAGTCCGATAATCGTTTCTGCTTCGGTTAAGATAAACGAGATTGCTTGGATGGGTACAGATGAATCATACAGTAACGAGTGGATTGAATTATATAACGATGGTGGCGGAGAGGTTGATGTTTCTAATTGGGTATTAGGGTGGAAAGGAGGAACATCCTCTGTAATTATAGGTAAAGATAAAAAATGCCAGAATGTTAAAATCCCTGCCGGTGGTTTTTATCTCATGGAAAGAACAGACGATAATTCTGTTCCAAATATTATTGCAGATTGTATCTATGTTGGCGATCTTTCTAATGATGGCGAGATAATGATTTTGAATAATGGAGGGGGCGTCGAGATGGATATCGTAAATGGCTCCAAAAAAGTTAAGCCATGGGATATAAATAATTCGGGCGAAACTATCGGAAAGAATGAAAAGCCTAAATTGACCGCCCAGCTCACAGTTTCAGGTTGGATTACAGCGACAGCCACTCCCAAGGCAATTAATTCATCTACATCATCGGGAGGAAGTTCTGGAAGCGGAGATACTTCTACGACAACCACAGCCACAGAATCTGAGGAGAATAGTGGCTCAACCGCTAATTATACCTATTCTGCTCATTCTGGATCTTCTGAATTGAGTAAAAAAACAACAAAAATCAAAGCCTCTCTTAGTGCCGGTAGAGATAGAATTGTTTTGACAGGCACACCTGTCCAGTTCTCGGCTCAGCTTATAGATGAGTCTGGCAACGTGCTTGATGGCGATAATTACAGATGGTCTTTTGGGGATGCGGGATATGCTTCCGGTAAACAAACTGCGCATATATATGATGTTGCTGGAGAATATGTCACTGTATTAAATGCATCTTTCGGTGGTCAAGAATATACCAGCAGGTCCAATTTAAAATCAGTTGAACCGGATTTCAAAATGAATGCCATTTTGAGGAGTGTGGGTGATTCCGTAATATATATAACGAATAATTCATCAAACGAGGTTAACCTTAGAGGGTGGCAGATTAGGACAAAAAGAAGAAGTTTCCTTTCGGAGGCTGATATAATAATTTTACCAAAGAAAACAACCCCACTTTCCCAAAAATCTACCAACATGGATCTCTGGGAGGGGGAGGAGTTGGAGTTAGTTTATCCAACTGGTAAGATTTATACATCAATTAAGGTAAAAAAGGAGGTTATTTTAGCACCTAATTTATTTGGACATTCCATGTCCAAAACGGGAGAAGTAGCGAGTTCTTCAGAAAATGTGGATAAAGCTGTGGATAACCTGGGGAAAGAGTTGTGGACAAGCCAACTATATTCCTTGGAAGAACAGCTTAAAAATCTTCAAAATTCCTTGGTTGCCAACGTGTCTGAGTCAAAAAGACTTTCCCTAAACAGCAAAAAAGAAGATATTTTAATAAAAGAAGAAGTGGTTGTGGAAAAGATGTCTACTACAACAATTGATGATGAAAATATCGTTATAATTCCACAAAAAAGAGAATCATCTTTTTGGAAATTTTTGAAAGGGGTATTTGGGCGCTAATAAAATGAATAAAAAGGAGAAAAAACAATTAATGGATGAAATGAGTGCCGAGCTCTCGGCTCTTAAGAAGTCTCCTTTATATAAATACAGAACAGAGAATAATTATTTGCCCGTTGTTGGCGAGGGGGATTTGTCTGCAAAAATAATGTTCATTGGGGAGGCACCTGGTAGAAATGAGGCAAAGACCGGTCGTCCGTTTTGTGGTTCCGCGGGAAAAATTCTAGATGAATTATTGTTGGCGACTGGTCACAAAAGAGAAGATGTTTTTGTTACGAATATTGTAAAAGACAGGCCACCGGAAAATAGAGATCCATCGCCGGAGGAAATAAAAATTTACGGTCCATTTTTAGACAGACAAATAGATTTGATTAGACCAAAAGTTATTGCAACTCTCGGGCGATACTCTATGAAATATATTTTGGAAAAATTTGGATTACATTCCGAGCTTAAGCCGATAAGCGAAATGCACGGAAAATATCTAGAAGCCAAAGCTCCGTATGGAAAGATAAAAATTGCTGTTTTATATCATCCTTGCGTGGCTATATATAACAGAAGTAAGATGCCTGACTTAAAAAAAGATTTTAAAATCCTTACAAAATTAAGCTAGCCCGCCAAAATTTTTCACTAAGTATTTTTTAGGGATAAAAAGTTGGTATAATTAAAGAAAACGATAATCGTTTAGATAAATAGGAAATATTAAAAAATTTAGGAGGGTAAAATTAAAATAAACAAATGGTTACTGAAATAAAGAATGATGGTAATAATGAATGTGAAAATAATAGAAAGTGGTCTCTCACAGCAAAGGTAATAGGAACAATTTTGGCAATTTTACTTGCGCTTTTTGTGGGTATTACCGCACTCGGTTATTATTGGCCGGATATTCAGAATTATAGATACAAGATGGAGGCGGAGAGATTCCAGAAGGAGATAGATGCCGAAAGGGCTCGTATTTCAGCCCTAGAAAAGGCGGATACCTTCGGCGGTAAAACGCCTGAGGAGACTTTTGATATGTTTTTGGTCGCCTTGAATAAGGGTGACGTGGAGCTCGCAAGTAAATACTATGATGTAACTGTACAGGATGTGGCACTTCTTGGACTTAAAAAAGAATTGACTGAAGAAGGTAATCTGGAAATGAGTATAAAATATTTTACGGACGTGAGAGGAGGGGAGAAGAAGTGTAACCGTGGCGCAACCGGATGTGTTTTTGAGTATGAGGTAATTAAAGGATTTGAGTCCCTTTCATTAAGAAGTAATCCCCAAAATAATCTCTGGAAAATAACCCAGCCATACTAAATGAAACCAAAAATAATATTATTTTTGGCTCTTCTGTTTTTTCCTGTTGCTAATATTTCTGCATATAGTCCGGAGACCACACATGCAGGGCTCGCCGAGCAATCGGTGTTTTTCTATAACAAAAATTTCACAAGGCAGATAAGCGACAAAGAAAAAGAATTTATTATAGAAGGAGCTATTGCAGAAGATCGTCCTGTTTTAAGAACGTTAAATCATTTTTATGATCCAATAAGAAATATTGGAATAAATAACTATAGACATGCGAAAGATTGGGCAACCTTAGAATATACGGACAATGTTTATACTTGGGGTGGGGCTATAAATGAATATGCGAAAGGAAATAAAGAGAATGCCTTTATTTACCTCGGTCATATTTTGCATTTAATAGAGGATATGACCGTACCAGACCATACTAGGAATGACCCTCATATGGGAGCTTTGAATACAGGAGAAAGCTCTTATGAGGATTGGGCGAAGAAAAGTAAAAATAGAGCCACACTTTCCGGGCTCTCTAACACATATTTATTAGAAAAGCCTATATTTTTCAATGATATTATTGATTATTTTGATTTTTTGGCTAATTATTCCAATAGAAATTTTTTTGGAGATGATTCTATAAAAAATAATGTTTATCAGTACGAATATCCCAAAATAACAAACAAAGATAGGCGTTTTGTTTATTCTATAGATTCTATTTATGGTAAAGAATTTGCTGTTTTAAATTTAAGAATAGATAGGAGGGGAAACGAGGAATTATTTTTGGTGGATGATGAAAAAACAGATGTTCTCTCCGGCTACTTTGACCGCCTTGGCAAACAAGCCATTCTCGCCGGTGCTGGGGTTATTGATCTATTTTTCCGCGAAGCGGAAGTTGCACGAACAGATTATCTGAAAAAGCAGTCCGAGGAATTTCAAAAAGAGACCCAGAATGCGATAGAGCTTAACAAAAAATTACAAAATTCTAATATTGTTGGACTTACTCTTTACGGTGTGTCATATCTTGTGAACGAAAACATCATTTCTCCCACAAGCGCAAAAATTTATTCGATTAAAAATGGTCTCGTTTCAGGTGTTAAAATAGTCGGTTCAACTTTAAGCAATACCAGTTCGCTAATTTCTTTTACTGCAAGTGCCCTTGCTAAAGATACAGTAAGCGAAATTTCAAGTGTATTCGCATCCCCGTCAGACACTAAAAAAATCGCCACAGCAGTCTCGGCAAAAAACAGTATTCCAAGTATCTCTACGGCAATAAATAGTTTCGCGAACAATTCGGCAATTACTGCCCCCGAAATAATAAAAGAAAATATTACAGAAGACACTAATTTACCAGAAACAGAAACCTTATCATCGGACTATCTGAAGGAACTTTCGGAAGCTTATTCATTACTTTCTAGTTTAAAAGAAGCAGTGCCAACGGTTGCTCCCAAAATAATTTCTGTCATAACACTATATTCTCCTGGTTTTGGTGGAGGGGAGGCTCCTAAGGTCTCAGTCTCAGAGGAGGAAATTACCAAAACTGTGGATAAAGGTGTGGATAAGGTTGTGGATAACTCAAACCAAGAAGAAGAAAAGACAGTGGATGAGCCACAGGATGTAGTTAGTACGACAGAGGACGAAATTGTGGAAAACGAGGCAACAACCACCGAATCCACTCTTTTGGATGAGGTAATTGAGTTTATTACCCCTGTTTTAGATACAACTCCGCCTGATATTTCTCTTACTATAAATTCCTGCGCAGATTCGCTATCGGATACCGCTTGTTTACTTGCCACAACCACCATTGAGGCGACCTGGAGGTCAGATGCGGACGACCTCTCGTATTTTGAAATAAAAAAAGATACTGAAATAAGCACAACCACAGACACGTCTATTATTTTTGAGGTTGCAGATAAAACTTCGCATAAATTTTCTGTGTCGGCTGTTGATAAGGCGGACAATATATCCGAGCAAGTTTCAAAAAGTTTTGAGATTTTTAAAAATCCGGTTGTCATAAATGAAGTCGCTTGGGGAGGTACTTCCGGTCATCCTGAAGACGAATGGTTGGAGCTTTATAATTTGTCAAACCAAACAATCACTTTAGATAATTGGATCTTGTCTTCAAAAACAGATAAATCTTTAAAAATAATTTTATCCGGAACAATTTCTCCAAACGGTTTTTATCTTATAGAGAGAAAAAATGACGACGAGACAGACGAAGCCACACAAAGTCCTATTAAAAACATAACAGCTGATCTGTGGACGAGTTTTGGTTCAGGTATCTTTGATTCGGGAGAAAGTTTAGTTTTGTCTCGAGCCTCTACAACTATAGATGAAGTGCCTTACTCGCTTAATTGGAATGGTGCCGTAGTGAAGACTTTGTCTGCAGAAAGATGTCTTGATTGTGGAATATATAATTGGTCAATAAATAATAGTGAAATAAGAAATGGCTTAAATGTTTCCGGCTCTCCTATATATGGAACACCTCGTTCAAGAAATTACAGAGATTATCTTATCCCTATTAGCGGAGTTTCGGGAGATTTTACATTATTAGCTTCAAAAAGTCCTTATTTAGTACCAAAAAGTTCTACTTTGACGATAAGAGAGGGAGTCAATTTCAATATTGAACCAGGCGTTACTATAAAATTCGGAGATGGCGCATCTATTAGGTCTGAAGGCAAAATATCTGCAAATGGCACAGCAGAAAAACCTATTGTATTTACCGCTTTTTCAGACGATGACTATGGTGGAGATATGAACAGTGATGGGATGTGTGGTAAGGGTAACGCATCAAGCACGGCATCTTGTCCGTCAGTGGGGAAGTGGTACGGCGTTATTCTTTTATCAAAAGAAAAAAGCTCAATATTTAAAAATACGATTTTTAGGTATGGAGGATTAAATTATGGAACAACAAAGGGGATGATATGTGCAGATTCTTCTTCTGTGGATATATTTGATTCTGTTTTTGAATATTCCGGAAGTGATGGTGTTGGTTTGAAGAATTCTAGTGGGCAAATTTTGGGAAATACTTTTAAAAAGAACAATGCCATTTTGTCAGGTAACGGTCTCAGTGTTTCTCTTGGTGCGCCAATGATAAAAAATAATAATTTTATTGAGAATTCAGTTGGACTTTATTTATATGGCTCGTCGGCCGATGTTGTGGATAATATTTTTGATGGAAATACTTCAAAGGGTATTTCTGTGGTGGGTAAACCTGGCAACACAATGACCGGTAACCGTTCTGTTGGTGGCTCTTTGAAAACGGGCGACCTTATAAATTTAACGAGCAATATTTCTAGTCTCAATTCCACAACTGCACTCCTCTCTAATCCGATGCCATATTTTATAAGCGGAACGCTTCAGGTTCCCCTTGGGTCAACACTACATATATATGAAGGAGTAAAAATAATGGGAACAAGTATCGGAACCAACAGTCGTTTTTTGATTAACGGAGAACTCTTTGTTTTGGGTTCTGAAACGAGCCCAGTTGTATTTTCGTCAAATCTAGAAACACCTACTAAGAGTGGTTGGCATGGTATACAAGCAGGTAATGGGAGTCGTGTCGATATAAAGAATGCTGTTTTTAAAGATGCAACGTCGGGTATAACATATTATAAATCGCCGATTATTTTGGAAAATATTTTATTTTCAAATAATCAATTGGGAATTTCGATTGGCCAATTTCCATCCCCGTTAGAAAAAGCTATCAATGTAATATTTGAATCAGACAACAATGCGACGACGAGTCCGAAGGGGATATGGTAGTCGCTTGGGGTTGAAGCATTTATTGATTTATTGTGAAAAGTAAGAGAAGGGGAAACATAAGTTTGACATTGAATAAGCTTCTTGGTAGTATAGACCGCAGTTTCAAAAAGGTATTTTTTAATAGTTTTTAAGTTAGTTTGAGTAAATTTATTAGTATTTATGGCAAAGAAATCAGTAATAGCCAGAGCGGCAAAAACACCTAAGTTTAGTACTAGGTCCGTTTCTAGATGCTTTAGATGCGGAAGAAAGAGGGGTTATATGAGAGATTTCGGTCTTTGTCGTATTTGTTTTAGGGAATTTGCTAATGACGGCAAAATTCCAGGGATAAGAAAATCATCATGGTAGGAGATCCAATAGCAGATTTGATAACGAGAATAAAGAATGCCGCTACTGCGGGCAAGGATTCTGTTTCCGTTCCATTTTCAAAAATTAAATTAGAAATTGCAAACCTTCTTAAAGAAGAGGGTTATTTGAGTACTGTTGAAGAATCTAGTGACGAAAAGATTGTTAGCGCAAGACAAATCAAGATGGGTTTAACCCGCATCGCAGCCGGAAACGGCGCCGTTGGCATGAAGAAGGCGAAAGTAAACGGTGTGGAGAGGGTTTCCAAGCCATCTAGAAGAATATATGCCACCATGCAAGAGATAAGAGAGGGGGCTGGACACTCTAAGGCCGGAAAGGGCATTTTGGTTCTTTCTACCACAGCAGGAATTGTTTCAGGAAAGACTGCAGTCGAGAAGGGTCTTGGCGGAGAAGTGCTTTTTAAGATTTGGTAAATTCAAAAATGTCTAGAATAGGAAAACAAAAAATAACAGTACCATCCGGAGTCACCGCGACTATAGCCCTAGAAAAGGGTTTGCAGGTCGTTAAAATAAAAGGACCCCAGGGTGAGATGTCTAGGGAGTTTAGGCCGGAAATAAAAATAGATATAACTAATAACGAAATCACAGCTACACCCACAGTTGAGTCAATTTTTGGAAGATCTCTTTGGGGGACTTACGTTGCCCATCTGAAAAATATGGTAAAAGGTGTAACGGAGGGATTCAAAAAAGTTTTAATAGTAGAAGGTATCGGTTTTAAGGTGCAGTTGGCCGGTGAAAAATTAAATTTCAGTTTAGGTTTTTCTCATCCAGTAGAGGTTAAGTTGCCCAAAGGTATTAAAGCCACAGCAGAAAAAAATGTTTTGACATTAAATTCTTTTGACAAAGAGTTACTCGGACAGTTTGCAGAAAAAATTGTTTCCTTAAAGAAGCCGGAGCCTTATAAGGGTAAGGGTATAAAATATGAGGGACAGGTTATAAAGATCAAACAAGGAAAGAAAACAGTCTCATAATTAAAATAAAAAGATGAAAGCTGGAAATACAAAAATAGTTAAAAGAGCAAGAAGACAAAAAAGGATTAGATCTAAGGTTTTTGGAACCGCCGAAAAGCCAAGATTATCTATCTATAGATCTAATAAATTTACTTACGCACAGATAATAGATGACGTATCTGCAAAAACATTGGTATCTGCTAGTGATGTTGATGTAAAAAATGGCGGTAAGCTTTCTAGGGCCAGTGATGTTGGAAAACTCGTTGCTGAAAGAGCCAAAGAAAAGAAAATCAAGAAAGTTGTTTTTGATAGGGGAGGTTTCATTTATGCGGGCAGGGTAAAGGCTTTGGCCGAAAGTGCTCGCTCCAATGGATTGGATTTTTAACTCGCCCGCCAAAATTTTCGATAATTTGATTTAAAGAGTTAATATTAAGATAGGATTATAAAAAATATTTTAAAATTGATAGTTCGAAAAATTTAGGAGGGTAAAATAAACATGGAAAACAATAGCAACACACAATCAGTAGTAACAAAACCACAGGTCACAACAACAGGTGTGGCTACTGGAGCAAATACAGCACCAGCTAGAACTCCTTATAGAGGCTCTAAACCAGGAGGATTTGCCGGAAAGAGTTTTTCGGGTGGAGCTACTGGAGGAAGAAAGTTTGGAGGAAAAAAGCCTGATGGAAGGCCTGGATTTGTGAAGCCAGATGTTGACTACAAAATATTAAATATTAGAAGAGTTGCCCGTATCACTGCCGGAGGAAAAAGATTTACTTTTGCCGTTGCTCTTGTTGTTGGCGATAAAAAAGGATCTGTTGGGGTGGGCACAGGAAAGGCGGGGGACACTTCATCTGCCATAGAGAAAGCTATTAAGAATGGAAAGAAAAATATGATTAAGGTAAAGACAACAAAGAAAATGTCTATACCTCATGAAGTAGCCGCAAAGTTCGCAAGCTCCAGGGTTGTTTTGAGGCCAGCTCCGGGTAAGGGGTTAGTCGCAGGAAGCTCTGCTAGAATCGTTTTAACACTGGCTGGTATTTCAGATGTTTCTAGTAAATTCCATTCCAGAACAAAGAATCCGTTAAATAATGCCGAGGCCACACTAAAGGCCCTCCAAATGTTGTCCTAAATTTTACTTGTCATTTTCCATTTTGATTTTTAAATTTTAAATTAACTACAATGCAGATACATCAAGTAAAAAGAGTACATCCAAATAAGACGAAGAAGATCGTCGGAAGGGGTGGTAAAAGGGGAACAACTGCCGGAAGAGGCACAAAGGGACAGTTGGCCAGATCTGGTAGAAAATTAAGACCGGAGCTCAGAGACCTTATAAAGAAGATTCCTAAATTGAGGGGATATAGGTTTGCTTCTGTAAATAACACTAAGCCGATTAGTATCAAGCTGGAAGATATCGCAAAAATATTTAAGGAAGGAGGAGTCGTTTCCCTCTCAACACTACTTTCTTCAAGCCTTCTTTCAACAAAGAAAGGAAGAGTTCCTGCTGTTAAAATATTGGGAACAAGCGAGGTTTCAAAGAAATTAAATATAGTTGGTTGTAGAATCTCAAAGAAGGCGAAAGAAATCGTAGAAAAGGCAGGTGGTTCTGTAAAATAGACCTCCTTTTTCTTAATTTGATTTTTAAAATTTTGAATTTTGACTTTTAAATTTTAACTTAATTATATGTCTTCTATTTGGAACAAAATAAAATTAGCTTTAGGAGATCGCGACCTTAGATCAAAGATACTTTTTGTTTTATTTGCTCTCATACTTTTTAGACTTGGGGCTACAATACCTGTTCCTGGTGTTGATAGGGTGGCTTTAGAGAAGTTTTTTAGCGGAAGTCAGTTTTTTGGCTTAATGGATATCTTTTCGGGAGGTGGTCTGTCAAATCTTTCCATTTTTATGTTGGGTGTTGGTCCTTACATTACCGCTTCCATTATAATGCAGCTTCTCACTATGATATTTCCTAAGATGAAGGAGATGTATCAGGAAGCCGGTTCAGCTGGAAAACTTCAATTTGCTCAATACTCAAGACTTCTTTCTGTTCCTTTAGCATTTTTGCAAGGCTTTTCGTTTTTGACTCTTCTTGGAAATCAAGGAGTACTCCTTGCTAATGCGACCTTGTTTGATAAATTTGTTATGGCGATAGTTATAACTGCCGGTTCCACTCTTCTTATGTGGATAGGAGAACTTATAACCGAATATGGCATAGGAAATGGTTTATCGCTCATAATCTTTTCCGGTATTGTTGCAAGAATCCCGTCATTGACTAGTGAATTAGCTTTTAAATTTGACGTATCCCAGATCCCTACATATTTAGGTTTCTTGGTTGTCGCGATTGTTATTGTTGCTGGAGTTGTTGTTATCAGTGAGGCCGAAAGACCAATACCTGTTACTTATGCAAAAAGAGTGAGGGGAAATAAGGTTTATGGTGGCACATCCACATATCTTCCTCTTAGGGTCAATCAGGCGGGTGTTATTCCAATAATTTTTGCTCTCTCCTTCCTTTTGTTTCCTCAAATGATACTAAATTTTATGTTGAGCTTAAAAAACGAAACATTAACAATAATTTCAGATTTCTTGTTGTCTCTCTACAATAATCAGTTTATTTACGGCTCACTCTACTTCTTGTTGGTTGTGTTGTTTACGTATTTTTATACTGCTGTTACCTTCGATCCTGATTCAATATCTTCAAATTTACAGAAAAGCGGAGCATTTATTCCGGGAATTAGACCAGGGGTTCCTACCACAGACTATTTAAATACTGTTTTGGTTAGACTCACTCTTGTTGGTTCTGTTTTCTTGGGTTTTATTGCTATTTTGCCACTCATTATGACAGCTGCTATGGGGGATTCCTCTCTTGCTATCGGTGGCACCGCGCTTTTAATTGTTGTCTCGGTTGTTCTTGAACTGGTAAGACAGATAGATGCTCAAGTATCAATGAGAGAATACTAGAAAAAAAGAATAAAGAAGTAGGAATTAAGAATAAAAAATAATAATTTTTTCAAACAAAAACACTCCCATTGGAGTGTTTTTAATTTATATACACTTAAGTGGTATTTCACTAAGAGTTATCCACACTTTTCATGTATCTTTAATCCTTCTCAAGTGTTAAAATTTATAAGTGTCGCAGACCCTTTTAGTTTGCGTCTGTCTGCTGGTAGGTAGGTACATATTTTAAATTATATTTTCTTTTGAACACTTCTCTCTATTACATATTAAGAAAGAAGACAGTGAGCTTTTTAACATTGCTCAGTATTATTCTATCTCTCTTCCTAACATCTCCCGCATATTCCGCCACCTCCCAATTCTCCAAACTACTCTCATATCAAGGTAAACTCACAACCTCAGCTGGTGTTACAGTAGCAGACAGTACATACAACTTCAGATTCAGAATATACACTACAGCTACAGGAGGCTCTGCTATCTTTGACGAAACAATATCAGCCACTACAGTAGGTGGTATATTCTCAATACAGGCAGGTAACGCCTCAAGCACAGCAGATCTCAATTTCAATCAACCGCTATACGTAGGTATGACGATAAACAACGATCCCGAGATGACACCCAGAAAGGAACTCTCATCTGCTCCTTTCGCATTTGAAGCTGATAAGCTAGACGGTCTTGATTCATCCGACTTCGTACAAACAAACAGCACTTCCACCATAGCCTCTACTTCAGCCAATACCATCTTTACCGTTAACCAACAGGGGACAGGAGGAATACTCTCTTTACAGAAGACAGGTGTAAGTATGCTTGAAGTAACAAATGACGGTAATGTAGGCATAGGTACATCATCTCCATATGCCAAGCTCTCAGTCGTAGGAGAAGTAGTCGCTTCCAAGTTCACAGCTACATCCACAGCTACATCTACTTTCGGAGGAGGTATCTCTTCAGCTAAAGGCATAAACATAGAAGACCCTTCCGCATGTTTCTCTGTCGCAGGTGTATGTATCGCAGGTGGGGGTGGAGGTATCACATCTCTTCGAGCAGAGTACAGTGGAGCTCAGTCAAACGTAGCTCAGATATTCAGTACTACATCAGATACCAATCTTAACTTAATCATTACATCAGCAGGTGGTACTCACACCTTCACCCCGTCGTGGTCAGGGTCACTCTCTGTATCTAGAGGAGGCACAGGACTCACCACCGCATCCCTAGGAGACATACTTGTAGGTAACGGAACAGGATACACAGCTTACTCCACTTCCACTCTCGGACTCCTTACCACAAACGTAGCCGAAGGAACAAACCTCTATTTCACAAACGACAGATTTGACACAAGACTCTCTTCTACCACAACCCTTCCTAA
>DOAO01000009.1 GCA_003504275.1 Patescibacteria group bacterium
GATTATGCTGTTAATACATACATCCATGCATCAACAACAATCCCTAAGACATATACTGCTAATACATGGACTGCACTTAATATATTTAACTACGCTTCCACCTCAGCACTCACTGTCTCAGGTAATTCATACTTAGGTACCACAACTATCTCTAATCTTTCTGTTACAAACACAAACACATCAACCTTCGCAGGACTCCTTAATGTTGGAGGTATAGGTACATCTACTTTCACATCTAATCTTAATGTCATTGGTCAATTACAAATAGGCACAGGCTCTATCTATCTCACAGACTCAGCTACCTCCACATTCTCTAAGGGTATTGATATTTCCGAAGGTTGTTTCTCTATTGCAGGTGTCTGTGTAGGTGGTGGAACAGGCACATCACAGTGGACGACCTCCGGTTCTGATATCTATTACACAGGAAGAGTAGCTGTCGGTACAACATCTCCTTCTTCTAAATTCACTGTCTGGGGTACAGGTACAGGAACAACCACTCTCGCTAATTTCGTAAACAGCGCTTCATCTACCGTGTTCTCTATTCTAGAGAATGGTTTTGTAGGTGTTGGTACTTCATCCCCGGGTGTAACCCTTGATGTATTTGGTTCCATCAGAACAAACAGCGACAGTTACTTTAATGGGAGTACTACGAATATGACGAGTATGGATGATGTTCTTAACTTGAACAAGACTGTTGCTTCGAGTACGCCGGGGAGTTGGACGACGGGGAAGGCGGGGGGGACAGGGAGAGCGGGTCACACCTCTGTTCTCTATAACGGAAAGATATATTCATGGGGAGGAACTACTGCTACTGACGGAAGTAACCAAATAAACACCTTAAATATTTACGATATTGCAAGTAATTCTTGGACTACCGGGAAGACAGGAGGGACGGCACGTTACGGACATACTTCTGTTATTTATAACGGAAAAATATATTTTCATGGAGGATTTAACGGTTCAGCTTATACCAATTCTCTTGATGTTTATGATATAGCTAATAATTTATGGTCTACTGGTGCAACAAGCGGAACAGCCCATTATGGTCACACCTCTGTTCTCTATAATGGAAAAATATATTCATGGGGTGGGTTTAATGTGAGTGAGGCCCTTACTAATACTATGGATATTTATGATATTGCAAGTAACACATGGTCTACGGGTACTTCGGGCGGGACAGCTCGTCGTGAATATACTTCTGTTCTCTATAATGGAAAAATATATTCATGGGGGGGGTATACTTCTGGTGCTGTTAATACTATTGATATTTATAATATTGCAAGCAATTCGTGGTCTACGGGAAAGGCTGGAGGGACGGCGAGATATGGCCACACCTCTGTTCTCTATAATGGAAAAATATATTCATGGGGTGGCACTACTGGAAGTAATATTAATACAGTAGATGTATATGACATTGCAAGTAATACATGGTCTACTGGCATGACTGGAGGAACGTCTCGTAATAGTCACACTTCTGCCCTTTATAACGGAAAAATATATTCTTGGGGAGGTAATACTGGGAGTATAGTTAACACCCTCGACATCTACGACATCGGCAACGCTCAAAACATCCTCTCAATCCAAGAAAATGGTCAGGATACTCTCAACTTCAAAACAGGTTCGGAAATGTTCTTAGCTAGTGGAAGACTAGGAATAACAGGAGGTAATGTAGGTATAGGAACAACAAGTCCTGGAGTGGCACTCGATGTATTGGGACAGATGAGAACGAACAGTGAGTTCTATGTTAATGGAAGCACGACGAATATGACGAGTATGAGTGATGTCTTGAATTTGAATAAGTCGGTGGGGACTACTACGGTAATGAGGTGGAGTACGGGACAGGCTGGGGGGACGGCGAGACGACAACATACCTCTGTTCTCTATAACGGAAAAATATATTCATGGGGAGGATATACTTCGGGGGCTGTTAATACTATTGATATTTATGATATTGCAAGTAATTCTTGGAGTACAGGGAAGGCTGGGGGAACGGCACGTTATGCCCACACCTCCGTTCTTTATAACGGAAAGATATATAGTTGGGGCGGGTGGAACGGAACAACTTATTACGACGAAGTAGATATTTATGATATTGCTAATAATTCATGGACAACCGGAGCCTCTTCTGGAGCGACTGTAAGATATGGTGCTAGTTCCGTTGTTTATAACGGAAAGATGTATATATGGGGAGGGTATAACGGTGGTAGTAATTATAACAATTTAAATATTTATGATATTGCAAGTAATACATGGTCTACTGGTCTCTCTTCTGGAACATCGCGATATGGACACACTGCTACACTTTATAATGGAAAAATGTATATATTGGGAGGAACAGCATCTGGAAGCGGGGGGGTTTCCGCGATTGATATCTATGATATAGCTTCCAATTCATGGTCATCTTTATCTGGTAATACATCAAGATGGGCTCATTCTTCAGTCTTGTATAACGGAAAGATATATAACTGGGCGGGATATACAGGAAGTTATGTAAGCGATGTTTATATTTATGATATTGCAAGAAACACTTGGTCTTCAGGTGTGTCTGGCGGAACAGCACGATATGGTCATACCGCTACCCTCTATAATGGTAAAATGTATGTTTGGGGTGGAACTACTGGAAGCGTTACTAATATTTTATACATCCTCGACCTCGACTACAAACAAAACATCCTCTCCCTCCAAGAGAACGGAGTAGACACTCTCAACTTCAGAACAAACTCAGAACTCTTCTTAGCAAACGGAAGAATGGGAATACTAGGAGGAAACCTAGGTATAGGCACATCAACACCAAAAGCCACACTCACAGTAGTAGGAGGTCTCTGTGTAGCAAGTACAACCACAGGCTGTAACGGAGCATCATATGACGCAGGAACCATATATGCTAACAACATAAACATTAGAACAGCTGTAGACCTCGCAGAGAACTATCCTACAGAAGACACCACTCTCACTAAAGGAGAGATAGTCTCTCTAGACACAACAAAAGAAACAACAATCAAGAGAGCTGAATCAAATGAAATAATACTTGGTATCATCTCTACAGAACCAGGTATGACTCTAGGTGGTGGTATAGAGAACTCTAAACCCGTAGCTCTCTCAGGTAGAGTCCCTGTCAAAGTAAACACAGAGGGGGGTGCTATCAAGATAGGAGACAGAATCACGCTATCATCTATAGCAGGTGTAGGAGCTAAAGCCACTTCATCTTATCAACAAATAGTAGGTATAGCTCTTGAAAGCTACCCGCCCATCTTCGATGTTCGGGCAGGTAACGGAGAAGAAACAAAGAACAACCAGATCCTCGTCTTCGTAAACCTCTCCTGGAACAGACTAGACACCTCTATTTCCGGTGGAACATTAACATTTGGGAGTCCAACTCCCAAATCAGAGATATGGACCACAGATGAAACTACAGGAGCTATCAAACTCGCTGTATCACAATCTCTAGATCTCAATAATCAAGATATGAAGAATGTCAGAAGTATTCTGTCTGCGAGTGGGAAGTGGAGTATTAGTGAGGAGGGGATATTAACTGTTGAAGAATTTAAAGCGAGAAAAATCTGTTTTGGTGATCAATGTTTAGATTCATATGAACTCAAATCTCTCCTCGAAATGAAAGCCGAACTCATAAAATCTGATATATACAAGGTAAAATCTACCACCCCAGTAGTAGAGCCAAGCGGACTTCAGAGCGATGTCCCAGTAGTAGATGAATCTGTTAACGACACAACAAATGAACAACCCACAACCACCGCACCTACCAACGAAGAAGAGAGCGAAACACCTCCTGAGCCTATTACAGAACCCACACCCCCATCTGAACCTGAACCAGAACCCACACCTTCTCCCGAACCAGTCCCTGAACCCGAACCCGTGATTGAACCAACGCCTGAACCGGAAGCTGAAATAATTCCCAATGATTCTGTGAAATGAACAAGATTTTAGGTGGTTGATGATTTAATAAAAAAAATAAAAACCGTCTTGATAAAATCGAAGACGGTTTTTATTTTTTTTACCCAACCAAGCTTTCTAATTCGTATAGAGCAAGAACGGCAATAATTAATGCCAGGCCAGGGTGTATTAAACCAACAATGACAACAACCCAAGATATGGGAACAGGAATACCTCTTCCGCGAAATATTTTCATTCAAAAACCTCCTTATAAATATTCTATTTTTGAGTTATTTTTAACAGAATATTGATCTGGCGTCAATATATATAATATTTTTCTATTTATTATCAGAAGATTTCTTGGGTAGGTTGTGTTTATAGGATATAATATATAAATGAATCCCGTAGTGAGATTTTAGTTAGATTATGTTCTGCGTTTATATATAGCAAAGTAATAAAAAAGAGAAGCGTCTGCGTTTTGGTTGTAAGGCGAATTTAAAGAAAAGATTAATAGAAAACAATCAGGGATTAAATCTTTCTATGAAAAAGATGTCGTGGGAGAAGGTTTTAGACAGAAGTTTAAGGTATTGTTATATAGGGGGTCGAAGGAAGATTTAATAAACTAAAATTCTACTACGGGATGAAAGCTCGAAGCGTAGACAAAATATTTCTATCTATTTTGGTCATACTTTCAATAGTAGGTCTTTTTGTTTTTACTTCAGCTTCTCTCGGTATTTTGACAGATAGTGTTGGTCAATTTCAGAAGACCATATTTAAACAGGTCTCTATATTTATTTTGGGATGGATTGCTCTTTTTGTTGCCATTGGTATTAATTACAAAAAATGGGACAAACCATCTAAGTATATTTATATTGTTTCAATCATTATTACACTTCTTGTATTCGTTCCGGGAGTGGGAATGAGCGCAAAAGGTGCCAAAAGTTGGATTGATCTTGGATTTACTACTTTTCAACCTACAGAATTATTAAAACTCGGATTTGTTTTTTTGTATGCCTCATACCTTGCCTCTGTCAAAGATAAAATAAAAACTTTTAAATATGGTGCATTACCCTCACTAATAATTCTTGCGGTGCCTGTTGCTGTTTTGTTGATGCAAAATGATATGGGCTCAACACTGAGTCCTATTGCCGCCGGTATAGCAATGTTTCTCGTTGCAGGAGGAAAGAAAAGATATATAGCCTCTTTTATTCTTATTGCGGTAATCATGGTTGCTGTTACTGCATATCTTAGCCCTCATGCAATGGCTAGAATTAAAACTTTTATTGACCCATCTCAAAATCTTTTGGGTTCAGGATACCATCTTAATCAATCGCTAATCGCAGTTGGTTCCGGACAAATATTTGGCAGGGGACTTGGTCAGAGCATTCAAAAATTCACCTTTCTTCCCGAGGCAACAGGAGATTCAATATTTCCTGTAGCATCAGAGGAGTTTGGTTTTATTGGTAGTACTTGCATAGTTTTACTTTTTTTGGCCTTTGGTTTGCGTGGATACAAGATTGCCGAAGCGGTACATGATATATTTGGCCGAATGATTGTGGTTGGTTTTATTACTCTTGCTTTCTCTCAGTCATTTATAAATATCGGAACAATGCTGGGGATTGTTCCGATGACCGGAGTCCCTCTTATCTTTTTAAGCCTTGGCGGTTCCGCACTTCTTTTTTCTCTTTTTGAAATGGGAATAGTATTAAATGTCTCAAGGTTACAAAGTAGATAAAATCATCATTTTTTTGTATAATATTACGTATGAAAATTTTATTTAGCGGAGGAGGAACGGGGGGGCATTTCTACCCAATCATAGCTATTGCTCAGGGTGTAAATCAGATAATTGAAAGAGAAAAGCTCGTGGGGGTAAAAATATATTTTATGTCTGATTCCCCTTATGACGAAAGACTTCTTTTTGAAAATGATATAACATTTAAAAAAGCATCAGCCGGTAAGCTCAGAAAATATTTTTCGCTTCGAAATTATTTTGTTGACCCCTTTAAGACTATTTGGGGTATTATAACCGCCACATGGAAAATTTTTTGGCTTTACCCAGATGTTATTTTTGGAAAGGGTGGGTACGCTAGTTTTCCGGCTCTTTGGGCGGCTAGAATATTAAGAATACCAGTATTTATTCACGAATCGGATTCTATTCCCGGCAGAGTTAATTTGATAGTAGGTAAGTGGGGAATAGTAAAGAGGATCGCGGTTTCTTATCCGGAAGCTATAAACTATTTTCCCGAAGGAAAAACAGCTCTTACTGGCAATCCAATTAGAAGAGAGCTTTTAGAGCCCGTGAAAAAGGGCTCTCACGAATATTTTGGTTTAGAAAAAGATGTTCCTGTAATTTTTATTGTTGGCGGTTCCCAGGGTGCGATGAATATAAATGATGTCATTGTAGATTCACTTCCAGAGCTTGTTGAAAAATATCAGATAGTTCACCACACCGGAAAAGATCATTTTAGAGAGGTTGCAGGACGAGCCGCTTTTCTTTTGGAAAAAAATGTCAATAAGGGTAGATATAAGCCTTACGCTTTTTTGGATGAAGTTGCACTCAAGATGATTGCCGGTGTGGCATCGCTAGTAATATCAAGAGCTGGATCAACTATTTTTGAGATTGCTTCATGGGGAATTCCGAGTATTATAATCCCCATACCTGAAGAGATAAGTCGAGATCAAAGAAAAAATGCTTTTTCTTATGCCAGGGTCAGTGACGCTATTGTTTTAGAGGAAAGAAATCTTAGTTCTTCTATTTTAATCTCGGAAATAAATAGGGTTATGAATGATGAAAAACTTCAAGAAAGAATGAAGGAAGGCGCAACAAAATTTGCAAAAAAGGATGCAGCGATTAAAATAGCCGAGGAGTTAATTAAATTGGGGTTACAGCATGAGCAATAATTCTAAAAAAATAATAGCAAGATTTCCACCAAGTCCCACTGGTTGGTTTCATATTGGTAATGCCAGGACCGCATTATTTAATTATTTTTTTGTTAAAAAGAATAACGGCGAGCTAAAATTTAGAATAGAGGATACAGATAAGGAAAGGTCAAAAGATGAATACACCAAGGACATTATTGAGGGATTGAAGTGGCTTGGCATAAATATAGATTTTAGCGATATTTACAGGCAGTCTGAGCACGGAGATACATATAAAAAGTATATAGAAAAAATGATTTCTGATGGGAAAGCTTATATTTCCAAAGAAGAAGCAAAAGAGGAGGGGCAGAGATCGGAGGTTATTAGATTAAGGAACCCCAACAAGAAAGTTGTTTTTGAAGATATGATAAGAGGGGAGGTCGCGGTAGACACTACGGAGTTGGGGGATTTTGTTATTGCAAAAAGTACCAGTGAACCAATATATCACCTTGCGGTTGTTGTCGATGATTTTGAAATGGGGGTAACTCATATAGTAAGAGGCGAAGATGGTATTTATAATACGCCAAGACAGATTCTTATACAGGAAGCCATCGGTGCTCCAAGGCCTGTATATGCTCATATGCCTTTTATTTTGAACGATGACAGGTCAAAACTTTCTAAAAGAAAGCAGGGGGAGATGGTCTCTTTGAAATATTATAGAGAGGAGGGATATTTACCGGAAGCCATGGTAAATTTTCTTGCTTTTATGGGCTGGAATCCTGGTGGAAACGAAGAAATAATGTCTATAGAGGAGATAATAGAAAAGTTTGATATTATGAGGGTCCAAAAGGCCGGAGCAATATTTAATATTAAGAAACTTAATTGGATAAATAAGGAATATATTAAAAAACTTCCTAAGGAAAAAATATTAGAGCTTATACTGAAGAGGGTTCCAGAAGAAAAAAGGGCTCATAAAAATTTTGAAGTGGTTTATCCGAAAATAATTCAATTGATTGAAGAGAGAATAGAAAAGTTTTCTGACGTAACCTCGATTTTTAATTCAGGTGAATTTGATTGTTTGTTGGATGCTCCAAAATATGACAAAATTCTTTTGAAAAATATTACACATATTCCAAAACTTTTGGAAATAATAGACACGATAGACGAAAGTAGTTTTGATCAGATTGGTCTAAAAAATGCTATTTGGGATTTTGCCACAGAAGTAGGCAGGGGAGAAGTATTGTGGCCAATGAGAGTTGCACTTTCTGGAAGAGAGAAGTCTCCTGACCCATTTACACTAGCCTCTATTTTAGGAAAGGAAGAAACTTTAAAAAGGCTTAGTTTTGCACTTGGTTTATAGTAATAATAAGGCTTAAATTAAGGATATTTTAATAAAAACCGCTATTTGGGCGATTTTTATACTTGACAAATAAATTTGTTTATGCTATCCTTGTAAGAGAGTTAAATATAAAGTTCGTTTGACAACAAAATAAAAGATAAGAAGGGGGAGTTATTATGACGAATTATCAAAAGCTCGTTAATATTATATGTGAATACGGTAGCCTCGAACATCCGAAAGCCCTTGAAGAAATCGCCAAGATGTCGGCGAATAATCCGAAAGCCCTGGAAGAAATCGGCACAGTGATCCTTAAGAATAACGGCTTTAACGAAAACGGCGTTTCTATCACGGAATCAAATACCCAGGAATATCAGGATCAGCAGAAGTTCGAAAAAAGCGTCGTTCTCTACGGCATCAAAAAGCCCAAAGGTGCTAAGATCTACCGGCCGCCCGTACCGTTAACGCTCGAAGAAAAAATGAAGAAATTAATGAACGCATAAGACCCCTTTAAACCGCTACAAAGCGCCAATTGTTTAATCATTGGCGCTTTTATATTAAAAAATTAGTTTAACTTTCATATTTTGATATAATTAGAATAAGTTAAATATGTTTTTACGGATAGAAAAAAAGGGCAATTGGTTTTTTATTATTGCATTACTTTGTGTAGGTGTTTTTTCTTTGGCAATAAACACTTTAGCACAAGAAGCCATGCCAATTGACACTGAAAATAGTTCAGTAATAGATAGCCTTCGTAATGAGATTTCCGACAGAAATAATGAAATAAAAAAACTCGAAGCTGAAATTGCTACCCTGGATGTATCTTTAAAAAAAACAGAAGGACAGTCAAAATCGCTAAAAAATGAACTCAGTATAATAAGTAATACTATTTCACAGCTTAATAAACAGGTAACTGTTATGGAGACAAAAATAAAATCAACTGAGCTAAATATACAAAAACTTATTTTAGAAATAAAAGACAAGGAAAAAAATATTAAAGATGATAAAACTTCTGTCATTGAAATGTTGCAAGCTATTCAACAATTAGAGTTACAGTCTCCCATAGAGATAATTTTTTCGGAGAAAAACTTTGGTGATGGTTGGTCGGAAGTAGATTATTTGGAGCGTGTTCAGGCAAAAGTTAGCGATAGGATTATAGACCTTGAAGCAAAAAAGAAAAGTCTTGAAGAAAATAAAAAAGAATTGGCTTCAAAGAAGGTTGACCTTAATGACTTGAGATCGGGTCTTATAGATCAAAAAAATATAGCCAATCAGAATAAGGGAAGTAAAAATAAGTTATTATCTCAAACACAAAATCAGGAGGCAAATTACAAAAAAATATTATCTGATCGTCTAGCGGAAAAAGAAAGGTTTGAGAAGGAGCTTTACGATTATGAAGCGAAACTTAAGGTAGCAATAGATCCAACAAGTTATCCAAAACCTGGAACTAGTGTTTTGTCCTGGCCAGTAACTCCACCTTATATAACTCAGAAATTTGGTAAGACCTCTGATTCAGCAAGACTTTATGTTTCAGGATCTCACGGTGGGGTTGATTTTCGTTCTAAAATTGGTACCCCAATAAAAGCCTCACTGTCTGGGGTTGTAATAGACACAGAAGGTCGAGTAGCAAGAGATGGGTGTCAATATGGTTATTGGGTCTTAATTAAACATGCAAATGGATTATCAACCCTCTATGCTCATTTAAGTTTAGTCAAAGTAAGTCCAGGGCAATCTATAACAACTGGAGAATTGATAGGGTATTCAGGACAAACGGGTTATTCTGAGGGACCGCATCTTCACTTTGGTGTATATGTTACTCAGGGATTAAGGATAGTTGCTAATTCCGCAACGTTAGCAAAGAACCCGTCAAAATCAATTTGTTATGGAATAAAGACCGTAGCGGCTGATCCAAAAGCTTATTTAGACCCAATGGCATATTTACCAATAACGGGTAGCAATATTAAGACGGACTAGATTTAGCTGTCATTGTGAGGAGGAACGACCGAAGCAATCCAGATTTAATTTTTGTGGTATTATTCTATGGATTGCCACGCCTCGGTTAAGACCCAAAGTAGTAGAGCGAAGCTCACTACTGGGCATACACCTCGGCTCACAATGACGCAGGAGCGCCTGTTGCTTCATAATTCGTAATTATTAACTCGTAATTTGTAATTGACCTTGAAAACCTGGGTAGAAATAACAAAGAAAAACATTTTACACAACATCGGAGAAATTCGTAGTTTACTTTCCGGCGATACGAAATTTATGGCGGTTGTAAAATCAAATGCTTATGGACACGGGCTCTTGGAAGTTTCTAATTTGTGTGTGGGGTCCAAAAAAGTAGATTGGCTGGGAGTAGATTCTATTGATGAAGCCATGACACTTCGAAGGGCAAAAATAAAATTACCAATTTTAGTAATTGGGTTTATTCCATTCCATAGGCTCAATGAAGCAATTAAGAACAATGTTTCATTTGTCGCATATAATATTGAACTTTTAAAATATCTTTCAAAAAATTTTCCCAAAAATGTCGGGAATAAAAAAGCAAAGATACATTTAAAGATAGAAACAGGAATATCAAGACAGGGAATTTCCGACGAGAATCTCGTTGCGTTTGTTAGGGAAGCTTTAAAAAATAAAAATATTTTGATAGAGGGGGCATATACTCACTTCGCAAACGTAGACGATACAACAGATTTTTCTTATGCGAATAAACAGCTTGATAGCTATAGAAAAAATATAGATAAAGTAGAAAAGCTTATAAAAATATCTATTAAACACACAGCATCTTCTGCTGCAACAATAAATTACCCTAAGACTCATTTTAATATGGTGCGCGTTGGCATTTCTATGTACGGTCTTTGGTCTTCAAGAGAAACAAAGTTATCCTCAAAAGAAAGAAATATAAAGATAGACCTTCGCCCTGCTCTTACTTGGAAAACTCTTCTTGTGCAAATTAAAAAGGTTGTTAGAGGTACACCAATTGGTTATGGCTTAACAGAGAAAGTTAAAAGAGATTCTGTTATCGGTATTTTACCTGTCGGATACTGGGATGGATACGACAGAGGAATGTCTAATATTGGGGAGGTGCTTGTAAGGGGGGAGAGGGCTAAAGTTTTAGGTAGAATATGTATGAATATGACCATCATCGATTTAACTGACATAAAAGACGCAAAACTTTTTGACGAGGTTGTTCTTTTGGGAAAACAGAATAAAGACGACATATCTGCTGACGAAATTGCTGGTAAGCTTGGCACAATTAATTATGAGATTGTCACAAGGATCAGCCCGCAAATTAAGCGTATTGTTTTATAGAGAAATATTGTGCGACACAAGGGGATATTTAGACTATTCGCGCTGTGTTATAATATAGACATGATAAAAAACACACAAAAGGGTGGTTTTATAAAAACAATCTTACTTGTGGTTATCGGAATTATAGTTTTGAGTTATTTTGGCATAAATTTGAGGGAAATTTTGAATTCAGATTCTGTAAAAAATAATTTTTCCGCTGTTTGGGATTTCTTAGCGGGAATTTGGGCAAATAATATTCTTCCAATTATTTTAAATTTTTTCACTTCATAAAATAAATTATTTGGTTCGCGAGTCGAATGGGGTGGTGGGTAGATACCCCTAACTTGTCCCGCTAAGGCGGGAAATGACCCAAAAAGCCCAAAATCGATGGTCGGCGAAAAAGAGAGAATTTGAACAAAATCCAGGACTCACGGGTCATGGATTTTTTATGGTGAGCCTCAGAGAGGAGATACGAGCGTCGCAAAGTTAGTAAATTGTACGACATCAAAAAAGTCGCACAATTCACGCCATTTTTTATTGCAATCTGGAATAATTTCTATATTTGATGGGGAATAGGGTCTATTTGAATAATATCCTTATTTTAATATATAGTGAGTCGTAAAAGATATATTGTGCGACGTACTATCTATATTAAACCCCTTATTCCCCACCAATAAAAACCCCGCTTAAATTTCAGCGGGGAAAATTATTTTTTATATTTTAGTGAGAATATTTTCCGCTTCCTCAAAAAGTTTTTCTAAACTTCCGTCATTCATTATGGAAAAATCCGCGAGTTTACTACAAGCTACAAGTTGCTGCCCTGTTTTGCCTCCTTCGAGCTCTTTTGCCTCAGCAACACTAAAATCGTCTAAATTGACGCCGTCACCCACCCTACCTCTCGCTTTGGATCTTTCATACCTCATTTCTACGGGAGCATCTACATAAATTAATTTAAAGTTTAAAAAATTATTTTTTAGATATTCTATCTCCGCCGGATTTCTAATACTCGTAACAATTACTTTACCCTCTTTGTCTTCAAGTATTCTTTTTGTCGCTCGGACAGCAAGTTCATTGGGAGCAAATTTCTCCCTTATTTCATTTCCGAGTTTTCTTAAATTTTCTCTCTCGTGTGAGATTCCCCTTCGTGATGCTTCAAGCCTTATTTCATCTGACAAAGAATAATTTTTGAAATCGTGTTTATCACGCAAATAATCAGCAACAGTATCTTTACCAGAAGCATTCGTCCCCGTAATTCCAATTATTTTTATTATTGAATCAGCTTTCATTTTTTATTTATATTTTAAATCCAAGTTCTGTGCTTTATCCAGATCATTAATATCTGCTATTGGGTGCCAGAAAGTAGCTTCAACTAGGGCTATTTTCTCTTTTTGGGCCAGATTACCTATCATAGGTGCTAATACTTGTTCTCCGCTTGAGCCCACTACTATCTCTTCTTCGAAAATAGTAGGGCGTAATTTATAAACTCCAATGTTAGCTAAATTCCCCACAAATTCTTTTGGTTTTTCTATTATTTTATGAAGAAATCCATCCTCCCCCTTTTTACAGATCCCAAACCTTTCTGGGTTATCTGTTTTATGAACCAAAACAGCCGATTCTTTTTCGCAGACATTCTTTAGGTCTATCGCGGAGTATAAGTCATCTCCTGATATTATTAAAAACGGTTCTTCGTTTAGAAAATCTTTTCCAAGACTTAGCGCATGAAATGTACCCTTTGGTTCTGTTTGTTCTAAATAGAATATCTTTTTATTTTTGAATTCGTTACCAAAATGATCTTTTATATGACTACCAAGCCACCCTGTAACAATAAAAATTTCCGAAATAATATCCGGTAACATCGAAATTGTATGTTCTAAGATCGGTTTATTTTGTACATGAAGCATGGGTTTTGGGGTCTGGTCTGTCTCCGGTCTGAGCCTCACCCCTCTTCCACCTGCTAAAATTAAGGCTTTCATTTATTTATTATTTATAAGGCCATTTTATCAGATTTAAATAATAAAAGGTATTGAATCAAATTTATACAAAAAGTAAACCCACACCCTTGGCGGACGCGGGAATAGTTTTTCTATCTCCGGGAATCGTTTTATGACTTTTTGTCTGTCTTCGCAAGCTTGAATTTCTCGATTTTTCCATGATCTCCGGAGAGTAGAATTTTTGGAACTTTATAGTTTTTTCCTTTATATTTCAGAACTTCCGGCCTGGTATACATTTCTCCCGTTGACACTCGGCTTTCTTCGAGTGAATCAAATTTACCCAAAACACCTTCCATTTGTCTGGATATAGAATCTATCATTATCATTGCAGGAAGCTCCCCTCCTGTGACAATAAAAGGCCCAACAGATATTTCTTCCGCCTTGAGTATTTTTTTGACTCGAGAATCTATTCCCTCGTATCTTCCGCATATAAGAATGACATTTTCATTTTTATCGGCTATGTTTTTTGCCACTTCATTTGTAAATTGTTTCCCGCGAGGAGAAAGTATAAATATTTTCGCCTTATTTGTACCCTTAGCCCTGCCTACCGGCAGGCAGGCTTTAGCTACCGCTTTCAGTATTGGTTCGGCATACATTACCATTCCGGGTCCCCCACCATAAGGTCTGTCGTCCGCCTTGTGGTGCTTGTCGGTGGTAAAATCCCTAGGGTTATAGATCTTAAATTTTATAAGCTTTTTTTCCTGTGCTCGTTTCAAAATGGACTCATTTAAGTATGAGCTGAACATCTCTGGAAAAAGTGTAATAATGCTGAATGTTTTCATCGTCGCTTAGTTTACGTTAGAAATCACGATTTTTCAATGGTTGATTTATCTCTGAAGGCTTGGAATGATTTTTTGTAGATAATTGGTAATATTCTCGTTTAAACTGGTATCCATGATTTGGGATCTTGTTTCCTCAATATCAAAATGCCCCGTTCTTATCGCTTCACGCAAAAATCCTAAATTTGGACCAAGGGTTCGGGAAACCGCCAGTAAAACCGTTAATACTAAAACATCTTCGCGGGTAATGTTCTTTTTATTTTCTAATTCTCCTAAGATGGTGCTGATCTCACGCTCACTACCTTCTAGTACTTTGTATGTATCATTAAGCATCACGTGTGATTCTATTTTGTACCCATCGCTTTCTTTTAGGTGGTCTGACAAAACATTATAGACAACTGAATTTGGCTTCGGAGCTTCTCTCTTAAATGTCTCTCCATATATGTATGGATTATTTTCTTGCATATATTATGAAATTATCTCCTGTATTATTTTTTTAAATTCAAGTAATCTCTTTTGTACTTTATGTATGATCATTTTCTCGCTTCCTCCTTGCGTATAATAATAACCATCTCTAGTTTTACCTCCTGTTTCAAATAAAGATTGATATTTTGCTCTTGGGTCGCTTTCTTCTGTCCTCATTCCAACTTTAGTGGTATCTAGACTTGAGTTTGCGTTAACAACATCACCGCCCGATTCATCTGTAATCTTAAGAAAAAGATTTGTTATTTTTGAACACTTATTAGCCAGTTCTGGAGTTGCAGGTGCAAATAAAGAATCGGGTTGTATTTGGATATCTTGAGCATATTTTTCCAAACCCATTTCATCTCCCGCCACCCCTTCAAATCTTTCTTTGTTAGATGAACCCCCAAATTCTTCTGCTTCAATAAAATTATCATTATCATCACTATAGCCATACATTTCATTTTGCAAAAAATTTTCGTTATGGTCAGACAAATCTTCCATCATCCCTTTTTGTAATTTTACCCACTCAAAAATTATTTTTTTAACGCTCTTATCTTCGGTAGCTTCCACGATTAGGTCGTTTTGTTTTAATAATTCATAAAATTGTTCTGGGTCGGATAACTCCAGTTCAAAAATTCTAGGTGATTCAACCACATGCTTTTCAAAAGCCTGTACTGCAATAGCTCCGAAATAAGAAGTTTCAACGACTCGTTCAAACGGCTCCCATGTGTCGAGAGATAATGACCTAAATTCTACCGCCGGTTTTGCGTTTTCAAATATTGCTTGTGTGCCAGAAGAATTTCTCTGCCGTATATTTACCCCTCTACCTTTTGAGAGCATATCTATATTTTTACCAGCATTTATACCACCCCATCCACTCATCATTAATGCATTCTGTAAAAAATTAGAATTGCTACTAATATTAATACCCCTCTCCCCGCCTATTGTCATGTGGTATCCACGGGCACCTTTTTCATAATCTGGATTTTTAAAATTAAAATCCACATATCCGAGATCTTGAAGTAATTGCATTTCCAAAAGCATCATATAGGGATTGTCAGACGGCTTTGTGGCAATTTCAAAAACAGCATCTGCTCCATTTCCTACGTTAGCAAAGTGTGATATGTCCGACATGTCTTTTCTTAGGTCATTTCCATCGTTTTGATTTCCATAAGCATCGGAGGTGCTTTTTGTGATTTCATATTCCATACCGATTGAAGCTCTCAGCCCTTCGGGAATATTATGAAAATCGTATTTTTTAAGTAATTCTTCATAAGAACTGATTTTTTTATCAATTTTTTTTAATAATATAGAGAGGTCCTCCCCCTCCCTGTATTCTCTCATTGCCAAAAGGGTAGCGATAGTGCGCCCCTTGTCTCCTACATTATTAGACTCAACAAAACTTTTTAGTCTTTTTATTTCCGGAGATTCTTCTGGATCTAATCCGGCCGTTTCTGCTAATGTATCATATCGTTGCTCTCCCAAAAGAACACCTATCAACTCCCCTCGTTTCATTATTTTATTTCTTACGGTTTTTGTTTCTGTTTTGGTTAGTATTTCGTTGAATAATTCTGCCGGTTTTTTGTTGGATGCATCAGTAAAATTTTCTGAATTTTTTAGAATTAAATCTATTGTTTGTGGGGATTCTTTAAATTGTAAAATAATATCTATTAAATTTCTTTTTGAAGCATTAGAAATTATTTCCAAATTGTTCAAAACGAATTCCATTGTTTGTGGAGATCCTTTAAACCGGACGACAATATCAAACAGATTCTGTTCTGCAATAAGTCTTATTTTTTCAAAATCTCCTAGCGGTTCAAGTGGTATTTCTTTTTCATTGGCAATCCTAAAGAAGTCCTCTGCCATTTTTGGATTATTTTGAAGCTCCTTAAATTTTCCAGAACCAAACACAATGTCCCTTAAAGATGTTGTTTTTTGGGACCTCGGTTTAAAAAGCTCAAAAAACAGTTTGTTGTGACTAATTATTTCTTTTGATAATTCCGAATCACGACTTATTGTTATTAAATATGGAAGATCGTGTGTTGATATAGTGTCTTTCCCCAAAGTTTCTTTAACGGAATTTATTAAGTTTACTGATTCGGGGTATCTCGCCAATTCAACATAGTAGTCAATATTGTTCAACTGAAAGGCATTTCTGGTTGCCTTTATTGTGTTAACCACAGTATCGCTCATTGACTCTCTTATGAGTTCCGGTTCTTCAAATATTTTAATTAACTCACTGTTCGCATTAAATTCATGGGGGCTCGGAGAATAATCAACGTTCTCTTTAAAAAACTTTGTAAATTCATAAAATTCATTACTAACAATAACCTCTTTAAGCTTTGGGTCCCCCGCAATATTCCCAATTAATTTTATGCCCGATGTTCTTGAACCAAGTTCTTTGTTCCCCAAAATTAATTTTGATATATATAGCGCCTCTTTTGTGTTTATTTGAGAGCCATTAAAGATATTTTCTAATTGAAGAACATCACCGAGCGGAAGATTTTCACCCACATACTCTGAAATGGATTTATATAAATTTTGTTTGTCTTCATTCTTTAGTAACTCTTTAATCTCTCCTCTTTCTAAAAAAACATTTTTAAAGTGGGCTAGAGATGTTTTCCTTTTTTCCGGATCAGAACCGTATAATCCGTCAAAATTTTTACTATTTTCGTAATCTATGTAAATACCGGAACGGTATAATTCTAATGTTGGTTTTAAAACACCCTCTTTTTCCTGTTCTTTAAGATTAGGGAGGCTGTATATAGAAAAAGACGGGTTGTTTATAATATAATCTAGGTAATCGGGGTTACTCGCTATCTCTTTAAGTTTTTCAATCTTTTCAATATCGTAAGAAGTGTCTAGGGCTGTCGAAACAATATTTATTTTTTCCGCCATTTCTTTAGATAATACAGACTCAGGATTTTTACTCTCAGCGAGTTCTATCAGAAAATCTAACTTTCCCTTTGTTTCATCGTCGTAATAAAACCAGAGATCGTTTAGTCTCGGTATTTTTTTTAGTAATCCAATAGCTTCTTTTGCGTTAGGGGCTTTTATAAACCGTCCTATTTTTTTGATATGTTTCTTGTCGTCATCATTAAATTCTTCAACAAAATCAAAACCAACATCCTTAAGCCCAACCACTAGTTCAAGTGAATTATTATTTGGCGAAATTAGGTTTTTAAGAAGACGCAGATTGTCTGTGTCAACAGTAAAAGGCTTCGCTTTTTTAAAAGTTATCTTTTTGTTTTCTTTATCATAAGAACTTTCCTCATATATCCAACCACCAGATTCCTTTTCTTTTTTCAGCTCTTCCTTTTGTTCTTCTGTTAATTTATCAGTTTTTATTATTTCGGTATCATAATCCTTCAATTCAGATTCAAAATACCCAACAAGGTCTTGAAACTGATCCAGGTCCTTAACCCCACCAAACCATGCGCGGACTGATAAATATTTTTTATGAAATTTATCTCCGAAGGAGTGAGCTTCCTGTTTTGTCTCTTTTTGTTTTATTTCTTCGTTATTATTTTTGTGGTCTGATTTTTTTTGACCTATTTCTTTTATTTTTTTCCATCGACTATCTTCTTCGCTAAATTCTTCTTTTCTTAGCTTTGTTATTTCATTTTTATAAAAAGAATCCAACATCTCCTCCTTTTTCCTGATTTTATCTTTTTCTATCCTATCTTCAATATCCTCAGGATTTTCTCTGGGTTCTTCGTTTTCTTCTGTTCCCGTTTCTTTCTCTGCTTCTTTGGTTGGTTCAGATAATGTTTTATTTAATAAATTTTCCATTTAAATATTTACCTATCCCTCTAAGGCATTGGAATTATTTGGAAAGTTCGGAGGTGTATTGTCGATATTTTATTCCAGCAGCATCCAATATTCTTCTTGAGGCAACCCAGATTTTCTCATCATGATATTTGTCACTTTCATATATGACTTCTTTTATACCATTTTGAACAATTGATTTTGCGCACTCATTACAAGGGAAAAGCGTGGCATATATTTTGCAGTTCTTGGGGGTGTTGTTTGAGTTAAAGATGGCATTTTCTTCTGCGTGGCAAACATAAGTATATTTAACATCGAGAAAATCCCCCTCTCTGTCCCAAGGAAATTCTTCATTTTTTAATCCTCGAGGTAGTCCATTATAACCGATACCTACGACAACGTTGTCATTGTTAACAATAACAGCCCCTGCTTGTGTTGAAGGATCCTTTGATCTATCCGCAATTGTCCTCGCTATTCTCATAAAACATTCATCCCATGAAATAGCATTTGTTCTTGGTCCCACCATGTTTAAAAATTATTTTATTAAATTATTACTATTAATTGTACCATAAAATTTTTTGAGAAAAGATATTCGATGAATCTGGCATTTGCCATATTTTTTTAGGGCTTCATAGTGTGCCCTAGTTCCGTATCCCTTATGTTCATGAAAATTATATTGGGGGTATTTTTTAGAATAATCTATCATTATATTGTCTCTGTTTACCTTTGCTATTACAGAAGAGGCAGAGATTATTCTCTCTTTATCATCACCCCTGATTATTGTTTCTTGGTAAATATATTCAATCGGTGCTTTGAGTCCCCCATCAAGAAGAACTAAACATTGACACGGCTCCAGTTTTAATTTTTTGAGACTTTTTTCTATTGCGAGATTTGTCGCTTTTGTTATTCCAACTTTATCTATTTGTTCGTTGTCTGTAGAAGAAACACAGAATAGGACGTTCCCCTCTTCTTTTGCTATCTTTATTTTATTTAGCCAATCTTCTCTTTTTTGCGCTGTTAATTTTTTGGAATCCCTAATTCCTCTCAAAAATTTTGGTTTTCTCGTCTTAAAAGCAGCCACGCAAATGGTTATCGGTCCAGCCAAGGGTCCTCGCCCCACTTCATCTATTCCCAAATACCAACGATATTTCATTGTTGTAAATTAATAACTTTTGGGTCAACATCTTTTCCCAACCACCTTTTTGCCGTCTTCTGAAACTCGTCGGTTAATTCTGTTACCAAAATTTTTCTTACTCCTTTCTTTTTTAATTTATTTTCAATTTCCGGATGTCCCTTGAGATAATCAATAAGTTTTTGGGGTATTATTTCATCTTGGGAAATTATTTTTGTTTTTTTACCGACAATCTTGCTCACAATATTTTTAATTATAGGATAATGGGTACAACCAAGAATTAGAGTATCTATTTTTTTTAGTAAAAGAGGTTTTAAATATTCTCGAAGTATCGGTTCGATAAACTTCGTTTCCCCATTTTCTATAAGAGTGACGAGCGAGGGTGCTGATTTTTCAAAAACTTTTGCGCCCGGATCTAATTTTAAAATTTCTCTTTTGTATGTCCCAGAATTAACTGTCGCCATTGTAGCCAAAACCCCTATTTTTTTGTCATTTTTTATATTTTTAGTTTTTCGCTTTTCGCTTTTAGTTTCTTGTACTGCTTCTTCTGCTGTGGGTATTATGACCCCGAGCACTCGTCTGTCCTCAAAGTTTTTGGGCAAATATTCTTGCTGTATTCTTCTTAATGCCCTCGCGGAAGCAGTGTTGCATGCAAATATTATTATTTGACAATCTTCTTTTTTAAAAAGATAATCAGTCGCCTCCTTCGCAAATTCATATATTGTTTCATCTCTGCGATTGCCATAAGGTAGACGCTTTAAATCGCCCAGATAAACAAAATCATATCGGGGTAGTTTTTTAATAAGCCCTTTAAAAACAAGAAGCCCTCCGAGACCTGAATCAAATACGCCAATTTTCATCCTTATACTCTAACAAGATATTAAATGGCTCTATATATTGACAAAACTTAAAATAACCATTATTCTTGAAACAAAAGAGTTCATTGAAATTCACCCACCAAAATTTTTGGGCTTAATTTATTTTGTTCATAAAACTATAGCAATTGGTTAATTGATATAAATTTATATAGTAAAAAATTTAGGAGGGCAAAGGAGATGATTAAATGAATTTAGAAAAAGCTGTTGCGGTATTTTTGGTGTCGGTTGTGATTGTTTTTATCGCGCTGATCTTTTTTCAATTTTTTATGTCCGAAATTACGATTGCTACTTTCGGCGGTAAAATGGTAATATCCGTTCTTACCGTGGGGGCATTTCTTCTGATTATTGCCATAAGAGAAATTATTGTTGGTGACGAAAACAATATACCTAAATCTAAATAATTTTTATTAAAAAGTGAGGGGGTATAAAGATGAATTACACAAATGCTGTATGCATATTATCAATTGCAATACTTATCGTTGTTTGGTTTTGTGCAATCATTGTTTCCAGTGGTATCAGCAATCTCATTGATAACAATAATGTAATTCCTATCTTGGCAATTATTGTTATTTCTATGGTAACTGGCCTTTGGATGTTTAAAACAATAACCATCGATGTGGTTCACGCAATAGACCCCAAATCTGATAGTGATAAAAAGGAGTGATGTATAATGACCGAAATTCAATTTTTAGCCGGAATCGGATTCCTGAGTTTAATGTTCATTTTTATTTTTACAATATTGGGAATAGCACTGAGCCCAAACGCAATTATAAAAATAAATGGCAATGTATTAAAAAGGGGGTCTTCTTTTCACGATAAAGTTGAATGCGATTCAAGACCAATATCAAAAGCTGGAATTAACTACAAGTCGGGGTATCTTTACCTATTAAGTCCTGACAAGATGTGGGAGCATAGTTATATGCTGTTTAAGGTGGATAATATATTTATTCACATAAACCAGAATATAAAGGTTCCTTACATTGTTAGTAAATACTATTATCCAAGAGGATTTTATATTTGCAACTATCTCCCTCGCTACGGATTAGGACTTAACCTGTGTGTGGATCTAGATATCTATCTTAACTCAGAAAAAGAACTGGAAATAGTTAATGAGGAGTGATGTGGAATGAAATTAAAATCGTTAATTCTTTTACTGGTGGTTATCTTATTTTCGTTCATATTCTCGGGATGTTCGTGTGGCGATAAGACAGCGGAAGAAACGGTAAGAACAGAAATATCTATAAATGGAGAGATCATTAAGAAGCTAGACAGTTCTTCTCTTGCCGATAGAAGGATCGATGATATAGACCGTTTATACATACGGGCAAAATACCTATCTTTCCATACACTGTCGAGAGATTTTATAATTTTTTACACCGAACGGGTAAAAAAAGTAGTAATTTATACGAATCTTCCGTCCGAACAGAAGGGGTATCTTATACAAAAGGGTCGCAAGATAATAGAAAGAAGTTTTTGGGGTGACAATGACTACACTGAAACAATAGAGGTTTATCTCCATTGTACACAAGAAATAGAGATTCTCGAATAAGAAAACATGCCTCGTATTTTAAAAATATGGGGCTTTTTAATTTTTAAAATTTTGACATCTTTCAATAAAATATTTTTACCCTTTGAGGGTTTATTTATATAAAAAAATTTTTGATATACTGAAAGCGTGATAGACAATTTATGTACTACTCACTAAAAACTATAAACTAAAATCTGGATTGCCACGGCTCGGTCAAGACCCAAAGTAGTGGAGCGAAGCTCACTACTGGGCACACACCTCGCCTCGCAATGACGGAAAGAAAAAATCTAATGCGCAAATTCGTCCACCTACATACCCATACTCACTATTCCCTACTCGATGGGCTTTCTAAGCCTTCGGAGATAATTAAGTTTGCCAAAAAAGATGAGATGCCCGGGATTGCAATTACAGACCACGGCAATTTGCACGGAGCAATTGAGTTTTATCAAAAGGCAAAAAAAGAAGGAATAAAGCCAATCATAGGTGTCGAGGCGTATGTCGCGAATAATACCCGTTTTGACAAACGTCCAAATGTGGACAATAAGAGATATCATTTAAGCCTTTTAGCAAAAGACAAAGAGGGATATCAAAATATAGTAAAAATGGTTACTCTCTCGAACCTTGAGGGATATTATTATAAGCCTCGAATGGATCGTGAACTTCTCCGTCAGTATGGAAAGGGGGTTATTTGTATGTCGGGATGTCTCGGTGGTGAGTTGTCTCAGGCACTATGGAACAAAGATCATGAGAGAGCGAGAAATATTGCTCTTGAATATCAGGATATTTTTGGCAAAGAAAATTATTTTATTGAGATCATGCATCATCCGAAGCTCGAGAGAGCGTCGGAGATAAAAGAAGAATTAATAAAACTCGCACAAGAACTCAATATTCCGCTTGTGGGTACACAAGACTCACATTATCTTCGTCGCGACGACAACAAAGCGCATGATACGCTGGTTGCGATACAGACGAATACTGATATTACAGACGAAGACCGTCTTTCAAACGCTTTTGAAGATTTTTCTTTTATAAATACAGAAGATGCGAATGAATATTTTAAAGAAACCCCCGAAGCCTTAGATAGTACTGTAAAAATATCAGAGATGGTTGATCTTGATTTTAAGTTTGGTAGCTGGGTTTTTCCTAAAATAGAAATTCCTGAAGGTCGCACGGCCGATGAAGAGCTTCGAAAACTTACATATGAAGGTATTGATAGAAGGGGCATGAAGAAGACAGATGAGATTTTAACTAGAATAGAATACGAGCTAAAGGTTATTAAGGATAAGGGCTATTCTCCTTATTTCCTTGTTGTTGCCGACTTGCTTCGTTTTTCTAGAGAGAATGGAATCCTCACAAATATCAGAGGATCTGTTGCCGGTTCTATCGTAACTTATCTTAATTACATTACAAACGTAGACCCAATAGAGTTCGGTCTTCCATTTGAAAGATTCTTAAATCCAGAAAGACCGTCAGCTCCCGATATTGATATGGACTACGCGGACAACAGACGCGACGAGGTTATCGAATATGCAAAAAGAAAATATGGCTCTGATAAGGTTGCTCAAATAGGTACATTCGGAACAATGATGGCGCGTGGTTCTGTCCGTGATGTTGCTAGGGCACTCGCCTACCCCTACGAGATTGGCGATAGGATCTCTAAGATGATTCCGATGGGTGCACAAGGTTTCCCTATGACAATTAAGAAGGCAATGCAGGATGTTCCTGAATTAAAGACTGCATACGAAACAGAAAAAGATACAAAAATTATTATGGATCTTGCAATGAAAATTGAGGGAACTGTCCGTCATTGTAGCGTTCATGCTGCGGGTGTTGTTATTGCTCCGACCACTCTTACGGACTGGGTTCCTCTACAAATAGAACCTCGCGCAAACAAGGTCATTACCCAATACGATATGCATGTTGTAGAAGATATGGGACTTCTAAAGTTCGACTTTTTGGGTATCCGAAACTTGGCTATTTTGGGAGACGCTGTTCGTTTAGTAAAGAAATATCACAATATCAATGTGGATCTGGATAATATGCCAATGGATGACAAGAAAACCTTCCAGATGCTCGCCAAAGGCGAAACAATGGGTCTATTTCAATTGAATGGTGAAGGAATGACAAAGTACCTGAAAGAGCTTCAGCCTTCAACTATACACGATATAAACGCTATGGTGGCTCTCTATCGTCCGGGTCCTATTGAGTCTATCCCGATGTATATTGAACGTAAAAATAATCCTAAATTGGTTAAATATCTCGATCCTAGACTTGAGCCTATTTTGAAGAAATCATTTGGGGTTATTACATACCAGGATGACGTTATGCTCACGGCCATTAAACTTGCCGGATACTCTTGGCTTGAGGCGGACAAACTTCGAAAAGCGATGGGTAAAAAGATTCCGGAAGAAATGGCTGCACAAAAAGAAAAGCTTCTCGCCGGATTTAAAAAGGGAGGAATGACCGATGCAAAATCACAGGAGCTTTGGGCGCTTATTGAGCCGTTTGCTGCTTATGGATTCAACAAGGCACATGCTGCAAGTTATGGCCGTGTGGCCTATCAGACTGCATATTTGAAAGCAAATTTCCCCGCTGAATATATGACGGCTGTTTTGACCGCTGAATCTGATGATATTGAAAAAATGGGTGAAATTATGGCGGAGTGTAAAAGAATGAAAATACCTGTTTTACCGCCGGATGTAAATCAAAGCGAACAAAGTTTTGCTGTAATAAAAGGTCTGCCTACCATATCTGCGTATGCAGGGCAGACAGGAAGCAATGATGACAACACGGGTCTGCCTACCGAGGCAGGAGATAGAATCAGGTTTGGATTAAATGCTATCAAAAATCTTGGAACAGAAATCGCTCAATTTATAATTGATGAAAGAAATAAAAAAGGAGAATTTAAAACATTTGGAGACTTCTTGTCGCGAGTTAAACATCGAAATTTAAATAAGAAATCTTTAGATGCTTTAATAAAAGGTGGCGCAATGGATACATTTGGAGAAAGAGGAATGCTTCTTCGGAATATGGATAATGCGCTTTCTTTTAACAAAGAATTATCACGTGACAATGGCGATCAGGCGTCTCTTTTTGGATTATTGCCGGTAAATACAACTGCCCCTGAATTTAAATTAAGGGACTTTCCTCCCGCAACCTTAAAGGAGCGTTTAGATTGGGAAAAAGAATTACTTGGTCTCTATCTTTCCGGTCACCCCTTGCAAAATTTTGAGGAAAAATTTAAGAAAAAAGAAAACACGATTGCATATTTAAAAACTCAGAGTAACGGTAAGCCCGTTGTCGCCGGAGGAATAATAAATGAAGTAAAACTAATAACTACTAAAAAAGCTGAACAAATGGCGTTCGTTAAGATAAGCGACCTTAATGATTCTATTGAAATTGTTGTATTTCCAAAGACACTAGCTCAGTTTAAAGAACTTCTTGTTCCAGATAAAATCGTCGCTATTAAGGGTTCGATGTCTTTTAGAAATGATACTCCGAGCATTATTGCTGATGCTATAAAAGAATTGGTTCCTGAAATAAAAAAATAAAAACCTTCCATGCGGAAGGTTTTTAAAGAAACATATTTTTATTCGCCCTTACATTTTACCTCTCCTTTGTGGTCAATTGTACATTCATCGTTTGTACCAACAAAATGTTTTATTTGGTCTTCTATTCTCCATAATACTTTAAATATAAATAGGGTTAGTATTGTTGCGAATATTGCGATTGTATAAAGCTTGTACCCAACAGCCATTCCTATTCCAGCCATGACCCAAAGACCTGCGGCGGTGGTGAGCCCCTTTACTGTGTTACCGTGAACGAATATAAGTCCTCCACCGATAAAACCTATACCAACGACGATTTGTGCGGGAAGAAGGAGAGGATTTATTGCCGAAAAGGAAGCGTATTTAAGGAAAATTATTTCTGAGATAATTACAAAAAGAGCTGCACCCGTGCTTATAAGTGCATAGGTCCTCATTCCCGCGGTTTTGTGGGCTATAGTCCTTTCAATTCCCAAAATGGTTCCAAGCAACATTGCCACAAGGAGCTGAATTAAAATTGAGATAGATTGGGGATCTAGAAAATTTAAATTTTGCATTTTATTTTTTATTCACCCGCCCAAATTTTTACTATAATTTGAATGGTGTTTGCTTGTTAATTTTTTATAAACTATTTTAATTTAAAATATTTTTCAAAATTTTGGAGAATAAATTATTTAAATAATTATATCACAACATCAAACAATTTGTTTGAAATCATTTGTTTTAAATCTCACAAAAAAAGTGGTTCCTCTATTCTTGCCATCGGATTCTGCCCAAATATTACCTCCATGTTTTTCTATTATTTTCTTTGAAACATACAAACTAAGCCCCATACCTTCTGTGTCGGATAGTTTGGCTTCCTTGCTTCTGTAAAAATTAGAAAAAACAAGGGGTATTTCCTTATGTCCTATTCCAATTCCCGTATCTTCAATCTTAAGAGTAAAAGCATCTTCTCCTTCTTCATTTGATATTTTTATTTCCCCTCCCTTTGGTGTATATGTTATAGCGTTATTTAGGATAGTTTTAAACACGAATTCAATTCTTTTTGTATCGGCATAAACAAAAGGCATTTTTGATGGTAAATCCATTAAAATTTTTAAGCCTTTTTCTTCTGCCTTTTTTTTGATGCTTTCTTTTAAGGAATTTTCAATTATTTGTCTTAGGTTGGTTGTTTCAAAATGATAGAAAATACTATCCTCTACTTCCGTTGAACCTACCAATACATCTATAATTTCACGAAGTTTTTCTAGAGAATTTCTTATTTTTTTTACCTCCTCTCTTCTTTGCATTATGTCTATCGCTGTTTCTAGGGAATCGGCAGACCATTCGATTACAGAAATAGGTGTTCTGAATTTATGAGTAGCAATCTCAACAAACTGGTCTTTTGTGCGGTTATTTTTTTTAGTTTGGACAAAGAAGAACCAGCCGACAGATATTGCTAATGTAAGTGCGAGTAATGGAATAAGCCACTCTTCTACAAGAGGTACAGGAAGACCCATTGTTAAGTCATTTCTATAATAAATAACCACTTCAACTAAAAGGATGAGCGTGGATAGTGAAATTGCTTTTTTAAATAATTCTTTTGTTCCGTCCATTTTATCTTGTAAATTAGTTTTTTGAGATGTAATATTATCCAAGTATAACAATATATATATAGTGGCACAAATGCCTTTCGGAATGTGGTGTTCGCCCGTACCGAACGGAATACGTTCGGGCGGGAACGGTAATCCCAGTAGTAGAGCAAGGCTCACTACGGGACAGGCATATACGATTCGCCCTCCTAAATTTTATCGGAACATGGTGTAACGGTAACATACACGATTCGGGTTCGTGTGACTCTGGGTTCAAATCCCAGTGTTCCGATAAGTCACAGCAAACAAATATTTTTTGTTTGCGTTGGGATTTGAAAGCCACAGCGATGTGTGAGTTTGTGCGGAGCACAAGGCGAACACCGCAAGGCGGGGTCGAGAAAAATTTTCGTCAGAAAATTTGTTCGTGACCAAATCCAGGCATTCCAATTAATAACATTAATAAAATTTATGGAAAAAGAAAATAAATTGCACAATATAAGACATTCTCTGGCACACATTCTTGCCATGGCTGTGTTAAAAAAAGACCCCGAGGCGAAACTCGGTATCGGTCCTGTTATAGATAACGGATTTTATTATGATTTTCTTCTCTCAAAACCGCTAAAAGACGAGGATTTGAAAGATGTTGAGAAAACAATGAAGAAAATTATTTCTCAAAATATAGAATTTTCTTCTAAGGAAATATCCGCAAAAGATGCGGAGGAAATGTTCGCGAACCAACCTTTCAAACTCGAACTCATAAAAGAGCTTTCTGAGGAGGATGCAAAACTCAGTGTTTACACATCCGGAGAATTTTCGGATTTATGCAAAGGACCACACGTCAAAATCTCAAAAGAAATAAACACTGACGCTTTTAAATTAAAGAGCATCGCCGGAGCATATTGGAGAGGAAGCGAAGATAATCAGATGCTCACAAGAATTTACGGATTATCTTTTGAGACAAAAGACGAATTGACTGAATATTTAAATATGCTTATTGAAGCAGAAAAGAGAGATCACAGAAAGATTGGAAAAGAACTGGAGTTGTTTACCTTCGATGACGATGTTGGACCAGGACTCCCTCTTTGGATGCCAAACGGAACAGTAATAGTTGATGAGCTAGAGAAACTTGCAAAAGAAACGGAAACTAAGGCTGGATATGTGAGGGTTCGAACTCCCCATATTGCAAAAGAATCAATGTATCTAACGAGCGGACACCTTCCTTATTACAAAGACAGCATGTTCCCCCCAATGGAATATGAGGGTGGAAAATATTACTTAAGAGCGATGAATTGTCCCCATCACCATAAAATATTCGGCGCAAGAGGCAGAAGTTACAGAGAACTACCCCTTAGACTAGCTGAATATGGTACTGTTTATAGACACGAAAAATCAGGTGAGCTTTTTGGATTAATGAGAGTGCGAGTCTTAGAGATGAATGATGCGCACATTTACTGCACGAAGGAACAATTCGAATCCGAATTTAAAGCAGTCAATGATATGTATCTAAAATATTTTGATCTTTTTGGTATCAAAAAATATGTAATGAGGTTTTCAACACATGATCCAAAGAGACTCGGAGATAAATATGTAAATGAACCTGCATTATGGAAAGAGACCGAGGATATGGTAAGAAAAGTATTAGTTGACGCAAAAATTCCTTTTATTGAAATACCAAACGAAGCCGCTTTCTACGGACCAAAAATTGACGTTCAAGTATGGAGCGCGATTGGAAGAGAATTTACTCTTGCTACTAATCAGGTTGACTTCGCTGTTCCAAAAAGATTTGGGCTAACCTACAAAGACGAGAACAATGAGGAAGTCACGCCTCTCTGTATTCACAGAGCTCCGCTCGGAACACACGAGAGATTTATCGGGTTCCTTATTGAGCACTATGCCGGACTTTTCCCAACATGGCTTTCTCCTATACAATTATCAATTCTTCCTATCAGTGAGAAACAGGTTAGATATGCAGAAGTAGTAAGAGATGCTTTCCTCGAAGCAGGTGTTCGAGTAGAACTAGATGGAGATAACGAAAGTCTCGGTAAAAAAATAAGAGAGAGCAAGAAAAAGAAAATTCCATATATGATAATTATCGGGGAAAAAGAGGCATCTAGCGGTATGATTACTGTAGAATCAAGAAACGGAAGCCTTGGAGAAAAGAAAATTGAGGACTTTGTCGCTGAAATAACCCAAGAAATAAAGGATAGAAAATAATTTTATCTAATTCACAGCTTATTAACAGGTTTGGGCACTTTT
The DNA here is from genome assembly GCA_003504275.1 of Patescibacteria group bacterium. Lineage (GTDB taxonomy): Bacteria > Patescibacteriota > Minisyncoccia > Phycocordibacterales > UBA12445 > UBA12445. The sequence goes on from DOAO01000009.1 coordinate 29,294, forward strand.
TCAAGCTTCTTACCCGTTTCTTCATGTGCTAAATTATATCTATGGCACAAGGAATGACTCCAATAAAAACAACTCTTCGTACTCCCCCGCACGACACTGATGCAGAGAAGGCATTTTTGGGTTCAATACTTTTGCGTTCCCAGAGTATTCCTGATATTGCGGACATGATAGATCCTGATTCTTTTTACTCTGGTAAAAATTCGATTGTTTATAAAACAATATTTGATCTATATACAAAAGGTGAGCCGATAGATTTAGTTTCTCTTTCATCCAGATTAAAGGAAAAGAATTATTTAGAACAAGCTGGTGGCTCAAGTTATTTGGCAGAGCTTATAAACACAGTTCCCTCTTCTACTAACGTTGAGCACTACGCAAGAATAATCCAGAAAAAACATATACTGAGAAAACTTATAGAATCAGGAGACCATGTGTCTGAGCTCGGTTTTAGCGAACATCGAGAAGTTGAAGATGTTCTTGTTGAGGCAGAGAAAAAAATATTGGGAGTTAGCGGTTCTTTGCTTAAAAATAAATTTATTCCAATAAGTAAGACTCTTACTGAAGCATGGGAGAGATTGGATAGATTAAATAAATCAGACGGAGAAACAAGAGGTATTCCAACTGGATTTAAGGGACTAGACGACAAACTTTCCGGCCTCCAAAAATCAGATCTTATTATTCTTGCCGCCAGACCGTCTGTTGGAAAGACTAGCTTGGCACTAGATCTAGCAAGACAGGCTGCTTGTAAATTTAATGTCCCTGTTGGTATCTTTTCCCTAGAAATGGGATCTCAGCAATTAGCCGATAGAATGGTCGCAGCAGAATCTGGTGTAGATTCTTGGAAGCTCAGAACAGGCAAAATATCCAGCGATGAAGAATTTGTTGCGATTAGAGAAGCTATGGATAGATTAAATAGAGCACCTATTCATATCGACGACGAGGCAAGTAACAATATTCTCAGAATGAGATCTGTTGCCAGAAAGCTGAAAAGAGACTCTGGGCTCGGACTTATAATTGTTGATTATTTACAGCTTATGGTTCCCCAGAGGCATTCCGATTCTCTCGTTCAACAGGTTACGGAAATATCAAGATCGTTAAAAATATTAGCCAGAGAACTAGACGTACCGGTACTCGCACTTTCTCAGCTAAACAGACAGGTAGAACAAAGAGGAGGTCCGCCAAGACTTTCTGACCTCAGAGACTCCGGTTCTATTGAGCAAGACGCTGACGTTGTTTTGTTTATTCACAGAGAGGACAAGAACGACAAGAATGCTCCGCCAAATATTGCAAAAATAATCATTGCAAAGCACAGAAACGGTCCAACCGGAGAGACCGAGTTATTCTTCGACCAAGAGAGAGTCAGCTTCATGAATATTGATAAAACCGGAGATTCTGGGGGCGGAGGTGCTTCATCTGCTAATGCCGGATTTGGAGACTTTTAAAGCGAAACTTGAAGTAATCCAGATTTATTTTTTTATTTTTTATGGACCCTATCACACAGCTAACCGAAATATTTTCCCACTTCCCGGGTATTGGCCCAAGACAGGCCAAGCGATTTGTTTTTTATTTGCTTGGACAAAACGATTCTGCTAACAAAAAAATTGCCGACCTTATTGTTGAGTTAAAAAAAGACATAAATTCATGCACGAGATGTATGCGATTTTTTAGCGATGGTCAAAAAAGCTCCTTGTGCAACATATGCAGTGACGAAAGTCGTGACAAGACGAAACTACTCATTATCGCTAAAGACGTCGATTTGGACAATATAGAGCGGTCTAGAAGCTATGAAGGTCTTTATTTTGTACTTGGCGGACTTGTTCCGATACTTGATAAGAATCCGGAAGAAAGAATTAGACAATTTGAACTAAAAAGAGAAGTTGAGAGAAACACAGACCTCAAAGAAATAATAATTGCGCTCTCCGCAACGGTTGAGGGAGACCACACGGCAGAATATATTCGTGAATCTTTTAAGACAATAACAGAACCGAGAGGAATAAAGGTGTCTGTATTAGGTAGAGGCCTGTCCACTGGTACAGAACTTGAATATTCTGATATAGATACAATAAAGAACGCCCTTAAGCATCGAGAATAATTATTGGTTGGTAGTTTTTATAGTTTTGCCACTCCTTTTCTCCTCTTTGTGTCATTCCGACTTTATGGAGGTCGACGGAGATTAACGTCGACATCTGTAGACGAGAATCGCTTATAGTTTAAGAGATCTCTCGACAAGCTCGAGATGACAAAAAATTACAAAAGTAAAACCGCCTATTTCTAGGCGGCGTTTTTTGGGAAATTTTTATACTTCCCGCTTCTCTTCCTCTTTTATCTGTTTGTGTCTTTTGTAATATTCCGCGATTATTTCCGCGTTAGAGAAATCTTCGAGCGCACTTTCTTTATACTCGAAAGGTTTTTCGGTGGCCATTTCGTAAAGAGTCTTTACTATAAAGACACAGAGGCAAATACTAACAATAATAACTAACCCGACACCAGTCCGGAACAATAGATCGAACATATGTGCTAATTCGGGCGACATTGGTGTTCCATACATAACAACCCCTCCCCTTTTTTATTATTTTTTATCCAATTATCAAATTACTTTTGCCGATGTAAGTAAATCATATTTTGTGTTATCTGTCAACCTTTTCCTTTTTTTAGGCGTTTGAATACAGAGAACAAAAAAGAAAAACCGCCTATTTCTAGGCGGCGTTTGTGTAGGAATTTATTGTTATTTACTAAATTCTTATTATTCCATTTTGATAAAGCCAATATATAAGGTATATATTATGTTTTAACAATGCTTCATAAAGTGAAATTTTTTTGCAATTATGGTTTTTAGGGAAACCAATATCGCTTAAATATAAAAATTTTTCATCTGTATATACTTCTGCCGGAGATTTTCTGAATAATTTGAGCAACTCTTTTGTGCCACTTTGATCTAACGGTTTTTTAATCTCGACACTGCTTGAATTAAGGATAAAACTTATCTTTTCAGCGTTACTCTCTTTTGCTAACTCTTTTAAAACTAAACTGATTTTTTCTTTTTTGGTCACGATTATTCCTCCTTTATACGCATATCTTGAAGCGATACTCAGAATCTTTTATGAAAGAAACCGGTATTCCGGGAATCAGGTGGTCGCAAAGGAAGTTGTTGTCTCTTTTTTCTACTGCGAAGATAAAAGGACGTTCTTTTTTGACCGTGACCAGAAGGATGAAATTTCCGCCCCGGCAAGTTCCCAATTTATATCGAAGGGCTACTTCGTGCCCCTTTTCTTCAATCAGTTCGCCGAGAGCCTTAAGTTCTTCCATTTTTTCCACTTTTGAAGGATCTTTGGTTATTGTTTTTAAAAAGGGAATGTTTATTTTCATAAGAACCCCTCCTTATCTTTCCTATTTTGCTCTGTATAGTATTCCCTGCGTTGTCTATGTAACCTTTTGTAGTGCTCAATCATTATTTCCCTGTCGGAGAAGTTTTCTATACTGCGACCTTTTCTTTCGCAGTCGGAAAATTCTTCGATTCTTTTTTCACCAGACTCTGGCTTCAATGAATTGATCTGGAGAGATATTATTCCCGCGAACGCGACGACAGTGAATATCGTCCAGATTATAACTAAGGCAAGATTTGATATTTCCACAAGAAACCTCCTTAAAAGATATGTTTTTATTTAATTTTCAATATACTTTATTTTCTTTAAAACTAGCATATTTTGTTATCTTTGTCAAGCGAGTTTAAGTATGAAAAACCCGCTATATCGCGGGTTTTTAATACTTGCCCCGTAGGAAGTTTATCTTTAAACATTAAGTTACTACGAAAAAAGTCGCCAGGCGTATACCGAGCGACTTTTTTAAATTTAGAAATAGTTTATTCGAACTTTCCTATCGGGGTTATTTTATGTCCTCAATCTTTACTTGTGTGAATGGCTGTCTGTGGCCTTTCTTGTTTCGGTATCTAACCTTAGCTTTGTATTTCTGAGTTATAACCTTTCTTCCTCTTCCGTTTTCAACAACAACGCTTGATACAGATGCTCCTTCAATAAAAGGAGTTCCTATCTTTGTTGTGCCTTCGTCGTCAACAAGGAGAACCTCGTCGAACTTTATCTTTCCTCCCTCTGGAACAAGCGTACCGTCCTGAGTCAATTTCTCAACCTTAATAACGTCGCCTGGTTTAACGATATACTGTTTTCCGCCTGTTTGTATAACTGCAAATTTCATATTTAAGATTTACCTTTTATAGTAAGGATATACTACATTAATGGACTAAATAAATCAAGGGGTATACGGATTCTCTCTTTTTGTCATCCTGAGCCTGTCGAAGGATCGCTTATATTCCAAGGGATTTTCGTCTACAGATGTCGCCTATATCTCGGCGACCTCCATAAAGTCGAAATGACACCAACAGAGGCAGATGAAAACGTATTTTATCCAACCTCCCCTACTTTTTCCTCTAAAAGATTGTCAGATAGCCCAATAGACTCCCCACTTATTCGGAGGACATCCTTATCTATCTTTTTGAACTCCTGAGAGGCTTTATTATAGTGATTTACTGTTGTTTGAAGTGTATCCCCGACCTTTTTCATGTGTTGATCGTAATTGAGCAGGTGCTTCCCAAGCTCCTCAACGCGCTTCTTTATCTCTTTGGCAGACTCTTCTATCTGGAGCGCACGTAGTCCCTGTAGCACGGTCTGGAGGTATGCCATGAAGGAGGTCGGCGAAACAATAATCACTTTCTTTTGCTGGAAGGCGTATTCAATGAGATCTTTTGTTGATGCTTTTATCGCACCGACCTGATTTATGAGAAGGTCGTAATATATTGCCTCAGATGGTATGAACATAAAAGCGAACTCCATCGTCCCCTCTTCTGGCTTAATATATTTTGAGGTTTCGTCAATCCTATTCTTGAGGTCTATTTTAAATAATTTTTCAAGTTTCTCTTTTTCTACAGGATTTTTCTCTTCTATTATTTTGTTGTAATTTTCCAACGAGAACTTAGAGTCTATCGGCAAAATTTTATCTTTATCTAAGAATATAACTGCATCCACTATGTCTCCATTTCCAAATTTGTATTGCATCTCATATTGACCCGGAGGCAAAACGTTCTTGAGCACTGTCTCAAGATAATATTCTCCAAGTATTCCCCTCTGTTTTGGATTTTTTAAAATGTCCTGAAGATTTTGGAGTTGCCCGGCAAAATTAACAACTTGTCTGTTTGTCTCATCTAGTCGCACTAAAGATTCAGTAATGTCTTTAATGTGGCGAAACTGAGTATTCATAGAACTAGAAAGGGCTATTTGTGAGTCTTCCATTCTCCTGTCTAGTCGCTTAGCGAGGTCGTTTATTTGGTTCTGAATAAGCATTAATCCGCCTCCATTATCGGATGCTTTGTTCCTTTTTAACAAAAAATAAACAACAGCTGTTCCAACAGCAAGACCCACTATAAATATTAAAATTGTATTTAGCATAAGTATTAACCCTCCCAAATTTATAATTTAATAAAGTATGACTGTATTCACAGTTTAACAAATTCTAGGTTTTTTATCTTCTAATTACATAAATAGTGATAAATTTTGGCGGGCAAGTTTTAGCACGAAAATCATCATTAAAAAAATTATTTTTTTATTAAAAAACCCCGCATTAAACGGGGTTTACTTGAAACACGCAGATAACTTTCGGTCTAATTAACTGTAAGATCCATATTAAGATCTATTAATGTTTTGTATTTTATAAGAAAGATCTTTGTGCCTTTATCAACTGCAATCTCCATCTTGGGTTCGCCAATTATCGCTTCCCTATTTTTTTTGAGCCAGTTATTAATTAAAACTTCTGGTTTATCGGAACGGCTATCAAAATAAAATACCACAATCTGCCACACTTCCATAATAAGCACCTCCCCTCTTTATTATTTACAAATCTGACGCATTAGATCAATAATCAACATAAACGATATTGATACTGTGGTTTTGTTAGTATCAAGAGGATCATCGTATCCTGTTCCATGTAGCAAGGAAGCTATTCCTCCATTTATGTTCGCTATGATACTTCCGGAGTCTCCTGGCTTGGAATGATTTTTTGAACCCAGATATGTAACCCCTGTTGAATTTATTTTCACGGTGCCTACAAAATGTGTTCCCTTAGCTAAAACTTTTTCATTCCAACGACTTAAGCTTAAATATAATTGATTTTTTGTTTGAAATTTATCATATCTATACACGATATGCTTTCTAACATTATTTATTTTGGCTTTTGCTATTGCGATGTCCTTATCTTTACTACAGGCACACACACCTTCTATCGGATAAGAATTGCCATCATCATCAACAATGATCAAATTTTTTATACCATTTTCAATACAATGAAAACATGTTACAAAATATCCGTTCTGTGTGAGCAGGAGTCCGTTTGAAGAATGGGAACGAGAAAACTTTAATTCAAGTCCACAAAAATAATTCGTCTGACATATTTCTATTAGTCCCCGCCTAATCCTTTGCATAGCTTCTTTCGGTTCAACTTTGTTGCCAATACCATTATCATAATCCCTAAGTAAATTTCGCAAAATTTCACGGTCTTCCCGAGGTATTTTGAGCATAGAGCCCTCCTTTTCATTGTTTATTTTATTAGGTAAATTTTTATTTAAAATTTAAAATCTAAATAAATTATTACTTAATGGGACGAATTTCAAATAGCTCTTTTTCCGTTATTACCTTATCATGTAGTAATGAGAGAGTAAATATTGGAGTAAATTAATGTTTTTATGTTAGAATCTAGATATAAAAAAATAACTTGATAAAGATTTAAATATGGGACCAAAAAGAGATATTGTAGTAAGCAATCATGAGGACGTAGTAAAATTAATAGACCCGACTCATTTCAGGGTCTCGATCTTTGGTTCTGCCAGAGTTCACAAGGAGGATGTTGTATACAAGCAGGTTTATGATTTTGCAAAGATTATGGCGGATGAAGGTATAGATATTGTAACGGGTGGAGGTCCGGGACTTATGGAGGCCGCCAATGCTGGACACGCTGCCGGTGATCCGACAAATCAGGCGCAGTCAATCGGTTTAACCGTCAGACTCCCCTCAGAAGCAGTTGGTAATCAATATCTTGAGATTGAGAAACATTTTAATAAATTTTCGAATAGACTTGATACTTTTGTTTCCATATCTCATGCTGCAGTAATAATGCTCGGTGGAATTGGAACTTGTTTGGAATTCTTTTATGTGTGGCAACTGATACAGGTTAAACATATTTATCAAATGCCCATAATCTTGATTGGTGAACAGTGGGAAGGACTCCTTGATTGGATAATAAAATACCCCCTAAAAAGTAAATTTATGAACAAAGAAGACCTCGATATGATTCATGTCGTAAAAACCAACGAAGAGGCCGCAAATATAATAAAGAAAACTTATGCCGCTTATAGATTAATTGGAAAAGATAGACTCTCTCTAAATACCCAAAAATATTCCGCAGACCAAGAACCAGATCTTAAATAAATAGTTCTAAATAAATCAGAAAAATCACCCCTAGCGGGTGATTTTGTGTTCGTGGTCTTATATACTATGTAAATTGGAACTCTTTGGTGGAGAATATAAGGGGAATTGGTGGGTTAGGGTAAAATAAAACCTCCCAAGTAAGGGAGGCTAATTTTTTAAAATTTAATTATAACTCGACGCCGAGAACGAGAATGTTTGAGTGTCCACACAAGATGCCATCTTCGCATGTCATAGCAGAAAGAAAAGCTTCCTTTTTTTTCGCATGATCCAGGAAAATGCCAGGTATTTTTTTACTCTTAACGCTTGAGGCTTCCTCTGTTGCAAGAATTGCCCAAAAATCAAATTCGGATAGAAGTTCTTTGTAGATTTTTAAAAAAGCTTCTAATTCGTCAATTGTTGCTTGACGACAGCTGCGCTGTTGCAGTCCCTCTTTGACCTCATTTAGAAGTTTCTCTCCGTTATATTCGCCCTCGATAACCCTTAGGTCGTGATGTACATAATTTAACCGCCCAATTAACTTCTTTCCATTAACAACAAAGGGGAATTTTAAAATGGTTTGCGAGTATATGGGAAAGTCCTTGTTGAAATTTGTCATATTCCCTCCTCCTTTATTTTTCAAAAAACTATTTGTTCAATAAAAAAGATACCATGTATTTGAATAAATGTAAATAGAAAAACTTTTTTGACCTTACGTTATGTAAATTGGAACTCTTTGGTGGAGAATATAAGGGAAATTAGTGAATTTAGGTAAAATAAAACCCCTTAGCGAAGGGGTATTTGGGGGAATCTACTTGTAGTAATCTTCTTTAGCTTCTTCTGGTTCTTCAAGTGTATTGTAGTCGATTGTAATTTCTTCACTAGACTTAATATCGCATAAGGCGTAATAGTTACAGTTACGATGATAGGCATTGGGAGTTTTTGAATGATTGAGATACCAGCCAATCTCCATGCGACCAAAATCTTTTGGACAAATAAGCTCATCGCCCATATCAACACAATACTTTCTAAAAAATTTCGGAACATCTTTTTTGTTCCTTACGAATGAATCCATGGTTGCTTCTGTTTCATAACTAAAGAGTCTAAGATATGTTCCTTTTTTGATATTGTGTGTTGCAAAAACACCTATGCCACATTTTGATACCTTTAGGACAAAAGAAAACTCCGTTGTCTTGTTTTTCTTTTTTGAAATATTTTCGGTTACTTTTTTTACCGATTTTATTGTCATAAATTTCCTCCTCTTTAATTTTTAAAATAACTATTTGTTCAACAAAAAACTACCATTTATTTGAATAAATGTAAATAGAAAAAACTTTTTTGACCCTACGTTGTGTAAATTGGAACTCTTTGGTGGAGAATATAAGGGAAATTAGTGAATTTAGGTAAAATAAAACCCGCTTTTTATAGCGGATTAAATTTATCTTTAAGGAAGGTAAGTTCTAATCTTTTTTATAATTTCTTCTAACTCTTTATTTTCGTTAATATCTTTTGATCTTAATTGTCTAAGAACACAGATTAATGATAATAAACTTAGACCCATTCTCTTTATATCATCATTTTCCTTGCTGAATAATTCAAAGTCTTCTTTTATAGATTTTTTGAATTCCTCAAATGTTTTTACCATCACGTTATGTACCTCCTTTTTTATTTTCAAAATAACTATTTGTTCAATAAAAAACTACCATTTATCTGGTTGAAAGTAAAGATAAAAAAAATCCGACAACCTTACAGGGAATCTTTCTCTACGAGAACAGTATAGGTTTCCCATTTTTTCGGATTGAAAAATCCTCAAAAACAAGGGAGAACCTTTTCGATTCCCTGACGTAAGCAAAGCAGTTTAAATAAGCAGGGAATCGGTCACACATAAATTTTCTTCGAAAATTTTGCTCGACCCCGCCTCAGCTCCCATTCTTACAGAATGGGTCCCGCTTCCGGCTTTCGATTCCCTGTAAGGTCTATAAATACAACAAAAAAACCAAAGCTTTCACTTTGGTTTTTTGTATTTATGACCTTACAGGGAATCGAACCCTGATTTACGCCTTGAGAAGGCGCTGTCCTAACCGTTAGACGATAAGGCCACTTATATTCAACTTTCAACATAACACAAACCCTGATTTCCTTCTTACAGAAGCAGTACACCTGTTCTGTTTTCTGCTTTGTTACTCTCGCAGAAAACCATCACAGGTCTTTCGAAATAATAACATTATTTCTCAACCTCTCGAAGGCGCTGTCCTAACCGTTACCCGCCCGACCAGAACGACTGGTCGTTCGGGCGGAGACGATAAGGCCACTTATATTCAACTTTCAACATAACACGAACCCTGATTTCCTTCTTACAGAAGCAGTACACCTTTTGGATATAATTTCGTAAAAACTCAATTCTATCTCAAGAAGGTCTTTCGTTTGGGTCCCCTCCCAAACTCAACCTCTCGAAGGCGCTGTCCCCCGCCCGAACGTACCCGTTCGGTACGGGCGGGTAACCATTAGACCTGTCTGCGCAGACAGACGATAGGGCCACTTTTACTCTGGAATAATAAACTATCTTTTGGTTTTAGTCTAGATATAGTTACTATTTTTATTTTTTCAATTAGATGGCCTAGGTTTTCATCCCCGTGTGTTCATCTATAATATTTTTTTATTTAAATTAAAAAGCCACTCTTTTTAGAGTGGCTTAATATTATTTTCCCTAGGTTATTCTGGCTAAATGATTATTCTTAATTAAATTAAATATAAGTTGTTCATTATTTAACCATGCAAAGGCAATGCCGGGTCCATGCGAAATGCTAATGATTCTGTGAAAAATTCCAGAATGAATGGGTGTTGTGACCAACGTAACGGTTTCAGCATCGATACGATGGAGACTTACTTTAATTAATTTATTGCCAGTATATTTGTCTAGAGTACCTCTTAAATCATTAAGTCCATCTTTTATGGAAATATCTTTGACTAAATATTTAACATCTTTAACCCCAGAGAATATTACTGAGATAAACTTACCTTTTTCAACTTTTTCAATCTTTTCGATTTCTAAAAAAACATAACCGTATACCTTCCCGCGAGAACTTAGTGGGTCAATGTGTACCCACACACGATCACCTGGGGACAATTTCAAAACATCATCTAATTCTAAATAGACCAACGATTCACGGATTTCTTCGCTATCCCAGTTCGTCCACAAGTTGTAATACACGAGAACTGCCCCTGGTTCAAATAAGTTGTTTTTTATTTGCATAGACAGCATCCTCCCTTTTTTTATTTTTTCAAATTACGTTCCAGGTTCTCTGAAATATATTACGACCATTGGGATTTTATGTCAATATACCCATATTTGTCTTGACTTATTTACAAAACAGGGTTATTCTATCAGCGAACAAAAAACAGTTTTTTGAAAACAAAAAGGAGGAGTTTTTATGTCAGATTCAGAATTAAACCTTCCCATTTTAGACGCAACAGAAAATACGGAGCCTAAAGTTCCGGAACTTTGCGATTTTATTGGCAAGGACATACCTCGTCGCCATCGGGATATATTCACCAGCAAATATCTGGATATTGAATCAATGTTTGAGATTATGAATATTCTTCATACCTCCAACCCTGAATTGTACAAAGCTGCTACAAAAAAGATTCAAGAAAACGGAGGAGCCAAGACGCTATTTTGCTTAGGCTCAAGAGAGGCCGCCAATCTCATATATAGACATCTGATAACCTCCGCAAAAGAAATCGAAGAATATCGCACAAAAAATTAATCTTTTTGACGAAGTTCACAACCCCAAGTAAAAAATACTTGGGGTTTTTATTTTGACATAGCGTATGTTAGCCTAAAGAAAAGGGACTTTGAAAAAAGGAGGTGGACAAATGGACTCGATCATTGTTGTATTCTTGTTTTCTTTTATTTTTGACGGGTTAATGATAACTATGTACCTGCTTGTAAAATATCTTTTAAAAAAATTTTCGTCAGATCATACCAAGGTTTCAGTTATTGTCCCCCTCTACAATAAAGAGCGGACTATAGGTAATTTAATCAAACGCCTAAGGTGTCTGTTTCCACTTAAAAACATCTTTGTTATAAATGATGCAAGTACCGACAGGAGTTTTAAGATAGCCCAAAAATATGGCAAGGGTATCAATATAATTGATCTTAAAAAAAACGTCGGTAAGGTTGGAGCTATCTCTTTTGTTATGAGCAAAATAACCACTCCATTTACTCTTATTTTGGATGCCGATGTAATGCTTGGAAGTGATTTTAAGTGCCCAACTTCTCTTTTGGATGAAAAAATAACCGCATGTTCATTTAATGTCATGCCGATGAAAACCGGAAAAATACTTTGCGATCTTCAGTCTCATGAATATGCTAAATCAATGGAGCTTGGAAGAAGGTTTCAAGACATAACGTCTTCTGTGTCTTGTATATCGGGAGCGGCGGGACTTTTTCAAACAGAACGATTAAGGGAACTAACCAATTTACATAGCAATAATTGGGATGGAGAGGATTTTGAACGCACACTAATAGAGCTTGATAGAGACGGAAAGGTTTCTTATGTACCAGAACTCGTTGAAACAGAGGTTCCCAAAAGATTCGTGAAGCTTATAAAACAAAGAATTACGGGCTGGTGGCCGGGATTATGGAGAAATATACCCATAATGCTCAAGCTTATGATGAAGCCAAGCTCTCACTTTCTGTTTAAAATTGATCTTTTTTACCAGTTATTTAGTCTATTCACAGATATCTTCAAGATAATAACACTGTTTACTGTCATATATAACAAATGCTTTATAGTACTATTAACCATGTATTTTTTGTACTTAATATTAGACGTTTTGTCTTACAAAAAAATAGGTGGAAATTATCTTGAATACCCCAAAACAACTTTAGCTTTGTACCCTATATACAACGTGGCTCAGATGTTGATGAGGGTTGCCGGATTATTTGTTCTAATAAAAAAATACCTCAGAACAAAGATGCAAAAAACTTAAAACACCCGCTAAGGGTGTTTTTTATATAAAAATAGGCTATCTTTGACAAACGACAACAAAAATATAGTATTTAGTTAAATTAGTAATTTGAAAAAAGGAGGTGTTTAGATGAAAAAAGCTAAGATGGTTGCACATCACGACGATCCACCATGTAGAGAAAAACTAGAGGATGATCATTATTGTCCTAAATGTAAATTATATCCGGATAGTCAGAGCATATGCTTTCACTCCTATTGTCCGGACTGTGAAGTTCCTTTAAAGGAAATGCGGTGCCCAAAATGTAAAAAAAAATTCAAATCAGCCAGAGGATAGCTTTTCATTTTTTAAAAAATAACCCCCTTAATTGGGGGTTTTATTATATGTGTTTTAATTTTTTTATTCGTCTACGTCATACTCAGCAAGGATTTTTCTTATTTGATTTTCTATTTGCATCTCCCTTGTTCTTGTTTCAGTGAAATATTTAGCAGAGCCATAGTGACCGGTTGGTTTTGGATATTTTTCTGCCAAATCTCTCATTGTTAAAATGAATTTTTTTAAATCCCAGTCTAACGTGCAAAGTAAGTCATCCAAGAGTTCGAAGTAGTGTGAGTATGTGTGAATAAATGATATTTCCGCAGTATTAATGGCGCCACTATTATAAATTATCTTGTTTTTTATTTTTAAAAAATCCACCAAACTTATTTCCTTATTTTTATATAAGGAAACTAATTCAGTTAATTTTTTATAACAAGTGTTTATATTATTATCAGTGTTACTGTAGGAGTAAGGGTGCCTTACTAAGTTAAATATTATGGACTTCTGGTCTGCTCCCAAGAAAATCATGGTCGCAACATAAGAAATAAGAGTTGCGGCAGCCTCTTCCATATCCAGCGGTAAACCCAGATTACAGTGAGCATCTTCGTGAAATATCAATTCTATGAATTCTTCTTGGCTACGGCCGAGTGCCTGTCTTGTAATAAGACTTTCACCCTCAATACCATCTGTGACAAAAAAATACATATCATATTCCTCGGGGGTTATGCCTTCCTCCCTTAGGAGTGGTAGGTTTTTTTCAAGAGTACCGTGTTTGCATTCTCTGGAAATAAGGATCGGGTCAATATAGGAAAATGCAACCTCATCTTTTTTTTGATAAAAGAGTCTATTATACGAACCTGGCTGTTCTTCAAATTTTTTAAAATTTTTGGTTTTTCTAAAACCAAAATTTTTAATACCGAATTCCTTAACTTTTTGGACAAGGCTTAACAATAACCGCTCTCTTTTGCTAAATTCAGCTTTCTTTTTCATTTAGCCACACTCCTTTTTTCAAAGTTCTTTTTATCCTGACACCACACTACCAGTTTAAATAATAATGTCAAAAATCCCACCCTTTAGCGGGATAATTTTTTTCTGGGTTTATTTTTATAAATCTATCGGTCTTAGTTCAATCTTGTCTCCACCAACAAGCTCTCCTGATATCATTTTCCTTGCGATAGATTGCTCTACCTTATCCTGAATATATCTGTTCATTGGTCTGGCCCCAAATATATCATTTGCACCTTCTGTGGCCACAGCCATGGCTAATTCATCGGTAACAACGAAATTAATTCCTTTCCCCGTCAACCTCTTTTTGAGCTTATTAAGCATAATTTTAGCGATTTGGAATAGTTCTGATTTGTCTAACGGATGGAATATAACTGTTGCATCAAAACGATTAATAAGTTCTGGTTTAAATACCCCCGTGTCAACAATTTTATTTACAATACTATCTTTTTGTCCTATCAAATCCTTATTCTCTTTGATAAGCTGGAATATGTAATCTGAAGCTGCGTTTGAGGTGGCTATTATTATAACATTTCGCAGACTTACTTTTTTGCCGTCCATATCAGAGAAAAATCCTTCATCAAGTATTTGAAGGAAGAGGTTCTGAACGTCTTTCTCGGCTTTTTCAAATTCATCTAGAAGTAGTACTCCGTATGGATTTTCTCGCAACATTGAAGATAGTACTCCCGACTTTCCATTTTCAAATGAACCGATAAGTCGTTGCAACGAATCTGATTTTTGATACTCAGTCATATCCAAACGAAGCATAAATCTTTCTTCACCAAAAAATACCGAAGCAAGAGCTTTGGCGGTCTCTGTCTTACCCACGCCCGTAGGTCCCAGAAACAAGAATGTGCCAATAGGTTTCTTTGAGTTCCTTATATCGGCCCTGGTTCTTCTCATTGCATTACTAATAACGGAAACTGCTTCTTCTTGCCCGATTATTCTTTCGTGAAGGATGGATTCTAGATTTAGAAGTTTATCTTTTTCTGTTGACTCCATTTTGCCTAAAGGAATCTTTGTTTTCATTTCTATAAAATTCAGGACGTCATTCCTTGTAATGTAATCACTTTTCCTCAATGAAGATCCGATTATTTCAAAAAGAATATCTATTGCCCCGTCTGGCATTACGTTTCCGGGAAAATATTGAGTTGCCCCGGTAACAATTTCTTTAATAGCGGGATAAGAAAAGAAAAGACCTTTTGTTTTTTCTATTTTTCTAACTGTATTTTTAATTATTTCAATCGTTTTTTCCTCGTCGGTTTCTTCTATACTTACCTGATTAAAACGTCTCATGAGATCCGGATTTTTTTCAATTAATTGATGGAATTTATGATTGTCTGTGGTGGCTAATATTTGTAGTTGTGATTCCAGATAAGGATCTAGAATGCTTTGTACGTTTACACCCAGCGCTCCCGCAGAAACCATAAAGCCGGGAAAATCCTCCATGACCAATATGATGTTTCCTGCCTGTAGTGCTTCATTTAAAACGTTAAGAAGCTCTGTTTCTAGGCCCGTCTTGTCTTTATTTGCAGCAACAAGATTATTCCAGTTTAAAATGAACACACGCTTATATTCGAGCGCGGGATGTATCTTGCCTCTATCTAGTTTTCTTACAAATTCCGAAACCATATCCATTACACCAGCCCCAGGTTCCCCCACAAGTAGTGCGTTAGACTCCCTGCCTTTGCTTAAAATACTTTCTAACTGACCGACTTCCGTTCCAAATTCCTTAATGTCAAAATCAATACTCGGCGCTACGGCTTCTGGAGCAAGATCCTTACCATACTTGACTAGATAATAGAGCCTTCCAAAATTCCAATCCTTACCAATCCCCGGTATTTTAACAAGATATTCTCGCCACCACCAAGCCTCCCTTCTGTACTCCTTCTCCATATCTGTTATCACCCAGTCTAAAATATTTGAAAAAATCTTTTTATCTATCCCATAAGACGAAAGTAGTTTCTTGAAACCCTGATCTGCCTCAAAAATAGCTAGAGCAAGTTCTTTTGCATTTAATATTTCCTTTGATGGGTCTGTGCTCACAACGTCAACAATAACTTCAGCGTCGCCTCTTTTTTCCAATAAATTGGTAATAATATTTATTGGTATTTCTGTACGAAGAATCACTCTTTGTCCAAAAGGCGAAAAAATGAAGGAGCTAAGTAAGTCGTCACCTGCGCAATGAATAATACTACCGGAAATTATTTCTGATTCATTTCTTCCGTAATAAGAAGCGAAGAATGCCTCAAGTGAAAAAAGCACCATTGTAAGGGATAAGAAAATCATAAAACCACCTAATAGTTGTGATTCTAATGCCGTATTTGCTCCAGTAAGAAAAACCACAGTGTATATAAGACCAATTATTAGAGTAGTGTTTTTTATAAAGAAATAGGCCTTTCTTCTAATTTTATGAGGAAAAATTCCTTCCATTCCAAAGATTCCAATGAAGGAAGCGCCTCTTAATAAAGATTTGTTTGTGGTTATCATTTTATAAAAATAACTAACCCTTTGGTTAAAAGATATAAAATAATAAGTGGCCATACGAGCCAAAGAGTGAGCGCAACCGGACCCAGTGCTATAACTAAAATAACGAATACTAAACCGATTATTATTGTTATTGAGCGTAAAAATATACCAAATAGTCTCATTATGGTATCAATAATAATGAAAGTAACATCAAAAAATCCCTTTCTCTCTTCCCCCAGTCTTTTCCACGGAGAAAAGAAAGTTTTTAATAATAGTGGTATTGAAAAAAAGTTAAATGTAAACCAGATAAAATTAATCCATATCGTAAATAGATCTTTTATTGCACGAGTATAATGCCACACAACATATCTTAAAAAATATAGAATTATGTCCATACAAACATTATACCGCGATAGTTATTAAAACATAACAGTATGCCTGTGAATAAATATAAAGATCAACTGACCTTGCGAATAAATTTAATGGTTTTATTTTGTATAATAGAATAATTCTAATATCAATATTACGAGCCAACCTATTTGCAAGAAGAAAAATGCCCAAATTTGAATTAATTCCAATCTCTGAAGATTAGACATTCCTAGGTTTTCAGAGGCAATCGAATAAATATCTTCAAGGGATTCCATTTTTTCTTTTATTGTTCCCCTCCATCCGTCTAAGCGAAACTTTTTAGACATTAAATCGTATAATCTGGCGGAGTACCAATCTCCTATAAGCTTCATATTTCTCTCTAGTGCTTCAAATTGTGCGATCGACTGTACGCGAAGCTTTATTATATCTCTAAACTCCTGGGTTACTTCTTTGCTTGGGATAACCCGCCAAAGCTTTATGTTGTCTATCTGTATCGCCTTGGATATCTTCTTCATTCTCTCGTCTAAATCTTCATCTAAAATTCTATATCTCAACAGTTGATAATTAGCCAATTGAAGAAGCTCGATATCCTCATCAAAATCACCCTGCTGATCAAACACAATAGCACCATCCCAATCTACAATCATAAGGTCGTCTTTGCTGTATTTGAACTGAAAAGAAAGGGTGTAATCAACTTCTTTTTCATCCAAAATGGATTTTTCCGATTTAAGCAAACCCGCTATTTTTTCTTCACGGTCTTTTATAAAATCTTCTGGATCACCTTCGTATCCCGAGACCTGATAAACAGTGTACTCTTCAGAAGGTTCTTCTTTTGCACCATTTTTAGTAGCGCTTTGGTGACAAGCCTTGAGCATTCCCGCCTTAAGCTCTAAAATATTTTCTGCAAAAACATCTTCAACCTCTGTAGTTGCTTCAATAACAATTGCATCAGGCTGGTATGTTTTTATGAATAACTCAATATTTTTTTTTCCTATTTTTATCTTTTCTTTGCCAATTATATATTGTGCGGGAACGGATTTGTCAAAATAAGAAGGAGCGCTTTTGGGTAAAATTGGTGGCGGCGCCTCTTTTCCTGTTTTTTTAATCTTAGCAGCTTCTGCTATGACAAATGATGTTATTTTGAACATTTAATAATTATACCTCTTTTAAGAAAATTTTTCAGCCAAAAAGAAAGCCGCCCAATCTATCTAAAAAATTTTTAGACAAATTGGGTGGCTAACTTTCGTTTTCTTCTATCATTTTATAGATGAAAATTAAGAACTTTTTAACTCGGTCTCTTGGAGAGTTATTCGTCCCTCTCTCGTTGAGATGTAGTAAGTGCCAATCATTGTTCCGACAGAACAACCCAAGGCATAAACCAAAACCAGGTTGAAGTTCTCGATGTCATTTACTATCTTATCTAGAACATAATACCAGATAAAGATATTGATTATTGTTACCATCCCACTTTCAATCACCCTCGCTTTTGTGACTGTTTCTGTCCAGGCGGTAACAACCATCATCTCT
This sequence comes from Patescibacteria group bacterium, assembly GCA_003504275.1. Classification (GTDB taxonomy): domain Bacteria; phylum Patescibacteriota; class Minisyncoccia; order Phycocordibacterales; family UBA12445; genus UBA12445. The sequence continues at coordinate 47,413 of DOAO01000009.1, forward strand.
ACTATCCCCACCATAAATAACATCAGCTCGTTCATATAGCTGTTTCTGATTATAATTGTTAAAAAACCGACCTTTTTAACAATATCATATTTGGCACCTGAAGTAAAATAAGAGCGTAAAAATATCCATCAAAATAAGGACATAATGAAAATAAATATTTTTATTTTTTCCCAGTACTACCAAACCCTCCCCTGTCGCAAATATTCATCTTGGGGACTTCCTTCCATTCAACCTTTACAATAGGAACGATAAATCCTTGTGTTAACCTGTCTCCTTTTTCTATTTTTACAGTTTTGTCTGAGAAATTATACAGAGCGGCGCGATATTCATCTCCATCTCCACAGAAATCCTCATCAAACACCCCAATACTGTTTGCCAAAAGTACCCCCTTTTTGTGTAGAGAGCTTCTGGGCGCCATAAGCAGAGTGTGGTTTTTGGGTATCTTTATGCACACATTAAGGGGAACATAAGATATCTCTTTTGGTTTTATCTCAGCGTCTTCTCTGGCCATAAAATCGAAAGCAACTGATCCACCTGTCTGATATCTTGGAAGTTCTATAGAATTATCTAATCTTTTTACTTTTAGTTTTTTGAACATTATTTTTATATTATTATAGAACTTGTAAATTTGAATCAGAACGAGGAGAAGACGAGCACTGCGACGAAGCTGTATAAAAATACTGCGAGGAGAAAGCGGAGTCTTCGACAAAGTTATGATTCAGATTTACGAGTTCTATCTGACTACGAAGGAAGTCCTAGCTGTAACCATAACCTCCTTCTCAATACTCTGTGTATCATACTGTCCATAATCAGAAACTTCTATGGAATTTGGAGCAAGTACCTGGACAACCCCACTTGAGGCTGCTTTCATCGCACCGATAGTTCTTCCGCCACTCTTTGCCAACATTTCCGCTCTAGCTTTTGCATCTTTTACAGCCTCTCCCAGAAGACTTACGCGAAGCTCGGCCAATTTTGAATAATAATATTCAGGAGATTGATTTGAGAAAAATACCCCCCTATTTATTATATCTTGAGTATTTTTAGCAACATTCGTTATCTTAACAATATCATTGGAATTTATTGTTATGTTTTGCAAAAGAGAATACTCTCGTGGTCCCGCATTACCTGAAGGATTGTATTTATATATTTCATTTGTAAATATCGGGGTTGTTGTTATTTCGGATTCAAGAATTCCTTTAGATTCTAAGAATTTTTTTACTATCGCAAGATCATCTACTAGATCAGCATAACCTTTCTTAAGATTTCCCTCTGTAACTGTCCTTGAGATAGAAGTACTCCATTTTACAGAATCAGAAGTTACTCTTTGTTTTGCTGAACCAGTAGTCGATAGAGTATTGTCAAAGGTTCTTATTAGATAAAAAGTATAAGTAGCACCCATTGCTGAGAGAAAAAGTCCGAGCGCCAATACTATGGCGGCGGTAACTATTTCATTTTTTGAAAATAAATTTTTTTCCATAATGTTATAACTAGACTAATAAGTATAATTATAACATTTTTTAAGAGCAATAAAAGTACAATAAAAAAGAAGTTAGAAGCCTGCCGTTTCTCTAATAACAGCCACCATTTGCTCGTTAATGACCTTTGGGTCTAGGTATTTTTTTAAGTTATTTAACTGCTTGGGCAATATATGCTGTCCGCAAAGCTCTTTTGCTCTTTCGGCTACCTTTTTTAAGTCGTCAAACGGCATAACCATTTTTCCTAAACCCGCTAATTTTAGTATCTCTGCACACCCCATATTTTCGTTTACAAGAACAGGTATACCTAAACAAGCAGCTTCCATGGGAACATTTCCAAATGTCTCAAAAAAAGATGGGCAAATTATAAGTCCCTGACTTTTATAAAAATCAGATATTCCCGATGGTGACATCTGTGCAACCCTATGTATTGATTTCGGCATCCTGGTTATTTTTGCGGTGCCCGTAACAAAAGACGCTGAATGTTCCCATTTTTGTTTTTTTAATATTTTGTGAATTTCAAAATATGCTTGAAAATTTTTTATATAATCCCAACGTCCGATAGCCGCAATTCTCCTTTCAACTGATCTAACCGCTGGAATCGTGTCAGGTATAGTTACAGGATTCGGAATAACGAAAGCATTGTTAACTGCGTATTTGTAAACCTCCTCCTCGACAACTTTTTTACACAATTCAGACGGAAAAATAAAAGAATCAACCCTTTTTTCAAAAGACTTCTCCATTTGTTGAAAAATTTTTCTTGCTTTTGGTTTGAGTCCCGCGGTTTCTCTAGATAAAACTCCCGCATACCTAAGAACTATAGGAATTTTTAATTCTTTAGCTGCTATGGATAATATCCACGGCATATAATAAGTGCCATTAAGTAGAACAACGTCTGGCCTTTCCTGCATCAAGATTTTTTTTATAAGTTTTATTGTTGGTCTATACCTGCTCTCTAATTCTTTGATATTTTTAGAGTTATTGACCTGTTTCATTATTGGTATGTCGTGAATATTGATTATATGGTGCTCAAACCAGTCTGGAGAAAAATGCCAGAATGCAGTGGCTCCATGTATATATCTTCTTCCGTTCAATTCGATACCCATAACACCCCTCCCTGTTCCGTGAAGGAAGTTTAAGAGGTTAATGTTTGATATTGTTATCCCACCTAGATAATCCCGTGTAACATTCATTGCTATTCTCATGGCTTAGTTATATCAAACTTCAATATATTTGACAAGTTGTATTTACCATTATGATATAGAAATTTATTCCCTAATAGGACGTTTTAGATATTTTTTACCTTTGAGCTTTTCCGGCAAAAGGTCTTCTTTTGTATATTGTTCATATCCCTTACCGTAGTCCAGTTTTTCCATAAGCTTTGTAACAGGATTTCTTATTTTGAGAGGTATTTGAAGATTCCCATATTTCTCAGCATCGGCGAGGGCTTCCTGAATACCGTCATACGAACTCCTCTCTTTTGGTGCAAGAGATAAGTAACTCGCGCCATGAGCAAGATTTATACGACACTCAGGAAGTCCAACAGTTTCCACTGCACGAAATACTGCATTTGCTACAACGAGAGCTGTCGGCTGGGCCAATCCTATATCTTCCGAGGCAAAAATAACCATTCTTCTAGCAATAAATATCGGATCTTCTCCTGCCGTTATCATTCTGGCTAGATAGTAAAGCGCGGCGTCCGGATTTGAAGCTCTCATACTTTTTATAAATGCACTTATTGTATTGTGATGTTCCTCCCCCTTTTTATCAAAACGTAAGAATTTATTCTGAAGAGTCTGTTTTAAATTCTCAATATTTATTTTTCCATAAAACTTCTCCGTATTTTCAAGCATTGTTATGGCCGATCTCGCATCTCCATTCGCCATATTTATAAGCCACTCTTTTGCTTCCTTGTTTAGTTTTATTTTTGTTCTTCCTATGATCTTCTCCATCTCCGCATTGCCGTGTTCCTTGAGAGTGAATACTCTGCATCTTGAAAGTAATGGGGATATTATCTCAAAGCTTGGGTTTTCTGTAGTAGCTCCTATAAAAGTTAATTTTCCGCTCTCAACAAAAGGCAGGAGAAAATCTTGTTGTGCTTTATTAAATCGGTGGATCTCATCTAGAAAAAGTATTTTTGGTCTGCCAAAATTATCTAGGGCAATTATTTTCTTAATATCATCTTTTCCCGCAGATACGGCAGATAGCTCAAAAAAGTCTGCCTCAATAGAATTGGCATATATTTTAGCTAACGTTGTCTTGCCGACTCCTGGTGGACCCCAAAGCACGAAAGAAAATAGATGTTTGCCTTCTATGGCAATTCTTAATGGTTTGTTGTCCCCAACAAGATGCTCTTGTCCCACGAATTCATCAAGATTTTGAGGTCGTATTTTATAAGCTAATGGCTCTGACATAAACATATACTACCCTCCGGCTATTTTTTGTCCAAATTTACCCGCAAAAATTTTACAAAATGAAATGCAGTAAAATTTTTGCGGGTAGTTTCTCTATTTTTTCAGATACAGTTGTCGCTTCTCTTCTGGCAATCTCTCTATCGCATATCTAAGCATCGTGCGGGGCATTGTTTTGTGATGTTTTTGAAGAAACTCTTCCTCGATATTTTCTCCACATCTTTTACCAACCTCTCTTAACATCCATCCACAAGCCTTATGTATTAGATCGCTTTTATCTTTAAGTAGTTTCTCGGATATTTTTAATGTGTCCTCACAGTCTCCATCCTTAATAAAAGTGAAAGTAGAAATTATTGCAATCCTTCTTTCCCATAAATCTTCTGACTTAGCGTATTTATACAGAAGAAGCCTGTCTTTTTTCTTCAGATATTCGCCAATAATATTTGGTGCGGTTAAATCTACTAAATCCCAATTATTTATTTGTTTGATGTTTCTATTATAGAGATTAAAAATCTCCCTTTTTCCTTTTTCATCAGCACTCTTAAATTTCAATACCAGAATAAGAAGTGCTGTTAACCTTTCTTCGTGATATTTACTCTGTAATAATTTTGAAACTTCCTCTGGCGATAAGTTCTTAAACTCTTGTGTAATTGTTCTTATCTTCGGAACAACAACTCCGAGGAATTTATCTCCTGCACCATATTCCCCTTTTCCTGTCTTAAAAAAACCACGAAGAACTTTGGCCTTCTCGGGGTCAGCAATCTTTTTTAGAGCTCTTTTGGCGTCGATAGCCCTTAATGGTATTTTGTCGGGCATTTTAATCTATTGTTAATCTGACCAATCTAATATCCTCAAAACTAAATCCGGCACCAAGTTTATTTTTTGCCGGAGAAAGAAGATACTTACCTCCCTCTTTTCCTCCTTTAATGAGTGCTTCTTTTATTTTATTTTGCCTAGCAGAGCTGATTATTTTTGCCAATTTAGAAAAATCAAATTCAGGATTCGTTAATCTTATTTTTTCACAATGGTCTAATATTGTTCCCGTGTTTAAATCGCGTTCAACGCTTATTTCCAAAAGTGTTTTGCCTTCATCTAGCATCTTTTTTGTTATTTCATACGTGGTCAGCTTCTTCTTTTTTATTTTTTTGCCATGCGGAGATATTTTGTTTAAAAATTCCCCCTGCTTTTCTTTGATTATATCTAAATCCATATTGCGAAGCTCTTCTCCATGTTCCAGTGACCTATCACTAAACTGTCTATCAAAATCAAGAACCTCTTCGTCCATCTTCAAAGCTACATCATTTAAACCCGCCAAAAACAGCCCCTCAAGCGACCTTATTCGCGAAAGAGCCACATATCCCATTCCGTTCTCAAAAGCTCGAGATAGGTCAATTTGAGCACAATCAAGGCTCATTCCTTGGCTTTTGTGGACAGTTATGGCCCACGCTAAGCGTAATGGATACTGCCCTATTTGGGCCTTAATTTTACCATCTTCTTCTATGACCCAAGTGGCAGGTAGAACATTTATTATCTTACCCTTAGTCGTTCGAACCATGATTCCGGAGCTATCACAAGAGGTTACAATACCTTGTGTTCCATTGACATAACCTTCCTCAAAATTATTTTTTGTAAACATTACTCTCGCATTTTTTTTAAGTCGCAATATTTCCGGAGACAAACATCCCTTCTTTAGGGTGGTTGCGAGAAATTCCTGTCCCTTGTTGGTCATTTCATACTCAAATACTTTTCCTGGGAGTTTTTGAAGTTCCTTTTCATTTTCCTCATCCACGTTCGCATTGTGGGTGTAAATTTTTGTAGGTTTTTCTTCTTCTTTAGGCTCCTTACCAAAACGAGTTTTCAATTTTTTAATAATTTCCGAAGATACGTTATTCTCTCTGATCGAGTTAAGAATTTCCAAAAAAGATTCATCGTTTTGTCTATGTTGTTCGTTAAGATAACATATTTTTGGAGATAAATTTTTCCAACTTTCTGAATGATATGCGAAAAGTGCTTCCCTTTCTCCCATTCTAGAGACAGGTGGGAGCTGGAAAAAGTCTCCGCAAAATATTACTTGTAGTCCACCAAATGGTAAATTATTCCTCTTAAAAGAGCGCAAAATCTGTTCCACCAAATCCAAGCGAAAATGATGAAGCATTGATATCTCATCAATAATGAGAACTTTTGCCCGTTCAAATCTCTTCCATAGATAAGGCTTTTCTTCGAGACTCTCTAGGTCATAGGGCGAAAGCGAATCCCTTATCCCAAGCCCCGACCAGGCATGTATTGTCTGTCCACACATATGAGAAGCAGCGATACCTGTAGCTGCGGTAATCCCCACTTCAACATCATTATTTTTTAGATAATTTATATATTCATTTAAAAGGTGTGTTTTTCCGCTTCCGGCTGGACCGGTAATAAAAGCGTTATGCCCCATCTTTAATATGTCCAAGGCTTCCTTTTGTGTCATAGATGTGTCTACTATATCAGAAAATTGGTAATTAAAAACACCGCCGATATGGCGTAATATTTTTATATCTTACTTAGATTTATTGATTTTTCTTAACAAATGATTCTACGTGAGAAATGGCATCATCGATATTAGTATATGATGCCACAAAAAAATCATCACAGCCCGAGATCATTGCTGAAATTTTTTTGTCGTTATTTTTATGGATACACAAAATAGGCTTTTTTTGATGTTTAGACTCATTAAGCTCTATACCCACTCCATGGCTAGGAGAAGTTATTTCTGCAACCACAAAATCAGCTTCTTTGAGCCACCTCATATCACGAGACTCTATCTCTTTGTCAGTTAATTTTTTTTCTTTGTGAAGCATTTTTTCATTACCAACATGTTCCGTTAAAACAATATAGCGTTTTTTAAGCTCCTTAATTATTCTGAGATAATTTTTCCTATCTGCTTCGGCCCCGCGTATTGAACCAGCAAAATATATTTTTATGTCCTTATTCATTCCAATATCAATTAAATAGTTAAATCTACAATAGATATATCCTGATAGTACTCATATCCATTTTTAGGTTCTTTTTTCATTCCCCTACCTACTAAATATTTTAGCCACTTTTTATTATTTAAAACATTGCAGACTTTTAAAGGTACGGTCATCGAATCAATTTTTTTTGAAATAATTCCGCTTTCATTTATTGTTTTATCAACTTCTTTTTCAGAAAGACTGGAGATATTAGAAATAAATCTTCCACTGTTGTTCAAATTATTCTTTAAATTATTTATCAAATATTTCAATAGTCCAACACCTTCGTACGGATTATCATCTATACTCCCGGGCCTTGGTATATAGGGCGGATTACATATAATCAAATCAAATTTTTTGTTCCTAAGAAACTTAATGGCATCTCCGCACACAAATTTAGCTCTTTTGTCTTTTATATTATCCTTACAGCATTGTATGGAATTGGGATTTAGGTCGACAAGGGTTATTTTTTCTATGTTAGTAAATTTTTCAAGCAAGTATTTTGAGATAAATCCGGAACCGGCGCCAATTTCAATAACGGTTTTTAACCTGGATAATTGCCTTGGTAATTTATTTAATCCGCGACAGAAAAATAGTGTGTCTATGCTCGGACCCCAAGCTCCCCTATATTTTAGTTGCTCAAAATTTATTGAAACACCATTATATTCTGTTATTCTTTTTGGAGATTCATAGAGCTTAAGTATCGTGTCTCTGATTGTCGGGTCAAATTCACATATTTTGTATGCGTCAGTTACTAGGACAGGATTTTTAATCAAAGCAACATGTTTTTCTTTGTCTTCAGAATAACTGTAGATTCGTTCATTTTTGTCGCCTCTATCTAAACCCATGACACTCGAGAGCTCGTCGCCATTGGCGTAAATATCTTGTCTTTTGAGGTCTTTAGAAAATTTTAATATCACTGTTTTTATAAGTAGATTTTAGCTCAAATAGTTACTCTCGATTTCTTTAAGTAGGTTGAACGTGACTATATCTTTAGAAATCGGCGTTTCCCGGGGTCCTTGGAAAAGGTATCACATCTCTTATGTTTTCCATTCCGGTCAAATACATAATCATTCTTTCAAAACCAAGACCAAAACCGGCGTGTTTGGCTCCTCCAAATTTTCTGAGATCTAGATACCAAGAGTAATCCTCTTCATGAAGTCCCAATTCTTTTATTCTTGCGGTCAGTCTGTCATATCTTTCCTCTCTCTGTGAACCGCCGATTATCTCTCCAATACCAGGAACAAGTAGGTCCATAGCAGCAACAGTCTTTCCATCATCATTTTGCCTCATATAGAAAGCTTTGAAATCCTTTGGGTAATCTGTTACGAACACCGGCTTGTTGAATATTTTCTCAGTCAAATATCTTTCGTGTTCCGTCTGAAGTTCCTTACCCCATCCGACAGGATACTCAAATTTACTTTTTTCTTCTGCGGGAAGATTTTCAAGTAATTTCACAGCATCGGTATAAGAAACTCTTTCGAATGATGAATTCAAAACATTCTGGAGTCTCTCCATAAGAGCGGTATCAATAAACTTATTGAAGAAATTCATTTCCTCAGGAGCATTATCGATAACATACTTAATAATGTATTTGATCATCTCTTCAGCTAAGTCAGCATCTTCTTTTAATCCGGCAAAGGCTATTTCAGGCTCTACCATCCAGAATTCTGCAGCGTGTCTTTTTGTATTTGAATTCTCTGCCCTAAAAGTTGGTCCGAATGTATATATTTTATTGAAGGCCATCGCAAACGTCTCTCCTTCCAATTGTCCGCTTACCGTGAGGTTTGTTTCTTTTCCAAAAAAGTCTTTTGTATAATCAATTTCCCCCTTGTCGGTTTTTATCGGATTTTTCAAATCCTGTGTTGTGACGTGGAACATTTCTCCTGCGCCCTCAGCATCGCTACCTGTAATTATAGGTGTATGTACGTAAACGAATCCTTTTTCATTAAAGAATTTGTGGATAGCAAAAGCAGCAAGACTTCTTACTCTGAAAACAGCCGAGAAAGTATTTGACCTCGGCCTCAAGTGCGCAATCGTTCTAAGATATTCAAAAGTATGTCTCTTTTTCTGTAATGGGTAGCTTTCTTCGGAATCAGCAACGATTTCTATCTTTTCTGCCTTCAACTCAAAAGCCTGTTCTTTGGCTGGAGACTTTACCATCTCTCCGTCCACAGATATCGCAGATCCTATTTTAACTTTTTCTATATCCTTAAAGTTAGATAATTTATCGTCAAAAACAATCTGAAGGTTCTTAAAAAATGTTCCATCATTTAATTCTATGAAGCCGAATGAGCCCGAAGACCTAGCGGTTCTTACCCATCCATTAACACTTATTTTGGAACCGATAAGTTTTTCTCCTTCTTTAAAAATATCTTTGTTTTCTAATTTCATAGGTTTAAATATATACTTTTTGGACCTTATTTCAACCCCGTAGTGAAATTTTGGCTTGATTATTTTTTTTAAAAAATAATCGTGAAAAATATTATAAATATTTTTTGAGCCAAAATTCTACTACGGGGTCAAGATTTTAAAACTATCGTAAAAATTCTTCTATATTCTTAAGATGTTCAGTGTATTCTTTTGCACAATGTATTTTGCCGAGCGGATCATGTAAATAAAATATACAATCTGTTTTTTCTGGATATATTGTAGCCCTTAGAGCCTCAACTCCGGGATTACAAATCGGATGTGGCGGTAATCCCTTATACATATATGTATTATATGGAGAATCTATTTTTTTATCAGCAGGAGAAATAGGAGACCACCAATCTTTATTCCTATCTCCTTTTACATATTGAATAGTTGCGTCCACTTCAAGCTTCATTCCTTTATCTAACCTATTCCACAATATACCAGATATAAGAGACACGTCGTCTCTATCAGAAGCTTCTCTTTGAATAATGGAGGCAAGTTTGACCACGGTAGTCCATTTTATATTTTGTTTTATGGCATCTTTGGCAAATTCAGCATATTTTTCTTCAAATTTAGAGCGAAGTCGCTTCGCAACCTCTGGACCCGTTTCTTCTGTGGGTATTAAATATGTATCAGGAAAATATACTCCCTCAAAATATTCGGGAGATTTTGCGGTATCCTCCATTATCCATTTGTCTATTTTTGCTTTTTCCCAATTCAGTTCCCTTCCTAATATTTGCGCAATCTCTTCTTTGCGAATACCCTCTGGAATAGTAACCCACTTCATATATGGAGAAGATGTGAGGACTCCAGCCACCTGCCAAGCGCTCATTGAATTAGATATTTTATAGGCACCTGGTTCTATCTGATGTCCGAATTTTTTCCAGTTGATAGCAAAATTAAAAGCCCATTCGTTCGTTATAAATCCACCATCTTTTAATTGTTTTATTACTTCCAGATTGTTTGTATTTTTTGCAACAATAAACCTTTCTAGTGTTGTGTTTACCCCCGGTGCGCCAAAGCCACCTAAATAATAGACTGTAGAAAATATGGTCGCCACAACAAGAGTCGCCACCAAAATAAATTTTAACCAATATTTATTTACCATTGGTTTGATTTTAACACCTGGGTCGATTCTTTAAAAGGCGTCCTTATCTAGAGAATATCTTTGTTCTTTTTAGTTTGTATAGAAGAACCGGCATTTTTAGAGCTTTTTCTAAATTCTCGCAAAACCCCCTTATAAATGTCCCACTGGAAACTTTTATCTTAAAAGAAAATGTCTGAAAATTTTTTATTTCTGTTTTCAACAAAAGCTCCTTCCATTTTTCTAGAATTTCTTTTTGTCTAAATTCCCCTCTGACATTTGGAATAACTTTAAAAATATCCGACTCTAATTTTTTCTTTGATATTTTAGAAAATTTTATATTAGTTATTTTATGAATTTTAATTTTTATTGTGGGTCTCTTTACGTTATCTGTTTCTCCATCCTTGTATATATCGAACATCTTCTTTCCCTTGATAGTTTTACCGGAAAACCACGGGTATTTTTGAGTTTTTATTTTTTTTAAATTTATTATCTCTTTTTTAATTTTATTTTCCACAATAACTACCCCTTCTTTTTGAGTGTTCATCAAAAAACCCATAATATCGCCAGAATCTGTGGAAATGCCGACTAAAAAAGTCGCCTCATATTCTTTATTAAAATTGAGATATTTAGAACGATTTTTATTCTCCTTATTACCAACGAGCAATATCATTTCTCCTTCCGCCATAGGGTCAAGCCGTCCTATGTACGAGATTTTTTCTTTTTTTAGTAATTTTTTATTTTTTCGCACTATTTCTAGCGCAACGAGTGGTGTTTCTCCTCTTTTCTTGTTGATAAATAACATTGCTATTGCCTTGGGGGACAGATTTTTCTTAATTTTTCAAGCTCATTTTTTAATTCTACCATTCTAGCCTCTCGTCCCAATAAAAGTTTATTCAACTTATCTATTGTTTCCATATGGTGATAGGTATTTTTTTCAATCATTTTTCTATTGGTTATATCAGTAATAAATGAATAATAAAATTCAGGATTTCCTGAAGTGTCTCTTTTGATGTGTGCAAATATTTCTATCGGAATTATTGTTCTGTCTTTTTTTATATATTCTTTTTCAAATCGAACAGGGATTCCTGTTTTATTTAATTCTTTTAATTTTTCATACTCCATATCTAACCATTTTTGCGGAGTTAAATCCACGCTCCATTGTATATTACTTAGTTCTTCTCTAGAGTATCCTGTTAGACTACAAAACGCTTTATTAAATAGCCCCAACCTTCCATCCGGATATGCAATAGCAAAAGGCTGTTCTGAATTTTCTAAAAGATCGGCTAGAAAATCCATCTTTTCTCTGTTTTGAGATATGTTGTGTTCTGTATTTTTCTGATTGGTAATATCCTGAATTAAAGGAAGAAAATATAAAGGATTACCATTCTTATCCTTGACCATACGAACGGAAACATTTCCCCACACTGTACCACCATCCTTAGTCAGATATCTTTTTTCTGTATTATAAACCTCCATTTTACCTTCAAGAATTTTATTTACATTTTCAATATCCCTACTTACATCGTCGGTATGTGTTATATCTGTAAACTTTTTAAAAAGCAATTCGCTTTCTTCATATTTGAGCATTTTGCAGAGTGTCTTGTTTACTCTAATAAATTGAAAATCAGTATTTAGAACAGCGGCACCTATTGGAGACTGATCAAAAACAAGCCTGAACATGGACTCGCTCTTGTGTAAAATCTCCTCGGCTATTTTTAAATTAGTAATATCCTCAGCGGTACCCAATACTTCCTTAACCCTCCCTATTTCATTTTTAGAAAAAATTATTTCTCTGCTTTTTAACCACCTCCATCCGTCTCCCGATGATTTTAATCTATATTCTATTTCTAAAATTTCATCTTCTCTGGCAAAGTCAAAAATAGAATAGTGGTCCTTAACTCTTTCTATGTCGTCAGGATGAAGAACGTTTGAAAATAATAAGGAGCCCATATTATGTATTTCTTCCTGTGTATATCCAAGAACTCGAGTTATTTCTTTATTTACATAAATATTTTTGCCTTCACTAATATCACATATGTATATTATATTTGGACTAGTATCCAAAATTTTCTGCAAAAAAAATTCCTTATTTTCCATTAGAATATAGGTGGATTACTTTTATAACCCATAAAATTATATTATTAAAATCCCCAAAAACCCCCGTAAAAAGATCAATTTTACACCTCCTATTTTATATTTTAATATTCTTCAAGCGTTTTGTATATAAAGCGATCCCAGCAGAAACGGCCACATTTAAAGATTCGCACTTTTGATCCATAGGAATTGAAACCAATTTATCGCACACGGTAAACACTTCTTTACTAAGACCCTTTGATTCATTTCCCATTATAAATACTGTTGGATCATTAAAAGCCTCATCTTGTATCATGTTTTTTGATTCGCCATCCATACCATAAATAGTAAAACCTTTATTTTTTAGGTCTTTTATTGTGTCTAAGACACTCCCTGTTGTGATTATTGGTACACGGAACACCATTCCCGCAGAAGTCTTAGCAACCGTACCTGTTATTGGCGCTTGTTCTCTCTCTGGGATTATTACGCCCGATGCACCAAAGGCCACTGCAGAACGAATTATCGCGCCGACATTCTGCGGATCTTGTAACCCATCCAAAAATACAAAGAGAGAATTTGGAGTAACTGTGTATTTTTCAAAAAATCCTTCATATTTTCTAATAAGTTTTTCGGGAGAGATGCTCCCGATAACCCCCTGGTGAGAAGCGTCATTTTCTATACTCGCAGAAGAAAGTTCTCCCACAGAAATACCACTCTTTTTAATAAGAGCCTCAAGTTCAACATCGTTTCTATCAGCCAAAAAAATCTTTGTTATGGCCTGAGGCGCACTCATAAGAGCTTCTTTTAGCGCGTGTCTGCCATAAATATAAATTTTATCTTTTTTCACGTTATTTTGTATGGAGATTAAGCTTCTATAAATATCGGGTTTATTTTACCACAATAAACTTTTTTTGTTATCATAAAAAGGATAGAATATAGCATATAATGAACAGTGTGAATATTTCAAAAAAAACTTTAGCCTATATTATTATAGCTATTGCCACAACCTTCGGGGTCTTTTTGTTTTTTGAATACACATACAATAACCGATTTTATCCAGGAATATACGTAGATGGAAGATTGGTTGGTGGGAAAACATATACTGAGGTTTTTAATGAATACAAAAAAGGCGCTGAGGCTTTAGATAAAGATGGCATCACTCTTATTTTTGAAAGCGAGAAAGGAGAACGAATAGTAAACATCCCCATGGAAGCGAGTGGAATGTCGCCTGATAGAGTTGTCGCATATTTTTCTCTTGGCGATTGGGAGGGTTCTCTAAGGGAAGCCTACGACTATGGTAGAAACGGTAATATTTTAACAAAAATTTTTGAACAAGCTAATTCTTTAATAAAAAATAAAGAGTTTAACTTCCCTGCGGTATTTCAAAGTGAAGCAATCAGTTCATTTTATTCACGTGAAATCAAGGGTTATTTCAAAGAGACAATTTCCTCCAACTTTGTATATGTTGGAAATAAAATATATGTCTCAAAAGAAAGCGCGGGTGAAGATCTAGATTTTTCTGAAGTATCACAGGAGATAGAAAAGAAACTCTCTTCTTTTGACCCTTCTCCAATTCGCTTAAAAGCAAAAACCCGTATGCCTTCTTTTTCAAAAGAAGAAATGAAGATGTTTTTGCCGGTCGCAAATGAGATTGCTCACGGAATCAATGTTGATTTTAGATATAAAAGTTATGGCTGGAAGGTAAGCGGGAAAAAACTTATAACATGGTTGAGGTTAGACGAAAATGGTCGTTTGTCATTGGATAAAAATAAGATTAAGCTATTTTTAAACAAAAATATTATTCCTGTATTAGATAATCGTCCGATGAGTAGTCGTTTCGAAGTTCAAGGTGGCAAACTTATAGAAATTGAAAAAGGAAGAATTGGAAACATGGTAGACATCGAAAAAACTGTTGCTAAGGTAGAGGAGGTTATCTTTGGTACAAAACGTTCCCTGGGAATAGCAGACAGTATGGTCGCTTCCCTTGGCGGATTAGCTATTGGTAATAGCGATATTATAATAAACAATGGATACCTTGTTGTTCCGATAGAAATTACTGAAGAGGAACCATCTGTCACAAAAGATACAGTAGATGAATATAATATTAATGAGCTGGTTGGTGTAGCCACAACAAATTTTAAAGGTAGTAGTGCAGATAGGATTCACAATATAAAAGTTGGGGTTTCTAAATTAACAGGTCTACTTATTGCTCCCGGAGAGGAATTTTCAACGGTTTTTTCTATTGGAACAACTTCAGAAGAAGAGGGTTTTGTTGCAGAATTCGTAATCAAGGAAGATAAGAGTATCAAAGAGCTTGGTGGTGGTCTTTGTCAAATAGCAACTACTCTGTTTCGTCTCGCCTTAAATACCGGACTTCCTATTACAGAACGAGTAAACCATAGGTATGTTGTCGGTTATTATGGACCAGGTCTTGATGCAACAATATACGACCCACATCCGGACCTTCGCTTTATTAATGATACAGGAAAATATTTATTACTTCAGGGCACTGTAAAAGACAATAATCTTATTTTTGAATTCTTTGGTCAAAAAGATGGCAGACATATTTATATTTCCGAACCTGTACTTTCTGACGAAAAACCGATACCCGAAACAAAATACCTCATGAGTACAGATGTCCCTTATGCGACACAACAGTGTAGCGAGACTCCACGTAAAGGTATAACAGCAGAGGTTGATTACGCGGTCACCTACAAAAATGGTAAGATAAATGAACAAAAATTTAAAAGCATATATCAGCCGTGGAGGAAGATATGCCTCATTGGACTCGGTGCAACAATACCTCTAAAAAAATAAATTCACACTGTTCAGTAGAATTTTTATTTTTTAGAAAATTAAAAATTTAAAATCGATAGAATGAAGGCAGGTAGAAATATCGGCAAAATTAGGTGATATCTTTTTATTAATAAACAAAGTCTTATTATTCAATTTTTACTAAACAGGGTAAATGGAAACAGAAAACAAAAAGGCATATTTAATAGGGGGTGGTATAGCATCACTTTCTGCTGCAGTATATTTGATAAGAGATGGTGGTTTTTCAGGTAAAAATATTTATATACTAGAAAGCTCGGAAGACCTTGGAGGGAGCTTAGATGGTAAGGGTTCCCCAAAAGATGGATATGTTTGTAGAGGAGGGAGAATGTTTTCTGAGGAAGTTTATAGTTGCACCTTTGATCTTTTGTCTTCGATTCCCCTTCACAAGAGCTCAAAAAAAACTCTCCGAGATGATTTTGTTAAATTTAATAAAGAGGTAAGAGTTAATGCTAAGGCTAGGCTTGTAGAAAACAGAAAAATAATCGACTCATCTTTTTTGGGACTTAGCGATATTGATCGAATTGGATTAGCAAATCTTATCTCTTTACCAGAATCTTTTTTTGATAGCGAAAGTTCAAAAATTAGCGACTACTTCTCCCCTTCTTTTTTTGAAACAAATTTTTGGTTTGAATGGTGTACAACTTTTGCCTTTCAGCCATGGCACAGCATAATAGAATTTAAAAGATACCTCCTTCGTTTCATTCAGGAATTTCCTCGTATAAATACAATGACAGGGGTCAAGCACACTAGATATACTCAATTTGATTCTATTGTTACTCCCGTTGCAGATTGGCTTAAAAATGAGGGTGTTATTTTTTTAATGAATCATCATGTCCTTGATCTTGAGTTCACAGAAAATAGAGACAGGGAAAAAGTAAAAAAAATAATATATTCAAAAGAACAACACAAAGAGGAAATTATTGTTGAAGATAGCGATATCGTGTTATTTACAAATGGCTCTATGACTTCTAATTCGAGTCTCGGCAATAACAAAAGCGCCCCAGAAACTAATACAAAGAAAGCCAACGACTCGTGGAGGCTTTGGGAAAAAATAGCTAAAGGGCGACCACACTTTGGTAAACCACACATATTTGAGGCCGATATAGACAAAATGAAATGGGAATCATTTACGGTAACGCTTAAAGATAAAAAGTTTATAGAACTTATTAAAAAATTCTCAGATAATGAGCCTGGAACGGGCGGTATCGTAACCTTTAAAGATTCAAACTGGCTTTTGTCTATTGCTATTCCAAATCAACCACATTTTGCAAATCAACCGGAAGATATATTTGTTTGGGGAGGATACGGACTATCTCCAGATAAAGAAGGAAATTTTATTAAGAAAAAAATGTCTGAATGTACGGGTGAGGAATTAGTAATGGAGGTTTGTTGTTTATTGGGCTTTGATAATGAATTGTCTGAAATTCTAGAGCATTCTGATTGTGTACCTTGTATGATGCCATACATAACAAGTCAGTTTATGCCTCGAAACAAAGGTGATCGTCCGCTTGTAATACCGGAAAAAACCGAGAATTTCACTTTTTTGGGACAATACTGCGAAATACAAGATGAAGTTGTCTTTACAGTAGAACAGTCGGTCAGATCAGCAATGATAGCTGTTTATGGTTTACTTGGAATAAATAAAGAAATACCAACTATATATAAAGGCGTATATGACCCTGAAGTAATTATGAATTTTATGAAAACGGTTTTTAATAAAGAGGGATTATTTAAATAAGTTCTCTGTAAACAAAAAACCACCAAATTAATGGTGGTTTTTGTTTACATTACAAGATTATGCTCTTGAAACGTTTGTGGCTGCTGGGCCCTTAGGACCATCAACGATCTCGAAAGAGACTGTGTCCCCAACTCTCAAATCGTCAAAAGCAACGCCATTCAATTCTTTTGAGTGAAAGAAAAGATCCTTTGCTTCGCCTTCGCGAGCGATGAATCCAAATCCTTTATCCAAAATAGTTTTTATTGTACCTGTCATATTATTTATATGTGATTTTTCCTAACTTAAGAAACTTCGACTTTGTTCCCCTGTGCTAATTACACTACCTTTAAGTATATACTAAATCATATATTTTGTCAAGTATTCGTCAAACGGCCCATATAAAAAGACAAAAAAACAATTTTTGATAAATAAAAAGCCCCACTAATTTGTGGGGCTTGTGTTCCGCCAAAGGCGAGAACAAAACGAAAAGAACTAACTACCCTAAATCAATTATCTCGTGACGCGCACCGTTATATGTGTGCAGTATCTCCTTTAAACTGAAAGTGTGCTTTTCCTCATCATAACCCTTTATTTCATAAGTTATGAGATGAATCGGTCTTTCCCAGAAAAAATATAATTTTTCGAGGGCGCCGTTTTCATATTTAGGATCAAGCTCAAATCCGGAAAAAGAGTGCTTAATAAGAAGATGTCCTAAATCATTAAGATTTCCATCGACTACCGCAACGGCAGGTATGCCGAAGGTCGTATGTTGTCTTATTAGGATCTCTCTTATTACTTCCGGCCTATCTTCTGCAATAGAGTAAACCTCTTCTCCTGTCATGGGGTCTATCTCTGTTTGCCAAAGATACATTTGTTCATCGCGTATGAATTCATCGTAGAAATAACTTTCGATAGCCATTCTATCGGAAAGCATCTTGCGAAGTCCTATTATCTTTTTTCTGCCTAAACCAAGTTTCTTATCCCAATTTCTTTTTTCTTCTTGGTCTCTGCATTTTTCCCATTCGTCGCCAAATCTTCCTTTATCCCAACGGTCTTCTATCATTTCCCAAAAGGCGGGACCGATGGAATATACGTTGAAACCTAAGCGACGCTTCTGGGTGACTTGTGCGTGAAATTGTATTGCTTCTTCGTGTTCGGCGGGGGTTATTATTTTTTCTTTGGCTAATTGCCTAAGTACCCTGACATGCCAGAATGTAGCCCAGCCCTCATTAAGTAACCTTGTTCTGAAATTGGGGGCCAATGCTCTCATTTGTTCACGAACTACGGTAACAACATCTTTTACCCACGACTTCTTCATTTTTGGAGACTTCTCGATCATATATTTGAGAATGTCGTATTCGGGAACGGGGGGTGTATGTTGTTCGTAAAACTGTATAAGCTTTTCTGTTTCCTCGATGTCTTTTTTGAGCTTTTCAGCTTCATCGTTATCGGTCGTAGCATCGAGAGCTTTTTGATATCTGTTGAGATTTTCCATTTCCGCAGAAAGATATCTTTCGCGTATTTCCTCTTCAGGTAAAGCATCAGAAAAAGGATCGGAATCCTGGTGGTATTGAAAAGCGATAGCGGCATCTATAACTTTTTCGACTTCTTCTACGCCGTATTTCTTTTCATATTCCAAGAATCTTTTCTTTGCGCTTCTTGCTTCAATGGTTATGTCCGCGATACTTCTACTCTTCCTCATGAGCATATTAGCGAGGTGAAAGTCGACGTGGCCATAAACGTGCGCAAGTATGAGTACATTCAATGCAAAAGGATTTGTATCAACCAACAAAGCTGTCGGATTATCGAAATTCCAGACAACCTCGTAAGGTATTCCATGTCCCGAGTGTTGATATTGAGTATTCTCCCTCTCAAAATTTCTACCGAAACTCCAGTGAGAAAAATTAGTAGGAAGACTATAAGCCATGGCTTCTATCATTCTTTCGGCGGTTACTATCTCAAAGTTAATGTTTGTTGTTTCCAAGCCATTTTCTTTGAAGATTTCATCCACCCTTTTTTCAATCTCTCCGAGTCTTTTTATTTCCTTGGCATTCATACATATCACCTACCTATTTTTCTTCAGAAATTCTCTGAGAACAGTAAAAACATGAGCCTTGTTGCTTATGGTTACAGCGATAAAAGGAAAACCATCTTTACCGGTAATAACCTCCATGGAGTCCATCCTGCCACTTTCCGGATTTTCTATCTTGAGGTAAACCGTTTCAATAGGCCAATTACCTTTGATGTGGGAGATGAGATCGGCATCATTCGTAAAAGAAGAATATCCCCATGATTTTTCCTCAAAACTTTCCTTAATGTTTGCAAAGCAAAACATATTAATACCGGAATCCAGCATTTTTTTCATTTCCTTGCCGGTTTTTTCCGGTTCGAAATCGTCTCCGTCGGAAAAGTAAAAAGCATAGACATTCCAGATATCCGTCGGATATTTGCTCTTTATAAGATCGTTAACGAGAGAAAAAGCAGTATGTCCGACAGTTCCGCCACTTTCCATTGTGCGGAAAAAATCTTTTTCTTCGATCAATCTAGCCGAGCTATGGTGAACGATAAATCTTATTTCAACATTGGTATATTGTCTGCGAAGAACCTGCACCAGCCAAAAAAGTATGGCTCTTGAAATATACTTCTTGTGATCACCCATAGAGCCGGAAACGTCGAGAATTGCGAAGACGACAGCGTTCGTCTCTGATGTTTTTTTGTCCTGAACATCAAAGTAGCGCAGATCGCCGTTTCCGATTATAGGAAAAGGTTCTACCTGCTTTAAATCATGTTTAAAGTTTGGATCAAGAAGAAGTTGCTCTGCTTCATATAATCCGCCACCCTCTTGCTTTAGGGCAGCAAAACAATCAAGTTCGCTTCTGTCCTTGAACTTTTCCTGTAAAAGACCCATCAAAACCCAGAATGTTTTCATTGCATTTTTCGCGGTTGGTCTCTTTTTCAAAAGAACCATAGGACCGACTTTTTCCATTCCGGTTATTTTATATCCAAGAGAAACTTCAATTGTGGCAAGATCTTTTTTAAGGAGATTTGGAAGACCGAGATCTTCAAACATCATTTCAACGATCTCTTCGACCGTGAATTCGCTTTCGATCATATCTTCACCGGGATCATTGCCCGCTTTCGATTCTCCGCCTTCTCCCTGTTGCTGTCCGGGTTTTCTTCCCATTTCGTCACCCTTTTTACCGGGACCCTGACCCATTCCTACTTTTTTGCCTTCGCCTTCGCCATCGCCCTCTCCATCTCCGCCACCATTACCACTTCTTTTGCCGTGACGCAGATCAGGGATGCTCAAAGACTTTACGGGCACTTTTATTTTCTTGCCTTTGTTATCCTGAGTTATTATATCTTCCTGAGAAATTATCTCGGGAAGTTTCTTTTTTACAATTTCCTTTATTTTGTCGTGATGCCTTTGAACGTCTTTTGAAACATCTAAATTATCTTCCCTTGAATCAATTATAGGCATTTTAATCCCTCCTTCTACAATTCAGAAAAAAACGGGGTTAGTAATTAACCAACCCCGTAATTTGAACTTACGATTTACGATTTATTTCTTGAGGAATTTCCTCGCGTCTTCCAGTATCTCCTGAACACAGTGTTCACAGAAACCGGCCTTCTTTAATCCCTCTACGAGGTCTTCTTTGTGCTTCCTCGAGTTTTCCGCTTCTTTTCCGGTAGCGGGTTTTTCGGAAAGAGTGAGAATGTTTATCATATTGAGCTGCATTTCCTCGAGAAGAACTTTGTTTACCGCTTCTCTAAGCTTCGGGAAATCTTTCAAACTGAATTCCCCGTGCTCCTGTAAGTATTCATAATACATCTGAAGCAGTTCTCCCCTGGCGCTATTTTGCGCCTCGGTGCTATTTAAGCCCATATGCGTTTCTATTTTCCTCATTTCCGTGTAATCCGGCCCGGAAGCGTTTTCTTCGGTAACCCTCGGAGCGCTAAACTTCCTGCTTTTTTGGCAGTGAAGTTGTACGTCTTTCATATAGCGCTTTGCTTTTTGAAGAGCTAAATCGCCATAACACGACAAGAAGGCAGTGTTGATAATTTCAATTACCCTTTCTTTATATTCCTTCGTTATCTCATTATTGAGAAGATTTTTCCAAGCCTTGATAAGTTCCGGGTTGACACCCATTAAATTATCAAAGTTTGCCAAGAGGAAAGATATTGCTTTTTTAGGAGTGAGACATTTGCATCCTTTATCGGATACGATTGCCTTACTTAAGGCGGACATTATGTCTCTCGGACTTATTCCGAACATTCCGTCTTTTTTGGACCAGTCGTCACTTGCTTTGCCTCTTTCGATCACTGATTTTATGTCCAAGCGCTTTTCAGCGATGGATTCAACGATCTGCCCGTTTAAAAATTTTGCCTTTTCTATAACGCTGGAAAAATTGTTATCGGGATTAAGGCGCGACGATATCGCAAAAAGAGCTACGAGCTCAAGTGTCTCCGGACTAATGTGAGTTTTCACATTCGCCTGATTTATGAGTTTCTTGTATATCTCAACCTCGTCTTTGATGCGAAGTGCATATCCAAAAGGTATAGCGTAAATTCTGCTCTGAAGAGCTTCGTGAGCCGAGTCACTTGCAAACCATTTAAAACCTACGATGTTGCAGTGTCCCAAGACCACTGTGTCTATATCAAGTGGCGCCATATTGGAGCCGGGAACAGCGAGTAATCCTTCTTCGTTAAGGGTTATGAAAACCCACAGAATTTTAGGATCGATACCCTTTTTAACGAATTCAACACCCTCTACGAGACCGCGATTTCCACGAGGAATGGCTCCGTTAAACGTAAAAGCTTCGGGGTCATCATATCCCCTCTTGGGATTATAAGTGACCGCCGGGTTCTCTTTTGCTGTAATATCTGAGATATCCTGAGCTTTTTCGTCTGCGGGTTCAAATCTGCCGATACCCCTCATTTTTCTTCTTGAAATACTGAAGGTTTCAACGGGGATATCGTAGTAACCTGTCGGACCGCCTTTTTCTTTATATTCTTCTAATTTGGCGCGACATTTTGCGCAAAGGTCTCCCTTTATTTTTATCCCGAGCTCTCTTTCGAAATCCTCTCTCATATTCTGAGGCAAGAGATGCAAGGGTTCCTCGTTTATAGGACATCCCTGGATTTTATACATCGGAATATCTCTGTATGACTCAAGACCTGATTTCAGGATCTCAAGAAAAGAGCTTTTGCCCGATGCGGGGGGTCCAAAAAGAAGAAGGACTTTTTTTCCCAGAGCCAATCCGTTTGCTCCGGCTAAGAAAAATTCCATAACCTCGGAAACTGAGGAGGTTACTCCTTTTAAGTGTTGTTCGAAAAAGGGATACCCCTTTTTAACTCCGAAAAATTCGCGGTCGACCGGAGAAAGTTCTTTTTCTCCGCGCCCCAGAATCATTGAGAAGATTCTTTGGGCAGAAAATTGAGCAATCTTAGGGCTTTCTTTCAAAAGCCCGAGGTATTCCTCAAAGGTTATTACTTTGTTCTCTTTACGTTCCAATTTTCTTTCCTGGTCTTTTTTGATGAGATCGTCAATGATATTCGCCATTATAAATCACTCCCTTCCTTCGTTCTGTTGTTTTTGGTTGTTTTAAAGACGCTTCCACATTTATTTTGGTTTTCAAAGACCTTTTTACCTAAATAGAAATCTACCATCAACTAGAAAATAAGTAAATGGTTTATGAACAAAAAAGATCATAATTTACAAAATATCCATTTATCGGCCTAAAATATAGTTAATTAGCTTATTAGTTTAAATATAAAACCCCGCTACCTAAGTTTTGGGGTTTTACAGAATAAATTATAAATTTATTCAATGGACAAAAAATGCCCTTTTTATTTTTTTGCCTTTTTCGGCTTCTTTACATCTTTCTTTCGTGAATCATTTCCTTTTGCCATAAAAATTACTATTGTGCTAATTTTTAATATAATAATTATAACATATTATTTTTTAACAAGGCTGTGGAAAAATATTGTTAGTTTCTTATTTCTGCTGAGGTTTTTTATCTAATTTATCTAGACCCATCATTTTTACACCAAAATAAACAACTCCTGCTATAACCAGAAAATCAACAAAAACAGCAAGAAAATTTCCATACATTATATTTGCACCAGCAATAATTATGGAAGCTGTTTTAAGATCACCAACAATACCTAATGCAACACCCAGAAAAGGATTTATTATATCAGCTATAAGAGCTGATACTAATTTTGATACAGCACCGCCAAGGATGAAACCGACAGCCAACCCGACAACTCCCTGCTCTCTAATAAAATCTAAAAAACCTTTCATTATTTTTAATTATTTAATAATAATTACTTTATACCCTTACTACATTCCCCTCTAAAAAAGGCCCATTCATCACATTCGCTATTATCTGAAAATATACAAACACCAAATTGGCTTCCGTCCGCGCTTGTTCTTATCTCTGAACGACCGCCCTGATCTATACAATAGACAGATGCAGGATTAGCTATACCTACCTGATTACCTTCATTTTCCACAGGAAGTTGTTTGCTCGTTGTTCCATATTTAAAATAAAGCAAAACACCGACGATCAACACTAAAACTATAATTATATTTTTCTTAGACATTTTTAATTAATTTTACTTTTAATATAAATATTATAACATCTTAAAATAAAAAAAGGCGGAAAAGTTTTTTCTTTTCCGCCACTGTATTTTTTAATACCTACATTCCTCAGAAACATTATTTGTATAACCGCAAACTCTTTTATAGCGACTTACTTCCAACTTTTCGCCAATTGCCTTTGCTAAATTATCACTCAACTTAACCAAAGGTTCTCCGTTTGCCAAAATGGCCTTTATAACAAGAGACAAGGCGAGAAAACCGAGATCATTAGTCAGATTGGTTCCCCATCCAAAAGTATATTTTATCCGCCCTTTAAAATGATCGGCTATTTTTATTATTAAATCTATATCAAGCCCATCACTAAAAACGATAAGTTTGCTAGTCGGATCAATCCCGTGGTATTGATAAAATTTAATGATCTTCTCTCCAAACTCAATCGGATCGCCCGAATCATGGCGAAAGCCTTTCCAATTACGAGCTTGTTCCACGGTCATCTGCTTGAGGAAGAAATCACTTCCAAATGTATCGGGAAGAGCAATTGATAATCCCCATCCATATTGATTCCACCAATCATTAAGTACGATATCTACTGAATTGAGTATTCCTTCATCTGATTTTTTCTGCCCCATAAGACCGGCAACAATCATGAATATTTCATGCGCGTTGGTTCCCATGGGGAGAATACCATGCTTCATAGCAAGAAAGGTGTTTGATGTTCCCAAAAACTGGCTAGCGGGAAGTTCATCGATTAATGTTTCCACGACATAATCCTGAACACTCTTATTGAAACGTCTACGCGTACCAAAATCAGTAAATGTTATATCTGGCTTCGATTTCAGTTTTTTTATCTTCTCCGCTAATTTAAGCCTCATGACAGCATATACACATTCTCTTTCAAATTTACTCATTTTTCTTAAAAGAGAGCGGTAATAGAGCTCATTCACAATACTCAGGGCAAGTGTTTCCCAATAAATCACTTCAACCCATTTACCGGAAAATTTTAAACCAATATCTCCGTCTAATATTTCTAGTTTATAGTCTGGTAATTTTAAATTGGAAAGAAAAGAAAGATAACTCTCGGAAAACATCCTGTCCTGATACTCATTCGTACCGCGAAGGTAGTGAATTTCAGTTTTATTAAAATGTAAAGTCTTAACGTGATCTAACTCTCGTCGTAACTCATTCATATTAACATGATCAGCGAGACGGATGCCTTTTGTCCTATTTTTAAAAGCGTAAGTTATAACAGTATCGGGATATTTATTGAACACTAATTGCCCCATCGTAAATTTGTAAAAATCTACATCAAGGAGCGATTTAATTATCGGTTCCATTTTTACCTCCCTACTCTATGTCCTTCAAAAAAACTTCTTTAACACCATAAAGCTCCAACTTCTTTTTCATTTTTTCGATATCACCATAAGGCGGTGGAACAGAACGTGTAAGATCTTCGATAACATACACCTCAAACCCCTGACAAGCATAAGAGATTGCCGATTCACCTACACAATGTGTATAGGCCCAGCCCACGAGAAAAATCCTTCTAATCTCGGCAAACCTCAATCTTCTTACGTGACTTGAAAATTGAGAGCTAGTTGCGATGGAATAACTGATAATGCTTGAATCATTTCCTTTTTTAATATTCTCATCTGCGGTATCGTAAACCGGGAGCAATTCTGTAATATATTTTTGACCGGGGGTTGAGACCACGCAGTGCTCACCAAAAATTCCAAATTCAATGTGGTTTGTGCCGTGCTTATCTTCTGTTGTAACGTGACGCTTAAATTTTTTACACACTTCTTTTATTCCGGCAACAATAACCTCATTAGAAGATTCGCCTGGAACTCCCTTTACATAAAGTTTACCATCTTCGAGAATAAAATCGTTTTGCGCATCAATTATTACCAAAAGATCTTCCTGACCAATAATCAAGTTGTTTCTTTGAACCATAACTTCCTCCTTTTTCTTTATACCTGTATCTGTATTGAATTTTAAAAGAACATAAAAGAACTAAATTTGCTATCACACCTTACTTTATTAACTGTTTATGTCAATTATTTTTGGGTATTTAACAATAAATTAATCTACTAAATTCATATTTACAAGATCCTCTCTTTTAACTGATGGTATTGGTAAAATCTTATGGCGTGTTAATTTTTCAATATCACGCAAAAACAAAACCGTTTCCACCTTTTCCATATCTCCATACTTTTTTGTTAATTCTTGGATATTTATTTTCGAATTTTTTCCCGTGATAACTCCGTTCTTAATATCTTCTCTCCACGCCCATGCAATATTACCTTCTTTTGAACCGTCTGACGCACCATAGGAAATTTTAATTTTATAACCAAGATCATCAGCCCATTTTGTAAGTTGAGACTCATCGTTGTGTCTATCTCCTTTTCCCTCAAGATCGGCTGATGGTAATTTAATTACAATTCTTTCCGGAACACCCATATAATGCGCCAACTGTCTTACCTCCGCCTTATTAAGCCCCGCAAGTATATTATTATCTACTGCACCATCTCCATATTTATCAAAATAGCGAAGAAATCCATCCTCTTCCCCGTTTCCAGTACCAAAAATTCTACCCCTTCCTCCGTCGATTGCTTTTGAAATAAAACCCGCCAAAGGAGTGGTAAAACGAGACTTTAAACTAGAATAAGCACTTGTAAAACCGGAATCATCCGCAAAAACGCTATTTTCATCATAAAAGCCTAAACTATTTTTTTTGAATTCCTTTTTAATTTTCTTAATTAATTCATCGTATAAGTCATTTAAATCTAAACTTATTAATTGAAAACCAAATTTATTCCTCAATAACTCAACATCCTTTTTGTGTTTTTTGTCGCTTTTAATATCCCTATACATTCCGACAACATTTTTAGGACCATACGCCCCGCAAAGTATCGCAATGACAAGCGAAGAATCTATTCCACCGGAAACAGCAACAAAAACTTTTTTACACCCCTTTCCTAATTCACGTGCGCGTTCTATTAATAATTCTTCTGTTTTTTTAAAATCCTTAATCATTTATCCTGTTTAGTAAAAATTGAATAATAAACTCTAATTATCAACTAAAACATCTCATCCGTTCGACCGACCACATTGATTTATTTTCATCATTTCAATTTAAACTTTTTTAAAGTCTCATTTATCTTATTTATGCGGTCCTTGATCGTCCCCGAAAGCAGAATGAAAGAAACGCCTCTCTTATTTAAGTCTTCTATTATTTGACGTTGAAATATTTCTCTGTGTTTTGCCCCTGAACGTGTCCCATCTTCTACATATGGAATATCCGTATCACAAACAAAAACAAGGTCATATCTTGATTCACTTTCTTTAGCCAATCTAGAAAGTTCCGGGTGTGCGTCACCATGATAGAATCGGCTAAACATCTCGGTTGTTATTGCATTTGAATCAACAAATAAATATTTATTGGCTTTCTGTAATAATTCTTCTTCCTTTTCTAAATGAATATTTGCCAGTTCTACAAGTTGCTCTTTGGAAAGTTTTCCTTCTGTATTATTTTTTTCCCAATACTCTCTACCATACTCCGGCATCCACTCGGTCTTGTGTTCTTTTGCAACTTCTTCAGCAATAGTTGTTTTACCGGTAGACTCCGCGCCCAAGAAAACTATTTTTTTGATAAAATCCCTATAGACAATTGGGTGTAAATAATCTCTATATTCGTGAGGATTAGAACGCACCTTTGTTCCTGAAATGGGAATTATATTCCTATTCTGATCAACGCAAATATTTTCAGCACCAAGGGCTTTGCTTATATAGTCTCCGTACCATTCACTCGAAAAAAGATGAGTGATGGGTTCGGGTAAGTGTTCTCTAATAAATTCTTCATGCTGACGCATTATTTCTGGATCTTCTTTTGAATCAGGCGGTCCGGACGGAACCTCTAGAACATGTACCTGGGGGTAAATTTTTCTGATCCATTCTGCACGTGTTTTGAGCGGAATATCAATCACTTGTGGACAATCATATATCATCACATAAACCATATCTGTATTTTTCAAGGCAGCTTCCACTAAAGACTGATGTCCTTTATGAAATGGTGCAAATTTACCAAGCACTAAACCATGTTTAATATTCGCTCCTTCATTTTTCCATTTTAAATATCCGGACACGGCGAGTATTAAGAAAATTACGTATTCTAACGCAATGAATTTTACACTCTGCTCGTAATATAGCCACACACCAATAACGTCAACTGTTATCCAAAGATACCAACATTCTATTTTTCTTTGGGCCATTAAAATGGTCGCCACAAAACTCATGATAGTGGTAAGTGCGTCAAGAAAAGGAAATGCGGCGGGTATCGGGAAATAAGCTGGAAAATATAAATGTATATTGCTCATAAAAGAACCCACGATAACTGTTCCAAGCAGTATAACTACAAGATATATAGTGTTTTTTCTAAAAGTATTTGGCGTAATTTGCAACTCAGCATCTTTACCTGTTTCTTTCTTGTTTTTAGATGGTAACCAAAGCCACCAACCATAAAAACTCGCAAAAAAGAAATATATTTGCTCAAAAAGATCGGAATAAAGCTGTATCTGATAAAAAAGGAATATATAAAAAACAATTCCCACTAATCCAACTGGCCATGTCAAAATTTTATTTTTTACAGCCAACCATACACACCAAAGATTAAAAATCGTTCCAATAAATTCTACATAGCTCATTTGATAACCCCAAAAAGTGAAAATTATCGTATTTATACTAAGCAAGTTTTCCATTTGTTATTGTAATTATTACACTAATTAATAATAAAAAAATTAAACAATCTCTACATTCTTTGGTCTTCTATCGGTAAAAACATAAAGACTAGCCGGTCGGTTAGCCATTCCCCTTTTTTCTCTCCCTAGTGTTTTAACTAAATTTAAAGAAAAAAGTTTCTTTCTAAAATTTCTTTTATCTAATTTATTATCAAGAATTATCTCGTAAGTCTTTTGAATCTCACTTAATGTAAATTCCTTGGGCAATAGGCTGTATACGATATTACTGTAACTCAATTTACTCTGCAGACGATTAATTGCAGAGCGAACCATCTCTTTATGGTCATAGGCGAGTTTGGGCAGTTTATCAACGGGAAACCACGAAATATCACCGTATTCTTTTGTGGTTTTTAAAATTAGTTTATCACTTGGTATCAATGCAAAATAAGCGACAGAAACAACGCGACCGAAAGGATCCCTATCAACTTCTCCAAAAGTATAGAGTTGTTCGAGATAAACATTTTCAATACCAACCTTTTCTTTTAAAATTCTTTCCGCCGCACTGTCTACAGCCTCATCCAATTTAATTAATCCTCCAGGCATGGCCCAGTGTTCCTCATATGGCTTCTTTTTCATTTTAATTAAAAGAACCTGAAGTTTTTCGTCTTTTATTGTAAAAATAACCACATCAGTGGCAACTACCGTGAATTTATATTTATTTTTAATAGATTTAATTTTCATATTTAATTTTTGTTAGTGTCTATTATACACATACTATTCCTTTCTAAATAAATAGTCAACTCTCCACCTCATTTTGTCCCTAAGGTATTGGGATATTTATTTTAAAAAAATATTACAAACCAA
The DNA here is from genome assembly GCA_003504275.1 of Patescibacteria group bacterium. Lineage (GTDB taxonomy): Bacteria > Patescibacteriota > Minisyncoccia > Phycocordibacterales > UBA12445 > UBA12445. Next base: position 76,620 of record DOAO01000009.1, read on the forward strand.
AAACCACCGAGAGCTCGGTGGTTTTTAAGCGCTTTTTTATTTTTCCCAGCGAAGGCTGAGAGTCTCGATTGCATCAGCCAGTCTATCTAGCTTTGCATTCATTCCTTCAATCTGTCTCTTTATATCATCGTTGCCACCTCCGAAGCTTGGTCTAGAAGACCCTCTGTCTCCGAAATCTCTTCTCTGTGGTCTATCGCCTCCACTTCTACCACCTTTATTTCCGAAACAGTCACTGCAATATACAGGCTTCTCGCCTGTAGGCTTGAAAGGCACCTGACAGCTCTTCTGACACTCGCTACATACAGCATTGTGCATTTCGAACTCTCTTCTTTCTCCGCCCCTATCTCCCCTGTCCCCGAAACTCTTTCTACCAAAGCTCGGTCTTCCGCCAAAGCTTCTTCCTCCACCAGTGTTGCCACCGAATCTCTTTCCGCCTCCCTGATCGAATCTTGCCATTTGTTTATTATTATCTGCTAATTAATTACAATTACGATAGTCTGCATTATTTTTGACAAAATAGCAAGTTTATTTTAGATAGTTCAAATTTCAAGGATAAATTGTCTAACTTTAAATACAAATAGCTAAATTAAAACCGCCCCGATAGGAGCGGCTTTGTGAAGGAGAACTGGATCTTACTTTATTTGATATTTTTCAAATATTCAGCCATTTTGTCGTAAATGACCGTAATGCTTAATGGCTTAAGGACGACATTTGTGACAATTGTTAAAATGCGCGTCGCCAGCGATAAAATAATAACAGTCGCGAGCATTATTGGCCCAAATGCCAAAAAGATCTTTAATGTATTTTCATCTACCTCAGGAGCATCCGTCAAAGATCTTTTGATAAGCCAGTTATTCAATGCCGCGGCATAAAAACCCGAGAATATCCAAATGACCACGAACAGAAGGATTTTAGTGATAATTAACATTACTACTTCACCCCTTTTTTATTTTATCTCCCGCATATTGGAGATTTTCAAATAACTGATTTAACCAAAAATAAAAATAACACGTTGGTTTTTATAAGTCAAGAATTTTAGTGTCTAAATTATTATTTTATAGAAATTTTACTTCCTAATGAAATATAATTTTCTTTTATAAAACCTACCGGTAGCTCAAGAACGAAAGCGGCTTCATAAGCTTCTCCGAATATTTTTGGATATGTTTCCGGAGTTATTGCCCATTCAATACCAACCACCTCCGTATCTTTATTGATCCATAATATATCTATAGGGAATTTCATATCTTTCATCCAAATACCTCTTGAGCCATCATTCTGATACACAAAAAGCATTCCTTGTTTTTTACCTAAAGAAGTCCTACCAGAAAGCCCTAATTCTCTTTTGCAATCATTATCAGCCAATTCTACTGTTATATTTTTTTCGCCAACTGTAATTTCTTTTGAAACATATTGACCACAAATAGGTATTGCAAAATAAATATTAATTGCAAAGTAGCCAAAATAAAAAATAACAAAAACAATTATCAGGCTTAAAACTATTTTCACTTATTTTTGTTAGTTTTAAATATCCGCACAAACCACGGAGTAAAAGGAAGTCTCTTGTGTCTATACATCCAAAAGTATCCCGTAATACTAACAATCAAGGAACCGATGATGTCCGCAATAAGATCCCACATAGTATCAGTGTTACTTGCCTGCCAAGCACTACCGAAAATACTATCACCCACAAACTCAACAATTTCCCAAACTGCTCCCAGTGCTAATGAAAAAGTGATTGCAAAAACGGCAATAAAACCAGGACTCAAATTAAGCATCGCGCTTTTATTCTCATTCAATATGTAAATAATTATAAAGCCAGTAGCCCCCAGCAATATTCCTGATTGCAAATGAACAAACTTATCCCAAAAAGGTATGTAATCATAAAAACTGGCCAAATGTCCTAAAAAAAGAGTTATAAATATGAATGCAACAACACCTATTTCAAGCGCAAAAGGTAGGTGCAACCTATATCTTTCTTTAAGGAATGAAGGCGTGAGCATTAAAATAAAAATAATTACAGTACTGACAGATGATTCCCAGTCTCCCCAAAGAAAAAATAACCCGGCAGCGATAAGTACAAGAATTCTCATTCCATAGCAGATGGCCATCGTAATCTTATTTTGATAATTATCTTCGTGATATCCTGTATCCATAAATATTTTAAAATATAATAAAATTATTCTTCACTTTTATAAAAAACTCTATACACCTTATTAATTAGCTGATGGAAATAATTCAAAAAGAAAATAAACAAGGTGGCATTTATTAAATTGAACAACAGATAAGCGAGAGCAACCGACTTATCTGATGATAATTGAAAAGTATCTATAAAAGCAGAGAAACGATTAATAAAAGGGATAAATAACAAGACACCAATAACATTAAAGAGTAGATGAGCAATGGCGGTCTTCTTTGCAGAAGCATTCATTATAAGCGAAGTAATCATAGCTGTTGAGGTTGTCCCTATATTAGCACCTAAAATAATCCCAAAGGCCTGATTAAAATCAAAAAAACCCTGAGCGACAAGGAGTATGAGTATTCCCGAAACAACGGAGCTTGATTGCAAAATGACAGTGGCAATAATACCAGCCAATACGGCTAAATAAATATTGGAAATATTTGAAAATATCCCTAAAATAAAAGGATTTCTCTGAAGGGGTTCTGTTACAATCATTATAAAAAACAAAGAAAGAAACACGAGTCCGAAATAAAAAACAGCTTTAGCATATTTTTGATATCTGCTATTAGTGTGCTCAAGCAAAAAACTCAAAACAACTAAATAAGGTGCGAAGTATATGATTTTAAAAGCAACCAGTTGGGAAGTTAAAGTTGTGCCAATATTTGCTCCCAGTATTACCCCTAGGCTGTTGTAGAAAGTTATTACCCCGACGTCTACAAGTCCTACTAAAATAATTGTAACAGCAGTACTGGACTGCACTATCGCTGTTAATATGGCGCCGGTTGCAACACCTCTCAATGGTGTCATCGTAGCTATTTCAAGTGTCTTTTTTATTTTATCTCCACCTAAATTGTGAATTTGTTTACTAAACTTTTTGATTGAAAAAAGAAACAATATGACGGAGGCAATAATGGTAAAAAAGGTATTTATTAACATTTTGTAAATTGTTTTATTTTACTTTATAAAAAATATTTTAATATTCAAGCCTATTTATCATCTTTAGGTAATCCCCACTGCCATTTAGGACTCTCACCTTTTTTATAACAAATAACAATTAAAATAAGAACAGCACAAAATGACTTAGAGAAAAACCATATTGCGTCAGCCTTCGTCGGAGTTATATCAGACTCAAGGTTAATACCATTAAAAATTATAAAAATAATGAACATTGCGGTTACCAGCCAACCTTGCCAAGTCGCAGGATACCAACCCCAACCATATGTTTTTCTCTTAAACCAATAATTATTTGGATTGTCCTGTAAATACTCAAAACGGTCTTTTGAGAATTTCATTTTATATATTTTTGTATGAGTGTTTTTTCCCAGTATCAAATAAATTCCACACCAACCGATTATCGCCTCAAAAAACAAAAAACCCGCAAGAAAAATAAGAAATGGATTCCATGTTGTAAATATGGCAAAAATAAAAAGGACCCCACCAAGAGAAGCTCTTATTATCCTGTCTTCCTTGTTTATATTTTTTATAACTTTATCTTGTTGATTCTTTATAATTTTACTTAAAATAATTCTAAGAATAAAACCAAAAATGAAAGCGGAAATAAAAATTATTATTATATAACTAATTCCTATTGGAGAAAAAATAAAATTTGCCGGAAATTCATTGAAGAAGTTTTTCTTTAATTTAGAAATAGTTCCAATCATACCGACTACTCCCTTAAGATCAAATGATTCAGTTTCTCCGATAGCTAAAGAGTATTTACTATCATTATTTCTACTCCAAATAAGTATTTCATAATTACCAGACACCACTGTAGCCTTATATTCCGGGCCCCTCCAGTATGAATTGTATCCAAATTCCTCCCAGAATTTCTCCCATTTAAAATTATTACCATCAAGAGTAGCGATAGGGTTATCCACATCGCCATCTTTAACAATAATCGCAGAGACATCATTCTTTTGTCCCTCTATGTCAGGGGTAAGAATATTCACATAAAGATTAAAATCTTCCTCTGAATTTATCTTAAAAAAATGTGGTAATCCTTCCAATTTGCCGTAAAAGGCTTGTGAAATTTCCGGCTCGGTGACGGTAGTATTAATATCACTAACAATTCTAGGCTGATGTGCAAAAGTAAATAAAGGCGTTAGAGCGACAAAAACAATAGTAAAAATAGCAGTTATTATTTTTTTCATATTTAATCAATTAAAAAATCTAATTGCTCTCTGGGTATATCAACAGACAATCCATACAAAATAGCCGGTTGCCAGGAAGCTTCATTATCAAACTTGAATTCAAAAATCTTATCTCTAAAGACTGCTATAATATTCTTCTTATCATCCCAAAAATGTGCGTAAAACTTTTTAGGTTTAATAACTTTTGATATTTCTTCTAACTGTCCCTTCGTGGCCTCTATCGTATGAATATGCCACCTATCCCTAGGGTCCTCGTCATCTGTAACCACTGTCTTAATAATCTTGAGATTATTCAAAATCTTTCCATCTTCAAGACTTTCTTCAATTATAGCCCCCTTAAATATTTGTTCTGGTATACTCATGTTCGATATCTTACTATAGAATAATTATAACAAAAAACCCACACTTTGTGTGGGTTTTTAAATTATTTTATTTAGCAATTATTTCCAGCGACATATCCCGTTGTCCAGCAAAGTTGAAGACTGTATCCGCCTGAAGGACGGTCAATATTTAGAACGTCTCCGACAAGATAGATTTGAGGCACTATTCGCGACTGCATTGTTTTGAAATTAACTTGTTCTAGGCTAACACCACCGGAAGAAACTATGGCTTTTTCCTTACCAAGTAGCCCTGCGACGTGGAGCGGAATTGATTTAAATAAAGACACAAGTGATTTTCTTTGCTCTGAGCGCACACTATGATTTGGGGTCTCGCCGTCTATTTCAGCAATCATAAGTAGCGGTTCAACAAGACCAGATGGAACTAAAGACGAAAGGGTATTTTTTATTTTCTTATTACTTTGTCCAATGAGTATAGCCTGTAATTTTTTCATAATGGCGCCACTATCCTCTGTTGGGAATAAATCGAGCATTAATACAACATTTTTAGCGCCAGGAAGAAGCTCTCCGACTTCCCTGCTCATATTAAGAACTGTTGGACCGCTAATACCGACGTGCGTAAAAAGAAGCTTACCCTTGTATGCCTTTTGCTTCACATTATCTCTGAACGAAGTTAGCTTGATGTTATCAAGGGCAATACCCGCTAAATCTTTTACCCAAGTATCCTTAAGGGCAATAGGTACGAGCGAAGCATCATCTTCTATTATTTTATGACCAAGTTTTTTGAGCCATTTGAAGCCTTCTCCTGTTGAACCAGTCTCAGGGTGAGACGTCCCGCCAAAAGCGACAACGCAGGATTTTGCTCTCACTTCCGACTTATCTGCGAAAGTTATGATAACCTGCTCAGTAGACTTATTTATGGATATTCCGGCGACTTCGGCATTATTTAAGACATTCACATCCCCCTTCTTCATATATTTAACGAGTACATTTAATACTGACTTTGAATTATCTGAAATGGGAAACATTCTTCCGCCTTCCTCCTCTTTTGTTTCCATCCCTCTATCATTAAAAAACTTTATCGTATCAGCTACGCCAAATTGAGAAAATGCCGAAAAAAGAAACTTGTCACTCTCTTTATATTTTGAAAGCATCGTACGGAGGTCATTTTTGTTGTTTGTAAAATTACACCTTCCTCCGCCGGAAATAAGAAGTTTCTTGCCAAGTGTTGGATTTTTTTCAAGTAACAAAACGCTTCGGCCACGCTCTGCCGCGCGTCCTGCGGCAGTCATCCCAGCGGGACCACCACCGATGACTATAACATCCCAAATTCGATTCAGCAGAATCGTGTCGCGTAATTGTCCATTGAAACGCGACGCTTGTTCTATTTTTGACATTTTTTATTTTTCCAAATCCAGCACCTCATCAATACGAACCTGCGACACAAAATCAGGAACGTGGCTCACAAGCATCATCGCACCCTGATATTCACTGAGCGCCTTTGCAATAACAGGCAAATGTCTGAAGTTCATATGGTTTGTCGGCTCATCGAGAATGAGTAGTCCGGGCTTCAAAAGCACCAACCTCGCAAATGCTACAAGCCCTTTCTGTCCTTCAGATAAACTGCCAATTTTAGTATTGAATATTTCTCCAGTAAGCAGAAAACCCGCAGCGGTACTGCGTAATTGTTCTTCAAATGGCCTCGGCATCGCTGTCGCAAGTTCTTCTCCTACCGTCTTATCAAAATCAAGGTTTGAGAAATCCTGGCGATAATATCCTATACGCAATCCTGGCGACAAAACGGCTCCCTTTGCCGTACCGTTAGCGATAGATTCTAAAAGCGTACTTTTGCCGATACCATTTGGACCACTTAGAAGTAGATGCTGATTCTTTCTCAAGGAGGCATTCTTCCTTCTTTCTACCATTCCCTTCTTTTGCATAGACTTAAAAGAAGTAATTTTCAAAATCTCTCCGGAAAGATCTGTCTGTACGGGAATAGTAAATGCACGAATAGTTTTGTCTTCTCTCCTTACTGTAATTTTCTCTTCCTCAAGGTCTTCGGCAAGTAAACGCATTCTTTTTGCAACCATACGCATCTGTCCTCCTTTATTTGCGAAAAAGTTGGACTTATCTTTTTTCTCCTGAATCTCTTTTTCAAGCTGGGCATTCTTTCTGTTTTCTTTTTCTATTCTGGCTGTTATATCTGCAAGTACGTTGTTGTAGTTTCCCACATACTGCTCCACTTTCTTTGTATGCACATCAAGATAGAGCACTCCTTCGGTAAATGAATTTAAAAATTCGGCATCGTGAGAAATGACAACACAAGTCTTTTTGTATTCAACCAAAAATTTTGTGAGATGAGTAATACCGCTCTTGTCGAGATTGTTTGTGGGCTCATCAAGAAGAAGGAGGTCGGGGTCTTGAATAAGAGCGAAGGCTAGGAGCAAACGTGCCTGTTGTCCGCCTGAAAATGTTTTTATTAATCTATCGTGATCTGCGACAAGATTCACTGCCTCCAATACTGTATCTATTTTGGGATCAATATCGTAAACTTTTTTAGGAAAAGCGCTCTGAAAAAATTCTCTAACAGTAAATTCCATTTCGTCTCTAGGTATGACCTGTCTAGCTGTTGCGATAGTAAGATCCTGTGAAATATTTATAATTCCCGAGTCGGGCTTTGATGCGCCTGTGATGAGTCCAAAAATTGTACTTTTACCGGCGCCATTCTGTCCCATGAAAGTTATCTTCGTACATCTGCGCACAGAAAAATCCACTTCATCAAGAAGTGGCTTTTTGATGCCAAAACCGAACGACACCTTCTCAAATCTTACTATTACGTCTCCTCTTTGCATCGGACAACCATACATCATTTTACACAAAACGGCAAGTTTTAGACTAATTTTTGCCTATCAAATCAAGCTTTTTTGCTCGAGTAAGGCGTTTAATGACTGCCTCACGACTCCTCGCCTCACCCAAAGTAGCAAAAGTCTCTGTATATCTGAGAACCACGGGTCGTCGTATTTTCGTATAATGAGCCCCGCTTTTAGCGTGATTGTGCTCGTGAAGCCTTTTTTCAATGTTGTTGGTGCTACCAACATAGAGTGTATTATCGGCACATTCTAGAATGTATACAATCGGCTTCAAAATCATCTTTTTATTTTTCTCTATAATTAGGAAACTTGATGTTAATAATTAGGGCAAGTTCTACCGTCTTTTTTCAAAATGATAGGGAATTCTTTATGGGTTATCTTACCATCCGAAATATCCAAAAAGAGTGCGACCCCTTTCATTACTTCCGGATCCCAATATTGATCAAAAATAAAATTACCGAGAGAATAATAAACTAAAGTTTTACCAATATATTCAGAAGGAAGAACGATGTGTGGGTGTGAGCCGACGACAGCATCTGCGCCGTTTTCAGCAAACAGTGTAGCGACACTGCGTAGTCTCGGGACAGAATCAACATATTCTTCTCCCCAGTGAGCATAAACAATAACGATATTCCCCTTCTTCTTCTCCTCAACAATCTTTAGCGCTACTTTTTTCGGAGACTGCCCACCAAACTCATTGTAAGAGATGAAAGAAATACCATCTTTTCTGTAAACAGGCTCGTCTGCACCAAGTCCACCAAAATAACCAACCTTAGCTGTCTTTAAATACTCTTTTGTTGAGGCGACCCCCTCCATACCAAAATTACCGATATGATTATTGCCTAAATTAACAAGACTTATATTGTGCTTTTTTAAAAGTTCCGCAGAGGTCGTCGGGAATGTAAATACGAAATTCGCAGGTGTACCCATAACTGTCCCCATACTTATTGAGGCATTATCTGTAATAGGTCCCTCAAGGTTACCCACGACAAAGTCAGAAGACTTTAGTAGGTCATCAATGCAAGAAAAAATAAAATCTCCTCCTTTGTCATTACTAACCCGCCTAATATATCGGTCAAAAGAAATATCGCCCACAATTAATATTTTTGTAGATTTTTGGGCTGGTAGCACCTTAATTTCCGGCTTAGGTATCGTTTCGTTTACAACAACTTCCTTTTGAATATCTTGCGGTTTTTCGTTTTCGGGTAATTTTAAATTAAAAAATCCGGCGACAGCGGAAACAGCGAGAACAATAATTATATAAATACTTTTCATAATTTTATCCCCTAAGTATACAGAAAAAACCGAATGGTGTTTAGTGAATTGTTTTTTAAAAAATAAAAAAGCGCCTGGGGTTACCAAGCGCCAAAAGCTTTATTACAAAGAAAGTGGTTATATCGCATCGGATAATAAGCTTAAGGTTTCTTTAGCTAATACATCTATATCTTTTCTGGATTGATTTACAGAAGCCTGAATCTCTTTTTTTATCTCGTTATCTTTTGTCATGTCTTTATATCGCACAGGACTAAAGACAGGATAAGATCCACCTGCTTTAACCACGCCCTGACCCTTACCCTCTCCATAAAGTTTTAGACCCATGGGTCCCACACTTCCCAGAAACACCTCTTGCCCTGGTTTTTTCTCAACATCCTCCTTAGCTGTCTTTAAACCGGATGTTGTCGAAGATAGAACCGCTAAATCAAAATCAATTTTCAGATCCTCTAATATTTTTGTGAGTTTTTTAATACTATCCCCCGAACAAATATATTCAGTTACCAATAATACATGTTTAGGATCAAACTCTTTCAGAAGATTACTAATAGCTTCAAAAACAATCCGGGTGTCATGTCTGCCACCTGATACAAAACGAATATCTGGTTTATTTTCTCCCCTTCTTATTTGTACCTCATCCATAACCTTTTTTAAGAAAAGGCTAACTAATCTAGCACTAGCATCATCGCTCAATATTAAATCGTAACTTTTTTTAGACTCAACTATCTCCCTAGCTAGTTTTTGTAATTCAGGCGCAACTTCTGCAAGTCGTGTTATGACAACGACGGGATTTTCTTGTTTTTCCTGTGGTTGTGGTTTTGGTGAATTTAATTTTGATTCTGGAAAATTTTCCATAAATAATATTTTTATTATTAACCCATTATACAAAAAGAGAAATTCATGTCTCTCCTTTAATGATATTACCACATTGTCTGGCTGTCTAGCATGAAATTAAAATCACAGTGGCTAAATAAAAAAGCGCCTGGGGTTACCAAGCGCTTAAAGAAACTAATATGACTAATCATTTTTACGACGACGGAAAATTAAAGAGGTCTTACCATCCCACGGATCACCGGAACACGTATCAAGACACGGGCCCTCGTCTTCGTCATTACTCACAAAGAAAACTTCCGTGTATTTGTCATTAATAGAATCCATCGCGATGAGAAATTCACCGTCGCCTGCGTAAGCCTCACGTAAACGTGGGCCATCCTCAGGCTGACATTTATCATACCCCCTTGATGCAATAGCACTTAAAATTTCCTTAAAGGTAACCATATCTTTACCCGTTAGTTCTTTTGCTGTCGCTAAAACAAGTTCAACTTCATCCTGAGTTTCGGAAATAGATTTTTTGAATTTGTCCTGCCCCATAACCTCCCGAGCGCAATTAATAACTTTTAAACCCTTCGATTTCAACGCTCTAAAAAAATCTTCTGTCTTTCGTCCGTCGCCTATTTTAATAATAGCAACAGTCGGATAAATTGGGACCGAACCAAAGACTAAGAGGCGCCGTTTAAGTAGCTCAAGCGTCATAACACTATTACTCTTCAGGTATGAGAGCATTTCTCTTTCTTCTTTATTAGAATCCGAAAGTAGGAACGACGAATTTTTTGGAACTATTAAAGATGCTCCTTTGGGCACGGACAATTCGGTGTTATCTTCATCCTTTTGATTATTAGACTTGATGGGTCTTGGGGTATATTTTTCAAATACAGACACGAGGTATATTATTACCAGCACCAACACAAAAATGTGTAAAAACAGTGAAAAATTCATTTACACTCCCCCTTTTTATTATTTATTTTTTCAAAGAAACTAATTTCTATCAACACAAACACTACCTTATGATAAGGCTCGTGTCAAGATAACGTTATGGTTCAATAGCCGAAAATCTATTTGGAGATTTAAAAACTATTAGTCGGTTTGACAAACCTTAAAATAAGTAGTAGTTTTCATAACTAGATAGTCAATTTTTATATAGATTCTTTGAAAATTAGAGGAGGGATTATTATGGGTTTTGGAACAAAAACATGGAGAGAGATCGAATTTAATGACAATCTTTTCAAAAGACAGAAGAAAAGAATTTTGGGTCTCACCTTTCCGGCAACTGATATAAATCTTGGACTGGAGCCATCTATACTCAACGTCTTGCCACCCGGTGACAACGTGGAATATATAACCGACAATCGCCTATTCAATGACAGTGATGTTGAGTATTATGCATGTTCTGTGTATATCAGCGGATATGATGAATTTACCAAATGGGCAACACAACACAATCCCAAAAAAATCATTGTTGGCGGATATCATCCGACAACATTTCCTGAGGAATTCGAAAGATATGCGCTAAAGATTGTTCAGGGACCATGCGATGACTTCTACGCGACCATCTCGCAAGAAGGACAAGTTGTTCGTGGAATTATCTCTAACAAAAATCTTCCAAGAAGAGATCTTTATGACATTTATCGAAATCAACAGATAATTCCCGACAAAATGCCCCAGGACACGGTCGTCTCAATTAATACATCAATTGGATGCAACATGAAGCCACCATGCGATTTCTGCTGTACGCCGATGATGTGCGACAAATTACTTTCAAAACCGATAGAAATGGTTGAGAACGAGGCAAGGGATCTCCAGAAGTATTCTCCAAAATTTATATTCATTCGTGACGAAAATTTCACCATGCAAAAAGACTGGAAAAGTAGGCTGAGGATATTGCATGAAATATTGCCAGATACTCGAATCTATTTGTTCGCATCCGCCAACACTTTAAACGAAGAGCGGATACGCTTCATGTCCACGCACGGCGTTTATATGGTGTGTCTAGGTATGGAGGATCCGACGGTCACCTACCAGAAGAACAGTATCTTGCCGAAAGTGATCGAATTACTAAAAAAGAATGATGTAAAAACATATCTTTCTTTTATTGTTAATCCGCTCAAGATAATCGGTAAAAAAGCAGGTGAAAATTTCTACAACCTCTTAACAGAAAGATTTAAGGAACTCGCCCCCGAGATGGTTTGCGGAAACTTTCTAATGCCTTTCCGAGGAACAAAACTTTGGGATGAGTATTACGCATATGTTTCGCCGGAAGATTACAAGCACTACGACTCAAAGACACCTTTCCTCGTTCGAAATCCGGTGCTTCGAGAAAAAATGAAATTTTTCATGTTTTGGTATCAGTGGAAATACTATACTTCCGATTTTTACCAAAAAAATGTGAGAAAATTTGATTCAGGAGACACATTGCACCTGAGGTTTATGGAACTCTACAACCACTTCAAAATTATTTATGAAAGAAATTGGAACATCCGCGCATAGACTGCGGTAAAAAGGAGGGTAATTATGACACAAGGTATAGTTACAATAAAATCTGGCAAAAAAGTGATAATGAAAATTATAGCCGGGTGCGACGGTTATAATGCACGAAAAATTGCAAACAAATTAAAAGAAAAATGGCCAATGAATATTGATGATGTGTATAAAATGGCCTTAAGTTTAGGATTCGGGGATACTGACTGTTTAGTGATTGTTACCGACAAAGAAATCAAGTACGAAAGGGAACCGGGCACTGAAATTCATCCCCGCTTCAGAGAAACGTTTCAACAACCGAAATTTAATCCTAGATGTGAATCCGGAACGGCTGATTTTATAGTAATTGTTAATGTCTAAAAAAGGAGGGCATTATGTCGACGCTTGTCGTAATAAATGGAAGTTATAGAAAAGATGGAATCACGGCCAAATGTCTTGAGGCTGTATCAAAAAAGATAGCCAAACAACACAATATGGCAATCGTTAATTTTTTTATCGACGACAACATAAAGGCTTGTAATAATTGCGGACCGGGCAATTGTGTAATCGGCTGTCATTTCAGCGACCAGCTACAATTGATCGCCAATGAAATAAAAAAGGCCGATAGGGTCCTTATCGGCTCCCCTGTTTATCTTGACTTTCCAACACCAAAACTTCTGTCCTTTCTTTCCCGTCTAAATTGCTACGCCGAATCCACTAATCGTGAATTTTTCCGCGACAAACGCATTCATATACACGCAAATGGATATTGTAGCGGAACGAAAGCCGTTATCGGCATACTTATGAGAGCCTGTGAAATGTTGGGCTTTACCATAGAGGGCAGATCGACGACCGAATACATAGAAATATGGAAGGATAAAAAAATTAGAGGAGGTATGAATTCAAAAGATATCTGTCTTCTCGAATAAAATAGTTAGTTAAAATCATAATGAGCTACCAAATTTGGTAGCTCATTTTTTATAAATATATTTTAAAAATTTACTTTAGGTATATAAAAAGGATACTTATTTTTTCTATTACTTTTTAAAAAAATAAAAAAGCGCCTGGGGTTACCAAGCGCTCAAATTTTTTATTTTATTGTGGAGTTATTTAATTGTTATGAATATCGCGGTTTTATCTAAATTTAGATTAGCTTTACGTACCGCTTTTATAATATCCTCCAGCGGAGTACCACGATTAAACACGAAAGAACTTATTCCTTCATCATGGCAATAAAGAGCCGAAGTAAAATTTGGGTTTATTTTTTTAATTTTCAAATTGTCCCAATCATACCTTGAACTTTCGGCAATCCTGGGAACCTCGAGGCGATAGTACTTAGTATAATAACGTCTCGTCTTTTCCAGGCGTTCTTCGAGCTCCTTTGAATTTTTTACACCATATTTTTTAAGAATACCAGCCATTTTTTCTTTGGTTTTCTTTGTGTACATAATTACCCATCCCTTTTATTTTCAAAGAATCAATTTTTACCCGACATGTATACTACCCTATAATAAGACTCGTGTCAATATGCAGAAACAGAAGCTAAATATTTATTTCTTCCCTACAATTCTTTTGAGGATTATGGATTAAATTTATTAAATTGTCTGTCTATAAAAAAATAAATATTCTATTCTTTATCAGTAAAAACCACTAAGCGCTTTGAATAACTTTTTTGATCTTTATTCCAAATCCCTTCGCATGTAATAAGGTTTAGATGAGAATCACTATCATCTGAAGCAAAGACAGCGGGAGCATCCGCTTTTGGATCATATCGCTTACTTTCGCGCACTACAAAAACAAAAGTTTCTCCTTTATCATCCTCAACATATATTTTGTCGCCCTTTTGTAATTTATATAAATTATCAAAAACTGCCACTATGCCATCTTTCCATCCGTAATGCCCGGTAATTATAGCACTACCATTTTCTCCCGGATGTGGTCCAAGCTCAAACCAAGCCACACTAGTGGGACCCTTTGGTACCCCAATTTCTCCTTGGGAAGTAATACCGACCTGCTCAACAATAGCATCAACACCAATCTTCGGAATCTTAAGGGATATTGGCAATCCAAAATTAACTCCTCTTTGTTCACTAGAAACGGTGGTACTTGCAATAATAGGTACCAAATTATTTAATTTTTGTTCACTGGAAAAAAAATCTGAACTTTGCAGAATAAAATAAATAAATGATACCAGAAAAATCATTCCACAAATAACAATAAATAGTAGTTTTTGTTTTTCTGTTTTTTTTAATATATACATATGTAAGATTATAACAGAAAATCCAGATCAGTGTTGACCTGGATTTTCTTTTTTACTAAACAAACACTCAGACTACCTTTTTTGAGTCTTTTGACCCAATAGGAAAGATAGAACAGCAATTATAATCATGCTTACAATATTGGTTATACTCAACATTGTATCAGGACCAAATCCTGTATTTGGCAATCCTGGTGCAGCTACAGCAACCGTAGCTGGTGAAATATCAATAGCAATCATACCATTAGCATAACCAACAGCTGTGCTAATGTTTGTTGTGGTTGTTGTAATATTTGTCTTACAGGTAAAGCTCCATGATTCGTTGCTCTCAAGTAAATTGTTTTTATTCAGATCTCCAGGGTGTCCTTTGACACGACCAGGTAAACCGGTACATTTATCATCGGTAATACTGACATTGCTTAGTGGTGCTGTACCTGGATTTGTTACAACGTAATTGTATACTACCTCTCCTCCACCAGCAGGAAGAACGAATATATTAGGAGTTTTTAAAACGTGGATCAATGGTGGAATTATAGACTTACCGACAACAACGGTTGCGTTTGCGGTATCATATCCATCCCAACCATTAGCCTGACCATGAGCGGTAGCCATGTTTGTTTCGGTCTTAGAGACTGTTTTAGTACAGCTATATACCCATGATTCACTCAAGTCAAGCATTGAATCCTTATTAATATCACCCGAGACATAAGTTACAGGATTGCAAAGGTTATCCTTAACCCAAACTCCGCGCATAGGAACCTTACCTACGTTTGTTGCTGTATATGTATAGGTAACCAATCCAGAACCAGAAGGAAGTGCTAAAGGTTTTGGTATTTTTGTAACATTAATGAGAGGTAAAGGAGCATTCCAGTAACCACCACCTTTTGATACTGACGGAGTTGGGGTAACAGGAGCAGGTAATGCAATATCAGTATTAATTATTGTACAAATCTTATCATCTCCAAGAGAAAGAGTAATACTACCATTCTCATCACAATCTCCACTAAAAATACTTGTATAAGAAGATGTTGCATCTTCACTTACTACATATGTACCCGCTGTTAATGTATAAGAAGTTCCTGGTGTTGAAGTTCCAACTGCAGGGCTTCCTGCAACGTCTACACCACCGCTCTTTACATACAAGGTAAAATCAGAAGGGACCGCTGTG
This sequence comes from Patescibacteria group bacterium, assembly GCA_003504275.1. Classification (GTDB taxonomy): domain Bacteria; phylum Patescibacteriota; class Minisyncoccia; order Phycocordibacterales; family UBA12445; genus UBA12445. The sequence continues at coordinate 92,148 of DOAO01000009.1, forward strand.
CCAGTGCTGTTAACGACTGTTTTTTCAACACGAAGAGTAGTTGGTATTGTAATGGTATTTGCGTCAATTGTAACAGTCGAACCAAATGCGATTAATCTTCCCAACAAAGTCGAAGCATTTCCTAGTGTAATACTAAGACCCGCTGCTGTACCACGGAAAATATTTCCTACAAAAGCATTGTTTGCTCCAAGTGTTGTGGCGCCTACTGGAGCCCAAAACACATCGGAAGCACTGGCTCCACCCGTCAAAACAATGTTGACATTAGCCCCTGTGGTTAAAGCCCCACCTGCTTTAAAAATATAAACACCTGCACCATTCAAAGTCACGGTCGTACCTAGAGTTATATTCATCGTACCGCTACTTTCATAACAACCAGGGGTATATGTTCCTGATAAAACAACATTAGTACCAATAGAAGTACAGGCTTGTGTATTTAAAACAGACAAGGCGTTAATTTGCTCTGTTTCCCTTGCAGGATCACAAGGTGAAACTGTTGCGCCAGTGATTGTTGGCGTCGTTGCGGGTCCTGTGGTATAACAAACATCCCCGTTAACAGTAGATCCGACTGTAGTATTCGTAAATGTGTGCGAGGTAACACCATACGAGCCAATTGAACCAAGGTCTGGTGCTGTAGCCGCTAACGCGACGTTCGGACCTCCAAAACCAATTACGATAGCAACAGTCAATGCGGTTACTATTGTAATTTTATTAAATATCTTCATATATTTTTTTATTTTATAATTTAATTAATAATTTGCGTTTATATAAGCTCTAGTTATTGGTCCGAAATTCCCTAAAGGTGGATTAATTCCCATCTTCGCCTGAAACTCAGCTAATGCCGCTCTTGTCATACCACCAAAGAAAGATGTCGCTCCAACCCTTGCCAAAGCCTCAGCAGATGGACCCTTATTTTGAGAAATTAAAAAATGCTGAAGAGTCGATACGCTGTCATTTTTACTACCCTGTCCAAGATTGGTTGTAATCGCTCGAATCTGCTGACCAAAAGCAGAAGAAACTGGAGCGCCTTGTCCTATCGCTTGTTGTGCTTGGAGTGATTTTAGGGTCGTCATCAATTCATTCAATTTAGACTGATCAGAACCGCTATCTGGTGTAGAAGAAACCGATGGAGAAGAATATCCTTGTTGCATCTTATACTGTGCTTGAAGTGATCTTAAGGTCGTTGTTAATGCGTTCAATCGATCTTGATCAGACATACTCGCTGGTATTGCAGGAACTGCGGGAGTGGCAGATGTTGTCAAATAGTTTGTCGTTGCTATTGGTGTCGCTGGTACAGCAGGAGTGGCTGGAACTGCAGGTGTTGATACTGGAACTGGTATTGGGGTAATAATAGCTACATCAACAGAGACTGGCTTAGTAACATTATTTGAATCCAATGTAACTGCGGTCTGAGCCAAAGCTCTACCATTTAATATCGCACCCGTGTTTAGCACTATGGCTGTTTGGTCTAATATGTTTCCATTAAACACCGCTGTTGTACCAATAGTAGTTTGGCCTGCAACAATCCAGAAAATATTATTCGCCTGTGCACCACCGGCAAGAACTATCTTTGTAGCAGAACTAATATTAAGATTTCCCGCTATTTGGAATATCCAAACATCATTTGCACCACCAGAAAGAGTGACGTCTGTAGGTATTGTAACACTGGTGCCCCATTTATAGAGTCCTGGTGCTAGTGTCATTCCGCCGATATTTCCGTCGCCCAATTCTGTGGCGGTTGGGTTTGTCCTTCCTGCACCATCAGTATAAGCGTCTTCCATATTAGATACCGCCGTAGTTAAATTAGCCGGAGTTGGGTTTGCATAGCCAGGAGCATATACTTTTCCAGTTATCAGAGCCGAGGTGGAAAATGAGTTTGCGGAAGGAAGAACTAAACCAAAACCTGTGATATATGTAGCTTCAGCTGGGCTAACGCCAATGTCGCCAACAACTGATGTGGAGCCAGTCGTAGATATCCCTGTTTTTGCCAAGATCACAAAATCACCAGATGCGCCCAAATTCACTGCGGCAGGTCCAGCCGCGGACGCTAAGATCGGCCCAATAAAAATAAATGCAAAAAAAACGGCCGATGCTATCACCAATGAGTCCTTACTAAATATTTTCATATTTTCTATTAACTATTATTAATACCCGCTCATGTATTATACTCCCAATATCCCTAAAAAAAAATTTTTCTGTGGATAACTTATAAAAAATCATTCCAGAAATCAATATGGACTGATTTTTGCTAAAAAAATTTTATTAAAGATTAGATACCTATAATTTCTTTCGCTTTATTCACAATATCTCTATATTCCCAGTCGCTTTTGATCAAAAAATCAATAACTCCAAATTTTTTTGCTTGTTCTATCGTTTCGGAATTATGAGAATTGCTCCATATAAAAACACGAGCATTTTTACCCCATTCATCCTTACGAAGAGTTTCAAGAAAAAAGAGACCGTCAATTTTAGGCATCAAAATATCTGTAATTATCAGATCAGGGTGTTCTTTTATAGCAACATTTAATCCCTCTTCTCCGTTTTTCGCATTGATTACCAAAAAACCTTCATGAGTAAATTTATCAGAAATACCTTTTAGGATGGATACATCATCATCTATAATCAGAATCTTTTTTAATGGTGCATTCATATATTTTATATTTTTGATTTTAAGCTTTTAGGTCCTCCCCTTCCCTTACTATTTTCTTCTTCATTCCTTCAAGAGGAATAGAGACATAGAAAGTCGTCCCTTGATTTTCTTTCGATTCAAACCAAATTTTTCCGCCAGTTTTCTCTATTGTTTCTTTTACAATATATAATCCAAGGCCAGTACCATCAGGATCATTTGCCCGCGCATTATCAGCTCGAAACATTTTTGTAAATATCTTTGACTGCACATTTTCAGGAATTCCATAACCAGTATCGGCGACAGAAATAATAAGAGAAGAATTATCCTTTTTTACACCAACAGAAATTTTACCTTCATCATTAGTGTATTTGACCGCATTCGTAAGTAAATTTTGAACGACCATCCTGACAATTTTTGGATCAGCCTGGACAGCAGGAATTCCGTCCTCAAAAGTTGTTTTTACGTCTAATTTCTTTTTCTTAATACTTTCTTCAATTTCCACGAGAATGTCTTTTGTTGCTTTTACGAAATCTACTGGTTCAGGATTAAAAACAAATACCCCTAAATCAACCCTGGAGACATCTAGAAGCGCCGATATGAGTTCAATCATCCGATCATTGGCGTGTTTCATTTCTGTAAGATACTCACGCTGCTTGTCGTTAATAGGTCCGGGATCTTGATCTAAAAGCATACCAGTATAACCTTTTATCGCGGTAAGAGGAGATCTAAGCTGATGGGAAGCAATGGAAACAAATTCGTCTTTTGCTACATCAAGTGAACGTAATTCTTTATTTATTGCTTCATTTTTTTTGGTTACCTGTTGCGCCAGGGTATTATCTCTCGCAACACCAGTCACCCCAAGAACTGTGCCTTTGTCATCTTTATACAAAGAAGCGTTATATAGAATATCTGTAAGTTGTCCATCTTGTGATTTAATTGTCAGTGGATAGTCAGAAATTGAGCCGAGCTTAAAAACCTGTTCATAGGCCTCACGAGCCTTTTTGGCTTCTGTAAAATAATTCGCAAAATCAGAACCTATAATTTTTTCGCGCGGGATACCAACAATCTTGATTGTTGCCTCATTAACATCCAAAATTTTTCCCTCCGTATCGTTCGTTATGAATGGGTCTCGAGAAGCTTCAATAATTGAACGAGCGTAAAGCGACAACTTCTTCGCTTCTGTGACATCACGTGCAGTTGCAAATATACCCTTAACGGTTCCCACCGCATCTTTATATGCCGACGCATTAAACGACACGTCTGTAATCTTACCCGAAGCATCGTGAACCGCGAGGGGGTAGTTTCTAACTTCTCCCTCCTTAAGAACTTGACGGTAACTATCGCGAGCCTTATGAGAGTCTGTAAAATATTTAGAAAAATCTGAATCAATCAGCCATTCCCTGGTAACGCCAGTAATTTCTTCGGTGGCATGATTTACACCGGTAACTTTTCCTTCAGGACTGATTATAAAGAGAGGATCAAGAGAAGCTTCAATAAGACTCTGGGCATAAGCAGAGGTCTCGTGTAATTTTTCTTCTATTTTTTTTTGAGCGGTAACATCGCGCAATGCTGCGATCATACCAAAAACATTTCCCTCGTCATCTTTATAAACCGATGCGTTAAAAAGAACATCCGTAAGATTGCCGGAAGCATTACGAATTACAAGAGGATATTCTCGAATGAAACCTTCCTTAAAAACTTGTTTATATCCCTGAAGCGCCTCGTCTGGATCAGTAAAATAACTTATAAAATCACTGCCAATAATTTTTTCTCTTGCGACACCTGTTATCCTAACCTTTGCTTCATTCACATCGGTAACCTTTCCTTCTGGACTAATGGTAATCATCGGGTCTAGTCCCGCTTCAATAACACTACGAGCATAGAACAAAGCCTGTTTTGACTCGGTAATATCACGCAACGCGGCAATCATCCCAAAAACATTCCCCTTGTCATCTTTATAAACCGATGCGTTAAAAAGAACGTCCGTGAGTTTACCTGAAATGTGACGGATTACGAGCGGATATTCTCTGATGAATCCCTCCTTAAAAACCTGCTGATACCCCTCAAGGGCTTTCGCTGGATCTGTAAAATATGCAATGAAATCACTACCAATGAGTTTTTCTCGGGACACACCCGTAATCTTTATTTTGGCTTCATTCACATCGGTAACCTTTCCCTCTGGACTAATGGTAATCATCGGGTCTAGTCCCGCCTCAATCACACTACGAGCATAGAACAATACCTTTTTCGACTCGGTGACATCTCTGGCAACAGCAGAAACACCTAGCACTTTTCCGGCTTCATCCTTGTAAACAGAAGCATTAAAAAGAACGTCGATAAGACTCCCAGACTTATGATGTATTGTGAGTGGATAATTTGTAACAGATCCCTCTTTGAATACTCGCTGGTACACTTCTCGAGCTTTTTGGGGTTCAGTAAAATAATCAAAAAAGTCAGCACCAATAAGTTCTTGACGATTCGCGCCAGTAACCTTAATCGTTGCCTCATTAACATCCATAACCTTTCCCTCAATATTGATAGTAAGAAAAGGGTCAAGAGAGGCTTCAATAATAGAGTGTGCATATTGTTCCACACCAGTGGCTTTTATTTTTTCCATTTATTTAGCTTAGCTTTAAATAATACTTATTTATTATATCTCAATTATGTGTTTACTACTATAATTTTTCGTAAAATTTATCCACGCTACAAAATATTTTTTAGGCAAAACTTTTTGCTTATTATCTATTATGATATAATTAAAATATGAAAAAAGAAACAAAGAAAAAAATAAAAACGGCTTCTAAGATTGTGGCAAAGAAGACAAAGATTATTGTTAAAAAAGTAAACAAAGAAGCCGGAAAAATAGCGAAGGTTCTTCAAAAAAGATGGAAAAAGGCGGAACCAGAGCGAGAAAAATACAAAAAAGAAGTAAGAGAAGCCGCCAAGAAAGCCGGCGCAGAAGGTATGAAATTGCTCAAGATTGGCCTTAAAAATAGTATCAAAATAGGTGGTGATGTTGCCGATGTTATCAAAAAAGATATTAACGAGATACATAATAAAAAATAAATAAACACAAGAACTATTTATTTCTAATCTAATATAAATAAATCCGCTCCAAATGAGCGGATTTATTTATATACCAACCACATACGTTTTTGATTTACAAACCACACCAACTGGCCTTCTAATACAAGATGAAATAGATAAGAGGCGAAATATATGGAATGCAAATGGAATAAAAATATTTCAAAACAAAGAACTTTTAGAAAATTACTCTGAGGGTATAAAAATAGTGCCAAATAATTATTAACCCGTTTTTTAACGCGACCTATCCTTGTGTATTATCTAATATAATTTTTGCTTCAGATAAAAGTGTTTGTGTTACACCCAAATTCCAGGCTCTCATTGTTGAATGCCATCTTTTAAATTTAAGAAATTGGTCCCAAGTTAACTCAAGAATTCTTTTGGGTCTGTAATCTTTAAATATCTGTACAATAATGACATACTCAAATTTTTTATCAGGAACAGCACCATCATCTTTTTCGCCAACTCCATAAAACACCCCTGTTGTATTACCTGGCTCAGATATAGTTTTAATACTATATCTTTCACCCTTCCTACTGAGAGCGTCTACATTTTGAGTACCTTCTGGTGCTGCTTGTAGATTAGGCAACCCACTAATTGAGTTGTAAGTTTCTATTGCTAAAAATTCTCCTCGTTCTCCAACGATATTATTTGTTCTGACTAGATTACGCTTTTTTAATTCTTGTTGAATATCAGCGTAACCCAACCAAAGCTCTTCATTATTTAATTCATCTGTATTTATTTTTTTCATATGTTCCTTACAAGTGTTAGTCACGCTCAATTTGACCGACTGTCTCTGATAAAAATCGTGGCAAGGCGGTTTTATTAAGTTTTATAGTAGCATATCGACGGGTCCTGAGCACTAAACTTTTTGGGAATTAATGATTTTTCTGTAAAAAGTTTCATCAACTTCTTTAATTAATTTGGCTCGTTTTTTAACGTCCTCAACTTCATCCTGCCAATGATCTTCTGAAAGTTGAAAATTTAAAAATTTAATATATTCACTTTTTCTTATTTCTTCTGGTAACGCACTAATCTTTTTAAGCTTTCTTTCGGAATATGCCTGAATTGCAGTTTCTGGATATCCTAAAGATTTACCAATAACCTTGTCTCTGTCTTTCGTAGAGTCTTGAAAAGCCTTCATTGTTTCATGCAAAGAATGCTGATCTTTACCCACATAAAATATAGCGGCAACTTCTTCTTTATCAAAATCATCAACATGTACATTATAGGGCAATCCCAAATCATCTAATACCGTCTTAAGCGAAGATAAATTATGTTTGAAGTCACCTTCAGTATATGATTGATAACCTGGCTTAAAAAATATTTCTATCTTGGAAGCTGGCTTAATCTTTTGATAAACACAGATTAAATCTACCTTATTTTGATTTGGTAGAAAATCAAAATTTTCTAAGTTTTTTAAAGTCTCTAAAATTATTTCCTTATTCTCTTGTTTTTTATTAGGGAGGCTTTCCATATTTTTGACGCGTCTTGAGCGCGCTCAACTTGGCTGACTTTTTACGACTCTAAGAAAGCCTTATTTTGACGCGACCTGAGCGCGCTCAACTTGACTGCGGGACTTGGAATCGAACCAAGATACTGAGCTTCAAAGGCTCATGTCCTACCGTTAGACGATCCCGCAATGATACTGTCAATAGTATATTTTTCCTGGATTGCCACGCCTCGGCTAAGACGCCTCGTCTCGCAATGACGGCAAAAATATAAACACTCTAGATTGCCACGTTCCACTCGCAATGACGGCCTCAAAAAACATTATAACTTTATAACATTAAAACACTAAATCTTCAATTTCTTGGCTGTCGGGACAACAAAAAACGCTAAAATAAGAGCCAGAATGATCGCAAATCCACAAAGAACAGATGGCAGGGAGTCTAGTCCGAACGAAGGAATGAGAATAACAAAGGAGGCCGGTATCATAAAAGATAGGTGGCCGATGATTATCTCCCAAAGCAATCTGCGCTTTAATGGGGAATGCTTGAATATTCTAAGATCATATAATGCCTCCAAAACAGTCAGAACCATACCGGAAAGATAATAAAATTTATACAGACTCTTTAACCCATCCGTTAGACTCCTAAAAATTATATAATTTCCGGCACAAGAAGCGGTAGAGATAACTCCTGGAACAAAAATCATCATCCCAGCAAAGATTATGCCTAAAAAATAATAAGTTCGTACTAAAAATTTTCTACCTGTAACAACTGAGATGAGATGGAGACCGAGTGCAGGAAGAAATGTTATTGCAGTACCTCCAACAACCTGCCAAAAATGATTGTCATGCCCAGAACAAATAAGATATTCAGACAATTGAAACGTGGCCAAAAGAATCAGGGTAGCAATTACTATCCTTCCGATCTGCGAAGTTCTTAATTTTATAAATACATAAACAGCAAGAAGTGCCTCTAAAACAAAAGTTGCCAGAGCCACTTCGGGGGTAAAACAGAATAATTTTCCCTTAAAAAAACTATTTTTCATTTATAGAGAGTAATCTTATTAGCGCCAACTCTATGGGGAGTTCGGGGATACTTCCGTGACCGAGTTCGTGGTGGGCGTAAATGAGCTCTTTGAGAGCTTGGGGTAATATGGCGATATTTTTGTGCGTTTTTAATTCTTTGAATATTTTGACTTCGTCGTCGGAAACTTCGGACAGAATTTCCTTTTCCATTTCCGGAGCGAATTTGAGAAGCATTACGAGGCGAATGTCGCGAAGAAGCATCTTTAAGAATATTTTCATATCCAAGTTCTTCGTTGCGATTTTGCGAAGTGAAAGAAGCGAGGCTTCAAGATTCTTTTCCAGTATCTCCCTGATTAGAGAATGAATGACTTCGCCCCTCGGAGAGCCTGTGATGGATTCTATATCCTCTATTGTTATGTTTTTATCTTTTGAAATATTCGAAACCTGCTCAAAAAGACCGATGGTATCTCGGAACGAGCCGTCGCCAAGTAGCGCCAAGAGGTCGGCGGAGCTTTTGTCTATTATCATCTCCTCGCCTTTTGCGACTCTTTCTATCGCCTTCTTCAATATCTCGTTTGAAGGCTTTTTGAATGTGAACGACTGACACCTGGAAGCTACAGTATCGGGCACTTTGTGAGCTTCTGTGGTCGCAAGTATGAACATAGAGTGAGCAGGTGGCTCTTCTAGCGTCTTCAAGAAGGCGTTGAACGCACCTTTTGAAAGCATATGAACCTCATCTATGATGTAAACCTTTCTCTTTGATTCAAAAGGAAGTGTACGCGCTCCATCTGTTATCTCACGAATATCGTCAACTCCTGTATTTGAAGCGGCGTCTAATTCATAAATATCTTTTTCAGATGTACCAATCTCCCTAGCGAAAATCCTCGCGATACTCGTTTTGCCTGTTCCCCTGGGACCGATAAAAAGATAAGCATGAGAAATACTATCTCTGTCTATTGAACCCGAAAGAGCATTAACAATGCTTTCTTGCCCAAGCACTTCCTTAAAACTCTTTGGCCTGTATTTACGATAAAATGCTACGGTCATGAGGGGTTAGTTATAAAGTTATAATGTTAAAAAGTTATAATGTTTCAATTAAATAAAAAATAAAACTACAAAACCTTAATAAAACCGGAGATTAATTTAGAAGTATCGATAGATATCTTCATTAAACAATCATGTTCTTTCTGTGACACATATCCAAGCTCTAACCCTAAGTCTAGCATAGACCTGACCTCACCACACGAGCCCTTAGCAATATACAAGAAATTTACAAGCTCCTTATTAGTTCGTCTCTCAAAACCCTCTGCTATATTATTCATTACAGAAACAGAAGCTCTTTGAATTTGATCCCTAAAACTGTAATCTCGAGAATTTTTAAGAGACTTATAAATACCTAAGGTTAATTCTTTTGATTTCTGCCAAGCAAGTATATCTTCAAACTTTTCTATTTTCATCTGAACTTTATAACATTATAACTTTCAACTTTATAACTATTTCGGAGTTATAGTAGCACAAATCATTCAACAAAAAAACACGGATTTCTGTCATTCCGACTTTATGGAGGAATCCCTTAAAAGTTGGTTATTCTTTATTATAAGCGATTCTCGTCTACAGATGTCGACGTTAGTCCCCGTCGACCTCGACAGGCTCGGAATGACACCAAAATTATGATATAAAAAAATAACCAAAAACGCTAGACAAACCACAAAAAGTCGGGTAGTATTTCGCGGTAAACAGTAAATTGTCAATTAAACCCTATTAAGTAAGATTTTAGAAAAAATCTAAATTTAAATTATAAAAATTTAAATTTTACTAAACAGGGTAAATAAAAACAAAGGCAAAATGTATTTTTCCTAACGGAAAAAGGAGGAGTTAGTATGAAAAAAGTTCTTAGTCTGGTCATCATAATTCTTATTCTCATGGGCAACGTCTCGCTGTGTTTCGCGGGCACACTCTCACTCTCATCAGATGTCACAAATTTAAATTTCATTGAATGGGGAATAAAAACCAATCAAGAACAAATTAAAAACTATGCCAGAGAAATCGCTGTGATACTGGAAAAAAACAATAAGAAATTATCAAACTCTACGGGTATGTGTATTATGGTATATTCTGAACAACCGGTGATAAAAAGAGACAAAGAATATCGCAATATTCATGAAATAAATTTTGTTAAGGCTGTCAATATTACATTCGCAGAATATAATTTTAAGAAAAACACAGGTAAATTGGCATTTTTGACATACATGACGTCTAGAGAAATAAATATGGAAATAATGCGATATCTAATAGATGTAAATCTAGATGGAAAATTAGACGAGGTGAAATATGTCTTCATAAACAAAAAGACAGGATCTAAATGTGAGATAAAAATAACAAACGAACTATATGCTCAACAGCAATTCTATAATTACAATGTATGCCAAGCACTTATAGCTCTCACCCAAAAAACAAAATAATTCTAAATCTGAAGAATAAAAGTGACTAAGCCAAAAGCGTTCCAATACTGGAACGCTTTTTTATTTTGCTAATTTAGAACGGGATTGGTCGACGGAGATTGCTTCGCTCCACTCGCAATGACGGTGACGAGGGTGTAATGACAAAAAGAAGGGTGGGATTGCTGGATTGCCACGGCTCGATTAAGACATCTCGCCTCGCAATGACGGCGGGGGGGTTGACTATATCCTCTCTGGTGGCTCAGCATGGCAAAGCTTCAAACCGTTTGCCATAGCGGTAGCCACGGCACTAGAAATAAGAAGTCTGTGTGGATAAATAAGACTACCTGCATGAAGCACATCAAAATTCTCGTAGTAGCTACTGTATTCATTCGCAAGATGGAGTAAGTATTCGGCAAGTATGGCGGGATTGTCTGTCTCCCCTGATTTAACAATAATTTTAGGAAGATCGGCGACTTTCTTTATCAAATTTATTTCTATCAATTCAAGTGAGGAAAAATCTATCGTCGCAATATCGATATCCTCAACTTTCCTATCGGACTTTTTTAAAATACTTCTGGCACGGGCAATGGCATACATAATATACGCACCGCCAGACTCCTCGAAACTTCGAATGTTTTTATCGAGTTCCTTGTGGAATGGTATAGGGAATCTTTTGTCTTGTTTGATGTCGTTGAAAGCAATAGAGCCGATAGCAAGGAGCTTCGCATTTTTTTCTTTTTCTTCTTCTGTAAAAGTCTGCGCTCTCTCTCCGACACTCCTCTCTTCGTATTTATTCCTAAAATATTTTACAGATTCTTCAATAAGAGAAATTACATTTTGCGCCCCTTCACGGCTTGAAAGCTTCTGTCCTGTCTCGGCATCAACATAAAATCCGTGGGAAAGATGCTTCAGGTCGACGGTAGCCCCCTTGTTTAAATTCAAAACCAAAACAGCCTCAAAAAGGTGCTTAAAATGCTCGGCTTGTTCCTGACCCACCTCATAGACGAGTCGTGACGGCAAGAACGTTTCTAGGCGGTGTTTTGCGCTTACCAGGTCTCTTGTAGCGTAAATAGTGGCTCCATCAGCCCTCATAATGACCATTCTCGCCCCGGAAGGAAGCATTATTACATAAGCACCAATATCGGCTTGTATTTCCTCCAGAAGCTTCTCTAAAACTGTCTTTTTTATGGTATTAGCTTCAAAAGCGAGTTGGACTTTTTTAACCTCAATATCTGCGAGTTCTTGTGTGAATTTCACAACCTCGCCCGTCTTTAATTTATCATTTACGAAATCGGCGCCCTTCTTTGCATAAAAGCTTTCGCCCAAAAGATAATCGTGCTTGATGTTAAGTATCTCGTAAAATTTGTTGAATTCGGAAAGACTCCATCCGCGCATTTTCTGCCAGAGTTCGAATTCGTCTTTATTACCTGATTCAAGACTTCTGAATCTCGCCTTACCCGCCTCTACAAATTCCGCATATTTGTTTTTGTATTCTTTAAAATCAGAAAAGTCTCCGACAAGTGCCACGAGTTCTGTTTTTGATTCTTCAAAAATTTTCTCAGCTGTGTGTGTAGATGCAACCTTCTCTGCTTTTCTTGTAAGTAAATATATTTGATACAGAAGATCATTTTCGTCGGCAACTTTCGGCAATGCGCCATTTGCAGATAAGCGAACATGCGCCTCCATGATAGCGCCCATTCCTCCCCAATCATTCAAATAATTTAATCGGTGGACAGTGTAACCATTTGCCTCGTATATCTTTGATAGCACCTCGCCTATGAGTGTAGAGCGAACATGCCCTGCGTGGAGATGCTTCGCCATATTCGGGCTTGAGTAATCGATAACGATGCTCTCGCCTTTGTGCGTATCAGATAGTCCAAACTTATCTCCCAGGCTTATTACATCTTTTATGAATTCAGAAAAATAGCTTGAGCTCAAAAGCAAGTTTATATAAATACCGGCAACCTCAACTTTTTCAATCTCCTTTTCAAAGAGTGGTGACGCTTCAATATTTTTTACTATTTGCGGAATTATTTCCTGCGTGTATTTAGGGATGCCATATTCCTTCATAAGTCGGGGAATCTTGAGTGCGATGTCTGAGTGGTATCTCTCTTTGTCTATAAATTCTATTTCTGCTCCCTCGATAGCCTCAATATCTTTATTGGCAAGAATAATCCCCGCCTTTAATTTCTCAAAAGCATATTCAAAAAGAGGTACATATCCGGAAGACTCTCGCGTATTATCGACGACAGTCTTTTTCGTCTGAACTTCAGCCTCTATTCCTTCATTAAACTCCTCGAGCAAGTTTTTCATTATTTAGCAATTATACTAAAAAATAACGAGCATTTTCACTTGACACCAAGGCTTTTTGTGATAATGTGATGGTTGAAATCGCTCTTTAACAAAACAATAATGTCTTAAACATTCGTAAACCAAAAAATATTGAACTGTCAGTTTGTGGCGAAAAGGAGGAAATTATGGATCCATTTCTAGTTTTCATTTTCATCATGGTGCCATTCTTGGGTTTTATGGGCGGAAGGTGGGACAAAAAACCCAAAGACGCAAACGAGGAAATCGAATTAGAAGAAAAATCAGAAGCCGATACCCTTGTTTCGATACTAAACAAAAGACGAAAAGACGGGTGGAAGGGGCATGATATTAAATCAACCATTTCCAATTACGATAAAGCAATGAAGATTCTGGATTCAAAAAAGAAAGAGGGGTAATATGGAAATATTTATGATTATTAGCTCATTAATATTACTTCTGGCCACGATGATAATATTGGCAATTTTCGTTCCGAGGGGTTCATCCGCATTATTCTACATGCTCATCACTTTCAAGTACTTTAATCCCGTAAACTATTTTCCGGATATGGCGACACAATTTTTATCTTTGCCACTTATGGCTATTTATGGCGTATTGTGCGTTATAATAATCATGACCGCCCTTTTTCAAGATATAGAAGAAATGACATTCTTTAAAAAATAATCAAAAGACCAAAAAAGTAGCCCCCGAGAGATCGGGGGATTTTTATTTCCATTACATGAATTTATAAAAATTGAGAAATTATATTATCCACGTCATCGGCGCTTTCTGTTTCCATAAGTTTCATTCTAAGTTCTTTTGCACCCTCAAAACCCGTAACATACGAACCGAAATGTTTTCGCATTAAAACAAATGGTTTTTTGCTACCGAGAATTTTCTCAAAAAGCCGTGTGTGCTCTAGAAGAACCTTAAGAACTTCCTTTATCGGGAGTTCTTCTTTTTTTATCTTGTCATTGAAGAGCCATGGATTACCGAAGATACCCCGACCAATCATTATGCCGTCTACACCAGACTCTTCCGCCCTCTGCCTCCCCTCTTCCAGACTCTTAACATCTCCGTTACCAATTATTACAGTGTTGCTACCCTTTGCCATTTCTACACATTTCGCAATCTGATCCCAATGTGCAGGAACTTTGGACATTTCCTTTCTTGTCCTTCCGTGAATAGTAAGCGCTGCAGGTTCTGCTTCAAGGAGATTTGGTATCCATGTATCTATTTCATTTTTGTTGTAACCAATTCTAGTTTTTACAGACACAGGAATTCCTCCAGCCCCTTCTTTTGTTGCTTTTATTATTTCTTTCGCCAATTCGGGAGATTTTATAAGATTTGCTCCTGCATTTTGTTTATTTATACCGTGATCAGGACATCCCATATTTATATCAATACCATCAAAACCAAGCTCACTTAAATAAACGGCTGTCTCATAAAAAGTCTTGGGATCTCCACCGAATACCTGTGCGACGATAGGTCTCTCTATTTCATCATAAATAAAACTGAGCGCAAGTCGTTCTTGTACAGTTTGGGGGAATCCACCAACATCTCCTTGCTTACGATAAGCAAGGAGATCTTTGCGGACGAAGCCATCACAAGAGACCATTTCAGTCCAAGTGACATCAGGCCCGCCTCGGTCTTCGCCATTTCGGGTAAACTTACTGTATTTGGCAATTATTTGCCTAAACGGCGCATCGGTAACATCCGCCATTGGAGCTAGACAAAAGAACGGTTTTTTATTGTTTTTTAATTTTCCCCAGAAATTATTGTGTTTCATTAGTGTATAGGCTATATTAATCAAATAAGTGTTCGTTGACAAATTTGCCCGCCAAAATTTTTCACCAAACAAACCTTAAGTGGAGTAATAAAAGCTAATTTAGCAAACATAACTCTACTTAATAATTATTGTTTTGTTAAAAAATTTAGGAGGGTAAATAACTTTTCTCTCAGCAGGTTTACGAAAGGTGGTGGTGCCATGTGGGCAAAAAGAGTAAGGAAAAGAAAAAGAAGGAGAAAGAGAGTCGTAGAGGTCTAATTTTAAAAGACAGCCCTCCTCCTCTTCCACAAATCCACACTTACAAAGGAATGCAGTTCTCTTCCATAAGGGAAGCAGGAATTGCTAGGTTTATTTTTGAAAGAAATATTGAAACAGAATCGGAAGAAATTCAAAAACTGGTCGCTCTTATTTGCGAACACAAAATCTTACACGACAACGAATCAGAGATACGTTTTGCGAATCTTCTCAGAAAAAACAATCTTCGTTTTGAATATTCAAAAAGAATCAAGACGAAGAGAATTGTCGATAAAAGCAAACCCGAATCGCCCGATACTACCGCAAATAAGAAAAACATAAACGTCGAGCCGAACACGCGAGAAATAGATTTCTGGCTTGTGGACGGTCCAATACTCGTTCCATTCTGCGCATATCAAGTCCAGGCATTTGAGATCAAGGGTGGCGCACTGTGCATGGATAGCCATCGACAGCAAAGAGAGCTCAAGGACTCCGGCTACTACACGTTCGTTGCTACCCCCAACAAAATCACCGCTTGGGAAAAATTTGGCCTTTTGGAACCGGTAACTTCTATAAGAAATGTCGATGCTTGTGGTATATATCGTAAGCCAACATGTCTTATGAAAAATAAAATTCCGGACAGTGAAAGTGAAGTAAAACACAATCTGGTAAAAGTGCTCAGAGAAAATCACATAAACTTTGAATATATTGATGACGATAGGAGTTGTCCCGCAAATGAGTATTGCCATCGTGCGATATTTTTCCTACGAAAGCCTGTGAAGGGTTTCTGGTGCGGTGCGATGACACAAGCAATAATGCTTATTGAGGATGACTTTACACTCGAAGATATTCAAAGGTGGGAAGAAATATCAGAAAGATTTAATACTTTCATAGCAGACTGGAATTTTGTTCAATTCTGGCAGAGATATGGTTTTCTCCGCCAAAGAACATAAAAGTAGTAAGCCCCTTTATTAGGGGCTTTTTTTACCCTGTAGGAAGTTTAGTCCAATATATTAGGTAACAATAAAAGAAGGCGTAGCCGATTTCTGAGAAATAAAGTTCTATAAATATTCAAATAGTAATTCGAACTTTCCTACTGGGGTCCTGCCCCGTGAAATCATTCGTTAAATATTTTAATAAAAACATCTATCCAAATTAATTTAATATCTACGGCGAATATTAAATTGCCATTATTTCTCTGGGGTTGTATATTTAACAGATGGAATTATTGCTCAAATTTGCGGACTTAATATTACATATTGATAAAT
The DNA here is from genome assembly GCA_003504275.1 of Patescibacteria group bacterium. Lineage (GTDB taxonomy): Bacteria > Patescibacteriota > Minisyncoccia > Phycocordibacterales > UBA12445 > UBA12445. Next base: position 108,373 of record DOAO01000009.1, read on the forward strand.
ATCTAGTAGAGATAGTTTCCCTGTACGGAACAGCAACATATTTTATTTTATTTTTTACTATTTTTCTGGAGACTGGGGCCGTAATAATGCCATTTCTTCCTGGTGATTCACTTCTATTTGCAGCAGGAATGATATCTGCAAATAGTAATATTAATGTATTTTATTTATTCATTATTCTTAGTATTGCCGCAATACTGGGTGATAATTTAAACTATTCTGTTGGAAAATATTTTGGACTCAGAATTAAAAATGGCCAAAGTATTCCCTTTGTTAAAAAAGAGCATGTAGAAAAAACGGAAAGATTTTATGCGAAATATGGTAATAAAACAATAATAATTGCGAGATTTGTACCAATGTTACGCACCCTCGCCCCCTTCTTTGCGGGATTCGGAAGTTTAAATTATGGAAGCTTTATTTTTTATAACATTATTGGAGGAATAATGTGGGTTTTTTTATTCCTGTTTGGTGGACACTATTTTGGAAATATGCCAATAGTAAAAAACAATTTCTCCATAGCAATTATTGTTGTTATTATTCTTTCATTAACACCTGGGCTGTTTGAATTTATACGAGAGAAATACAAAAAGGAAGAGGTGCACGAGGAGTAGGGTTAAAAGTTTTAAGGTTGTAATGTTAAAAAGTCGTAAGACGAAAAAATAAGATCAAAAAAATCCCCGCTTTTGGCGGGGATTTTTTATTATCTTTTTGACCACTGAGGGGCTTTTCTGGCTTTCTTGAGTCCGAACTTTCTTCTTTCTTTTACTCTCGGATCTCTACTTAGATGTCCTTCTTTCTTAAGTGGCTTTCTCATTTCAGCATCCAACTTAGTCAAAGCTCTTGCTATACCAAGTACGGCTGCATCTACCTGTGAGCTCATTCCACCTCCATTAACCTTTATAGAAACTTTAATTTTATCTTTAAGTTCTGTTCTGTTTACAAGGTCCATTACCTTCTGTCTACTGTCAGCAGTATTCCAGTATTCTTTAATATCTTTCTCATTTACAACGACAGAGCTCTTTGTACCTGTTGTAGGCCAAATTCTGACTCTTGCGACGGAACACTTTCGTCTTCCAACCGCCTCGAAATATTTTTCTGTTGAAGCTTTCATATTTGTTGGTTTTATTCGCTAAGGCTTAAATTGTTTATCATTATGGATCTCAACTTGTTTTTTGGGAGCATTCCATAAACAGCTCTCTTAAAAACTTCACCATAACCAAATTTTGCGATAACCTGTTCCATCGTTTCAGACTTTTGTCCTCCAGGATACTGAGAGTGTCTCAAATATACCTTTGCTTTCAATTTTGCTACAGGTATTTTAGCCTTAGATGCGTTTATTATTTTTACAGTAACTTTTGGAGCAATGTTTGCCTCATATTCAGGGGTGTTTTTGCCCATAAGTTTAAAAGCAGCCTCGGAAGCAACTCTTCCTACTGTTCTATTTATAGCGTCTATTGTGTATTCTTTCTTTGCCATATATTTATACAAATTCTATTATGGCCATTTTGCTTCCATCTCCACCCCTCTGGCCTAATTTTACAATTCTTAAATAACCACCCTTTCGATCTTTATATTTAGGGGCTATGTCCTTAACAATTTTTGCTGTTTGTTTTGGTGACACCAAATACTGGTTTATAAGTCTTCTTGTGGCAACAGTATCTTCTTTGGCCTTAGTTACGAGCTTCTCAACAAAAGGTCTTATTTCCTTTGCCTTGGCCTCTGTGGTGATCATTTTTTCGTAATTGATCAAGTTGCAAGCCAAAGATCTCATAAGAGCCGTTCTCTGGTCTGTCTCTCTGCCAAATTTTCTATTAGTATTGTGGTGTCTCATAAAAATTATTTATTTAGAACTTGTGTTATTGATACACAACTTCACAACTCCTGCTATTTTAACGTTATACCTAGATTACCCAAAACTTTCTTTATTTCAGTTATCCCCTTACCTCCGAGTCCCGCAATCTCGAGAAGATCTTCTTCTTTCTTTCTCGCAAGACCCCCGACTGTTCTGATGCTGGCTTCGGATAACGCCTTCATTGTCCTATTAGAGAGCTTAAGATCCTCTATTCTCATCTTAAGAACTTCTTCCTGATTTTCAAATTTTTTCTCCTCTGGAGCTGCAACCTCTTCTTCTACTTCTTCTTTTGGTTCTTCAATTTTCTTGATCTCTTCCACTACCTCTTCCTCATCAACAAAACCAATAATTGACTTGAGCTGAGAAATCATTATTTCGATAGATCTTTCAAGAGCCTGTCTTGGTGTAAGTGTTCCATCTGTTTCAATGAAGATTCTGAGTCTGTTGTAATCTGTCCTGTCGCCAACTCTCATGTTCTCAACTTCATAGTTTACTCTTCTTATAGGAGAGAAAGCGGCATCAACAGCAATAGTACCAATCTCCACCTTATCTTTGTGAATAAGTTCCTTTGGAACGAAACCGAGCCCCTTCTCAACTGTCAGTTCAATATTAAGCTTTGTATTCTTGTCTGTAATGGTGGCAATCAACTGCTCTGGATTTAATATTTTAACAGCGGATGTATCTTCTATGCTTTCAGCCTTAACTTCTCCAATTCCCGATGCTTTAAGATATACAACCTGAGGTTCATCCTTATCAACCTTAAACCTTAATTTTTTTAAGTGAAGAACAATAGCAATAACATCCTCCTTAATACCATCCAATGTTGAAAATTCATGATCTGCTCCTTCTATTTTTACTGAGGTGATGGTTGCCCCAGGCAAAGAAGACAAAATTATTCTTCTTAAAGAATTACCTAAAGTGTGACCATATCCAGGATATAATCCATCTATTTCATATACACCCTTCAACTCCGTCTCAGAAAAAACTCTCGGCTTTGATGGTAGAACAATATTGAAATCCAACATATTATTTAAAATTAAATTAAATTATTTAAAAATTATGTTCTACTGTAAAATTCGACGACGACATTTAAATTCAGAGTTTGGTCTCCGTCAGCCAACTCTGGAAGGTATACAACCTCCGCCTCTAAGTTGTCTAAATCGAACTTTAACCACTTAGGGAATTTAAAATCCTTCAACTTGCCCTTTAAGTCCGCGAACAAAGGACTTTTTTGGCTTACTTTTCTTATAGAAACCTTATCGCCAACCTTAACAGAATATGATGGGGTATTTAACCTTCTTCCATTAACTAAAATATGCCCATGAGAAACAATCTGTCTCGCAAAAGACCTTGATGTTGCAATTCCGAGTCTGTAAATAACATTATCAAGCCTAGTTTCCAAAGACTGACAAAGCATGTTTGCAGGATTACCCTTTTTAGATGATCTGGCTGCATTTACATAATTAACAAACTGTCTCTCTGTGACACCGTATGTAAACTTTGACTTTTGCTTCTCCTGAAACTGAGTACCATACTCAGATTTTTGCTTCGGTCTGCCTTTTCGGCCACCTCTAGCACCCTCCTTTGTAAGGGTAGATGTGTATCTTGGGCTTTGGCATTGTGGAAAAACCATCCCGCCAACCCTTCTGCATACTTTGTACTTTGGTCCTCTTAACATTACTTTTTATTGAAAGAATTAATTATACCCTTCTTGGCTTCTTTGGCTTTGGTCCGTTGTGAGGTATTGGGGTCTTATCTGTAATAGAAGTGATCCCTATTCCTTTTGAAGAAAATGCTCTAATAGATGACTCTCTTCCCGCACCGACACCCGTAACGACCACATCAACCTCATTCACACCCATGGCCTTTGCCTTATCTCCAAGTATTTCTCCAACCTTAGCAGCAGCAAAAGGGGTGCCCTTTTTTGCACCCTTAAATCCCAGTGTACCAGAAGAAGAAGCTGCGACAGCATTTCCTTTGTTGTCTGCCAATAAAACTTTAGTGTTGTTGTATGTAGCCTGTACATAAAGAGTACCGGAAGACATTTTATGTCTACTTGATTTAACAACAGGAGCTTTTACCTCCTTAACTTCTGCGTTTTCAGTTTTTACTGTTTTTGTGTCTGCCATAAGATAAATAATTTAAAATTCAAAAGTCAAAATTAAGATTACTTCTTCTCAACCTTCTTTCTTCCCGAACCCATAGTCTTTCTGGTATTTCCTCTTCTGGTCCTTGAGTTGGTTTTTGTTCTCTGTCCCCTGGATGGCAGACTCTTCATGTGCCTAAGTCCTCGGTATGCCTTAATATCTTTTAGTCTCTTTATATTACCAGCGATATCTCTTTTTAATTCTCCCTCTATTTTTCGGCTTTCAACCTCTTTTCTGAGAGCATTTTCCTTATCTTCGGAAAGATCCTTGGGTTTTGCACCTCTATCGATACCCAATTTATCTAAAATTGACTGAGCAAGTGGTCTGCCGATCCCATAAAGTGTCGTTAGACCAACCTCCAATCTTTTGTTTTCTGGTATTGTTAAACCTGAGATTCTCATGAAAAGTTTTTATAAATTCGTAACTCTTTTTAATAAATCCTGAACCACTTCTTGTTGCCCAACGGCAGACAATTCACCAAAAATGCGATTATTAACCTTGTCTCTGCTTGTGTTTTGCTGTCTCGCACACAACATAAATACGGCCCTTTCTTTTGACCGTTTGACACTTGGCACACATTTTTTTTACAGCTGATCTTACTTTCATCCCGATTAGAGACGGGTCGCAGTTTCCCGTTTCCCCGCTCATTTATTATTTACTAAATTACAATTATATTTTACATTCTTCTCACTATTCTTCCCCTCTCTCCATGAGAATCCAACTGAACCCTCACTTTATCACCAATTAATATCTTTATTCTATGGATCCGCATTTTACCGGAAAGATACGTGAGTATTATCTTATTATTACCAATATCAACTCTAAACATTGTATTGGGCAAAGACTCTACTACGGTGCCCTCGACCTCCTCTCCTATCGATGAGCTATTTTTAACATTTGTATCCATTTTTTAACGTCACAGTATGATAGCAGAAAAGAGTATAATAAGTCAACCCCATAGTATAATTTGGCAAAGCGCCTTGGCACACGGACTGCGTCCATTGCCAAATTTCGCGACAGGGTCAAGTCCCTACCCCCCCCTCTTATATCATTATTAAACCTATATATTTTATAGGCTATGTTATTAATTTATAACTTAACATTAATCCTCTATTAATTCGACCTCTATCTTACCTACATCCTGTGGAAAACTTCTAGACCACGATGGACTAAATATTGTTTCCGCTTTTTCTATGGTTGGATATTTTTTAAATATTTCTTGATATGAATCTTTCTTAACCCCTAAAAGTTCTTTCTTAAAGGCAACAACGTCTATGTCCCATATTACATTAGTGTCTCCGGTCAACCTGAAAGAAAACATTTTACTTGAAGCAGGAACAACGCTTTCTTTTATTAATATTTCAAAATTAAGTTCATCTAAATTATTTGAATGGACTTCATAGTTATTCAGCGACGGCAATTTCTTTTTTGTTATAACAGAAACCAATTCTTTTGTATCAAAAATAAAAGTTTCAGAAACCATCTTCATCTTTAAAAACACATTATCACCGTCCCACTCAGAACCTATTTCACTAGAATTGTCTTCTGTACTAAAAAATGTCGCATCTTTATATGCTATATAACCAGCCGGCACTTGCTTGATGATTTTTTCTTCCAAGGACCTCTTTAGTGTATCTTCGAGCTTTTTCTTTGTGATAGCAACGCTTGAAGGAGAAACAACTTTCATCTCACCGACAAAACCACCAGTCATGTCTCCTTTTCCTCTGGCATAGACACTCTTATACCTAGGACTGTCCTTAAGACCCGGTAGTGTAAAATCGGTTGGCTTTATGTTATATTCTTTACCCGGCAAAGCTGCATAAACTCTAACTGTTAACGAACCCGGAATGGTCTTTCCCGAAACAACTTTTCTACCAGGAACCGTTACCATTTTATCTATTTTATATATTTTACCTTCCGATGACTCAAACCTAGTACCGGCAACAAGTTTTTGAGGTGCTTCGCTGTAGCTATTATAAATAACTATCTCACCAGACGCTCTTTCAGAAACATTTTTAGTTTCTGTAGCAACGATAGGAGAAGATCCACTCTCCTCAATCTTCATTGTCTCAAAGACGATACCATCCTTTATCGCGTCCTTTGCAGAAACGGCAACAAAAACATCGTCAAGAGATATTTTTTCAGATATAGTCGTAACTTTTATGACAGCACTAGAGTAAGTGGAAGATAACCACAAAAAAGAACCAACGAGAAAAAGTGATATCAATACCGTGACCTTTGTACTGGTGACACTAAAAAATTTTCTCTCATGTTTTTTCTCCGGACAAAAAACAAAATTCTGATTACGCTTAGGCGCGTCTTCATAAATATCATTGCGTACAGAGTGGTCTCTCTCTGTTTTTCCGCCCACACCAGAAATAAAATCTTTGAAAGGCTGTTTTCTCATTGCTTTTTTAAAAAATTAATAATACTAAAAACTTACTCCACATAACTATGTTTATTAAACTTATCTATAAACACGGCATCGATTAAAAAGTGGAGCTCATCTGGACATTCACTAATATTCTTACACAGACTAGCAAATACCTTGGGTTCCAAACAATCCAGGTTCGGCGACTTATTCATTACCAACAAACCTGAAACATCTGTCTTTTTTATAAAATTAGAAAAAACTTCCTTACAAGACGGTTCAGAAGATAAATAAAATGAATCCGGAAGCAACCGATGATATGAAATATTTTTAAGCGCCTGATAAAAAAGATCTGACCAAAAATTTCTTGCTTGTTCTATAATCGCAGACATTTTGGCGGTTATATCTTTTTCTCCGGAATTAGAAAAAAATAACTTTAAGTAAGATATGGCCTGATCATGAGAAACTCCAAACCTATTCATTATTTTTCTAATAATTACGTTTTTTCCCATTGGAAATGATGCAATATCTTCTACTGCGCCATTCCTAATGATAGACATCTCTGTTACCTCCCCTTCAACATTTATTACAACAAACCCCCTTCTATCTAAAGACAAATTTCTTACCATATCAAAAAGCGCAAAAGTGAAAGAATGAAAATGGATTTTGTTGCTATGAAAATTATTTGAGATTATCTTTTCTATATCATTTATTAAAATCTTTGGAGCCATACTAACAAAAACAGATATTTCAATTTCTGAAGCAACCTTTTTTATGGGAGAATCCGTCTCATAACCATTAAGCTTTATCTGCATTATTTTGTGTTCAAATATGATATTTGAAGAATTCCCATTAATACCTAAATGTTTTGTTTCAAATTGTTTAATATCTTTAAATATAAGCGACCTCAAGATATCGTCTGAAATAACAGTCGGCCTATCGTATGACATCTTTATGACTCTGACCTGAGAGGCATGGAGATGTGGCCCTATTACACAAAATATCTTTCTTGGTAATCTAAAACCAAATTTGGAAATTGAGTCAGCAACAGAGGCCAAAGCCTTAGATGTCGCATAAAAAAGGCGCCTATGATTAAAATCTCTTTGAAACGATATTTCCTTTCTGATGCTGAATTTTTTTTCAGGAATATCTTTTTTTTCTTTATCCAGCGATAACACCATTCCGCCAACACTACCATCGCGAATATCTAAAACAATAACATCCTCCTTCTTTGTAAAACTAAAAGGGTTTATCACATCTAAATTATATCATTTTATTATAATAATTAATCAATATAGTTGTGGAAAAGCCATACTTACACGATTTTTTATGGTTTTTTATTTAAAATAGAAAAACGGCGAATTTTAATTCGCCGTTTAATACTTATTCTACAATGCAAGACGTCACCCCACGATCAATATATTTATTGTCGGGGATTTCGGAATCTAGATAAATTTTTCCATCCTTAACATAGACAACAGGAACCTTTCCACCACATCTTGAACCGTCAAACCACATACCGTTTTTAGAAATACTATTGGTCAAGAAAAAAAGAAAGGCACCCTCAATAATATTAAGCGATCGACGACCAGAAGAAGCTAATTGCGCCCTAGCTTCCTTGGGCGAGAGACCGAGCGTATCGTTTCCGGGCGAAACATCATAAATATAATAGGGACAGACCCGATCATCCACATCCTTAAGCTCTCCTAACCCTAAAAACTGTCTCTTATTAATGATCTCTATTTTTTTATAGTCATCCTTTAGTGTCGGATCGCCACACTTACCAGTAAATGCATAAGCGACATTAATCGCGGGAATAAAAGGAATATTACCCTCTTTAATGTTCAGCTTGGCGGCCTTAACAGTAACAGTCATTCTCATTATCATTAGCTCGTTCAAGAACTCCGTACCAAACCCCCTACTACGAAGCTCGGCAATCTGATCATCGAAGATCTTTTCCATCTCGGGAATCTTTTCCATAAAATTAGGAATTTTTATGGAATTAACATTAGCAACCTCATAACAAGCTCCTGCATAAGTTGTTTCAATAAATACCGTAACCAAAAGCAAACAAAACAGGGCAACTGTTAATCTTTTTTTCAACATACAACTCCCTCCTTTCAATAAACAATTAACACTATTAAATTTTAAAAGAACCACAGAAACTAAAAAGAACTATTCCAAAAACGCCTTTATTCTTCTGACACCAGATGCAATAGCCTCCTCTTTCTTTATTTTAAAATGCCCCAACTCGCTAGTATTTTTTACATGAGGACCACCACATATTTCTTTGCTGAAATAATTATTTTTATCGTCTCCTATTGTATAGACAGTTACAATATCAGGATACTTCTCCCCGAATACACCAGTAGCTCCCTCTTCTTTTGCTTTTGGAAGTGGCATCTCCTCCATACTTACAGGAAGAGCTTCTTTTATTTTTTCATTTACGAGAACCTCTATTTTTTTCTTTTCTTCATCTGTTAACTTTGCAGAATTAGGGAAATCAAATCTGAGTCTCTCTACTGTTATATTGCTTCCTTTCTGATAAACATGTTCACCGAGAACTTTTCTGAGTGCGGCATTTAGGAGGTGGGTGGCAGTATGATACTTGGTTTCAATCTCAGATAAACCTCCCAGGCCACCCTTAAACTTCTTTTCTGAACCGGACCTTGATAAATCCTGGTGCTTCTTAAACTCTTCATCAAAACCTTTTTTATCTACTTTAATCCCCTTCTCTTTTGCTAATTCAACAGTTATTTCCAAAGGAAAACCGTGAGAAGAAAAAAGTATAAAAGCATCTTTGCCGGAAATATCCTCCTTGCTTATCTTTTCAAACATCTTCATACCAGCAGACAATGTCTCTCTAAATTTTGCCTCCTCTTTTTGCATTTCCGAAGCGATAGCAACTAAATTAGTATTTATACTGTCATATACCCCCTTGTATTTTTCTGCGACAAGAGAAGCGAAAGTTGCAAGAGAACCCTCTTTCATTCCTAGTTTATCTCCATGCCTGATTGCACGTCTCAAAAGTCTCCTTAGTACATAGCCTCTCTCTGAATTGGATGGAATGACGCCATCCGAGATCATTAAAACAGAAGAGCGAATATGGTCGGCAACTATGCGCATAGATAATTTATCTTCGCCTTCATAATTCTTGCATGAAATTATTTTGATAGCCTGAATGAGATCATAAAAAAGATCTATTTCAAAAATATCGGGATTGTCATTTGAAGCGGCGGTAATTCTCTCCAATCCACCCCCAAAGTCTACATTCCTTTGTGGAAGTTTTTTAAAAGTGCCGCCTGTCCGGCCGTTTCCGGGCGGGTCCTCCTGCTTTTGAAATTCCATAAAAACGGAATTACCAATCTCCATGAAGCGACCGCAGTCACAATTAGGATGACAGTATTTTCCAAATTTTGGATCATGCTCTATGTGCGTGAATTCGTAGAATATCTCTGAATCTGGTCCTCCAGGCTCACCAACAGGCATATTCATAGGAACACCTGATCTGCTCCACCAATTTTTCTTGGCACCATAATAAAATATTCTTCCCCCCTGTGTGCCGAGCTCTCCTCCCTTCTCTTCTGTAATAAGCTCAATATCTTTTGCCTCTATACCTTTCCCCTTAAAAAGTTCTTTCCATATCTTTACCGACTCATTATCTTTATCCACTCCGGCTTCTTTGTCTCCGGCGAACACAGTCACGTATAATCTCTGTGGATCAATGCCAATCTCATCAGTCAAAAATTCAAAAACCCAAGGAAGCTGTTCTTTTTTAAAATAGTCACCAAGAGACCAGTTTCCGAGCATTTCAAAAAAGGTAGTGTGTCGATTGTCTCCTATGTCGTCTATATCCTCGGCACGAAAAGATTTCTGAGAATTCGTAAGTCTAACCCCCATGGAATGTTTTTCTCCAAGAAGATAAGGCACAAGTGGCTGCATTCCGGAACTAGTAAAAAGCGTCGTCGGGTCATTCTCTGGAACCAAAGAAGCAGACGATATTATCGCGTGTTCCTTCTTTCTAAAAAATTCTAAATATTTTTCCCTAACTTCTTTAGATGTCATAAAATTTGTTTTTTAATTCACTATGGGGTGGACCTGGCGAGAATCGGACTCGCGCTTCGGCAATGCGAATGCCGCGTCGTACCACTAGACTACAGGCCCAAAATCTACAAGAACATAATTGTCGAACCCTCTCCTTACAGGAGCAGTACACCTTTTGGATATAATTTTCGTCTTCAACTCAATTATATCTCAAGAAGGTCTTTCGATTGGGTCCCAACCCAATCTTCAACTTCGGCAATGCGAATGCCGCGTAATACCATTTTACTATAAGCCCTTCAAAATCGGACTCTCTCCTTACAGGGGCAGTACACCTTTTGGACTTTTTGTTTCGCTTCTCTCACAAAAATTCTCAAAAGGTCTTTCGATTGGGTCCCAACCCAATCTTCAACTTCGGCAATGCGAATGCCGCGTCGTACCACTAGACTACAGGCCCCTTATACAACAAGCCACTCAGACAATATACTTTACTATGACTTTCTCTTTGTCGCAAGGAACCCCGACATCAAACGAGACAATGTTTTGCCGTGTATTCTTGATTCTTCAGTACACTAAAAAAACTAATAAAAATTAAAATGATGCTTGTCTTACTCTTACGCAAAACACAGCATTGCCTCGTTATGGTGTACGGGGTTTTTGACATTAAGCCACCATACAATGTCTAATATATTTGCCCTTTTATGTAAAATACCGAGTGATACAATCAAGACATAAGGTAATGTATCTTGAAAAAGGAATATTTACCCGCCCAAAATTTTTGGACATATTTTTACAACATTGTTAAATGTACTTTTCTGTGTGTTGATTGAAGGTAAATTATTAAAAAATTTAGGAGGGTGAAAAGGAGGGAGAGTTATGGTTAAAAAATTTGCCAGACTTATTGTTATTTTGTTTTTTTTCACAGTACTGGTTTTTGCAGGAATATGCTCAACTATGGCCTATGATTATGTTTACTATTCTTTTAATCCCGGTGAATACGTGCAAGATACCTGCCATGGTTCTATCGGAAAAGTTACCTGCGAACACCAACTCGTGTTTAATGACCCCGGTCTAAATATAGTGGCACTAATACTTGGAAAACCCGTCTCTTTTACTGCATTTGGATCTGGTTTCTTTTTCGACAATAAATATCCATACATTCTAACAAATTACCACGTTGTCGAAACACCACAATTTCATGTATCCATGAGCGTAAAGACTGATTATAGAATCTTTTCTAGATTCCACCTCACAATGGATAATGGAAAAACCTACCCATGTAAACTGGTCGCGGTCTTTCCCGAAAAAGATATGGCTATGCTTATTGTTGATACAGAAGAATGGAAACCACTCGAATTTGTAAATCTTGAACATGTTCGTGTGGGAGAAGAAATTTATGCAATAGGAACACCCTTGGGAATATTCGACAATTCAATAACTGACGGTATAGTTAGCGCAAAAAGTAGAAATATCTCTATAATCACAGGACACGATTATCCTGCTGGAAATTTAAAAAGATGGATACAGCATACCGCTCATGTTAATCCGGGAAATAGTGGAGGACCACTTATTAATCGTTTTCTAATCAATAGCTTGGAA
>DOAO01000003.1 GCA_003504275.1 Patescibacteria group bacterium
GACAAAGCAAATTTTCCATTTGGTCAAAAAACGCAAGATGAAATAAACAAAATAGCATTCCAGGCTATTTATGAAATAAATGAACGTTGTAGAAACATAAAAAAATCAAATGTATTTTTCAACAAAGTGTTTAATAAAATACCGTATCTAATGAAATGCTTACTAATGAAGCTAGGGATAGTTTCCAGAGACATCATCGTCTGTTTTGCCTGTAATACTGTGGACACTTTAGTCGACCGTCAAAGGTTAAGAAAGAGGTTTCCACATATACAATTTATAGGCCCTGTACAAAATACCATAGCAAAAATTAAAAAATTGCCTATGGAAGCAAAGATAGGTGTTATTGGAACCGTGGGAACAATAAAAAGTGGTATCTATGAAAAACATATAAGAGAAGCCGGATATAGCGTTATTGTCAAGTCTACCCCTTTGTTGGCCGTATTATCTGAAATGTTGTATAAAAAGAGTTTTGATACGGAAGAAATGCAAAAAGCGTTTTATAGAATTGCCAGGGAAATAATTCAGGCAAATCTGGAAGAATTTATTAAATGCAATAGAATATCACATATCTGTCTAGCCTGTACACACTATGATTATTTAAAGGCTACAATTAAGGATATTTTTGGAGAACTTCAATTTATTAGTACCGTTGAAACTGTAATTGATGAAGTCAAAAACCTCTTAAAACGGTTACCGTTACAGTTGGGCGAAAGAGAGTTAGAATTTGTAAAAATGGCAAAAAAAGGAAGAGATTTTGATAGATTAATTCTTGAAGAGATTATTCTCTCTCAATATTTAACGCCGAATGAAAAGGTACGATTCGGGGAAATGGAAAATCAAATTAAAGGCATCATACAAAATAAATTAGCGGAAACAAGGGCGGAAGAAATTGAAGATATTAAGTTTTTTGATAGTAAAAGTGTTAAAGTGAAATCTTATGGAAAAGAATGGGTGATAAGTCTATTCCCAAGGGATTAAAAAAAATATTTATGATTGGAATAAATCACGCATTACCTCAACTTGGCTTTGATTTCGGCAAGTAATCTTTCCTGGGTAAAAGGTTTTTCAAGGAAAATCAGATTTGGGTCTATCTCGAATATTGTTTTATATGATCGTGGTGAAAAATTGCTTGCAACAATGACGGGGATATTAGTATACATAGAGTTTGATTTCAACTGCCTGAGGAATTCATCACCCGACATTTGATCGAGTAATAAATCCAGGATAACGATATCCGGTTTTTCTTTTTTTAGCAGCTCAAAAGCCTGCACTCCGTCAGTTGCATGCAGGATGATATAATCTCTATCCTCCAGCATTGTTTCGTAAAAGAAGAAAAACTCTTCTTCGTCCTCTACAATAAGTATTTTTTTTCTCATGATATATCCTCAATAATATTACCCTGTAAAAACTTCTTTATTTTGTAAGTTTTTGTTCATTAAAGGCTGCTAAATCCGAAGCACGAAATCCGAAATTCGAAACAATTTCAAAATTACAAATTCAAATGTTCCCAACCTCGTTTTTAATTTCTTTCATTTGATATTAGAATTTGTTTCGGATTTCGATATTTGAATTTCGAATTTGTCAAAAAAACAAACAACAGTATTTATTATAAGGTAAGCCTAATACTACGTCACTCCAGTAAAGAATCATTAAAAAATGCCGCAGGAGGAAAAAGGTTTTTGCTTTAACCCCACTCTTTTACTTTATATTCAATCTTCCTGTGCGATATACTCAGTATCCTGGCAGCCTCTTTTTTACTTCCGCGGGTCATCTGGAGTGTTTTTTGAATGATCTCTTTTTCGGCCTCTTTTAATGAAATGCCTACTGGAATTTTAATTACGGACATATCGTCCTTGTCAGGAACAACATTTCCTGGCAGGTGGTCTACTGAGATCGTATTTTTTTTGCAAAGCACAATTGCCCGTTCGACGACATTTTCCAATTCTCTCACATTTCCCGGCCAGTGATAAGCGCACAACGACTCCATTGCCTCAGGGGTAAAACCTTTTATTTCCTTTTTATATTTTTTCGTGTATTTAATAATAAAAAAATTAGAAAGAATAGGGATATCCTCTCTCCTCTCCCTCAGGGACGGCAAATGGATTGTAATAACATTTAAACGATAAAATAAATCTTCCCGAAACCTTCCTTCGGAAACTTCTTTTTCAAGATTCCGGTTGGTTGCCGTAATCAACCGCACATCAACCTTTAAAGTTTTTTCACCACCGACACGTTCAAACTCTCCCTTTTCAAGGACACGAAGCAGCTTGACCTGTACCTTTAAGCTCATCTCACCCACCTCATCCAGAAAAAGTGTGCCTCCATCCGCCATCTCAAACCTCCCTTTTCTGGCCTGAACTGCGCCCGTAAAGGCGCCCTTCTCGTGGCCAAAAAGCTCGCTTTCCAATACACCTTCCGACAGCGCAGCGCAATGCAAAGCGACAAAAGGCATACATGCCCTGTCGCTTTGACAATGAACAGCGTTTGCCACGAGTTCCTTTCCGGTCCCTGTCTCACCCAAAATCAGGATGGAAGCCGTACTGGGAGCAACGTCCGCAATCATATGAAATATCTGCTTCATCTGAGGAGTGCTTCCAACGAGTCCGGAAGATTTGTACTTATCCTTTAGCTTCTCCTTTAACATCCTGTTTTGAGCAATCAACTGCTGTCTTTCCCATATCTTTTCCAATACCAACTTTAATTCCTCTATATTTATCGGCTTGGTCAGATAGTCATCTGCTCCGCATTTTATAGCCTCCACCGCCGTTTTTACAGAACTGTAGGCAGTAACAACTACGATAGACACAGACTCTTCCTTCTTCCGTATTTCGTGGACTAGCGACAATCCCCCCATCCCCGGCAGCTTCATGTCCGTTACGATGATATCAAAGTTTTTCTTAGACAAAAGATTTAAAGCCTCGTAGCCTGACAAGACGCCGGAAACAGAGTATCCATCATGTGTCAATATTTTTACCAATCCGTCAAGCGCATTTTTATCATCATCTACGAGTAACAATTTTGGTTTTATCATAGAAGTTGTTTATATTGGAATTGCAATCACAAAGGCGCTGCCTCGAGAGGACTGCTCCAATCGTATCGTTCCTCCGTGTGCCTGCACAATATTTTGAGCAAAAGAGAGCCCTATCCCGGTACCCCCATCCTTAGTAGTATAAAACAAATCAAATATTTTGTCTTTGATCTCATCAGGAATCCCCGGACCGGTATCCTGGCAGG
>DOAO01000004.1:0-36895 GCA_003504275.1 Patescibacteria group bacterium
AACACTTGAGAAGGATTAAAGATACATGAAAAGTGTGGATAACTTTTAGTGAAATATCACCTAAGTGTACATAAATTAAAAACACTCCAATGGGAGTGTTTTTTTATAAAATTAAACCAAATTTTGCGGAACACCTTCAATAAAGGTAGAAATATTTTTAGCTGTTGTATTCAATATTTCCGC
This sequence comes from Patescibacteria group bacterium, assembly GCA_003504275.1. Taxonomy (GTDB): domain Bacteria; phylum Patescibacteriota; class Minisyncoccia; order Phycocordibacterales; family UBA12445; genus UBA12445. The sequence continues at coordinate 184 of DOAO01000004.1, forward strand.
CTCGGCTTCTTTTGTGAAGTATGCAATATGCGGAGTAACTATTACCTGCGGTAAACCAATGAGAACATGATCTTCATAAAGTGTTTTGAAATCCTTAAATTTTTCCTCTCGGACTCCTCTGTGCTGAATATCATCCATAAGATGTCTCTCTGCCTCAAGAACATCAAGTCCTACACCGGAAAGATGTCCGTTTGTAACAGCCTCAAGAAGCGCCTCGGTCTCTACCACTTCCCCTCTCGATGTATTTATAAGATATGCACCCTTTTTCATTTTATATATATTATTCTTGTTTATGAGATGGCGAGTACTTTCGGTTAGAATAGTGTGAAGGGTGATAATATCTGAACTGGCCAATACCTCTTCAAGAGAAACACATTTCGTACTGGTCTCCTCGGCAAACTTTAAGTCAGGTTTTATGTCATGGGCAACAGTCTCCATCCCAAATCCTTTTGCAATCCTTATTATATTCTTTCCAATCTTTCCCATTCCAACGACACCAAGGGTCTTTCCAAAAAGATCAAACCCCTGAAATTCTTCAACATTAAAAGACCCACCGTCCCTTAATTTACCATATGACGGATACACCTTTCTTGAGAGAGATAAAATAAGAGCAAAAGCAAATTCCGCCACAGTATGGGAACCATAAGCAGGAATATTCGAAACATTTATCCCCTTTTCCCTCGCGCAGGAAACATCTATGTGGTCATATCCAGTAGAACGTGTGGCGATGAGCTTGAGATTCGGAAGTTTGTCTAGGATTTCTTTTTTGATTTCTGAACCAACAAAAACGGAAATTATTTCCGCGTCCTGAATCAATGAAAAATTTTCCAAAGATAATTTTTCCTCGTGAAAACTAAATTCAATACCTTGAATACTTTTAAGTGTCCCCGAAACAACATCGGCGTCATCTTTATTTATCTCAAAAAATACAACTTTCATCCCGTAGTAGAATTTTAGTTTATTAAATCTTCCTTCCTTTTGATAACTGTAAATAATTTTGTCCTGTTTCTCTCTTCATTATAACTCTTATTACTACTTTATAAAAGATTTAATACGATTATGCCCCGTGAATCAATTTCGGGTTTATAGCCTAATTTATGTATATTATATTTAGCCCATAAACAAACCAAAACATAATCAAACTAAAATTTCACTATGGGATTCATTTTTTATTATTTACGATACTAATTACAAGGCCAATTATACAGCACCCCGAGTAAAATAAGAACTGGGCAGAATTGAGATACTATAAAATATTGCCATAATCAATTAGTAACTTTTTATCTCAAATAAAATTAAATTCCACAGAGTGGGTTGATTAAATTCTTAAAAAACATAGTATAGGAAATAAGAAACATAGTACTTTTACAATTCACCCGCCAAATTTCCACTATATAAACATTAACACATAACTGAGTGTGTATATGCTAAACACAAATTAATCAATTATTTGTGAAAAGTTTAAAAAATTTAGAAGGGTAAAAAGGAGGTTCTAGATGAGTAAGATTAACAGAACGCCACTCATTCTTAAGTCTTTGTCCTCAAGAGAAATGGCAATATGGACCGCCCTGGATGAATATGTTGTTGGACAAGATTTCGCTAAAAAAATACTGATCTCCCGTTTAACAAATCTCAACAATGGTTTGCGAATGATTGTTACCGGATCAAAACCACCCGCAACATTACTCTTTGTCGGCCCTACGGGATCAGGAAAGATGCACTTTATTAAGTCATTTGCAAAAATTATTTTTGGAAATGAGAATGCTTTTCTTCGTGTGAACTGCACACTCTTTAGCGAGGGAATGATAACCCAACAAAAAATTGACGAATTTGGCTTCGATCTTTACGCAAGAAGCGTTTACCAGACACAGATAGACGCCGCCAATGCCGAGATTGAAAAAATAGCAGAAAAGGTTAACACGATTGAACGGGTTATGAATCAAAAGGTAAAAGATGGGGAATCTTTTGATAAATGTGCGGAAAGTTATTACAAAGAAATTGAAAAGCTTAACAAGAAAAAAGAAGCAATCGATGCAAAACTGGACAAAACTCTTAAAAATATAAAATGGGAACCAGGCGGAAATTATCAATCTATTGTTGTTTTTGAGGGTGTTGACGAAATGCACCCCGGAGTAATCAATGTTCTTCGGGAGATTCTGGACAGCGGAACGTTTACTTCCGGAAATGGTGTGGTTTCTTTTAAAAACTGTTTCATTTTTTTGAAATGTAGTCTTCTCTCAGAAGATCTTGTTGGGGACTACTTAAAAAGAGGAACAGTGGGTTACCGCACAAAAGAAAAAAGTGAGCCGTCAACAGAATTCTACAAAACAGCAAAAGACAGGGTGGCTAAAATGATTCCCCTGGAACTCTTAAAAGAGATCGGCAAAGAAAATATAGTCGTCTTCAGACCTTCTGTAAAAAAAGAGATGATTAAGATTATTGACAAAAAGCTAGAAAATCTAAATAAAATTTATTTAAGCAAAAACCCCAAAAAAGAAATCAATATAAATTTCACAGAAAAACTTAAAGAATATATTTACGAAGAAACCCAGGATTCTGTTAACATCATACTCGGAGCATCTTCTATTGAAAGAATCATTTCGATAAGAATTTGCAATCGTCTTAACAAGATAGTAACAACCGAGGAATTTGGGATAGTGCCCGGAGACACTATTGAAATCGATATTTTAAACGGTGAGATTGTTTTCAATAAAATAACCTTATCATAGTCACATACGCAAAGGGGGGCCATTGGCCTCCCTTTTTAATATTCTATCGGATTTTTATGAATTAAAAGAAAATTACCATAACCTTAATGTGGGGGGGTAATTTGATTAATGTCTAAATATGATATTATTTAAACATTAATCAAAACTTATTCACCCTGTTTAGTAAATTTTTAAAATAAAGATTTTAAAAATTAAAATTTAATGACACTTTCTGTCGTTAGCTGATATTATTAAACAAAGTGAAATTATAAATATAAGAAGTATTGGTTGTTATTAAATTTTTACTAAAACAGGGTTCACCCAGTTAAATATAATTTTCAAAAAGAAAATTAAAATTGAAGAAAACTCGGCAGATGGATAGATTATAAAAGTTCGCGGACACTTAAAAAACAGGGAATAAATTATTAGTCAATTTTATTTAATCGGGTAAATGGAAACTATCAAAAAAATAAACGCGGAAGAAATACTGGATTCAAGAGGAAATCCGACGATCAGGGTTAATGTTTCTTCTGAAAATTTCACAGCCAGTGCGGACGTCCCCTCTGGAGCAAGTACCGGTAAATATGAAGCGCTAGAACTCCGCGACGGAGATGCAGAAAGATATGGTGGCAAGGGAGTTTCTAAAGCTGTCAAAAATATAGAAAATTTAATTGCGCCAATACTTTTAGGAAAAGAACCTTCGTCCCAAAAAGAAATAGACGAGGCAATGATTGCCATCGACGGAACGGACAATAAATCAAAACTGGGTGGTAACGCAATGATCGGCGTAAGTATGGCTGTTGCCAGATTAGCTTCAAAAATATATAGGAAACCTCTTTTTAGGTACTTAGAGGAAATAAGCAATATAAAAAAATCCCGCAAACTACCATATCTACAAGCAAACTTAATAAATGGAGGAAAACATGCAGAAACAAGTCTTCCTTTTCAGGAATATCACGTTATACCGGACACAGAAGATATAAACGAAGCGCTAGAAATAATTTTTAAAATGCAGAATGGATTAAAGAAAGAGCTTCACGCAAATATCGGCGACGAAGGAGGGTTTGTATCTGAATTCAAAGACATAGAAGAACCGCTAAAAAAATTCGCCGAAATAGCTGAAAAAGAAGGTGTAACAGAAAAAGTAAAATATTCTTTAGATGTAGCTGCGTCGTCATTTTTTGAAAAGGATTTATATATTCTCGGCGACAAAAAAATATGTGCAAGTGACCTCCTGGAAATTTATAAAGATATATGTCGAAAATACCCAGTACTTTCTATTGAAGACCCTTTTAATGAAGATGACTTTTTAATGTTCGCAAAAATGAAGGAAGAGTTGCCCGATGTTCTGGTTATTGGGGATGATCTTACGGTAACAAATAAAGAAAAATTACAGGAAGCATTAAATAAAAAAAGTATCTCAGGACTTATCATTAAACCTAATCAAATCGGAACTATTTCAGAAACTTTTGAAACTATGAAATTAGCCAGGGAAAATAATATGGAGTGTATTATTAGCCACAGAAGCGGAGAAACAAACGACGATTTTATAGCCGACCTTGCTATCGCAACGGGAGCATTTGGAGTTAAATTTGGTGCCCTCCAGAGAGGAGAGCGTATTGCAAAATACAACAGATTGAAAGAAATTTATTCTTTTAAATAAAATTTACTAATTAAATAATTTAACAAAATGACAGAACACTCAAGAGCGCAAATAATCGCAACTATTGGCCCGGCTAGTGGAAATCTGGATACCTTAAAAAAGATGATTGGGCATCAGACCGATATCATAAGAATAAATTTTTCACACGGAAATTATGACACTCTTGCAGAATATATAACCCTAATAAAAGAAGTTGCTAAATTTTATGAAAAAAGAATTCCCATTATACAGGACCTTTCCGGCCCCAGAGAAAAAACAGAAAGTGGACATAAGCTAGATGAAGACGCTACGTCTGTAATAACAGAAAAAGACAAGCGGGATCTTTATTTTGGCCTAGATCACGATATTGATTACGTCGCACTTTCTTTTGTAGAAAAATATCAAGATATTATTGAGCTCAAGGGTTTAATGGAAAAATTTGGAAAGATTAAACCAATTATTGCAAAAATAGAAAGAAAAGAAGCGCTCGATAAAATAGATAGTATTATAGAAGCCGCAGATGGAATAATGATAGCCAGGGGGGACCTTGTTGACGCAATACCCATGGAACAACTACCATTCGTACAGTCAACAATAATAAAAAAATGCAAAGAAGCAAAAAAACCGGTAATTGTCGCAACACAGATGATGCTTTCTATGACCAACTCTCCAATCCCTACAAGAGCGGAAGTAACAGATGTTGCAAATGCCATTATACAAGGAGCAGATGCCGTAATGCTTTCCGAGGAATCAGCTATCGGTAAATATCCAGTGGAGACGGTAGAGATGATGGAAAAGATTGTTTTGGAGGCGGAGAGAAATATGGCGCCACATCTTCCGAATATATTCAAATAAGCCTTACACAATAAACATTTGATTTGCGGGTGCCTGCACCGTTAGAAGTCTGCCAATAAACATAATATTTCACAAAAGGGAGCCATAAGGCGAGTTCTGATCCCTAACCTTATATGATTCAATGGCAATTTACCGGACTTCTAACGGTGTGGATAACAAAGATTAATATAAATTGATTAAGCGCTATAATTACATAAAGGACCACGGTGTCCTTGGTCGAATTATTTTTTTAATTTTAAATTAAAAATGCAAAAATTAGCTTGGATTCTCGTAATCGTAGGAGCCCTTAACTGGGGATTGATTGGGGTTGGTTTCTTTTTGAATATGAACCTTAATCTCGTAAATCTTATCTTCGGTTCGATGCCAATAATAGAATATATTGTGTATATTCTCGTTGGTGTAGCCGCTATCATAAGACTTCCTTCTTTCAAAACTCTATAATTAAAAATAAAAAAACACTTCGACTGGTCGGGGTGTTTTTTTATTTTTTAAAAAAATTATTCTTTGATGGTCGAATACAAAAACGGCGAAACAGAAACCTCCTGCGCCCTAAATCTTATTCTTCCTATAACTTGCCCTGAGGGTGTCTCTACGTTAACCCTCCAATATCCTGGAAAAATATTGTTAGTCAAAGAATAGGTTCTATATCCACCTTCCCTACCGCCGGTCAGAGATAGTGATATTTTTGTTGAGGTAGTCCACTTCCCCGCATCTTCATCATAATATTGCCACTCATGAACAATATTTGTATTTAAATTTGTCGGAGAAAAAACAGCACTGTAAATATACATAGGGTCCCCTTTTGTGTAATTGAGAATTTCATAAGGTCTAAAATAGTCCCTGAGTCCCTTCCGTTCATAAGTGACATCATAATTACCATCAGTATTTCTAGAGATAGAGTGAAATACTCCAGCATCTTGTAACGAAAGCGGAATCGGCGGAATAATATTTAGAAAATACATAAGATTAAAAATTATATATATTCCAAAAATACTGTAAAATGTCGCACGTGCACTCTTCTTAAACTTTTCTTTTGTAACATAAAAAAGAATAAAGAGAAGTATCATTGTAACCCCAATACTCACAAGTCCACTAAAGATAAAAGTCTCCGTTCCAAATCTGCCAAAAAGTATCGGGACATAATATATGGCAAACAAAAAAGTACTGAGAAAAAAATAACTTATCTGGAAAGTGAGACGAGAGTAATGTTGCTTGAGTATTTCGTTATAAGCAAAAGAAATAGCAAGGAGTAATAAAAACGGCCAACTGGCGGAGATCGTCGCACTTCTAAAATAAAAAACTAGGAACGTGCTTAGAAGTCCTCCAAATGCAAACTGTATCATTATAACGAGCCAATAATGCAGATTATCAACTTCTCCTCTTCTTATATCTTTATTCTCATAAAAGTTGAGTATTAAAATACCAATTACCGCGACAACAAGGTGCGATATTATCCAGAGATTCTCCTCGGGCATATCGATCCTTGTCAAAACAAAAATATCAAACAAGAATCCTAGAACAAGAGAGGATGAGGATAAGTGGTCTTCGTGTCTTATAAAAAATTCTTTTATTTTTTGCCAGGAGAACATATATACATAATACAACAAACAACACGGACCATACAAAATATATAAAAAATAAAAAGGTAATATAAAACCCGTTCACAAGGAACGGGTTATCTTCATACTATAATGAACTATTTTTGAAAAATAAAAATAAAGAAATAATAGCTTGGCGAAGCGAACCGAAGGCAGATCCCGTCCTAAACAGACGAATGACCGCCTTCGGTAGCTCGCGGGGAACCTTAAGCCGATTTGGGAGCGGCAGTTTTCACTTGCCCCCTGCCCGCCGAATCTTAAATCACAAAATATTAATTTTTTCGCGTGTATCAATTACGTTATTCGCTTAGCGAGGCGAACCGAGAGTAACCCCATCCCACATCGTCTTAAATGGATGAAAGTTACCTCGGTGGCCCGCGATATTCGAGAGATGGCACTTCGTGGCCAAATGCGTAAGCCAGAAATAAGCGAATGCGACACAGGCAGAAAATGAGCCGTAAAGTATCCTGTGCGCGAGACCCCTTTTGATCTGATCCTAAATTTCGGGGTCGAATTCCGGCCAGAGGTCGGTGTTGTCGCGGATTTTCGTTTAGTAGAAATTGTCTCTTTTGAACATCGAGACACACTCCTTTCTTTAATTTTCAATATTTCGATTCGCTTTAAAAAGAAAATCCCAACTACGAAAAGTCATCACTTTTTTTCAAAATGGTTCTCCTTTCCTCTTTGACGCAGTTTGCCGAACACAACCGATAACCCTAAAAAATACACGAAATACACGAAATACACGGGGGTTTCGGTAATTCCTATTTTTTCCTTATTTTTCGCCTTTTTATGGGCGTTTTCAATGAATTTCAATTAATCTGTTTTAAGTATAGCACAAAGGATTTTTTTGTCAAGTACTTTTCAATATCTTGAAATAAATAGTCCCCTGCTATACATATATCAATTGGTCTTGAGATAACTTATCACAACGCATTTTTTTGTCAAGAACTTTGCAATTTTTAAGATATTTGATAAGATAACTCTCAGTTCCTTAAGGATAAAGGAGATAAAACATTCCGCGATAGCTCAGCGGTAGAGCAATCGCCTGTTAAGCGATTGGTCGCAGGTTCGAATCCTGCTCGCGGAGTAAAAACAGAAACGCACCCTTGTGGTGCTTTTTCTGTTTTTACGAAGCGAAGCAAACAAACTGCTTTGTTTGCATGCAGGATTCGAAAAGGTTCTCCCATATTTTTGAGGATTTTTTAATTAGAAAAAATGGGAAACCTATACTGTTCTCGTAGAGAAAGAATCTTCCTGTTTGCGGAGTAAATCAAAAATCACCCTCATTTTGTGCGGGTGTTTTTTAATACTAGGTAGGGTTCAGAACTATTTACAAAAATGTTAAAATTGAACAATGACTGATGAAATTAAAAAATTACAAAACGAAGATCTCGGCTATGATAGTTTTTTTGAATCTAATTATAAAAAACTGGAATTGAAAAATCTCTCGATCGCAAGAGTTACTGTCGAATACAGAGGGGCTTATAAAGTTAAAAACACGGATGGCGAATACCTAGCGAAAATAACAGGAAAACAAATGTTTGACGCGTCGAGAAGAGAAGATTACCCTGCCGTCGGCGATTGGGTAGCCATCGTTTTGCTTGATAAAGAACAAGCTGTAATTCAGAAAATCCTACCAAGAAGAACGATAATAAAAAGAAAAAATATTAATAAAAGTGAGGCGCAAATTATTGCAACAAACATTGACGAAGCACTTATTGTTGAATCAGTTGGTAGGGATTATAGCTTGAATCGGTTTGAGAGATATTTTACCGTTGCAACCGCTGGGGGTGTTAAACCTGCTATCGTATTAAATAAAATAGACTTAATATCCAAAGAAGAATTGGATTTAATATTATCTGAAATAAAAAACAGGTTTGAGGGTATTGATTATATATTGACCAGCATTGTGACCGAACAAGGTTTAAAAGAATTAAAAGAATATTTAAAAAAAGGAAAAACGTATTGTTTTCTGGGATCATCGGGTGTAGGAAAATCATCCTTAATAAATAAATTATTAGGAAAAGATATTATAAAAACCGAAAACATCAGCACCTCTTCCGACAGAGGAAAACACGTTACCACTAAAAGAGAGATGTATTTTTTGGAAAATGGGGCCATCGTAATAGACAATCCCGGAATACGTGGGGTTGGGATGACTGATACAAATATCGGTATAAATGATTTATTTGAAGAAATAACTACACTAGCTCCAAAATGTAAATATTCCGACTGTACTCATGTCCACGAGCCAGGATGTATGGTCTTGTCTAGATTAAAATCCGGTGAATTAGATGAAAATAAATATTCCAATTATATTAATTTAAAAAAGGAAGCTGATTTTTATGAGATGACAGAATTTGAAAAGAAAGATAAAGACCGACGATTTGGAAAATTCATAAAGAAGACGAAGGAACAACTGAAAAAGTATGCGGACTAGACAAAATAAGGGAGTTTGACAATTGCACTAATGTGTAGTAGCTTATCTAACTAGATAAGCGTTTTGATACTTGAAAAAAAGGAGGGTAATTTATGCCTATAAGAGAGTTGATTCTAAAAAAAATTTCAGAATATCAACCCAAGAATGGGCTGGACTATATCGCCAGATTTTTCATTTCTATGGCCTCAGTGAGACACGGAAAAGTAACCGGGCACATCGAAAGAGTTGCTCTGCTCTCTGAAGTCGTTGCAAAGAGACTGAAGATGGATGCAAAGGCGGCCTTTTTTGCCGGCCTCCTGCACGATGTTGGCAAAATAATTCTCCCCTATTATCTTTTCGACGGACACAATATCAACCAAGAAGAGTATGAGGAAGTAAAGAAACACGCTATCTTGGGCTCAGAAGCCCTGAAGTGCGATTACCTTTTTACGGGCCTATGCGCCGGTCTACATCATGCTATGTATCAAAAAGGCTATGGACTAACAGTGAAAGATTTTCCGGAAAGCCTGAGCCCAGCCACAATAAAGAAGGTCTTGCAGATATCGGCAATTGTCTCTATCTCCGACTTCATCGAGGCTTTCACTCATCGTACCACCAAGATCAAGGACGGTTCTGATAAGACAGGCGACGATCTAAAAAGTATGCTTTACGCAAAGTATCTGGACGATATCCAACTGGTTGAGGAGTTCCCGAAAATAGAGTTTTGGAGTTAATAATGGACAAACCGGAACACCCCCCCCCACCTCCCTCAACAGGGAGGTTTTTTCTTTGCCTAAACATAGTGTAACGGGGTATGGGGCCCCAAAATAAATCGAGCTCCCACCTCTTGTTTCGTGTCTCGGAATTCGCCTACGGCTTTTTACTGCAGCTAACTAACCTTAGTAGCCAAACTTCCCACGGAATAAATAACCTGTATCCAGGCTCTACATTCGTTTATCAGATAGAGTAAACAAACTGATTTGCTTGTGAGCAGTTTGTTTGCCAGTAGGCAGGGATTCGAAAATATTCTCACTTATTTTTGAGTCCGCCCTGGGCGAACGAAGAAATGGGAAACTTATGCTGTGGGTGTAAACTCCTCCCCGCGGAGTAAAGAGCTTTTAATTGTATTTACCGGTCGTTTTTTGTGTATAATGGAGATATGAAAGAAAATAAGCAAGAGGGGCATTCTAGAGCAAGAAGCCTAAAAAAAACCATAAGCTGGAGGATTATCGCTACTCTTATTACGGGAATAATAGTTTTTCTTTTTACTAAGGAATTTTCCGAAACAACATATATTACATTAACAAGCGCGGTTGTCCTGATGATTTTTTATTACATACACGAAAGAATCTGGAGTAGGATTGACGACTAGACTCGAATTTAAAAGTTTGCAAAACTTAGTAAACTTAATCCATTTTCTATCTATCTCCAATTTAGAGTTCTAAGTTCGTCCACAAGAAGGAGTTTGATAATCTTGCGTAACCAATCTGCCCCGTCCAAAAACGGGGTTTTATGTTGTTAATAAGGAAATCAGAGTGCAATATAATTTCTACAAAACGATCCCCTTCTTAGTTTCTGTCTTTCCCACGATAGGCATTGTGAAGTAAAAAGTGGTTCCCTTATTCTCTTCTGATTCAAACCATATCTTACCTCCCCAAACTTCGACTAATGCCTTTGTAAGAGCCAATCCCAATCCTGTTCCTGATACCATAGCCATTGCATTATCCGCGCGATAGAATCTGCTAAAAATTTTATCTTGCGCTTCTTTCGGAATACCTATGCCATCGTCTTTAACTGAAATTTCAACATACTCATCCTTCATTATCATTGAAACTTTTATAACACTATCATTGGGAGAATATCGACTTGCGTTTGAAAGTAAATTAAGTATAACCTGCTTAATCATTTCCTTATCCAAGAAAACAAACGGAAAAGGAGTCGGATCTTGAACAATTTCGACTGTCTGATTCTTGGGGTCTAATTCACTTCCCAAAACTTCTATTTCTGTTTCAACTACATCTCTTAAATCTACCGGAACAAGCGTCAACGTTGTCTTCCCTGTCTCTGCTCTGGTGATTTTGAGCAAAAACTCAACCAAGTAATTCATATCTTTGGTGCCCTTTACCATATCTTCAATAGTCCCTCTTTGTTCCTCCGTAAAACCTCCCTCTCCCTTTTTTATCTGTTCCACAAGAATGGAAGCATTTCCCAATATTGTAGTTATTGGCGATCTCAACTGGTGCGCAGCCAAAGAAACGAATTCGTTCTTAGTTCTCTGGAGACCTAATATCTTAATATTTGCCTCAGTAAGCTCTTCCTCCGCTTTCTTGCGCTCGGTAATGTCGACGGAAATACCACCAACGGCATAAACATTGCCCCCATCATCGAAAATAGGGAATTTCACAGAAAGGTAATGGTGCAAACCGTCTTTTTCCTGACTTTCTTCTTCAAAAATAAGCGGGGTCTTTGTGGTAATCACCTTTATATCATTTGCATGGTGATCTTCGGCGATTTCCCTTGATAATATGCTTTCCCTTTTTTTACCCAATAGTTGGCCACGAGAAGCACCAAACAATCTCTCCATTTTATTATTAATTAACAAAAAATTACCCTCAACATCAACCACGTATATCAATGAATCTGAATTGTCAACAACTCCCTGGATCAGTTTCTGATCTTTTTTTATTATCTCCTCTGCTTTTTTGCGCAGAGTAATCTCTTCGCCATAAACATTCACATACCTTTTGTCTAAAATAGGAACAATATTAATAGAAAACACCCTCTCATTGACACCAAATTCCACATTTTCTATATTTTCTTTTTTTTGAAAAACATCCTTTGCTAAATTAACCCAAAAATCTGGGGCAATGCTTCCAGCCGATAAGCTGAAAATTTCACTCGCTTTATTAGCGAACAGAACCTTCCCTTCTTCAGACATTCTAAAGACTGGGTAGGGATTTTCCATGGGAAAATTTGCCATACTCTGGATTGCTCCTGCTACCCGCTTGTGCTCCGTTACATCACGCCCCACAAGCGATGAACCGATTACCAATCCTTCCTTTACATGAACAGGTGAAAGAGAAAACTCCACTTCGGCATTTGTACCGTCTTTTTTTATCCAAATTGAGTCATAATCTGCAATCGTCTCTCCCTTCTTTATCCTTTCAAGAAGACCAGGCAGTTCATCTCTGTTTCCAGGCGCAAAAAGTTCTGCAATTGACCTGCCAATCATTTCTTCGCGAGTATACCCGAACATCTTCGTCGCCCCACCATTCCAGGTGACAATAGTGCCGTCAAGCGTTTTGCCGATAATCGCGTCATGAGATTCCTCAACAATAGCTTCAAGCTGTAGAATAATCTTCTTTACTTCTTTTACTGTTGTATCGGAATTTATTGCATCAGACTTTGTTGGACTTTCCATTTTTAAAAATATTATTAAGCGTAGATTAATTGGATTAATCTTAATATTTTTAAATTATAATCCCCTTAACCCCCCCCCGCAAGTTTTAATCATTACTAAATATCAATTTAAATTTATAAAAATTAATAGAAGCATTTAAAAGACCCCGCACACAAAGACCTGACATGATTGTTCAACATATCCAAGGGGAAGTAAAAGGGGGAGGCACACTCCTGTGGGGTACCCTTTCTCTAAAAAACAGATTTATTTTCTCGGTTTTTCATCAATTCCAAAGTTATCTTTATAACCCGTCACAATTAGCATAACAGGCATTATGACACACCCTACCCTGGTGTGCGCAGTTTGTGATGCAGATCCCATCCGACCCACAAGTATTGCTACAAGCATCACTTTGTTCTGCGCAAACCGCTTCACAAGATCGCCTTTTTTCCATTACTATTTGGCATGGTGTTTTGCCACTAGACTGAGAATCGTAGGATGACGGTTCGAATTGTTGTTCGGGTTGTTGTACTAGTTGTTGCTGGTTTTCGTCCGGTTCACACAGTCCCCCGGAGGCAACGCATATAAAATGATAACCCGCACCACAAGGCAAACCCCTCTTTCCTGCGCAAAGCGGAGTTAGAACCATACCCTCGGGAACACACATCGGCCCTTCGGGAAAACACTGAAGTTCTTCGCCAATCTTACACCCTTTCCAGTACTCGCCATTACACAATATTTTTCCTTTTTCATCGCAATAAGGATCCCCTTTTAATGGACAATAAAATTGCTGATCAGAGGCACACGGAGACCAGTATTTCCCATTACACAACAAACCTTGATCTTGAGATTTTGCTTTATTGTTCGTAGTTTTTTGTGTAGGTTCGGAAGGTTTTTCTTCGGCGACCTCTTTCTGACATTCCTTAGTAATATCAACACAAAACATTCCACAAAATTTTTGACCCGGCGAACAGTAAGAGCAGGTTCCCTGTTTTTGCACAAGACACGAACCAGCCGGTTTTAGACAATATGTGTTAGGATTACAGCATTCGGCGTTTTTTGGTATACAACTCATCCCACAAGTCTGAAGTCCGAATGGGCAAACAACTGTGGTTAATTTATTTTTAATTTCTTTTGCCTTAATCTTGGGATTGCTTTTCCATACTTTTTCATATTCTACGGAAGCGATAGCGGTTGCTACCGATGTTCCCTTCGTCCCCGCAGGTATTTCTTTCATTATTATATTTTTTCCATGGTTAGAATATTTAGCGGGTTTTCCTTTTTCCTCTACACCATAAAAATATATGTGGTCTTCTGCCAGTTGGTTTAATACCATAAGTTCTGACATGTCGGCACCAGCGCAATCAAGAATTGAGTTTCTGCTATTTACAAGACACGATCCATTTCCGGCAGATTGGCTTACTGTGACATTTCCGTTTTTACTCCAGTCTGAATTCTGAATAATATTTTTTAATCCTTTCGCAAATATTTCCCATTGTCCCGTTGCCCATGTGTTTGATTTTTCTTTGCTTTGGCTCGTAAAAATATCAGTATTTTTTGTTAGGGGCATCGGCGCAACTGGTATATTTATGATAACTTTTTGTCTGTTTAATTCGGCTCCGGCAAGCACACTTGCTAGTGCGGCATAAACCCTATCTGTTGACGAACAGTAAGCCTTGTCGCATTTAACAGCGCTTACATCAATTTGCAAAACCGGACCCCTTGCTCCCATTGACTCTCTGACACCGTTTACTATTTCATAGTGATTACTCTTAAATACATCTATTTCTACAAAAAGAATTCCGCTAGGATCGGGGCTTTTTAATATTATGGAAACTAACTTGTCAGAATTTTTTCCTGAATTTGAAAAATCGACAACACCTTCTTCTGTGGGAAGCAAAACAATATTCGGCTGAATATCTAAAACAAAATCCGCTTCTTCTATTTTTGAAATAAATTGTTCTGAATCTTTTGGTGTTTGAATTAAATAATATCCAAATGTCGGAATTTGAGTAATAATCTTTCCTCCAACAGAAGAGACGAGTTCGGTCACTTTCTTGACTGAAGTTCCTGGTTTTGTAAAAAGGTTCGCCTGTTCTGGAAACATGCTAATTATTTCCATACCCGGCACATAGACTAATTGTGGTTCAGGCATCGGACCATTATAAATAGAAGCCTCCTTAAGTAAGCTGGTTCTAAAATAACTGGAAGTATCGGCGTAATATCCAACGAACGGGATACCAATAAACAAAGTCAGAAAAATAAAAAATTTTTTAATAGTTCTGTGTTTAGACAATGAATGAATAATAAAATATGAGGGAAATATCAATATCAATGATCCAACTAGTGCCATTATCAAAACCCCACGGTCATTAAAACTAAATAAACTATTAAGCCAATAACAAAAAAGTGCGATTAATAATGACAATGCAAGTGGTTTAAAAATATAAAAAATAATTTTATTTATCATAAAATAATTATATCATTTTCAGCCAAAATAAAGCGTAAGATGCATTAAACCAAGGTTATAATCGTGTCTATCAAATGAAGAAAAATAAAGAGACCCCTTGTTTTAACCAACCTCTTTTGACACTTTTTCTCCCATCAGCCGATAATAATGGGGCAATTATTCCTCCTCAATATAAAGTGTCACGTAACCGGAAGAAACTCCTGACGCACCTGATAATATCTTCGCTTTCGTTTCAGCATTTGAGGTACTCACAATCTCTTTAATAAATATATTGTACTTGCCAACCGAGAAATTATCTCCCTCAAAAACTGTTTTAGTTGTGTTAAGTGAAGAATCCGGCTTGTAATTAATCCAAAGTCCCATAAAAAGTGCGGTAACAGAATTTCCGTTTTCGTCCATTTTTTCTCTTTCGTGAAGATTACCTGCACCTATACTTATATCCTCATATCTTCCCTGAGTTGTTTCTGATATCGTCAGTCTATATCCCCTATCGGCCTCCTTAGCTATATCCGCGACCACTCTATCAATCGCCTCCATCTCTTCCTTGCAATTAGGGAATTCAATTTTTAAATTTTTGTCTCCATAAAATATTTCATGCGTGACAAAATAATCAAAAACAGGCTTTTCACCGGAACAATCTTTTAAAAGCAACCCGGAGGACTCAATCGCCTCACCAATTTTACCAAGATCTTCTTTGCTAAAATACTTTCTCGTAATATTTCTGACCATATTACTTTCGGCCGAAGGATCGTTTTTTATGTATTCCCCAGACTCATAAAGCGTCTCCTCAAAGGTACAAAAATCATCTGGGGGACAATTTCCCATTCCTCCCACATTTTTATGGTATAAAAATGAAGAAATTTCATTCGTTGTTCCTCCCTCTCCTAAATTTTCTTCCCAATAAGAGTAAAAGACTAGAACCAAAAATATAACCGAGATGACTGCGATTGTTTTTTTCATATGCTTTATATTTTTTATCTACACTCAAGTTCGCACCTATCTCCACCCGCACTTCTTATTCCCCTACACTCTTGTCTTGAACCACCATTAAACGATGTAGTTCTCCATATTTTTTCACAATCACTACATGATGGCGCACCACCAAGAGCAGACCTTATACAATTTCTCAGTTTCCCGTCAGAGTCAGTCGTTGTATCATTGCCTCCCGCGGGAACCGACACACGACCATCGTTTGTTCCAGTAATAAAACCGATAAACATTAAAAAGACTGCCATCGCAAAAATACCGCTTAAAACCTTTACAAAAAGACTTCCCCCTTTAGTATGCGCAACTTCTGGACCTCCTTTCGTCAATTCGAGTTCCTGCCTTAAAATGCGCAATTCACTCTCTGCGCTTTTTATTCTATTTTCCATCTCTTCCTGCGTTAATTTATTTTCAGACATTTTTTATTTGTTAATGTTAATTATAATAATATTAAGACTGATCTTCTATTATTTCAATATTTCTTTCATAAGGTAATTATATCACTAGCCAAGGAGAGTGTGATAAGTAACTTTTTTCGATAGAATGGAGTTGAAACAAAGACAGCGGGAGAATTTTAATTAATATAATAAAAAATATGCAAAAAATAGCCACGTACGTATTTATTTATGCATCAATTGCTTTTGGAGTGATTGGTCTCTCGTTGGCATTAATCGGCGGTCCGAATGACAATATGGAGCCGAATACAACATTACTGAGACTTTTAATGACAACCGTTTTTATTATATTGCCCTCCTTTGCATTAAGTATTGCCGGTAAATACTTAAACGACAAATCTTAATCAGTCCGTCCACTACATTTACAAACAACTTAAATAGTGATAGATTTTTGAACGGAAAAGTACTCAACAATAATAAATATACGGAAGGAGAATGAAGAATGGACAAAAAAGAGAAGGTGTTCCAATTTGTAAATCGAAAGTCAACAGAAATTATGGAAGCACTAGCCAAGGCTCCTATTTACAAAAAACAGGGGCAAGTAACAGCTCGTCCAGCCGTAAATGGCGAAGAAATCACGACAACACTTGAAAGTGGCGCCAAAGAAACAGTTAACAGGGCCAATGAAGGTGACTGGATCGTCACCAATCCATCCGGCGAACAGTATATCATCCCCGAAAAGAAATTCTTTGGTCGCTACGAAGCAACAAGTGTGACCGGCACCTATGTGGCGAAGGGTTACTGTCGTGCAATTTATAATCCTCTTGGAAATCCAATTGAGATTATGGCTTCGTGGGGATCACTACAAACGGGAGATGAACGATGTTTAATTGCTGACGCTTGTGACGCTGACGGAAAAATGGATGGCGAACCTTATATTATTGACGCAGATGCCTTCGCCAAAACCTATAAACCAGTTTCTCGCTAAAGAAATTAATTACTACCAATCTATTACCCACCAGGTCACGAGACCTCTGGTGGGTTTTTCTTTTCTCAAACTACTCTTCTCTCAATAACTTATACAAAATTCTGCATTTTTAAAAAATCGCGAACTTTTGTGATATAATTTTCATATGAATAAAATTAAAATATTGTGCTTTGTTCTCTTGGTGTTGTTTGGCGTACCTATGTTTGTATATGGCGGATATGACGATAGTCCCGGCGGACAACTATTGGGAATGGTCATGGTTATTACCGGCCTTTGGGGTTTGGCAAAATTTCTAACCAAAACCATTGTGATTGTTTTAATAATTTTTATCGTTTTATCAACAATCGGTCTTATAAATTTTGTATCAAATAGATTTGGCTTAAACGAAGGAAAGACAGTTGTTCAAACTTTGGCACAAGATTATAAAAATGCTACGTACATAATCGAAGGACAACCAATTACTCTTATCAATGGCGTATCTGAGATTGAAGCGACCCCAGATTCAAAAACAAAAATCATTACTCGTTATTTCGGAAACCAAGTTAAACACGACCTTAATGATGACGGTCGAGAAGATGTGGTCTTCCTTTTAACTCAAGAAACCGGTGGAAGCGGGGTCTTTTTCTATGTTGTTGCTGCTCTCAATACTCCGACCGGATATGTTGGCTCACAAGCTCTCTTGTTGGGTGATCGTATAGCTCCGCAAACTACCCACATGGATGAGGGAATAACAACCAAGGGTACCAATAGACAAAATGTCGTCGTTGTTAATTATGCTGTTCGTCTCCCCGGTGAACCTTTCACCACCAGACCTTCGTTGGGCAAAAGTATATGGATCAAGCTAGATCCTGCTACGATGCAATTTGGCGAAGTAGCACAAAATTTTGAAGGCGAATCAAGATAAAATTTAAAATTATAATATATATTCATCCATGGAAAATTTCGAAGGAATGGGAAATAATTTAAAATCGAAAGAAGAACCCAAAAATCCAAATAATATCGGAGAGGTTTTAAGTGTCGGAAAAGATTTACCCGCCTCTCCAGACAAAGTATATAGAAGCGTTAAGGACGTCGCGGCAATAAATGATATAAAAGAAAGCGGAGTCGTCAGAAGCAAACAATCTGCCGGATTAGAAAATAGATACGGTGATAAAGTTTATTGGAGTCAGGGCGCAAACGGTAAATATCACGCAATTTATCAGGGTGTATATGTAATTGAAGCACCACTTTCTGTGGCAAAAGAAGGCATCGTAAAAAAAGAAGATATTACCGCCATTTATACTAGAAACGAAAATAATGAAATTGTAGACATATTAAAACAAGAACTTGAAAAAGAAGAAAGTGCGGACTTAAAAATCTAAAAATAAAAAACAATTAACCTCCCCTATTTTGGGGAGGTTTTTTATTTTATTTAATATTCACACGTTCTATTTCTGGGATTGACCGCTCTTAAGTTCTGCAATTTCTTTCTTTAGTTCTACCATCTTCAACTCCCTTCCTACCATGAATTTATTTAGGTTATTTAGTTCAGCCAATTTTACCTCAATCTCCTGCTCCACAACTTTTCTTTTATTTATATCTATAATCGTACCAACCATTCTTAGTGGTTTCATCTTTTCGTCGTATTTTGTAATACCATTGGCCATAAACCACCGATATTCCCCTGACTTGGTTTTAAGCCGATATTCTATTTCATACGATTTGTCTTCTTTTATTATTTGGTCTATCAAAGAAAAAGTTCGTTCGGTATCTTCCGGATGAAGAATTTTCTTAAAAGATTCTAAATCACCACCCAATTCCCCCAAAGAATAACCCAAAAGACCGAGAAACTTTGGCGACCACTCAATTTTATTCGTTACCATATCCCAATCCCAAACCCCCGCCCCAGCTCCACCAATTGCCAACGAATATCTTTCCTCCGAATCTCTTAATTTTTTTTCTAAATCTCTCTGGTGTTCAACAACTCCTTCTAGTGTCTGTATTTTTGACTCCAAATCCGAACTAAAATTTAATATTTCCCAATAACTCTTCGGCTTCTCTCTCTTAGACTCATCAAAACCCTCTAAACTTAGAAAATAAGTCATTATGGGGGCTGCAATAACAGAAAACGCCAATCTTGTAATAAGATTACCGCTCAACATTGAGGAATAAAATTCTTCACCCCAAAAAACTCCCGTAGTGAAGATAATGGTATCTATTTCAAAAACAAGTAGTGTTACCAAAAAAACTCTAATCAAGAGATTTAAGGAGCTTATTCTAGACAAAAGCTCCCATACTAGACCCAAAAATATAATATCCGCCAAAATGGCAACGATTGACCAAAAATAGTAAGGAGCATGAAGGTGATCAAAGTGTACCCAATCGGAAACATCCACCTGAAAACCTAAAAGATAAACTACTCCAATATAAAAGAATGAAGAAAACAATATTATCCACAAGGCGAGTCTTACGGCCTTAGGGCCATCAAATAAATATAGAAAAAGGGTACTGAACATCATTGTTGTAAAAAAAGAAAAAGAAGCCACGAGAAAAAACCAACCATTAACAGTTATGGAAAATCCCAAATCACTAAAATTGTGAGTTAGTAATGTTAATATTGCTATATAAGCATATAGAGGAATGAGGGTTATCCGTTTTTTTTGTTGATGAAGAACAACCGCTATGATCCAGAAAATCACAGTCTGCAAACATAAGAATAAAAATGGGGTATTCATCTGTTCATTTTAACACCTAGTGGTACGTAAGAACAAGAACGAAATTAAAAAATCAATTTAATTCGTGGTTGTTTTGTGTTAAAATGAATATGTGAATTCAAAAATAATAATTTTTATTTTAAGTGTTTTGACACTAGGCGGAATATTTATTTATTTCTATAGACCATATTCCGATACTACTAATCAAGCTGTGGTTTGTACAATGGACGCTAAACTTTGTCCGGATGGTTCTTATGTCGGGCGTACTGGACCAAAATGTGAATTTTCAGAATGTCCATCAAATTCAAAAAAAGATTTAATTGTTGTCGATACTCCAATAGAAAATACTTTAGTATCATCACCTCTCATTATAAAAGGACGAGCGAGAGGAAATTGGTTTTTTGAAGCGAGTTTCCCTGTCTTCCTAACGGATTGGGACGGAAGAATTATTGCGCAGGGAATTGCGGAGGCTAAAGAAGACTGGATGACGGAAAACTTTGTTCCGTTCGAAGCAACACTTGAATTTACAAAACCACCACACATAAACGGAGTAAAAAATATCGGCGCCCTCATACTAAAGAAAGATAATCCGTCCGGATTACCTCAACATGACGATGCCATAGAAATGACTGTTAATTTTGAGTAGTAATCGTCCAAATAAAAATTATACCGTGGAATCGATGACTGTTGTGTAAAATCCATCCCGATAAGGAACAAATAAATATCCTACTTCGATTTTTCCACAAAAAACCTTCTCTTACATTAAAACTTTGACTACATCCTTGTTTTATGGTAAACAGATACTAGATAATTTGAATTTTGAAAAAGGAGGAGGTGGTATATGAATACCTTAATTTTATTTATCCTTATCCTAATAACCGGGGTGATTCCTGCCTTTTTAATAACTTTCTTTATAAATCAAATCCACAAGGATTTTCTTCCGAAAGACCAAACTAAAAGAAGGAATGATTTTATTGAAAAATTCTGGACCATATATATTTTAGTGATTCTTTATTCTCTGCTTTTAATATAAGGTAGCTACAAAAAAGG
Source organism: Patescibacteria group bacterium (assembly GCA_003504275.1). GTDB lineage: Bacteria > Patescibacteriota > Minisyncoccia > Phycocordibacterales > UBA12445 > UBA12445. The sequence goes on from DOAO01000004.1 coordinate 21,389, forward strand.
GGGGGGTTAAAATGAAAGAAATCCCTATTTGCAGTAAGGCTATGGGTGGTTGCGGATATGTGGGTATAGGTCAAGAATTAAAAGACTGGAAAAAAGGAGACAACTACTATGTGTGCCCCGTCTGCGGAAACATCGCCATCATTCAGTTGAATAAAAACAATGTAAGACTTCATGTCCAAGACAAAAAGGAGCTCAAAAAGGCTCTTGCGGGACTGGGAATAAAAACCTCCGAAATAAAAGATTAAAAAAGACGAAGCGCAAAAAAGTTAAACACCGGTTTTATCCGGTGTTTTTTATTTTTTAAGAAAATATCCTTTTAAGTATTAAGTCCCTTCCCTCTTTTGTTTTTGCCGAACAAGGAATTATTTCTGCTCCGGGCATTTTTTCGGAGATCATTTTTATTTGCTGATTTTTTTCTTTTTGATTGAGTGTATCGATTTTGTTAGCGACAATTATCACCTCCTCTCTTTGTTCACGAAGTATACGGTACATCTCTATATCCATATCGTTTGGACCAACCTTAGCATCTAGTACGAGTACTGCCTTTCTTTTAAAAACCTTCTGGAAGAAATACCACTGAATCATTCTTACTAGCTGTTCCCTTACATCTATAGGGAGATTTGCATATCCATATCCGGGCAAATCAACAAAAAGTATCTTTCCATTTACAAGAAAAAAATTGATCTCCCTTGTTTTTCCGGGCATTTTACCGGACTTCACAAGATCGTTTCTGTTTAGAAGACAATTCATAAGGCTTGATTTGCCGACATTTGAACGTCCAACAAAAGCCACCTGAGGTTTCTCCTCAAAAAGAATATTATCATTCCCTCTTATGCCTTTTCTAAATATAGCGCTTTCTATTCTCATCCCGTAGTAGAATTTTAGTTTATTAAATCTTTCCTCAATCTTCGTAAAAATAATCTTTTAACCTTAACTTTAACATCCTTCTTCCTTGTGTTGTCTTTAAATACCTTTCTCTTCTTTTTGCGTCTTTCTCATTTAAACAAGCCTCATAATATATTAACTTCCAAGGAAGATATCGTTTAGTAGAAAGATTTAATCCTTGATTATGTTCTCCCAGTCTTTTCTTTAAATTCGTTGTGTAACCAAAATACAGATGTCCACTTTCTTTATTCCGCAATAAGTATATATAGAACATAATCGAACTAAAATTTCACTACAGGACTCATATTTATGAATGTTATAGGAAATATATATATTTGTCATTGTTTTTTGCTTTTTTATATATATGTGTTATTCTTTGGTTTGTAAAGTTCTTTGAAAGGAGGGGTTAAAAATGATAACCATAATAATAAGTCTCTTAGTTTATCTCGTCTTTAAGCAGTCCGCTCAATCGTTTGCCAAGGAAGCTGGTGAGTACAATTTTGAAACGGGAATAATATTTTTCGCTTGTATTATGTCGGGGATAGTCTTTGCTTTTGCCATGGGAGATATCGCCCAAAAAGAAATGACCATAACCGAAATATCAAATCTGAATTCTTTAGAAAAAAATAATTCAATTTATTTCAAAATAGAAAGCTCTGCGGTCACAAAATTTATAGTTTTCAAAAAAGAAAATTCCACAAAGACAGAAGAAATGGAATTGGGAAACAAAAATGTAATAATAATTAAGGACGCTGAGGCCGTTCCTTTTATTGTAATTTATGATCTTACCTTCAAAAACCCTCTAGCAACTCTTTTTTGTTTAGGTAACTTTAAACAACACCGGATATATGAATTTCACGTTCCAAAATAATCTCAAGGCTCACTTATGTGAGCCTTTTTAATTAAATAACAAAAAATAAAAAGCGGTCATTTGATAGACCGCCTTTAACCATAAACTATTTCTCTTCTTTGTTAATAATCATTTCGCTTAACCAGTAAGAGAGAACAAGCGCAATTACGGCCACGAAACCGAGATCGCCGGGCGTAAGCTTACCGGATAAAAGATAGATAAAGGAGGTCGCACCAGACCAAACTAACAACAGACTAAGAAGACCATAAAAATTCATTTTACTTTCCTCCCCTTTTGATTAGAATATTAACCCACAACGTATCTAGCCCAACGAATGAACTGGCCGTCCTTAAGCTGATACAAAAACTCGTTCTTCCAGCCGGGAAATTTAAAGTTTAAGGAAAATTCGCAGATAGAGGACGCTATGTTTCTTTTTACCCTTATGTCGCACTCTCCGCAGGAACTTGCTGTTAAAATTTTTTCGAAGAAAGAAGCTGATTCGCTTATCGGTATCTCTAAATAAACAAGCCGGATATTGTTATTATTCATAATTCGCCTCCTGTTAAAAACCTAAAAAACTAAGAATAAATTTTGTTTGTTGTTTGATATCGGAGATAAATTTAAGATATTCAAATGCGGTAAGGTGAAATCTTTTTTCAGCTATCTTGAGATCTGAAAATAATCTTGTTCTTATTTGAACATGAGTATTTTTTAAGATTTTCGGTTTAGACAAAAACTTAATCAGAGAATGTGGTTTTCTTCCCCTGAAAGGATTTTTCATTTAACCCTCCTTTTTTCAAAGAACTCTTAACGTCCAAATAATACACTCTTTTATCACGTTGTCAAACTGGCTAATAAGCGCAAAAGAAAAACCGCCCATCATAGAGTGAGCGGTTGTTTTTTATTTCCTTACTCTTTTTATAGAGGGAAAATAAAAATATAAACATGCAATATAGATTTCTTGCGACTTGGGTATCCTTTCCCTTTCTACGATTGCTTTTTCTATCGCTTCCCTAATCTTGATATCGCCCCTAGAATATGAATTCTTGTGGGATATCTGAATTGATCCCCTTATTGACTTTACCGCCTTAATAGCAGCTTTCTTATACGGAGAAATACCCGGCAGTTTATAGACATCTATAACAAAACCGAGGTCAATGAACTGTTTGATACTGAAATCGTATTCAAGAATAGATATGTACCTAACTCTTTCTTTCATATTATTCACCTCCCCTTTTACCTGACATGTTGAAATTCAAAGAACTATATATTGGGCATATTATCAAAAAACAACCAATTGTCCAAAGTTCCACATAAAAACCGGATTTCCAGAAGGAAGATCAGTTTCTAAAAACTTTCAACGAACCTTTTATCATTAATATTGAATGAAGGCTTAAAAAATGCTCTAATTAGGTAGAAATATTGAGAAGCAAGAAGAAGTATTTACTAATAACCCCCAAAACCATAAAATACTCTTAAGTGGCTTAAAACAAAAAAATAAAATGAGAGAAGAAAAAATGATAGAAAAAACAATAGAAAACGCCGAGATAAATAAAAGAACGCTCGAAGATAGAGACCGAATAGAAAAAGATGCTACCCAAAAAATATCTGAATATCTTGAAGCAATCCCTGAGCAGGAAATGCGCGAAGAGGAAAATGCGATAATAAATGAACTTAAGGAACACGGATTTAAAACTGAAGAGATTTCTAAATTCGTCAGGAGAGATGTTACTCGTATCAAGCTCGCCTACCAAGACAATAGAACTTGTTTTGACGAAGCACTTTCCAATAGAAAATACATAGAAACTAAACTTTTTAAAGAAATAAAATCCGGCATTGAAACGGAAAATCCGGAAGAAAAATTAAAAAGGGTGGCTGTGGTTAATTTTGACCTTAATGGACTTAAATCTATAAACGATCTCATGGGACATGGTAAGGGAGATTTAGCCTTAAAAACTTTCGCGAAAATAATCCAAAACGGAGAAACTGTAAAATGGTTAGAGGAAGAAAAGAAGGTTGAGGTTACACCGTTTGCACAAGGAGGAGATGAGTTTGGGGTGTATCTAAATGGAGAGGCTAATCTAAATGAGCTTCGAGATGAAATAGAAAAAAGATTTTTTGAAGAAGCCTCAAAGGCGGACACCAGTGAGATGTTTGATTTCAGCGACCCAAAAGTAAAAGAATTTTTTAAAGATAGAGGAATTTTCTTAAACAGAGAAGGAGAAGTTGAGGTTCCGAATGACTTTAAATTCAGATTCGGTACAAGCGTTGGACTCGCGACGGCAGAAGAAATATATAAAGAAATAAAAATTGGCGAGAAAGAAAATATCAATGAAAAAATCAGGGAACTAAGGGGGCAAATAATAGGTCTTGCGGACAGTAGGGCGGGTGCCAATAAGACAGAAACCAAAGAAAAACTAAAAATAAGCGGTAAATCAGGTAACAAATTTGATGAAGCTCAGCATGCGCTTGTTGAACCAAGGGCCGGTATGGAAGAAATATTAGAGGAACTTAAAGAGGAAAAGGGAAAAATAAACTGTTTAAAAACAAACTTAGCAAAATCCGGAAAAACCGAAGGCGAAATCAAAGAATTGGAGGTCTGCTAGAAATGCATCCAAAGGATCTAATAGAAGAAAAATTCAGATTAAACCCTTTTCAGAAAGAGGGATTAAAAAAATTGGGGCTCAAAAACCTCCAAGATCTTTTGTTCTATCTGCCTTCCAGATATGGCGACAAAGCGGAGCTAAAACATATAGACGAGGTTAAGAACGGAGAACTTGCGGTCGTGTGCGGAAAAGTTCTTTCAACAAAAATATCAAAATCTTTTCGTGGCGGGGTACCAATGGCTGAAATGGTGATTGAAGACGATTCCGGAAAGATAAAAGCAATTTGGTTCCATCAACCATATATGGCCAAAAAAGTTCCGGAAGGAAAATTCGCAAAACTAACGGGACAAATCATTATAAAAAAGACGGGGCGCTCTATGGTAAATCCGGAACTTGAAGAGACAGGGTCTGCGGAGATCGCCCATCACGGAAGTCTGTTTGCGGGTAATACAATACACCAAACGCCAGTTTACCCCGAAACAAGAGGCGTCTCTTCTCTTTGGCTTCAACATGCGATAGACAAGCTTCTCAAGAACAAAATCCATGAATCTATAGAAGATATTATTCCAGATACCATTCTCACAAAATATCATCTCCCCTCTTTACAGACAGCTCTCGTGTGGATACATACTCCACAAAAAGATTCCGATGCTATTGCAGCAAGAAAAAGATTTTCTTTTGAAGAGGTTTTTTTAATACAGCTAGTCAAGTTAAAAGAAAGAAAGGAATATGAAAGCAATCCGTCATTTAAAATATCCACAAATGAAAAAGAAATAAAAAATTTTACGGAAAGATTTGGTTTTAAAATGACTTCTGCTCAAACAAAAGCAACAGAACAAATAACCAATAATTTCAGAGAAAGTAAGCCGATGACGCGTCTACTTGAGGGAGATGTCGGATCGGGAAAAACAGCCGTCGCTGCAACAGCCACTTACTCAATAATAAACACAAGTCCGTACGGTAAAGATTTTGGAAACCTTCAGGTTGCATATATGGCGCCAACAGAAATATTGGCCAATCAACATTTCGAATCATTTATAAAATATTTTAAACATACCGGCATAAGCGTTGGACTTATTACCGGAAGCGGATGTAAAAAATTTCCATCAAAAACAAATGCGGAAAAATGGACGGCAATTTCAAGAAGCCAACTTTTAAAGTGGGTTGCAAATGGAGAAATCCCTATCCTAATCGGCACACATTCTCTTATTCAAAAAACGGTTAAATTTAAACATCTCGGACTTGTAATAATAGACGAGCAACATCGTTTTGGTGTTGACCAGAGATTAAGACTCGCCAAAAAAACCTCTGATTTTATAGAAGGCAAAAAATTACCTGTCCCCCATCTGCTTTCAATGACAGCAACACCGATACCAAGAACCCTAGCACTCACTATTTATGGCGACCTAGACCTAACTCTTCTTGACGAGATGCCTGTGGGAAGAAAGCCTATAATTACAAATATTGTTACTCCGACACAAAGAGAAGATGTCTATAAAAAAATTAAGGAGGAAATAAAAAACAGCAGACAAGCCTATATTATTTGTCCAAGAATAGACGAGCCGGACCCGGACAAAGAACTTGCGCTGAATACAAAATCCGTAAAGGCTGAAGCAAAAAGACTTAAAAAAGATGTATTCCAGGAATGTGAAATAGAAATACTGCACAGTAAAATGACACCAAAAGAAAAAGAAAAAGTCATGGACAGATTTTCTTTGGGTAAAATTAATATCCTAGTCGCCACATCTGTCGTTGAGGTTGGAGTAAACGTCCCGAACGCAACTTTAATAATAATAGAGGGGGGCGAAAGATTTGGGCTCTCACAGCTACACCAGCTTCGGGGAAGAGTCCTGAGGAGTAATCATCAGGCATATTGTTATATTTTCAGCGAATCGAGAACGGAAAAAACGTGGAACAGACTCAGAGCGATTAAAACGGCAAAAAATGGTTTTGAATTAGCCGAGATGGATCTCAGTCTTAGAGGTTTTGGGGAACTTTGTGGCGGGAAACAATGGGGAATTTCCGATATCGGAATGGATGCAATAAAAAATATAAAAATGGTTGAAGCAGCTAGAAATGAAGCCAAAGATATAATAGACAACGATCCGGAGATGAAACGATATCCGGAGCTCAGAGAAAAAACAAAAGGAAAAAAACTGGAAACTCATTTTGAGTAAGACTTGCATATTTGAAGTAGAACGAGAAAAAGCCGAGGCTTACGACGATATGTATAAATATACTTTGAGGAGTAAACGAGGTTTTTGACGAAGTTATGCGTCAAATATGCGGGTCTTATGGTTATTTAGAAATTATCTTTCCTTGATTCTTAACGGATTCTATTTTTTTATTTATTTCCTCCTGATTGCCGAGATAATAGCGACTGATCTTATTTCCATTTTCATCAAACTCATAAACAAGAGGAACACCTGTGGGAATATTAAGATTCATTACCTCTTCGTCGGAAAGATTGTCTAAAAATTTAACAATACTCCTAATACCTGAACCATGCCCGGAGACTAAGACATTTTTGCCATTTTTAATTAGAGGTAAAATATTTTCATTCCAATATGGCATGACTCTATTTTCGGTATCTTTTAATGATTCACCAAAAGGTATCTCTTCCCTCTTTAAATCTTTGTACGTAGGGTCATTTATGGCGTCACGAGGATCACCGAGAGATAACTCAGGTGGTCTTACAGTATAGCTTCTCCTCCAAATATGCACTTGGTCTTCGCCATATTTCTCAGCTGTCTCTTCTTTGTTGAGGCCCTGAAGAGCGCCGTAGTGCCTCTCATTTAATCGCCACGACCTAAAAACAGGAATATTTTTTATATCTAAATCTTTCAGGACAATATCTAAGGTTTCTGTGGCACGGACTAAAAAAGAAGTGAAAGCTACATCGACGGGAATCCCCGCTTCTTTTATAAGTTTTGCGGAGACACGAGATTCTTCTCTGCCTTTATCTGTTAAAGGCACATCTGTCCATCCTGTAAAAAGGTTGTCTTTGTTCCATGCACTCTCCCCGTGTCTTAGTAATATTAATTTGCTCATAAATAATGTAAAAAATAATGTCTAAATAATAACATAAAATATCATTTTTTGGTCAAAATAAAAACCGCTCCTAATTAAGAACGGTTTGAGAATCATTTTTTGTATAGCGGAAGAATAATTGCTATCCAAACAAACAAAAACATGAATTGGAGGACACCAAGACCAACATAAGCAATGCCATACGAAACCCCATCCGAAGAAATTGAGTTCCATATCCATGTGGGAGTCAGCGCAATAATAAGAGAGATTACGAATAAAAAAGTTCTAAAGAAGTCATCCTTGTCGTCCATATCAACACCCTCTTTTTTATCTTCTACTACTTGTTATTCTGTATCGTGAACAATATAAATACCAAAAAGTCGTGTAGAGTCGTAGTCTTTATTGAGATAAAAAGACCTAACCTTGAGTCTTTTTAATTCGCTAAACTTATTTAGAATTTGTAAAACTTTTTCATTTGAACCTTCTGCACTCAAATAAAAATTTTCCAACCCTATATAAGAAAAATCTCCGTGGGTTTTTGCTGATTCAACAATCTTAATAAGTTCATCTTCGCCCAAAAGGCTATCTTGTGCCTTAATCTCTGTTACTGCAACCAGTAAAAAAACAGATGCCATTATTACTACTATTATCAAATAAACCAACAAAAAAGCCGTCTTTTCAATTTTCATTTCCATAAAACTCCTCCTTTTTTAAAGTACCTTTATTATTCTAAACCAATTATAGCCACAAAACATATAAAATGTATAGTTTTAAAAATAAGATTGTTTTTAAATTGTGGTAATATATAAGCAATTAAAAACAATTTATGAATAGAGATAAAATTTATATAGAAAAAATAGGAGATGCCGGAAAAAATACAGTCTGGCTTGTTGATGGAGAATATATAAGAAAAAACATTAATGAAAACTTTGTCGGATACGACGAGCACTATCACTTAAGCTTCATTCCATTGAATGAATTTTGGATAGACAAAACTACCAACCCCGAAGAATGGGACTTCTTTATAAATCGTCTAACGGTAGAGAAGAGAGAGATTGAAAAAGGCAAAAGCAAAGAAGACGCAACGAGAATAGCTAAGAATTTTGAAAAAAAAGAACGAAGTAAATATATACACATAAAAGAAAAAACCGACGGAAAAGAAACGAAAAAGGAAATAATAGAAAAAATACACATAAAGATAATAAGCAAAGGCGAAGATAAACTAAAAATTTGGCTCGTGGATGGAAAAGTAGTGAGAAATTATTTATTTAATGATTACTCAGAAGGAGGACACGACTTGGTCTACTCTTTTATTCCAAAAGGAGAGGTTTGGATTGAAAACACACTATCTCCTGAAGAAATAAAATTCGTAACTCTCCACGAAATTCACGAAAGATACCTTATGAGCCATGGTAAAGACTACAAACACGCACATATGGGAGCAACAATAATAGAAGATAGATACAGAGGACAATCTCTTGATATAGACAAAAGAACAGAAGAAGAAATAGAAAAAAATTAAACACTACTTTTTACAAAAATAAAAACCGCCCGATAAAGGCGGTTAAAGCGCGTGAGAATAGAGACTATTCTATGAATCCTATACCGGACATCAACTTCTCCATAAATTCATCTGCGGAAATTCTTGTGAGACCGGCATCCAGAGAAGTGGCAATCCCTGCGGTATAATTTCCATGCTCTCTAATGAAATAATGTAATTCTAATTCATTGTCAAAAGACCACTTACCTCTCCAGAAACATAATATCTGGGATTTTTCTATTTTAAAAAAGGAATACCCCTTTCCCATAATCGTTTTTATGTTTTGGTACAAAATGACTTTTTTGTCTTTTGATAACATTTTGAGCCGTTCTTCTAATTTATTGCGATCATCCAAATTGCCCCAGAAAATCCCAATTTGGTCACTCAAGTCAACAATTTCCCTTAACTTTTCCTCATATTCAACAATGATCGGAACGTCAATTTTACTCTTTTTCATACTCATTACCTCCTTTTCAATGTCCTATTTATCCCTCACAATTTAAGAGACACTTTCAGTTAAAATACTATGTTAAAGTAGTATAAAAAGCAATTAAAATTATTTGAAATTTATCGTTGATATACGCTTTATTTATTTATTTATAGGATGTATAATTAAGAGCAAGATAGTATAAAAAAATAATTATGCAAAAAAACACAAAAATTTTGTTGACGATTGTACTGTTGTCTATTATAGGTATGGGTGTTTATTTCTTTTATCTCAAAGACGTTCTAAGGGAAAGAGAAAAACAGGCAATTTTGAATAATTGGTTAGAAGAAAATCAGCCTATTGAATATACACAGGAGCAAATAATTGAAAACCAAAAAACATTGGAGGAATTTCTTAAAAATACAGAGTCCACAACCACAATAAATAATGAGGACAGAGTAAGAATATTGGAAGAATTTCAAAAAAATAATCAATAAATTTAAATAATAATAGTAATTATTAGACACTTATTAAAGCAAATGAATAAATATAAAAAAATTATAGCAGTTGCCTTCGTTCTTTCTGTGTCGTTAATATTAAACATTGCAAATGCCGCTTCATGGACACCACCAAAGAATGTTCCACCGCTAGACAATACTCCGGCGCCAATAAATGTTTCTAACATTCCCCAACACAAAGACGGAGCATTTAGCTCATTCGGAGTAATCAGCGCCTTCCAAAACCCACAAACAACACAGCCAAACAGGATCACGGCCCCAAAATTCTGTTTAAATGGCGACGGTAAGGAGACAAACTGCGTACAGTCATGGGCACAAGTTGTAGGAGGAAGCGGGGATGTAAAAGCCGGTCCAGGTCAAACAATAAATTTTTTAACAAAATGGATAGATTCAGGCTCAAAAATAATAACCAATTCTTCTTTTTATGAAGATGCCACCAAGGGTCTGTGTAAAGGAATGGGCGCATCACAGGTATGTTTTGGAAATGGAACGCCAGGACTTACAGGTCCGAAAGGAATAATGGGTAGCGACGGAACAGTCCTAAGTTGCACGATTACCAATCAAGTCCTTAAATGGGACGGTACGGGATGGAAATGTGGAACAGCGAGCGGTACAGGTGGAATAACATCCATATCGTCTGGAGGTGCAGGTATAACAATAAATACCAACAACACAACAGGGGCTGTCACCATCACAAACACAGGCGTAACTTCCATAAAGGCTGGTGCTGGAATTAAAGTAGATCCGGTAGCAGGAACAGGCGCGGTCACAATCACAAATATCGGAGGAGGTGCTGGTGGTGGTCTTAGTGGAAATGGCACAGCAGGAACAATTCCGGTATTTGCTACGGCGACTTCACTAAGCGATTCCCCTATTACAGCCATCACACCGTCTGGAAGTACTGATACCATGAGAGTAAACATCTTTCCAACAAACATCTGGGGAGCCTCTCTATATACTCAAACGAATATTGATAGTAAAAGCGTCAATATTAGTGGAAAAGTAAAAATCACCTCTGGTAATCCTGGAACAAACAAAATTTTAGCTTCTGATACTGTCGGCGTTGCTTCTTGGAAAACGGCATCTGAGCTTGGATTGGGTGGCGTAACAAACCTCACAAGCTATACACAACTACCAAGCGGATCTATCGCAGGATTTTGTAATCTCTACGGCGCTATTGGATCATTATCATTACCCCCACTATCAGAAAGACTTTTTATAGCCCCAGCTATGGAGGGTTTTAGCTTCGATATAAAAGGTATCACAAATCCATGTACTTGTGCGTCTGGGTGGAAATCTATTGTTCATGTTAATGAACTTACAGGTTCTGGAGCCGGTAATAGGTCTTGGTCTAGCTGTATAAAGATGTAAAAACTTAATTTTAAAAACCGCCACAATCGTGGCGGTTTTTTGTTTTACTTATCCTCAAGACATTGTTTATTTAATTATTTAGAAGAGGTATAATTATGTGCAGGGTAAATAAAATTAATAATTAAATTATTCACCCTGTTTAGTAAATTTTTAAAATAAATATTTTAAAAATTAAAATTTAACGTCAAGTTAGATTGTTAGGAAGATTAAACAAAGTGAAATTATAAAAATAAAAAAATAGTAGCCATTATTAAATTTTTACTAAAACAGGGTAAATGAATAAATATAAAAAAGTCATAGTAATCGCTTCTGTCCTTTCTGTGTCGCTAATATTAAATATAGCAAATGCCGCTTCGTGGACACCACCTACAAATAATCCACCGCTAAACAATACCCCGGCGCCAATAAATGTTTCCGGCTCCCCACAACACAAAGACGGAGCGTTTAGCTCATTCGGAAAGATTAGCGCCCTTGGCACAGGTAATATAATAACAGCTGAAAAATTCTGCTTGAATACTACTGGAAAGCCGGAAAATTGTGTATCTGGCATTTGGCCAGCCGGAAGCACCACAGGGACAGGAAGTGGAGACGTAAGAGCTGCTTCACCACAAAAACAGAATTTCTTAACAAAGTGGTATGACGCAACAAGTAAAGTAATCACTAACTCTGCCTTTTATGAAGATGCCAGTGGACGTCTGTGTACAGGAATAGCTCCATCGCAAATATGCTTCGGAAACGGGAAACCTGGAACTGACGGATTAAAAGGAATAATGGGTAGTGATGGTACAGTCCTTAGCTGTCTCGCTAGCGAGTCAGGTAAAGTACTTCAGTGGAACGGTAAAGGTTGGGTCTGCGGAACAGTAGGGGGAGGGACAACCACTGGTGGCGGTATTACAGGTAGCGGTACGGGATGGACTATCCCTATATTCTCAGGAACCGCAGGGGTTGCCGGAAGCAATGTTTTGTCTGATTCCCCAATATTGGTGACTACAACTAGCAATAACATAACATATTTAGATCTATATAAGCTGGGATCGGTAACCGATCTTGGTTATCAAACCAGAATAAATTCCAAAACCACAATTAATGGCGTATTAAGAGTGGCCGATGGTACACAAGGAACAAATAAAATTTTGGCTTCTGACGCCACAGGTAACGCTTCATGGAAACATGCTTCCGAGATACCGGGGTTGGGAGTTAATTATGTAAGCACCAGTAATGTTATTTATTCTAGGGGTGGAAATTATATTAACATAGGCGGTCCAACGATTTCAGAATTTTGGGATTATCTCAGAACAAATGGACTAACTTCAGAAATCAATAATGAGGTTAGTGAAATAATTTACAATAAATCATTTTGTGCCCTTTCTACGGTCTTGGTTGGAGTGAGATCTGATATTCAGGGTGCTTTTAATACTCCCGATAATGTCTTTTGTGAAGTTTACCCATATCCATCTAGTAACTTTGGTGCTTCTGGTCCAAAAAATTGGAAACTCGTCTCTAGGCAGAGGGGTGGTGATTCCCATTCCGCCTGCAGAGCAATGTGCTTCTAACAAATTTAAAATATAAAACCGCCACAAAAATATGGCGGTTTTATATTTGTCTTAAAAAATGCTAAATTTAGTAAATAAATTAAACTTCAAATAAATACCAAAACAATGCAAAAGAATATGGATGAAAATAATTTAAAATCAAAATTAGCGATACTTATCATTTTTTTCTTATTCTTATTTTATTTCGGGGGTACAGAAAATATTTCTAAAATCAAACAGCAAGACAAGGAAATTTTAAAGAACGTGGATATAAAACCAATTAACGCAAATGACCTTTTCTTAGGAGGACCAAATTCTGAGGTTTTTATTGTAAATTTTATTGACACAAGAGCTTCAACTTCTAGGGAGTTTTATTTTAAAACAGTGGATGTTTTAAAAAAATATGTAGAAATGGGTAATGTTGCTTTTGTTTATAGACCCTTTCCGATAAAAAGTATTGATAATGGTTCTTTTTTGGAAGCAGAAGCTATTCTGTGTGCAAACAGTGTGGGCGAACAAATCGGTTTTTGGAAATATTTAAAAGAAAGAATGAGTATTGTTAACGAAGATCTAATAATCTCAGTATTACCAGACATCGCGGAAATCGCCGATATTGACATAGAAAAATTTAAACTCTGTCAAAAAAATAACAACTATGAGGACACAATAAATGAGAATATCCAAGGTGCGCTAAATATTGGTATGACAGAATCCCCCTTCGCTGTTATCGTAAATAAAAACGGACAAGGGTTCGTGCTAGACAAAACAGCCTCATCAGAAGAGATTGACGCTTCTATAAAATACCTTCTTTCCCACAAATAATCCGAAATATCAAAAAACCGCCATAAAATTTGGCGGTTTTTATTATTCACCAGTTATTAGTTTCTGTTTATTTATTTCTTCAACAAAGGTATAATTGAAAGTAAGGAAAGATAGGGTTTAATTATGAAAAAAGAACAAAAAATACTTTTTTTATTAATAACAATACTATTATCAATACTTATTATTGATGTGATTATTTTTTACCCAAAAAACGACAGAACAGAAAACCTACCATTAACACTAGAGGAACAAGAAAAAGCTCTCAAAGAACTCTTAAAATCCAATCCCCCTCCCGAGTATACAAAAGAAGAAATGGACACTATGCAAAAAGAGCTTGAAGAACTTAACAAAATAAATTCCGCCGCAGCTCCACAACTGACAGAAGAAGAACGAATAAAAATGCAGGAAGAATTGGAAGCATTAATTAATAATCAAAACAAGAATGAATAAATACAAAAAAATCATAACAGTAATATCTCTTTTTTCAACACTACTTGTTTTAAATACAGCCAAAGCGGTATGGGCGCCACCACCAGCAGGAACTATTCCACCAGGTAACAATACCCCAGCTCCTATAAATGTATCTTCCAGTTATCAAAAGAAAATAGGACCCCTCGGAATTGATTCATCTTTGGGGGTTGTTGATATGATTCGATCAATGAGAAGTGTTGTGGCGCCAAAATTCTGTCTTAACAACACAGGTCAAGATGACGCTACTGGAAATTGTATAACATCTTGGCCAACGGGAGGGGGCACTGCTGGAGTAACAGCAATATATCCTGGTACAGGAATAACATTAAGTGGCAATACAGGAAACGTTACGATATCCTCTACTGGCGGGACTAACTACTGGACGTCAAACGGAGCTGGTGCCATATTTAACAATACCGGCACAACTATCGGAATAAATACAAACGCCCCTTATACTGGTTCAGGAATAACCATAAATGGTTCAGGTAAAAATCATGGATTATATACTTATGGTGCCGGTTATGGTGTCGTTGCAAACGGTAGTACTGGTATTTATGGAAGTGGTTATATTGGTCTCTTTGGATATGGATCAGGTGCGTCAATTCAACTACAGGATGGAATAAATTGGGGTGGCGCAACATACGGAACCCAAAACAAACCTGGGATCAAAATACTTGGCTCAAAAACAACTGGTAATGATGGTATGGCTCAATGGTACACTCCGACTGATCTTGGATTAAGCGGAGGGTCATCAGGAGTAACAAGCATAGTAGGAAATAGCGGAATTACCGTCAGTCCTACAACCGGTCCTTCAGTAAACGTAACCCTTTCGGGAACAGATTATTATGGAGCAACGTGTACTAATGGTCAAATTCTCAAAAAAGACGCATCTAATAGATGGACTTGTTCGGCAGATAGTACTGGTTCAGGTGGGGGTATTACAGGTAGCGGTAAGGGATGGACGATACCGGTATTTGGAGGAAGCGCCGGTGTTGCAGGACAAACAACCATAACCGATTCCCCTGTTACCATCGGATACAGCAGTACATTCCAAGACATAAGCACGATGGTGGTAAATATGTTTCCAAGCAGTCTCTGGGGTACAAAGACGAACCTAGCCCTTAACGTTAATGGTAAGATTAAAGTAGCAGATGGCACACAGGGAACAAACAAGATACTCGCTTCTGATGCTAATGGTTTAGCTACCTGGAGAACGTCTTCTGAGCTGGGGTTAGGAAGCCTGAGAGTTGAATCTGGTCACGGAGTTCGTACGGTGTGTCGAGGAATTGATTATGGGGGAGTATGTAGCACTGTCCCATACATAGACGTAATATTTTCTAGACCATTTAATTCAATTCCGCACGTTATTGCATCAGGAGAACACGTAACGGATGTTGGCGGTACTGTTGGATTCGCAACAGACACCTTCCTTGTAAAAGTGGAAAATATAACTAC
>DOAO01000004.1:36964-81379 GCA_003504275.1 Patescibacteria group bacterium
GACAGTAATATTTGCCTATTCTATAAATAACATTTTAAAACCGCCACATAAGTGACGGTTTTTGTTTGTCTAAAATAATACTTACTCAGTGGTTACGCCGTCAAAATGCTCTTCTTCTGCCTCGGCGTCGGCTTTTGTTTTCCTTATCACGCCGTCTTTATGCTCAGCAGGAGAATATACTGTATAAAGATTCATCTTATCTCTATCAGAAGTATTAATTATATTGTGTTTGGCTCCGGCTGGTATAACGATAGCAAAACCATCAGAAATGTCGTGACTGACGTCATCTATAATAGCAACACCATGGCCTGACTCTATTCTTAAAAACTGATCCAAAGCATGAACCT
This sequence comes from Patescibacteria group bacterium, assembly GCA_003504275.1. GTDB lineage: Bacteria > Patescibacteriota > Minisyncoccia > Phycocordibacterales > UBA12445 > UBA12445. The sequence goes on from DOAO01000004.1 coordinate 37,312, forward strand.
CCTCCCCTATCTCTTCTTTTGGCAAAAGCGACATTAAAACAAGTTGACTGTTCTTTCCTGTGTAAAGAACCTTTCTAAAATTATCATTCTCAAGCGTTTCCTTTTCTATATTTGAAACATATCCTTTCATAATTTACCCTATTTTAATAAAAATTTAATAATAACTACTTTTTATATTTTTTATAATTTTACTATATTTAATAATATTATTTTTGATATTTAAAGACACTATTAAATTTTAATTTTTAAAATATTTATTTTAAAAATTTATTAAATAGGGTGAATTAATTAAACTTTTAATTAAAAATATTCTACATATTCAAATAAGTGACTGTCAGCTGAAGTACTGTAGCAAAAAGACCCCAAAGTAAATAAGGAATATTTATATAAGTAATCCAACTTGCATAAGGAAATATTGAATAAAGCGCCCAGATAAGAGTTCCTACGACAAAAAGAATATCAATCGACGCTAGTAAATTATTTTGAAGACCAAATTGAATTGGTGTAAAAATAAAATTAAAAAATAAATTTAAGATAAAAGGCAGTAAAATCCAAAATGGTATCTTGCCCTTTATATATAAATAAAAAACATAACCATAAGAAATAGCTATAAGAGCGTACAGAACACTCCACACGGGTCCAAATACCCACGCAGGAGGGGCAAAAAACGGCTTTATTAATGTGCTATACCAATTGTATGCTTCCATATTTTAAAATATTAAATATTAATAATAACCAAACTTATCAGCAATCAATACAAAAGAAAAAGTGATATAAAATATAGCGCCCAATAACATTGCGACGTTAGTAATTATACCAGGCCTTAACTCTTTCGGTAATTTAAAATTATTTAAAAATATTAAAACCGGCACATAAATAGCCATTGCAATACCACCTAAGACGGCACTAATTGTAAGTAGCACTAAAGGTTGGTCAAAAGTCATTAGAATAGCATTAGAAGACAGTATCACAACAACAAGACTGTAATATAGATAACTCTCGGGTACATTTTTAAAAAATGAAAGATACTTTTCAAATGGACCGGAATTAGAATTAACATACAAAATATCTGTTATTATCCTCGTAAAAGCATCTACTATTGTCCACATTACGGAGAAAAGCATGAGAAATGCCATTATCAAGAAGGAATTATATCCAATCACACCCCAACCCTCTCCAAATATGTGAGCCTGGACGATGGCGACGTTTATCCCCTCCGGTATTAGTCCTTTCGGAGTCAGAACAACAAAAGCATTCAGGCTTAGCAGAACTAGGGTAATAAGACCGAGAAACCAGAAAATAAGTCCCTGATCAATGCGAACAAAATTCATCCATTTTTTCCAATCTGAAATACTTTGCTTATTTATAGGAAAACTAAATCCCGAAACAGAAACTGATTCTATTTTGCCTGATATTGGGTTTGTAATTCTTCCCGCATATTTACCCATACCAAACTGCTTATCTCTATACCAAAGAGATATACAAGTATTCAAAAGACCACCAGCCCCTGCGAACACAACAGCGCCCATTAATGTCGGTATGTCTATCCCATTTGGAATATAACCAAAATTTAACAGACCCCAAAATGCTTCTTTTATATTTTCAAACGAAAGAATATTAAAGCTAGAGAATACTAATAAAATAAAAAAAGTGGGTACGGTTATTTTCAAAGACTTCTCTAGTATAATGTATGCGACTCTTCCACTTAAGGTCATCATAAGAACAAGTAGTAAACAAATAAGCGCCCAAGATACATAGCTTCCAAAACCAAAAAGCTCCGCCAAAATAGTACCTAGCGCACTTGCCCACCCCGGCCAAACATAAAGTAAAATAGCTGAAAAAAACCAAAATGGAGCAAACCATTTAAACAAACGAGAAGAAGATGTGAAAAAACTTTCCCCTGTCGCGAGAGCATGTCTTGCGACTTCCTGGTTTATGAAATATTGAAAAGTTATTCCCACGAGAGCCATCCAGAGCAATCCGAGCCCATATTTAACTATAAGGTGTGGCCACAAAATCAGCTCTCCTGTGCCAATTGCCAAACCCATAACAACTACCCCTACCCCAAGAGCCGAAACAGATCGTGGTGCAGTAGGAAGTTCTTTTTCTTTTAATGGCAAGTATCGTTCATCCATTTTTATTTTCTAAGAAAAAAATATCTGTCCAAAGAAAAAGGCCGCGTAGATTGCCAGAAGTTTATATCCCTCCTTTCTCGTAAGCTCACCACCACTCTTATAAAAAACAGAAACAGTATAAAGCGCCATTACCAGAGATAACAATAGAAACTTATATGAGGCATCAATATTTAAATCTATAGGTTTTATAATAAGCATGAGCCCCAAAACCAAAATGTTCGCAAGGGCCGAACCAATAAGGTGACTGAGAGATAGTTCAGGGACGTGTCTAACCCATGATTTTATAGCAATTATAAGTTCAGGTAAATTTGTTCCGACAGAAAAAAAGAGAAGGCCAATAATTACCGATGAGACATTATAAACAGAGAGTATTCTTGTTGCAAGAACAACTATCATATTTGAAGACAAGATAACAAAAATAACTCCAATAGTTATCCAAAAGAAATTTTTAGCCAAAACAACTTCATTTTTAACGATATCGGCCTTAGTTATATGATTATGTTCAATACCATTTTTATAAAGAAAAACTAAATAAACACAAAGAAAAATAATGCCGTCTAGGTAATTCAAATAACCCTTAAGACCCATAAAAATTGGCAGGAGAAGAGCCAGAGCAACAGGTAAAATACTGGAATACTTTCCGTCTGTCTTAACTTGTCTATTTAATATCAAGCTAAATCCAAGGATTGGACAGAGTATCACGATTATTCCACCCATCAAGGTTCCAAAATACAATCCAGGAACATCAAGTAAAACAGAATTTATTCCGACAAAAAACTCAGGCAAAGTAGTAAGAGCTCCCAACACCATTCCCATGGATAAAATACCGATATTAAATTTATCAGCTATCTGTTTTATCCTTGACACAACCATATCCGCCGATGCCCCTAAAATATAAAACAACGCCGTCAACAAAATTATATATGTAATTATCATCCCTATATTATATTTTAAAAAATCCCTTACAACAAATTTTATGTTATTAAAAACTACTTAGACCCCGGGGGTCTAAGTAGTTTTAATTATTTTTTCGACACCTATTTATAGTCTGCCCTTAGATTCCTCGTGGCCACATTTTGAGCACCTCTCATATGTATAACCTCTATCTACCGTAGCCACCATGTCGTGTTCACAGGGAACAGGCTCCTTGTTCACATCCACCTCAACACTATTTTTGTCTGTATTTTCTTCCATTTTTATAATATTAATATTAATTTTTTATCTAATATCTTTTTCTTAAATAGGCGACAAAATGTCTTCTCTTAAAAGCTTTTCCGTGCATCAAATGTTTACCGGAACGCTCTATCTTGTCTATATCAAAATAAGGGCTATAAAAATCACGCATTTTAGCTTCTGCCCAGACGTGTTCATAAGTACCATGTTCTGGATGAATATAAGCGTCATCCTCCCCTGCCGGATTATCTCGAAGGAGTCGTTCAGAATGTCTGTCTTCTTCCTTAAGAAAAGATTTTAGAAGTAGCCAACCACCCGGTTTTAAAACTCTATTCAGTTCTTTTAAATATATCTCACGGTCTTTTTCCTTTAAATAGTGAGAGGCCATCATATCGATTACAATATCAACAGACTGATCTTCTAATTCAAAACCGCCCTCTATTGGTCTTGCATAGAAATCTAAACGTAACCCCTGACTTGCTTTTTTGGCCTGTTCTATCGCTTCTTCAGAAATATCATATCCGACCCCACGGCAGTTGGACTCACGAGCGAGATAAATAAGATTTCTACCATTACCACAACCCAAATCTAAAACAAAAGTTCGCTGATCTAAAAAACCTTTTCCATATTCACGTTCCAGCCATCTGGTAAATTTCTTAATATCTTCAGCCGGTTCTGTTGAGAGATTAAAAATACCAGGAGTTTTGTACTCCTTATTCCAAAATGTTTTACTATCTTTCTTTCCTTTGATCATGTGGTTATATTATGACAAAATTATCAAAGCGTCCAATAATATAATTAGCACAGCTAACTGTCATTCCCGTGAAGACGGGAATCCATTTAAAAAATATTTTCTGGATTCCCGTCTTCACGGGAATGACAACAAAAAACAAAATTATAACAAGTAATCAAATCTATTACACAAAAACAATATTTATGCTAGAAATATAACCGAATGAAAACGGCCAAGTTACCAAAAATAATAGCAGTCGTCGGACCCACATCATCGGGAAAAAGCGATGTGGCTGTTTTAATTGCCAAAAAAGTAGACGGAGAGGTGGTTTCTGCTGACTCTAGACAAGTCTACAAAGGAATGAATATTGGTACAGGTAAAGTTACAAAAAAAGAAATGGCGGGTATTACCCATCACCTACTCGACGTCTCAAATCCCAAAAAAGTATTCACAGTAGCCGAGTATCAAAAACTCGCCAAAAAGGCTATTGATAAAATATTAGCTAAAAATAAAATTCCCATTATTTGTGGAGGGACAGGATTTTATATTCGCGGAGTTATAGACGACTTGGAAATTCCAGACGTTCCGCCAAATAAAAAACTAAGGAAAGAATTAAAAAATAAAAGTGTTGAAGAACTTTTTTCTATACTTAAAAAACTAGACATAAGAAGAGCCGAAGAAATAGACAGGCACAATCCCGTCAGACTTATTCGCGCTATTGAGATAGCAAAAGCATTGGGCAAGGTTCCGCCACTTAAAAACAAAGAAAGTAAATACGACTTACTTGAAATAGGACTAAACCCGGGGCAAAAAGTATTAAATGAGAGAATAAAAAATAGGCTCCTTAGAAGAATTAAAGCCGGAATGTTTAGAGAGATAAAAAACCTTCACGAGGATGGCGTGTCTTGGACAAGAATGGAGGATATGGGGCTTGAATACAGATATGTATCAAGATACCTGCAAGGGCTTCTTAAAAAAGAGGAGATGATATTAGAGCTCAATAAGGAAATTGAGAGGTATGCAAAACGCCAAATGACGTGGTTCAATAAAGATAAAAGAGTTAGGTGGTTTAAACCCGACCAAACAGAAAAAATACTTAAGATTGCGGAGAGATTTGTGAAAGCTAAATAAATTATTCTGTATCTTTAAAGAGACTGGATTCCCATCTTCATGGGAATGACAAAAGACACAGAAAAACTACTCTGTATCTTTTATCAGTTCTTTCTTTATCTCCTCAAATTCATTAGTCACTTCAGCCAATCTACCCTTAAGCTCTTTTATGAGGGTTGCACCTTCGCGGACTTTCTTAAGTCCCTCTTCAACATCAACTTCACTCTCCTTTTCAAACCAAGTAGCGATTGCTTCAAGCTTCTTTAATGATTCTCCTATATCGTTATTTTTTGCCATCCCATTAGATAATTAAACTAATAAATTTTCCATAAAGCCGTCATTGCGAACCGAAGGTGTGGCAATCCAGGACAATATCATAAAATTAAATCTGGATTGCCACAGGCTAAAGCCTTCGCAATGACAGTAATTTTTTAAATACTCCCGACAGACCGTCATTGCGAGTGTAGCGAAGCAATCTATGATATTGGTACAAAGTTCTGGATTGCTTCGCTACACTCGCAATGACGGCAAGGTTTAAATTCGTAATTCGTAATTATTAATTCGTAATTCTTATAACCTCCGACTCTATCTCCCCCTTTCCTAATTTTGTTTTTATCAATTCCCCCTTCTTTATATCTTTTACATCTTTTATTACTCGCCCATCTTCATTAAAGACAATACTGTATCCTAAACGTAAATTCCTTTCAGGATCTGCGACGGTAAGTATCTTCTCATATTTATGTATCTGTGCAGTTAAAATCGCAAGTCTATCTCCAATAATTCTTATTGCATCTTTCGTTATCTTTTCTGACAAAGCACCAAATCCCAAGAAAACTCTCCTAAACGCGGCAAATATTCTCCCAGACATAGTACTCGCCTCTTTCTTAATACTAATTATCCTTTGCTCAAGACGCCCAAATATATTCTTCCAAAGATATGGCAGACGGGAAAATATATCTTTAAGATAAAATCCGAATTGAGAAATTATCCTCCTCTCAAACATCGGCAACCCTGATATCAAATCGTCCCAACTCTCATTAATAGTATATGCTGTAGCAGTAGGAGTAGACACATAAGCGTCAGCAACAAGACAGGCAATCGGCACATCTACCTCATGACCGATACCGCACAAAACAGGAATTTTTGAAGAAAATATTTCTCTGCAAACTTGTTCATTATTGAACACCTGCATACTCTCAAGACTTCCTCCTCCTCTCATTATTACAATTATATCAAGGTCGGGAATATTTTTATTGAGCCACTTAATACCTCCTATAATACCGGGTACAGCTTCAACGCCCTCAACACGAGAATTGTAAAAATTAATTTTGAAACCTAGTGGCTTAAGATTTTTTCTAAAGTCGTGAATGACCACCCCGTCTCTTGAAGAGATAACGCCGATCTTCTGTATGAATTTAGGAAGAGGTCTTTTCCTAGAAAAAAGCCCCTCGGTCTCGAGCATTTTGAGAAGTAAGAGATAAGCTTTCTTGAGTGAGCCTTCACCAAGTGGCTCTATCGTCTCCACATTAAAACTAAAAGTTCCCGCCAATTTATAAATTCTCGGATATCCACTTATCTTCACTTCCATCCCATCCTCAAGGAGCACTCCTGCATTTCTGTATGTCCAAACAGACAAAAAACATTTCAAAATTGATTTGTCCTCTTTATCTTTAAGTGAAAAAGATACCCATTTGTCATGAGCACGAAACTCAGTCACCTCCCCTGCGACAAAGCTCTTCTGGCTCTTTAGGTGTTCATTTAATATATCCAGGAATTCTCCAACAAAAAAATAATCTCTTTCGGGCTGAATGGGTACACCTCCACTTGGAAGCTCAAAAAGACCCCCCGAAGAATCTTCGGTGTTTTCCATCTTTTTTACTTTTTTCTTTATTCCCATTCCGCCTATTCTAACAGTTTTAATTTTAATTGCGCAAACACCCATTTTTTGGTATAAGGATATTAGGAGAGTTAAAGTTCATTGAAAGGAGTTGAATATTATGACTTGTGTTGTAGCGTGGATCAGTGAAGAAAAAATGTTTATAGGTTCGGACACGGCCGCCGTCGCGGGAGACAGGGTCATCATGATTGGAAATCCTAAGTTTCTATTAATAAAACGACGTAAAAATCCTGATATGTTAATAGGTGTTGCCGGAAGAGCTAAGGCGTACCAGGTACTCATGAAGCTGAATGGTCTTATCCCCGAAGACAAAACAAAAGACCCTCACGCCTTTGTATCTCAGATTATTTCCCCCTTAATACAGTGTTTAATGGCAGAAGAGCACCTAACGTATGTCTCGGAAGAAACCGAAACCGAGGAAGAATTACAGTCTTCCGAATTGCTCGTCGCTTATCGGGGAAAACTATTTGAAATAGGGGCTGATTTTTCGGTTCTGGAGATTGCAGCAAATTTTCATGCCATTGGAAGTGGCGGAGAATATGCAGTATCATCAATAACCACAGCTGTTAACATGGGAGCTAAAATAGAACCCGAACAATTAATCTTAAATGCTCTAAAAGCTGCCGAAACATATTCGGCCAGTGTCCGTGGGCCATTCAAAACGATAGAAGTGCCCATAGAGAAAACCGAAAAGGAAGAAAAGAAAAACAAGAAAGGTGCGAAGCCTAAAGAAAAAGTGCCCAAAAAGACGTCAAAAAAGAAAAAAGAGACAGGGGGAAAAACAAAAAAATGAGTTATCCCCTCTCACGCAATTCAAGTATATCTACACTTAACCCTGCAATAAAATGCGGGGTTTTTATATTCAAAAATAGACACCCCTTGTTTTTTTATTCAATTTGTATTATCCTTACAAAATCAGTTTTAAATATAAGATATGCCACAGAAATCATTAATTAAATTGGCCTGTACATCCTGCAAAAGGATCAACTATTGGAGCAGGAAAAATAAGAAGCTTGTTGAAAGGAAGATAGAACTTCTGAAGTTCTGTAAATGGTGTAAAGCAAAGAAAAAGCATAAGGAAATAAAGAAATAACTAAAAAATCGCCCATTGAGGGCGATTTTTATTACGGGAGCTGTAGGAATCTTTCCCTACAGGAACAGTATAGGTTTCCCATTTTTTCGGATTAAAAAATCCTCAAAAATAAGGGAAAACCTTTTCGATTCCTACACGTAAGCCAAGCAGTTGGCTTACTAGCTCCCATAATAAAAAATCGCCCATTGAGGGCGATTTTTATTACGGGAGCTGTAGGAATCGAACCCACGACAGCGGTTTTGGAGACCGCAGTTATACCACTTAACTAAGCTCCCTTTAGATTCCTATATTATAGCAATTAACTCTTTTTATCAATAAAGGACTTTTTATTTATCCATAAATTTGCTACATTCTTATCTATGTTAACCAACAACAATTGGAAAGATTATGAACTTATAGACTCCGGCGACGGAGAGAAATTAGAACGCTGGGGCGAAGTGGTTTTGTCACGCCCCGACCCACAGGCTTTTTGGCCTAAAATGCTACCCGACAAAGAATGGCACACAGCAAACGGAATTTATACAAGAAGCGAAGGTGGAGGTGGAGCCTGGAAGTTTAAAGAAGGCACACCTAAAAAATGGGAGATAAAATACGGCGACTTAAAGTTCTCTATAAAGCCAACCCCTTTTAAACATACGGGTCTATTCCCTGAACAAGCTATCAATTGGGACTGGATGAAGGACAAAATAAAAGGATCAGGAAAAGATGTTTCTGTCTTAAACTTATTCGCATATACAGGAGGAGCTACTGTCGCATCCTCAAATGCGGGTGCAAAAGTATGCCATGTTGATTCTTCAAATGGAATCGTCACTTGGGCAAAAGAAAATATTGATCTAAATAATAAAAGCGGAGAGGTCAGGTGGATAGTGGATGATGCTCTAAAATTCGTTGATCGTGAAATAAAAAGAGGTGTGAAATATGACGGAATAATAATGGACCCGCCGTCTTATGGACGAGGCGCAAAAGGCGAAGTATGGAAGTTAGAAGAAAAGCTCTGGCCACTTGTAGAAAAAACATCAAGACTCCTATCCGACAAACCTTTGTTCTTTATTATAAATTCCTACACAACGGGAATGTCCCCTACTGTTATCGGAAATATACTCAAAACAGCTTTCAAAAATAAAGGAGGAAAGATAGAAACGGATGAACTTGGACTAAAAGAAAAAAATACCGACAGGGTTCTGCCACAGGGAGTGTTCGGTCGCTGGTCAATCTAGTTAGCAGAACCCGCGTATTTGGCATATAACTTCGTCGAAAGCTCCGTTTGCTTCTCAATGTATGTCTTATACATCTCGTCACAAGCCTCGCCTTCTTCTTACAGAAGCTGTCCACTTATTGGGTCTTTTGTGTCGCTTTGCTCACAAAAGTCCTCAATAAGTCTTGCGAAAGCTCCATGCATTCGCTTTCTCACCTCGTTCTATATCCAAATACACAAGTTCTAATTTTTGTGGATATTAAAAACCGCGCAATGTGCGCGGTTTAACTTTTTACTTACTCAAGAATAAAATTCTTTTTCAAACTTCCTTTGGGGATGTGAAATTCATATATTTCGAACACACCACCGGGACCAGAAGCAATTGCAATGTTGTGATACCATGGGTTATCAAAACTTGCTTTGTATATTTTTAATACCCCTTCGCTTCTCTCCTCTTCAAAGATAGTGATCGAATTGGATACTTCCATCATTCCTTGCTGATACCCCCCATTGTCGGTCTTTTTGTAATAGATATAACAAAGTTTACCCTTTATGCTTCCTGAACCCAAAAAGAGTGTCCCCTCTGTCATCGTGCTACCCCTCATAGAAACCAGTTCAATCTGTCCTACTTCCACAAAATGAGCGGGTAAAAAAGCGCTGATAATAATTGCAAGAATGAAACCAATCCAGAGTCCTATGGCTGCCCCCAAAAATAACGACATCAACCTACCGAACAAACCCTCTCCGAAATCAAGGTAACCTTTAGCGAAAAATAAATAAGCTACTATAACACCACACAAAATGATTAAATACATAACCACTCCCCCTTTTTATTTTTAAATGTACCAACATTAGTTTCAAAAAGATACTACCATAATAATAAAAAATAGCAAGTTTATTTTTTGTCATTGCGAGGGCGAAGCCAGTGGCAATCCAGGACTGTGTTATAAATTAAATCTGGATTGCCACGCCTCGGCTAGGACGCCTCGTCCGTCTACAGGTGTCGACGTTAATCTCCGTCGACCTCGCAATGACGAAAACGGGGGTGCGATGACGGTAGGTAGAGAAAACTTTACAACGTTATAACTTGATAACTTTATAACGCTTCAAAAACTCTTCTTTAAATTCAAAGAAATTATCGTCCAATATTGATTGGCGGATTTTCTTTACCAGATTTACAACGAAGTGAAGATTGTGTATTGAGGCAAGTCTATATGCGAGGAGCTCCTCTGCTCTGAATAAATGTGCCAAGTATGCCCTAGTGTAATTTTTGCAGGTGTAACATTCGCAATCGCTTTCAATTGGAGTGAAATCGGTTTTAAATTTAGCATTCATTATATTCATTCTCCCCTCTTTTGTTTCGAGTGCGCCGTTTCTCGCCATTCTTGTCGGAGCCACGCAGTCAAAAGTATCTACGCCATTTTCTATTCCTCCGAATAGATCCTCCACTGCCCCAATACCCAAGAAGTGTCTCGGCTTATTCTCAGGAAGTACTTCGTTGACCCACACGAGCGCCTTGTAGACATCTTCCTTCTCAAATGAACCCCCAATACCAAAACCGTCAAAAGGAAGTGAGGCTATCTCTTTTGCACTTTCTTTTCGCAAGTCTTCAAAGCGACCACCCTGCACAATACCAAAGAGTGATTGCGGTCCACCGAGCTCATTATGTCTATCTAGAGACCTCTTCGCCCATCTATGTGTCCTATTCATCGCCTCCTTCTGATATTCTCGGGATGCCAAAGGAGAAGTACATTCATCAAAAGCGAAGATTATATCTGCACCGAGATTATGCTGTATCTCCATAGACCTCTCAGGAGTAAATCTGTGACTTGTTCCATCTATGTGGGATTTAAAAGTCACCCCGTCTTCGTCTATTTTTGAGAGTTTAGAAACACTGTCTTCTTTGCATACACTTGGAGGTTGAACCTCCAAGTTGGTTTTTGATCCGAATTTATTCGCCTTGTCCTCCATCGCAGAACCAAGAGAAAAAACTTGAAATCCACCAGAGTCAGTAAAAGTCGGACCATCCCAATTCATAAACTTATGCAACCCTCCCGCATTTGCAACCAGCTCATCGCCAGGCTCAAGATATAGATGGTAAGTATTTGCAAGAACAGCTTGTGCGCCGATTTCCTTTACGTCTTCAGGGGATAGCGACTTTACCGTTGCCTTGGTACCCACAACTATGAATGCAGGGGTCTCTATCTTGCCATGAGGTGTCTCTAATATACCCACCCTACCCAAGCGGTCTTTTAGCCTTTTTTCTATCTTAAAATTTAATTCTGAACTCATTGCCGTTATACTAACCTTCTTCGTATATATTTGGCAAATTTATAGAATAAATATACAGTAATAAAAATTAAAAGAATCGGTTCGTTAATCACAAAATTATAAATAATTACCAAGAAACCTAGAACATACGTAAGTGGCTTTTTAATGCTTTCTCCACCTATTTTTTCCATAATTTTATTCACTTTATCTTTTATTGTCTTGGGAGTAGCGGATGCTATCTTACCCCCTTCTTCCAAAAAGTCTTGGGTTGAAATATTATTAGGCAATATTTGCAAAAAAGTATCCTTAACCACATTTAGATTTTTGGAGATGGCGTTGTCTGTAGTAGAAGCATTATTCTTTGGTAATACAGAGCTGACGGTCTTCTCCGTTGATTGCTCAGATATTTTTGGTGCAACGGTAACGTTTCTTTCTGAAACACCACTTATATTGTTTTCAAGAACAATGTCATAGGGAACTCCTCCTATCGGCGCAAGTTTAGGATTTACTATTTTTGCAGATATTTTGTGTGCCCCGAAAACAGCAGTATAGTCACACCATACTTCCTGAGTTCTTCCTGATGTAGCGGTAAAACCCCCTTTACAGATAACTTTGCCATTGTCATCAAAGACAACATCACCCAAAAGGTCATAATTAGAACCATTAAAAACGAGTGTGTATATTCTGACTTTGTCGCCGGTAAAAAATGGGTCTTTGGAATACCAGATGCCGCTTTTTATTATGCCGACATTACTTAATGATTCTGTGGCAGTAACAAAATTTGGAAATGAAATAAAAAAACTTAAAAGTATTAAGAGAAATAATATTCTATTTAAAAATTTAACACCAAATGAAATCTTCATATGGTGTTAATTATAACACACCCCAAAAGAGAAGAGTCTTCTCTTTTGTAACTTACAAGTAAATTTTACGTTTTTCGCTTTTCGCTTTTAGTTTAGCGAAGCGATTACGCGTCGATATTTGCCATCTTGGCATGTGTCTGAATAAACATCTTTCTAGGCAAAACTTCTGAGCCCATCAAAATATCAAATGTCTTGTCGGCTTCTATCGCAGAATCTATTGTAACCTGCTTGAGTATTCTTCTATCAGGATCCATGGTAGTCTCCCATAATTCTTCTGGGTTCATTTCTCCAAGACCTTTATATCTCTGAATAGCAACCTTAGTAGACCTCTTTGCAGTTTCTTCATTTTCCTCTTCGGATATTTCTTCTCCTCCACCAGCATCTTCGGCTCCCTCCGGCTCTACTGCAGTACCCGATCCAAAAGATTTTATTATCTTGTCCTTTTCTTCATCACTATAAGCATATGAGACATCTCGTCCTTTCTTTATTTTATAAAGTGGTGGCTGGGCAATATAAATATTTCCGGCAACAACCAGAGGCTGGAAATATCTATAGAATAATGTCAGCAAAAGCGTCCTTATGTGAGCACCGTCAACGTCAGCATCTGTAGCAATAATAATTTTATGGTACCTAAGCTTTGACTGATCAAAGACATCTCCTATCGCAGTACCCATCGCAATAACAAGCGATTTTATTTCATTAGAAGATAGCACTTTATCAAGTCGTGTTCTCTCAACATTTAAAATCTTTCCCTTAAGAGGTAGTACAGCTTGAGTCCTCCTGTCTCTACCCTGCTTTGAAGAACCTCCAGCGGAATCTCCCTCGACGATGAATATTTCGGCTTCCTCGGGATTTCGAGTCTGACAGTCTGCAAGTTTACCAGGAAGACTGAGTCCATCAAGAGCCCCCTTTCTAAGAACACTGTCTTTAGCAGCCTTAGCAGCCTTTCTGGCCTTCATAGCGAGAAGTATCTTATTTACTATGAGCTTAGCATCGTCGGGCTTCTCCTCAAGGTAAGCGGCAAATGCCTCTCCAAAGACCACTTCAGTGGCTCCTCTGGCCTCTACGTTGCCCAATTTGGCCTTTGTTTGGCCCTCAAACTGCGGTTCTCTTAATTTGACGGATATGATAGCGGTAATACCTTCTCTCGCGTCTTCTCCAGTAAAAGCATCCTCTTCTTTGGCATAGCTATTTTTTCTTGCATAATCATTCAAAATTCTAGTAAGAGCCGTTCTGAAACCGGTCAAATGCATACCACCCTCCGGTGTGTTTGTATTGTTTGCGTAAGTTATTTCTCTTGAAGAGATGTCGTCTACATATTGGAGGGCAGCTTCTACAATGACACCATTCGCCTCCTTCTCAACATAAAAAATATTCTTGTGAACTGAAGCCTGATTGATGTTGTAGAAACTGACAAGCGAAAGAAGTCCTCCCTCAAAATAAAAAGTCTGTGATGGAAGCTCGAGTCCAAGCTCATTTAAATAAAATACTTCTGATGCGTCTACTTTTGGATCAAGACCCCTCGCATCAATAACTCTTATGCGAAGCTTCTTTACAAGATATGCCTGTTGTCTTAAATGATTTACAACTCTTTCCCAGTTGTATTTGTAATCAGAAAAAATGGTCGTATCTGGCTTGAACTGAACCACCGTTCCATGAATTTCTTTGTTTGGAGTCTTCTCTTTTTTAACGTTATATAATTTCTTCCCAATCTCATACTCCTGATTATATTTTCCGTCCGGCTTCCAAACATCAACTCTTACCCAAGTAGAGAGAGCATTAACAACAGATGCTCCTACCCCATGCAACCCTCCGGAAATCTTGTAGGCTGTTCCTTCGAATTTTCCTCCAGCGTGGAGCTTGGTCATAACTGTTTCAAGTGCGGAAACTTTTGTCTTTGGATGAATATCTACAGGGATGCCTCTTCCGTTGTCTACAACTCGGACCATATCATCGGGCATAAGGGCAACCTCGATTTCATTAGCATAACCACCCATCGCCTCGTCTCTTGAGTTATCAAAAATCTCCACCATCAAGTGATGAAGTCCATCTGTTCCTGTGGAACCGATATACATACCAGGTCGCTTTCGTACTGGCTCAAGCCCCTCCAAAACTACAATGGATTCCGAATCGTAAGCTCCCTTTTTGTCTTTATCTTTAGCCATATAAATTTACGAATATTTAACACGGTTCACCCTGTTTAGTAAAAATTTATTCCTTAATAAATTTTGTATTTTATAAATGCCTTTTGCATTTTAAAATACTACTTAACAGGGTAAATTCTATCATATTTTGAGCAATAAAAAAACCCCGTAAAGCAACGAATTGCTGTACGAGGTATGCCTCACAATAAAATACTCTTTTCTGCAAGTTAAGCCTTATTTTATGGCTAATTTAGGTCTTATTTGCCAAAAATTTTTTTGTGCATATACGCTTTGCACAACAACAAAAGGTTGTCTCTGTTTTCTTCCGAAATCTCCGAAAGGATACCAACGTCCAGTAATGCCCCTCCCGATGATTTATCTTTGGCTCCACCATTCTTGTCTCCAAAGATTCTCTTTAGTTCGGAATTGAGATCAATACTTTTGTCGGAATTTCTTGCTTTGATAAATATCTTATCCCCTTGAAGCGCCCAGACATATAATGTTTTCACTTCTCTAAGTCCCATTAATAACTCAGTAATTCTAATCATGTTATCTTCTGCGCCCTGGATTGAATCTGAGCTTTCTGCTCTAAAAAGAAGAATATTGCCCTTTCTTTCCCAACGATTGCGCTGAATTCCTAATGCGTCCAAGAAGGCTTCAGAGTAATTTGACGACGATATTTGCTCAATCGTTTCTTGGTCAGAGTATTTACTCAAAAATGCGAGCATCTCACAATCAATAGGTTTTGTATGTCGCGTGGTAAGTTTTCTTGTGTCTGCCAAGATACCTAGAGTAGCAAGGGTGGCAATATTACGAAGTTCTCTGTCGTTCATGCTCTTGAATACGTCTAGCTCAATCATAAGGGCCGTAAGTATTGAAACGCATGCGCCACATGAATAGTATAAATACCATTCATTCTCATTACGCTCCACCATTTCACCAGGACGAGCATGGTGGTCAATTACAATATGGGGGCGGATCATGCTGGAATTAGGAAAACGAGAATCATTGGGATTAGGAGTATCAACGAAGATCAGTAAATCATCCGAGAGAAGATTATTTGTAAAATCTTCCTTAAGCTGAGAGATTACATTTCTCAAACCAAAATGATTAACTATCTCTGCGTTTTGAACAAAATTGTCCGGTTTGCCGGGAATATATACTTCAACACTCTTGAACCCGAAAAATCTTAATAAGGACTGCATTAATACGACACAAGCGATGGAATCAGGGTCCCAATGAGAAGTGATAATCCGAACGCGACAAGCTATCTTTTTTGGATCTTTTAAAATTACCAGAAGTTTTTCTATTGTTTCTTTAATTAAAACAAGAAATTCACTCATAACGTCCCTCCTTTTAAAGAACGAAACATTTATTTTTTATTTTATTTACAAAGACCAACCCACCTCTTCTAAGTATACCAAAAAACGACCATTTGGTCAATGGTCATTTTTATTAAACCCTTATTCTTGGCCCCATAGTGTAATTTGGCAATTTTTTAAGTTGTGCGCTTTGACGCATTGCCAAATTCTACTACGGGGTTATCTTATCTCGTAGCCAGACCCCCCATTCAGAACATTGATTATCTTGGTCATAATATCGTTTATCTCCTCATCTTGTAAGGTTCTCTCATAAGATTGGAATATGAGTCTGAAAGCAATTGATTTTTTGATCACATTACCCGCCTCATCCTTTTTTTCAAAAACATCAAAAAGAATTGGTTTACCCTGAAGTAGTGGACCGGCGTTTTTCTCGATAATAACACCAACGTGTTCAGGAGTTATGTTTGTAGGAACAAAAACTGCCACATCTCTTATTATCCTAGGATAAAGAGAAATCGTCTTGTATGAAGCATTCTTGTTTATAATCTTGTTGGCAACAAAAGACGGAACTTTTTCAGAGGCATTTATAATATCCTCAAGATTAAATTCAAAAATGGTAAAATTGTCTTTGATGTCGGATTTTATAGGCACAAGCTCTTTACTTATATTCAATTCTTTCCACAAGCTCGGCAAAATTTCTTTTTCTAGTTTTTCCTTTCCTTTGTTTAACTTTTTGGTTTTGTAACCAATACCCAAAACAAGTCTAGTACTCTCCCCTTCTTTTTCGAACACAGTCCCTATCTCAAATATTTTTACAGGCTCATTATCAAAAATAATATTTTTTAAATTAAGCTCTATTTTTTCACTCACGAGGAATGTTAAATCTTTTCTCAAAAAACTTTTATCACTAGCTATGGCATTCATAACCTCAATCTCTCCCTTATCAGTAAAAGAATATCCGTAAATTTCAGAAAAACCTTTATCTTTTAATATCTCTCTAATTTTGTTGGAAAAAACGTATTTAGTATTTTGGACAATTTCGCCAATCTTTTCCGGAACAATACTTGGAATATTTTCATATCCATAGATTCTGCCAACTTCCTCAGATAAATCTTCTTTTGTGTTTAATTCAAGCCTTTCTTGTGGAGGCACTACTTCAAGCGTATCTCCAGTAACAGAAACCTTCATTCCCAGCCTCTCTAGAATATTAAAAACCTTGTCTTTGCTTATTTCTATACCCAAAATTGAATTTATATCCGCCAGGGTAGCGATAAAGGCTCTCTCTTTTTCTACTGTTTCGTAGATATCAATTTCTTGTCCAACCTCCATATCTGTATTAGAAGAGAGCTCCATTATCATCCTGGTAAAATAGTCCAAGCCAAATTTTGCAAGAATTGGCGAAATACCGTTTTCAAATCTCTTAGAAGCATCTGTATGGAGACTCAAGGAGGCGGATCCTCTTCTTATATTTGTCGCAGAGAAATTGGCCGACTCAAGAACGATACTACTTGTCTCACTTGTGACTCCGGCTCTTTTGCCACCCTTAATACCAGCGATAGCGAGAGGCCCTTCTTCGTCTGCAATAACTAAAATATTTTCATTCAATATTACCTCCTTATCATCAAGGGTCACTATTTTCTCCCCAGGCAAAGCCTTTCTTATGGAAATGCCTCCCTTAATTTTATCCATATCAAATGCATGAAGTGGCTGTCCGACTTCAAACATTGCGAAATTTGCGGAATCAACAATATTGTTTATAGAGCGTTGTCCTATCGCACTCAGTCTCTCCTTAAGCCAAGTCGGCGATTCTTTAACAGTAACCCCTCTTATTACTCTAGCCATATATCTAGGGCAAAGTTCAGGGGAATTATTGTCTATTCTGATAGAATCATCGGACTTTTTTCCTATATTAATATCAAAAAGATGTTTTGGTTTTTCTATGTCTAAAACAGCAGAAACTTCTCTTGCAATTCCAAAATGGCACAAACAATCGTGTGCTCTATCTGGTAATATCTTTATATCAAAAACATAATCACCCGCTATTTCTTCTAATCCTTCAACTTCAAAGGAATGAAAAATGAGCGCCTTGGAAATCTCCAAAGGTTTTGGAAGAGGTTTGTCAAAATGTGATTGTAACCAATTGTATGAAATTTTCATTTACCCTATTAAGTAAAAATTTGCTTTTACTATCAATTAAATTTATTAAAAATTATTTTATCTTTTTTCAATTTGTTTCTATCGTGTAAGGTTAGCAAATTTTAAATTTTAATTTATAAAAATTAAAATTTTACTAAATAGGGTGAATTAGAATTGTTCTATAAACCTGAGATCCCCTGAATACAAAAGTCTTATATCCTCAATACCATACTTAAGAAGCACTAGTCTATCCACGCCGATACCAAAAGCAAAACCTCTCCATTTATCTGGATCTACACCAACCGATTTGAATACAGCAGGATGGACCATACCAGCACCCATTATTTCAACCCAGCCTGTCCCCTTGCACATAGAACATTTGTCCATCTTTTCAGGAATCTGCAGACACTTACTGCAGGACATATCTATTTCTATTCCCGGCTCAACGAAAGGAAAATAACTTGGTCTTAATCTGATATTAACAGACTCACCAAAAAGCTTTTTAAGAAAGAGTTCTAATGTACCCTTCAGGTGCGCCATTGTTACATCCTTATCAACCATAAGCCCCTCAAGCTGGTAGAATTGAGCCTCGTGAGTGGCGTCAGTCGCTTCATTCCTAAATATCTTACCTGGAGCAATAATTCTTATTGGAGGAGTATTTTTCTCCATATATCTTATTTGGACTGCACTTGTTTGAGTCCTTAATAGTTTTCTTGAGTCAGCCGGTTTTAACCAAAAAGTATCTTGCATATCTCTGGCAGGATGATCAGGAGGAACGTTTAAAGCATTGAAATTGTGAAATTCGGTCTCAATCTCGGGGCCGTCAGCAACGACGAAGCCAAGCTCCTTAAATATTTCAACAACTTCAGTTATGACCTGAGTAAGCGGATGTATATGTCCTTTTTTCTCTTCATTCATTAAAATAGTATAACCCAAAAAAACAATTATTCAATATATTAAAAAACTCCGCAATTTATGCGGAGTTTAAAATATTATTTATCTCTGATCTACAAGTCCACCCACATAGAAAGCTTTGTAAACCTCTTTCTTATCCAGGAGAATTATTTCTTCCCCTTTAAAAGAATCGGCTTGCCCTTTCCATTCATTAATATAATGCATATTAGCGGATTCGTGTAACTTTGGACCCCTAAATGGGCTATCTTCCGGAATCAAACGTAGTGACTCTTGTAAAAAAGGGTAAATCGTCTTTGGGTCAATATTAGGAATAACCCAACCATAATAAACCATCATCCAAACAGGCTTACCTTTATAGAAAACGACCTCTCTTCCACCATAAGGTTCGCCACCAAAAAAATTATCGTGATATTTCCAGTCCCCCTTCTCATAAACAATAGTCTTTGAACCATCAGCTTCTTTGATTATTGTTGCTGAATCACCGGCTGCGTATCCGGCCTTATTAGCCTCAACAATGAATTTTTTGATATCACTTATTATTGTTTCCATGTGTTCCATAATACACTCTCCTTACTTTAATTTCAAAGAACGAAATATATTTAAATTCACAAAACTAATGGTCGGATTCTATTCCGAATCCGAACGCAAAGCAAGTATCCTGTCTGCCGGTAGGCAGGTTACTTTGCTCCACTCCCTCATCAAAAAAACGGACCAAAGTCCGTTTTTTTATCTAAATTAAGGTGGGCTCGGTCACGAATCACTAAATTTTTTAGTTCGCTTCGCTTCTAAAAAATAAAGTGTTCGCGACCCCGCCTCACCCGTTCCGCTATGCGTAACATGGCTCCGCTTTTCAGTCCCTACGGGACCAGTACACCTTTTGGACTTTTTCATTCGCTAAGCTCTGAAAAATTCTCAAGAAGGTCCTTCGCAACTCGCTCACGCGGCTCAGCCCGAACAAATATTTTTATTTGGGTGGGCGACGACCCCCGCCCAAACATACTATGTTTGGTACGGGCAAGTATAGTTTACAAAACTATTGCTCCCCGCCCGAACGACCGAATGATTTCGGTCATTCGGTCGGGCGGGTACCAACTGAGCTACTAAATATATTTTTCCAAGCCAATGGTCGGGTTCGAACCGACGACCTATAGTTTACAAAACTATTGCTCTACCAACTGAGCTACATTGGCAAAATACCCTTTAAAAATCTTCTACCTGCCCCCGTTTTCAAATACTTTTCCCTATTTCTTGCCTCTTCAAAACTTTTGTACGACTCAGTATATACTATTTTAAGATTTTGCATAGTGGAAGTAGTTTTTGTTCCACCAGCTCTATGATCTTTCATTCTCTTTTCAATATCGCTAGTCACTCCTTTGTATACTCTTCCACAATCTCCATGGATAACATATACAGTAAACACTTTATTTTCTGTTAATATCCTTTTTATATTCTGCGATATCTCTGATAAAAAGCGAGGTTTTGCCTGTATTTTTCTTTAAGGTGCCTTTTCCGTGGACTAAGTTAGAAAGCTGTAAAAATTGATGAGAAGCTGAAGACGTAAATCTGTATAAATTAGAAGCCACATACCCAACCCACTTCTTTATATATGGGGCTGAAAAATTTCTAATTATTAAAGCAACTTTTCTTAAAAACTCTACGGCATAATTCCATATCACATTAAAGGGCCAATAGGCATCATGCGAATGATCCCCTGGAACCCCAACAGTTCTGTTTTCGTGCACTCTTCTAACAACAACATATAGAGTGCCGAAAAAAGAAACTAAAAATGTGGTAACAATATAGTTCATTACTTATCTAGAACAGAAAATCTAGCGAACCTAGCTATTTCTATTTTCTCTCCAAATTTCTGAATATAGGTCTTAATAAGATCCTCTATTGTCTGATCAGGATTCTTTATGAATGGCTGTTTTAATAGAGTTCTTTCTCCTACATAAGAAGCGATTTTTCCTTCGAGCATTTTCTTTTTAATCTCCTCGGGCTTGTTCGACTTTTCTACCTCCTCTGAAAACATCTTTCCAATTTTTTCTAATGTTTCGGCAGGAACGTCTTCCTCTTTTAGATATTCAGGTTTCAAGGCAACGATGTGCATGGCTATATCATAAGCAAGAGCCTTAAATGCCTCATTCTTGGCTACGAAATCTGACTCAGAATTAAGCTCTATAAGAGCACCTACTGTTCCATTTGAATGAACGTATGATTGTACAACACCAGCACCAAGAGTTCTCTCCGATTTCTTAGCAGCAACCTCTGCGCCTTTCTTTGAAAGAAGCAAAAGAGCCTTGGCTTCATCTCCACCAGCCTCCTCAAGAGCCTTCCTGCACTGCATTATAGAAATACCGCCGGTAAGGTCTCTTAATTTTTTAATTTGTTCAGTTGTGATTGCCATTTTTAAAATGAATTACTTGCCCGTTAAATTTTTGTAAAAAATTTTATTTGGGTGAATAAAGAATTACGAATATGGATTGCTTCACTTCGTTCGCAATGACGCTAAACACGTTATGTTGCCCACCCTTAATTCCTAATTCTTACTTCCTACTTCTTATCTGCCTATTTTACCTCGGGAGCCTTGGACACTGCAACAGGAGCTACTGGTTTTGGAGCATTCTTGATGCCATCTCTGTATGCTTCAACAATTTTGTTTATGAACAAAGAGATACTTGCTCTTGAAGAATCATTGGCGACAATAGGGAAATTAATATTAGAAATATTGTTGTCTGTTCCGGACAATCCAATAACAGGGATATTTGCCATTCTGGCTTCGGCGACGCCTGTCTCTTCGTTTCTACTATCAACTACAATAAGGGCGGCAGGGGCTCTCTTCATACTTACCACACCTCCAAAGTGCTTCTGGAGCTTGGCAACCTCTCTGTCCAAGAGAAGTCTTTCTTTCTTTGTATACATATCAAGACCACCAACAGCCTTCTTTGCAATAAGGTCTTCCATTCTAGCAACTCTCTTTCTGATCTCAGGAGCATTTGTGAGAGTACCACCCATCCATCTCAATGCGACGTAAGGCATATTTAATTTTGTAGCACCATCTATTACAGCATCTTGTGCTTCTTTTTTGTTTCCGACAAAAAGAATCTGCTTTCCTTCAGCTCCGAGTCTGGCTACGAATTCAAGAGCGGTTTTCAAAGACTTAGCCATAGGCTCGAGGTCTATGATATCCATTCTATTCTTTGAACCGAAGATGAAATTCTTAACGGAAGGATGTCTTCTTGATCTGGAATAACCGAAGTGTGCTCCGGCTTTGTAGAGCTCTTCAACGAGAGAAGCTAAGTTCTTGTCTTCTAGTCCTGAAAAATCTAATTTTTGTTCTGTTTCTGCCATTTTTAAAATGAATTACTTGCCCGTTAAATTTTTGTAAAAAATTTTATTTGGGTGAATAAAGAATAATGTCCGCCCGAATTAATGAATGTATTCGTTTGGATGAAAATTAACAAAAAAGACGTTTCCGCCTTTAAAATCTTGTTTGTTTCTGTTCCGCCGGTTTGAATACTTAGCAGAACAAGTACTTCGCTATACTAACAAAAATAGCCTAAAATGGCAAGGATAAAAAGCCTAAAATATATTGTTTTTAAAAACCAAAATCCCCCTTTTGGGGGATTTTCAATTCTCTGAAACTTAACGCTCTATGTATATACCTCCGGAAGAAGAAATTGTGACTTTCAGCCACCCAAAAAATGGTTCTATTTTAGGGTCCTTTGGGGTTCCCTTTATGTATATATAGTAAACACCGCTAGCGAGTCTAGATAAACCAACTGGCTGTCTGGTAAATTGAATAGTTAGTTCTGATGATTTTTGGGCTTCTATGGCAGATGGATCGAAGACTGGTTTATTTGAATTGTTATAATTCCAATAAACTTTATCAATTGTTTCGGTCTTATTTGTTTTATATACATCCACCACAGACAAATCTATTAACGAAAGAGGTTTCTCTCCTGAATTTAAAGAAATAGCTACACTTGGAACTTTCTCGGTTTCTGTTTTATAGGCTTTAGTTGGTTCATTGTTGGTAAACTTAACAGTTGCAGTAACATTATCCATATTATCAAAACCGAGGGTTGTTGGGATAACGGGAGCTTTTACGGTAATATATTCTCCATCTGGACAATAAATTTTAACTGGTGAAGCTGTTCCAGAATTGACTATTGCATAAACAATATATCCACCTAATCCTGTTTTATTAAATAAATAATCAAAAGATGGAGAACCTTCTGGTTGATTGTCTATATACCATTGAACATTAAATGAGCCTGTTCCACCAGTGGCTTGAATAGAAAGCGGAACAGAATCTCCTTGAGTTAAAATCAACTCCTGACCAGAAGTAGTTTTTGTTCCATCTACATAACAAGTAGCTGAAATTGGTGTAATGGCTGGAGGCGTTACGGTCTCAGTAACAGTAACAAATCCACAATTTGTTGTGCATCCAGTAGGAGGAGGGATTATTGGATTATTATTTTGATCTTTTAGATAATTAAAAGATATCCATCCTGGTGACTGAGGAGAGCTGTCTGTTGTTGGACTGCTTCCACCACCCCAAGCATAACCGTAAAAAGTTCTTGTCGTTCCGGAAGGTATACTTTTAACACCATAGCCTCGTAAAGCGTCGGACATTTTTATCCAGCCGTCCCAACCGCCTGTTACAGCACTACTATTTAGGGTTCCACTGCACCCACTCTGAAATACAGAGCATACTCTCGCCCAACCGGTTACATCTCCTGTTGAAAAATTAAGTTTAGCCCACTCAAATGGAGCCTCTGGGGCATTCGCTATTCCACCCGCCATGCCAGGATCGCCACCAAAATATATCCAACCTATATTTTCACTCCAGGCGTAACCAATAAGATTGCCTGTCGTAGAATCAATTGCGACATTACCACCATCAGTACCGCTAAAACTTATCCAACCAGTATTGGAGCTCCACGCATGACCTGAAAGCAGTCTAGTCACTGCAGAAGCTGTTGGTGTGTTATTTGAAAAATAAATCGTTGGTATGAATACAATGGCGAGAAGCGCCAAAAGCAATAAATGTTTTTTGTGGGACATATTTATAAAATAAATTAATACCTATAAAGTATAGCACCAAAATAAAAAAAAGTTTACCAATTATCCCCACTCCAACAAAAAGATAAGGAGTAATAAACAATATTTTACCGCGAACCCGGTCGCCGAGATATAGACGACACCTGCCTACCGCAGGCAGGCCTGTAGACGGCCTAACGGCTACCTACTGGAAAATATTATACACATTTGCAGACTTCTAACGGTGTAGGCAAAAAGAGAAACCCAATCTCATTCATCGGATGTCTAAGTTGATTATTCTTCGGCGGAACCGGCGGTACGCTCTCCTTTATCAAACTGAATAAGAGCCTCTACTATAGGATCCAAATCCCCCGCCATAACCTTCTCAATATTGTGCCAAGATTCTTTTATTCTGTGATCGGTAATTCTATTCTGAGGAAAATTATAAGTCCTTATTTTCTCAGACCTGTCTGCTGTACCAATCTGGCTCTTTCTTTCGCTAGAAAGCTTCTTCTCTTCCTCTATTCTATGAAGCTCTGCTACCTTAGCAGACAAAATACTGAGTGCTGTTTCGCGGTTTTTAAGTTGACTTCTTTCGCTTGTACATCTAACCATAATCCCTGTCGGCTTATGAACAAGACGCACGGCTGTCTCGACTTTATTAACGTTCTGCCCTCCCTTACCACCAGCTCTAGAAAATTCCATATCAATATCGCTTTCCGGAATCGCAATCTGCTTACTCTCAATAATCGGCAACACAGCGACGGAAGCTGTGGAAGTATGAACACGCCCCTGCTTCTCTGTGGCAGGAACACGCTGGACTCTATGCACCCCCATTTCGTATTTCAAGTGAGAATAAGCGCCTTTTCCTTTTATTTCAAATGAAGCTTCTTTGTATCCTCCAAGCTCTGACTCTGATTCGTCAATGGGCTTCCAAGACCATCCCTTTATCTCAGCATATTTCGCATAAGCCTCCGCAAGTTCTCTAGCAAAAATAGCAGCCTCATCCCCTCCCGCTCCGGCACGTACCTCTAATATCATTTCTTTTGGATCAGCTACCGTGGCTTCATCTTCTTTGGCGATGTCTTCAATCTGAAGAGCGAGAGTGTTTTTTGATTCTTCTAATTTTTTTACTTCCTCCTCAACTATTTCTTTCATGGACACATCCGAAAAAGCAAGTGATTTTGTATCCTCTATTTCTTTTACGAGACGATCATATTCTTTAAATAAATAAATCGTCTTCTGATTATTCCTATGTTTTTCTATGTCCATAAAAATGTAATTTCTAATTGACCTAATTATTCTAATTTCTAATCAAATCTCAATCAAGAAATGACTAAAATATCAAACTATTTATTTTTAACCTTGTTAACTATTGAATTAAAAATAAGATTCAATTCTTTTGATTCCTGCCAAAGTTTTCTCGCGTCACTCTTCAATTCCGGAACGGCCAAGGCGATCATTCTTAACCAGTGTTTAGTTTCCCTCGATTCTTTTTTACAAATTCCCAACTTGTGAGTAAAATCTTTTTTTGATTCAGCGTCATCTGCCTCACAATAATTTGCCCCAACGCTAGTACCAGACCTAACAATCTGAGATATGAGCGGTAAAGTAACAGGATCTTTCTTTATCTTGCGCGAAAACATAATAATATTCTCACCAAATTTTGCAGTTCTCTCTTCAAGGTCATACTTCTTTTTGGGCATTTTTTCATTCATTGTTGGGATTTGATTAGAAATTAGGGCAATTAGAAATTATAAAATTTATCTAAATATATTAAAAAACACCCTCAGACTTTCTTATTAGAGGGTGCTTTTCAAAACAGCTATTTAGAGGACTTCTTTGCAGCTCTTGCTTTGAATTTCTCAACTCTTCCGGCTGTGTCTACGATTCTTTCAGTACCAGTAAAGAATGGATGGCACTTGCCACAGATTTCAACTCTAATTTCAGGAAGCGTGGAACCTACCTCAAACTGATTGCCACATGAGCAAATAACCTTTGCTTTATCGTTATATTTTGGATGAATTTTTTCTTTCATATTTTTGATTCAATTGTAATAGTAGAAAACTAACAAAAAAACACCCTTTAGTCAAGAAAAACTACTGTGAGTCAAGGACGTCAATATCCTTCTGGAATTCAATAGCCCTGTTGGCCACCCTGGCTCCATAGCCGTTCATGTGTTTCTTCCAGTTGGAACCGGCATAGTATTTGGCGGCTGCGCAACTTTCACGGCTATATTTTGAACTATATATTTTCTCGCAACCCTCCAAGGCATCGCTTAAATATAAAGCTGTAGCCGTAAATGCATCTAGATTGTTAAACGGAGAAGCTGGAACGTTTCCTGTTACCTTCTCTGTCCTCTTTTTGTAACCCGTACCTGATACAGGATCCCACCATGTCTTTGGCATAAATTGGGACGGACCCATAGCACCACCGTAATCACCGTCTTTGCTTATAGGACACGAAACCGGTGTTGTGTTTGGATTTTTACCTATTTCAGACAAAAGCGCCAAATAAGAAGGTTTCTGAGTACTGCTCATAACGGTACCTGATTTATTTTTCCAAGGAGTGTTATAAAAACATCTACCAAGATTTGCACCAATGGCTCCGTCCATACCAGATTCTTGAGTTAAAATAGACAAAACAAAAGCAGCTCTTATGCCCACGGCTTGCTCGGCAACACGCACAAGCCTGAGAGCCTCAACGAATTTGAGCTCCCCTCCACCCGTCAACTTCAACATCATGTTTTTTATTTTATTGATGACGATCTGTTTTTCGGCCAATATTGATTTATATTTTATTTCTTCACCTTTCGTTTCTTTTAAAATTCTCGCCTTCTCCGCCTCAGCAAGTTCTGTTTTCCTTTTTTCTATTTCTTGCAAAGATTTCAAACCTCTTTCTTTATTCTTTTTTTCATTAAGCTCCCGCTTAGCAGACTCTTCTTTTTTACTAAGTTCCTTATAATTATTTAAGGTTTCTCTAAGGGATGCCTCAACAGACTCAAATGAGTGTAGGTCCATAAAAAATTCAGAGATATTCCTACTATCTAAAATAATTTCTGGCAAAGTAATAGATTCAAGATCTGCGGTTTCTCTTATTAATTCTGCTGTTGATGTTCTTATGTCGCCCATACGGTCGTTAATCTCTTCTATATTTTGATTTTTTTTGTCTATATCTCTTTCTATGTTAACGATAGAAATATCTCTCGCTTTTATTTCAGTCTTGGTCTTGTTAACTTTTGCCGTAATTAATTTAAGATCTCTCTGTAAACTAGCGGCCTCTTTTTCTTTTTCTTGAATAAGTTGTTGTTGCCTCATTATTTCCTCCTGGCACTTCAAAAATTTTTTATCCAAAACCTCAGGTCTCTCGTTCTCGTTAACAACATCGCAAGAAATACTTGTATCTTCAGCAAAAGAAATAAATGGAGAAAAAGCAATAAATAATAACGCCAAAAGACTGAATAATTTAAAATTTAAATATTTCTTCAAACTCATATTATAAGTATAGCTAAATTTATGTTATCGACAACTGAGGATAAAACCACCGAGAATTTAAAAACCTAGATTGCCACGGCTCGGTTAAGACCCAAAGTAGTAGAGCGGAGCTCACTACTGGGCAACGCGCCTCGTCTCGTAATGACGCTATATAAAACTAAAGACCCTCGTGAGAGGGCCTTTAGGTTTTTTATTTTGAGACTTTCGACTTTATAACTTTCAACTTTATAACTACTTTTTAGCTGGTTCAGTTCCTTCTTCCTCCTCAGATGGCTTCTTTCCTTTCTTCTCAACCTCTATTTTTGAAAGATCCAAAGCCTCCTCTTCTGTCTTTTCTTCTGTTTCAACAACAGCAGAAACAAGTGCAATAACCTCATCTGGGGATGTAACAGCCTTAACACCTTCTCCAAGTACAAGATCCTTAACGGTAACTCTATCAGAAAGCTCAACCAAACGAGAAACATCGGCAACTATCTCCTGAGGAAGCTTGTCTGGCTCTGCCTCAACCTCTACGTTGTGCATAACCTTAACCAAAATTCCACCGTAGGTTTTAACAGCTGGAGCATCTCCTTCAAATCTAAGCGGAATATTAACGGAAACAGTCATACCTTTCTTTACCGCATAAAAGTCGGCATGAATAGGAGTACCTGTGATTGTATTTAAGGCAACGTCCTGAATAAGAGCGTTCTTGGTACCATTAGTGTCGGTCTCGAGAGATATAACAGCTGTCTCTCCGGCCTTCTTCCAAACTTTAATAAACTCATTCAATTTTACTGAATAATGGGCTGTCGGCTCTCCTGGGCCGTATACAACGACTGGTATAAGATCCTCATATCTCAAGGATTTTACCTTTTTACCTAGTACGTCTCTCTTTTTTGCAGATAAACTTAACATGGACATATATTATACATATATATTTTCTAAACACAAGCTGTTGTGCCACAAAGTGATATTTTTAACAAAAAATAAACAATCCTGTCATTCCCGTGAAGACGGGAATACAGTATATTTCCCTAGATTCCCGTCTTCACGGGAATGACAAAAAAGTTACAAAAAATTGCCTTAATTTGTAAATTTATAAAATATTTTTTTACCAAAACGAAGGTCTATATATTCAAGATCTTGAAGCGGGTCAGTCTCTCCATTGGCACTATCTTTAAATGCCTTTGACGAAAGAATGGTGCTTAGATTCCTTTCTGCTAATTCTAAATCGTTACCAAAACCTATCCAGGATTTTTCTTTTTCAACGCTAAGAACCCCTCCCGCATCTCCACCCTTAAAAGAGTACTCCTCTTCTTTTCTTGGGGCTAGAATTATTTTCCATTTTTGTTCTTCTTTATTTTCAAAAAAAAGTTCCAGATCATCTCCTTCTTTCAAAAAATAAGAAGTAGCTTTCCATTTATCGGAAAAATTATTTTTTACGGCATCTTCAGCTCTCTGCTTAAAAGTATTAAGCATTTTAAAGTATTCTGTCGGAATAATAAATTTACCTAAATAATAAGAAGGCTCTTTGCCCAAAGGAAGACCTCCTTCAAATCTAAAAAAAACCCCTTTAGAAAAACCTGGTGCCCTATTAAATATTAACCCCTCGCTATTTAGGTAAAAACAGGAAGTTTTCTCTTTTTCACACCAGATAAAATTAGCCTGACGCTCTTCTATCTCAACAACAAGTGTATTAATATCGGAAAGAGACAGTGATACATTATTTATAACTAAAAAATTTTTTTTAATATTTTCAATTATTTTTGTCTTTTTAAAAATTAAAAAATTATTTTTAGGAAAAAAACCAAGAAACTTCCCGCTCATTTCTTCTAAAATAACTGGAGCGATTATATCTGAAGATAAAGTCCTCTCTCCTCTTATTTTAATTTTCTTAATCAAAAATCTATCTATCTGAGACAATCCTGCGAGTGAGGTAAAAATAAACAAAAAAATAGATAAAAATATCAAAAAATTATCGAATTTTTTCTTTCGTCTTAATTTTCCAGAAGACTTTAAAATATCTTTTCTTGGTACCACTTCTATATTTTATATCTTTATGAACAAAAAGCACAGAGAGAGGCTCTGTGCTTTTTGTGTGAATAAAATAAAAATTATTTATTCGGTCTTTCTATGGCTGACCTCCCCCCCATATAAGGTCTCAATACTTCTGGAATAGTTATAGAGCCATCTTTATTCTGGAAATTCTCTACTAAGGCAACTAACGCTCTAGGGGTAGCGAGAGCTGTACCATTCAAAGAATGTGCAAATTTTACCTTTCCATCGGTATCTTTATATCTTGTGTTTAATCTTCTTGTCTGAAAATCATGGAAATAAGAAATAGAATGTGTCTCTCTGTATTTATTTTCGCCAGGAACCCATGCTTCAATATCATATTTCTTTACCTGACCCTGACCGAGATCTCCTCCGCAATTTATAACAACTCTATAAGGGATACCTAGCTTCTGCATTATCTCCTCAGAGTTCTCTCTTATCTCCTCATGGAATTTAACACTCTCTTCGTGACTAGCTTCACACAAAATAACCTGTTCTACTTTATAAAATTCGTGAAGCCTAATGAGTCCCTTTGTATCTTTACCATGGCTCCCCGCTTCTCTTCTGAAACATGGAGAAAAAGAAACAAATTTCTTTGGCAATAATTCTTTTGGCAATGTCTCGTCCATGTAAAATCCCATGGTACCCACCTCGGCAGTACCTGCGAGATAATCAGCATCCTGGGTTTTATATAAATCTTCCTCTCCCTGTGGCAAATACCCCGTTCCATAGAAAGGCTCTTTTTTTACAAGCGCCGGAGCAAGTAGTGGTGAGTATCCTTTTTTCACAAGCAAGTCCAGACAAAACTGCCAAATCGCCATAGAAAGCATAAAACCGTCATTTTTCAAAAAGTACCCCCTAAATCCGGAAACTTTTGTTCCCCTCTCCAAGTCAGCCATATCAAGATCCATCAAAAGGTCAAAATGATTCTTCGGGGTAAAATCAAATTTAGTAACCTCACCCCAAACTTTTATCTCCTTATTGTCCGCATCGCTTTCTCCATCAGGAACAGACATATCGGGAACATTTGGAACTTGTACCATAAGAGATCTCCACTTTTTCATAACCTCCTCCAAACGTGTTTCTTTTTTCTGAAGCTCATCCTTAAGAAGCTTCATTTCATAAATAAAATCATTCCTTTCTTTCATATCTGAAGTACCGCTTATCTTTGCATTCATACCATTCTGTTTGGCACGCATATCGTCAACTTCTTTTATCAAGAAGACCCTATCTCCTTCTGCCTCCAAAAGCTCCTCAACTTTAAAATTGCTGTGCTTCTTTCTAGCTGCTTCCTTAATAATATCTGGATTTTCTTTTATAAATTTTATGTCTAGCATAAAAGACATAATAACAGAAAAAATAACGTTAGTGAATAAAGGACCGTACTTGACAAATATTATTTTTACACATAATATGCAAGAAAAATTGTTCATTAAAAAAAACTCGCGGTATCAATATTTTGAAAGGAGGATCCTATGAGTCTTCGAATGTTGCTTATGAGGGGAGACTATAGCTTGGCCGTCGAAAGATTTGGCGAAAAACAAGTGAGAGACGAGATAGATCACATGATAAATAATAGCCTCGCCTCAATCGCCATTTTGGCAGCCGATTATCTTGGCTATAACGATCTGGCAGAAAAAGCGGCAAAGGTCGTTTCCCTTTCCGGATGTTATGACGATAAAGCCAAGGAACTAGCTAAAAAATATCATCAGTAAACCGACAAAAACAACCCAAAGCCCTACGCACTGCGTGTGGTTTTCATTTATTCAATTAGTCATTTTTAGCTTGATAGATACAGTTTAAGAGTATATAAATAGAATATAAGATTGTTCGTTGTAAACTTAATATCTAAAACTGAAAAAAGGAGGGAACGTCTATGTATTACCATGTAATTCTCCTACCTGTTCTTGTTGTATCAGCGGTTGCCTGTTTTATATTCACAATAAGAGGACTTCTCGACGGCACTTCAAAAAAAATATCCGACGAGATTAAAAAGGTATTTGTCACTATTACTAACGACAATATCCGGCGTGAATATCCATACACCTTCAAACAAACGATCTCAAAAGACCCAAAAATTCTTCTGGGAGAGTGCGAAAAAGAAAGATTAAAACCATCAAACGCAGAGGAGGCAAAAAGGTTCATATCGCAATATTCCATAATGGCTCATGATAATGTGATCCCAACTTACTATAAAGAATATGGCTGTTGGGGAATGGAACTTAAAAAAGGAGAGATTGCTCTTGTGATGGAAAGAGTCTAATAAAAAAGGAGGAAATTGTGCACCTAAGACTAATGCTCATTAAAAGAAAATATAATGAAGCTATCGAAAAACACGGAATAGAAAAAATACAGGGTGAGATTCCGACTGTTGTAGCAAAGAAGCTAAAACTCTCGCCGAGAAATATCTTCAAAAATAAATATTTCAAAGGAGGGCCTCTATGTTAAATAAGCGCGGACAAGGATTCATTGAATATCTCTTAATGGTCAGCCTCGTCGTGATTGTGCTCATAGCGTCAGATTCAGCATTTTTAAGAGAGACCACGATAAAGCCTGTAGCAGGAATTCAACCACAAACAACTCAGATGGAAGATAACCATGTAGTCGACCACGGAAATGGCGTTTATTATTTTCCATATATTGGTAAATACTACGCAGAAGCCCTCTCAAAATTCATCGAAAAAAGAAAGGATCTCGTGTTCGTATCTGAGGCGTCAGACAATACCGGTCTACGTGGTTCAACCTTCGGTTATATTGTTGTCTTCCGCCAAAAATAAAAAATCCTTAAAAAACAAAAAGCCCTACGCACTGCGTGGGGCTTTAAATTTGTAATGAAACAAGATAATGGTAGTATGTTCTTTAATGAAAACGGGAATAAAAAAACTTGAACAAGCGGAATTTCCCAAAAGACTTCTCGAAATACCTCAGCCACCAAAACAGCTTTTTGTTGAAGGAGAATTGCCGGACGAAAATGATAATATTTTTCTGACCGTTGTGGGCTCAAGAAAATTTTCTAGTTACGGCAAAGAAGCTTGTGAAAAGATAATCTCGGAACTAAAAGGACACAATATCGTAATTGTATCTGGTCTGGCTCATGGCATCGATGCGATAGCTCACAAAGCTTCAATGAAAGCGGGATTAAAGACAGTCGCAGTCCCCGGCTCAGGATTAGACCGAAAGGTTATTTATCCGTCACTAAACAGAAAACTCGCCGATGAAATAGTGGCTTCAGGTGGTGCACTTTTTAGTGAATTTGAACCGATGCAGGTGGCAACACTTTATACCTTCCCCCAGAGAAACAGAATAATGGCGGGACTCGCAAAAGCGATACTCGTAATTGAGGCGGGAGACAAATCAGGCACACTCATAACAGCGCGACTCGCGACAGAATACAATCGTGACCTACTCGTAGTCCCCGGCTCGATATTTTCTCCAAATGCTGTCGGCTCAAACAAGATGATAAACCTCGGTGCAACACCTGTTTCCTCAGGAGAAGAAGTATTAAAGGCGCTAGGCATAGATATCGAAACAAAACAAAAAACACTAGATCTTAAGGACCCAACACTTTCTGAAAATGAAAGAAAAGTTTTGGGAATACTTTCCACAGAACCACTCCCCCGTGATGACCTTTTGCACGAGCTTGGATTACCGACAAGCGAAGCAAACACACTTCTATCTGTAATGGAAATAAAAGGTCTTGTTACAGAATCACTTGGGGAAATTAGAATAAATCTGTAGCAACACAACACTAATATACCTTTGTCTTTGCGAGGTCGAAGACCGTGGCAATCCAGATTTTATTTTGTAATATTTTCTAGATTGCCACACCTCAGCTAAGACGCTTCGGTTCGCAATGACGACAATAAAAAAACGCTCGAAATTAATCGAGCGCAGTGCGAACTACTTCTTATTTTTTTAGAATTTAATGGCCATTCCGGAGCGGGTTCGTGATTTATCTCATGGTTTCGATAAGCCCACTCGTTGTAGTTAAATTCCTGTTTTTGAAGCGAAGGAGACGAGAAAATAAATTCCCATATACAACCTGAAATAAGCCATATTATCGCCCAAATGAGAATTAAAAAATCTTTGATCATTTCAATCATACCTCCTCTTGTTTTTTAAAGACCTATATTGGCAAATTCCTGACCTATTTCTACTATATTTATTGAGTTTTGTAAATCAAAAAACTGGATCCCCGTATACACGAGCCTGCCTGCGGTATGCAGGGATGACAAAAAGGACAAACTAAACCACCACTTGGAGGTTGAACCTCCAAGTGGTGGTTTATTTATAATTCCTAGACTGCCACGACTCGGCTAGGACCCAAAGTAGTAGAGCGGAGCTCACTACTGGGCACACGCCTCGCCCTCGCCTGTCTGCGCAGGTAGACAATGACGATAAGGAGATAAATTCCTACTTCTTTCTTCTTACTTCTTATCTCTTATCTTCCCTTTACTTTAAAATTCTTGAGACTCCTCATTCTTACTGATTTTGGAGTAACTTCAACAAGCTCATCGTCGCTGATATATTCAAGAGCTTCTTCTACACCCATCTCAATATGTGGATCCAAAAATACCATACCATCGCTTGAAGTACTTCTCATGTTTGAGAGTTCCTTTTTCTTGCAGACATTTATTTCAAGGTCTTCATCTCTGGAACATCTGCCGACAACCTGTCCTCTGTAAACCTGTACAGCTGGAGGCACAAACATAGCACCTCTTAATTGAGCATTCTCAAGAGCAAAAGCAGTCGTTTGACCATCTTCATAAGCCACGACGGAGCCGTGAGGTTGTGGCTTGGCTTCAACGGCCGGTAAATATCCATAAAAAACCGAGTTCAAAATTCCAAGACCTTTCGTTTCTGTCATAAATTTAGATCTGAATCCCAAAAATCTACTTGTTGGTATTATAAATCTCAAATGTGTTATACCTTCAATGACATTCATATCTTTCATTTCAGCGCCTCTTCCACCCATCTTCTCTATCATTACACCGGCAAAATTGTCCGGCACTTCGATAGAAACCTCTTCATAAGGCTCCAATTTGACTCCATTCTCTTCTTTGTAGATAACTCTTGGTCTTCCAACCTGGAATTCATACCCTTCTCTTCTCATTCTCTCTATCAAAATACCAATATGAAGCTCTCCTCTTCCTGATACCAAAAACTTCTCGGGGAAAGCGGTGTCCTCTACACGAAGGGCGACA
This sequence comes from Patescibacteria group bacterium, assembly GCA_003504275.1. Classification (GTDB taxonomy): domain Bacteria; phylum Patescibacteriota; class Minisyncoccia; order Phycocordibacterales; family UBA12445; genus UBA12445. The sequence goes on from DOAO01000004.1 coordinate 72,077, forward strand.
TCTGTCTCCATTTCTTTATAAAGTCTGTCTCTTATCTGTCTGGAAGTAACATAAGTCCCCTCTCTTCCGCTAAATGGAGAGTTGTTGACCATGAAAATAACCTGAATAGTAGGCTCGTCTATATTAAGCCTCTCCATCGCCTCTGGTTTTTCGCGACTTGAGACAGTATCTCCAATCATTATGTCATTGTATCCTGCGATGTGCACAATATCTCCGGCACCAGCCTCGCATACCTCCGCTTTAGCAAGACCATCAGAAACCATCAAGGACGTTATTTTAAAATTCTCTATTTTGCCATCTCTCTTTATACAAGAAACAACATCACCACTCTTCATCTTTCCTTTATAAATTTTTCCTGTTGCAATTCTTCCCTTGAAATCATCGCGGGTAATATTCACAGCCAAAAATTTTAAATTAGAATCAACATCTCTTTCTGCTGGTGGAACATATTTTATTATTGTTTCAAAAATAGGAAGAATATCTTTCATGTCGGCAACATCCGGCTTCATACTAGCGACACCCTGTTTTGAAATAGAATAAATAACAGGAAAATCGAGCTGACTATCATTGGCACCAAGCTCTATAAATAAATTGATTGCTGCATCAAGAACATAAGCGGGACGAGCATCGGGCTTGTCCATTTTGTTTATAACAAGGATAATCGGCAGTCCTATCTGAAGGGCTTTCTTTAGGACGAATCTTGTCTGTGGCATTGGACCTTCTTTGGCATCAATAAGGAGGAGTGCGGCATTCGCCATCGTAAGAACACGCTCTACTTCTCCACCGAAATCTGCGTGACCGGGAGTATCAATGATGTTTATTTTTGTATCACCATATCTGACAGAGGCGTTCTTTGCAAAAATAGTAATACCTCTCTCTTTCTCCAGTTCGTTGGAGTCCATAATACATTCGGTATTCAAAACATCGTCCTTGATATTCGTTTTTGACTGGCGTAGTAAAGCATCAACAAGAGTTGTCTTGCCGTGGTCAACGTGAGCGATTATCGCAATGTTTCGAATGTCTTCTTTCATATATAATGATTATTTAACTGAGAAACAATAATACAATAATAAATATAAAATAGCAACCCCCACCACAATTAAAATATCCCTNNAGGGATATTTTAATTGTGGTGGGGATTTACCACTTCCCGCTTGATCCGCCACCGCCCGAGTGTCCTCCTCCAAATCCGCCAAAACCTCCACCACCACGTCCACCCCACTTAGAGATACCTCCACTACTAATAAAGACTTTTATTTTTTCATGACCTATCACCCTGGAAACAACATAATCAAAAATCAAACCCAAAAGTCCTAGGAGAATGGCGAGTAAAGTACCAGTCACTAAGGAAAGGAAAAATACACCAACAGCTCCCCCCACAACGAGACCAAATACACCACCAGCCCAATATGATTTGCTTTTACTGAAAAACATCGCAAAAATATCAAACATTAAAAACAGAAAAAAGAAAATTGCAGGGAGGAAGTTTTCTATATTACTGGTGTTATTTTCAGAAGCATTTTCTGATGGCACGTACTCCCCCTTTGTCGCTCCGATTATTTTTTCTATTGCATCATTAATACCCAAGTAGTAGCTACCTTTCTGAAACCACGGCTTCATGGAATTATTAATTATCCAGTACGCCTGACTATCTGTGAGAGCCCCCTCAAGGCCGTAACCGACTTCTATTCGCATCTCTCTGTCCTCGATTGCTATAAGTATCAATATGCCATTATCCTTATCCGCCTTACCGATTTTCCAATCTTCAAAAAGCTTAACGGCGAAGTTCTCAATATAATCTCCGTCAAAGTTTGGAATAATCGCAACTGCAATTTCGTTGCTAGATGACTTCTCAAATTCTGATAGTTTGGTTTCGAGTAAAGTTTTCTGTTCTGCGCTCAAAACACCCGCGTTATCTAGCACAAATCCGCTCGGTCTACCAAGACTGTAATATGCGTAGCTGGGTAGTGCAAACAGGAGAACTAGCGCAAAGATTGTCGCCTTTCTCAGAGACATATTTTATTATAGCTTTACTTCTGGTGCCTTTTCAGCTCCCTCGTCTGCATTGAAATAAACAGCTTTTTCAAAACCAAACATAGAGGCAATCATATTTGAAGGAAATCTCTTTGTCACAAGATTATAACTTGTAACTTGATTGTTGTATCTCATCCTCTCAACGGAAACTCTGTTTTCTGTACCAGCAAGTTCCGCTTGTAAACTCAGAACAGTTTCAACAGATCTAAGTTGTGGGTAATTCTCTGCGATAGCCATAAATTTTACAACGGCACTTTCAAGCTGATTAGCGGCCTCAACTTTCTCTCCTGTAGTAGCTGAGTTCATGTATCTTGTTCTGGCATCTGTTACGGCACCAATAACAGCTGTCTCCTGCTTCATTATTCCCTTTACGGACTCAACAAGATTTGGAATAAGGTCCAATCTTCTTTGATACTGTACTTCTACCTGCTTCCACTGATTATCTACCAACTCGCTACCACTTATCAAACCATTGTAAGTCGTCATAAAATACCCACCAACAAGCACAACAACTCCCAAAACAATCCAAAGTGTTTTATTCATCTTAAAATAATTAAACTCTTAATATCCTGAAATAATAACACAAAAATTAAGTGGATGAAATAGTCTACTTTTCGGAATTTAAATATTCATAAGCTTTAATAATCCATTTATCTATATCTGGATTATTATTCCAAATATTTTTCATCGGCTCAACATATTTTTTATGGTCCGGATATACACCGACTTTAGTTATCTTATGCAACTCTACAAATTCAGGCAAAGAAATAATAACATCATTAAACAATTCAGCTAATTTCCAAAAAATACCCTTATTCATATCTAGACCGTCAAATATTTCCGGGTACTTTTTTACAGCATAATCATAGAAAAAGAAATGTAATATTTCATGCATAACTATTTCTTGGGTGGCCATAAAATCGGGAGGCATACCGCGATGACGAAACACCTGAAAAGTCTTATCATTTAAAAATCTAGGATTACAATCAATAGTAGATAAATATCCTATATATTTACCTTCCGGTGGCGTTGGATTTTTAAAAATTTTATTTAATTGAATAATAAATTTTCCCTCAATTTTAGACCATTTTTCTTTTAACTCTTTTTTCTCTTTTTCCAGTATCTCAACATTGTTTTCATAATATTTATCAAAATATTCATTAATCAATTCTGTAGCCTCTTTTTTATCTTTTTCTTTTATTCCTAATAATTCAGGATGTGGCCTCGTAACACCAATGGAAAAATCCCCTCCTCCCACCTTACTGGAGAGAAGAAACTTAAAAGCCATTTTCTTGTCCAACTCTTTATTTAATTCAAATTTAACATTTAAGTTCATACAAACGAGTATATCAAAATAAAAGAAAAACATATACAAAAATCGCCTTTCGGCGTTTTTTTCTGTGCGCATGCCAGGACCCGTCCTCTACGAGGACGGTATAGGTTTCCGATATTTTAGAAATAAATATTTCTAAAATATAACGGAGAACCTTTTCGACCCCCAGACGCAAACAAAGCAGTTTGTTTGCTCATGGACACAAAAATACGCTTCTGCGGTTTTATTGTGCGCGTGTCAGGAACTCGGTCACGAGTTACTAATTCGCCTTGCTCATAAGTACTCGCGACCCATCGTTACACGATCAGTACACCTTTTGGATATAATCTCGTTCTAAAAACTCGATTCTATCTCAAAAGGTCTTTCGATCGGGTCCCACCCCGATCTTCAACCTCGCTCCCTTTCTTACAGAAATGGGCCCGACTGTGGCCTTCGAGTCCTGGTATACGCTACAAAATAAAAAACAATCCGAATGATTTCTCATTCGGATTGTTATTTTGTGCGCATGCCAGGACTCGAACCTGGGACCTCGTCATTATCAGTGACGCGCTCTAGCCACCTGAGCTACACGCGCAAAATTAATAGAAAAAATATAGCAAGAAACCATCTTAATTACAAGCTCTTAAAATAAAAATCAAATAGAATAAAATATTAAAAATATTTTCTAAACGCAAAAAAGCCCTATCAGGGCTAATTTTCATAATAGTTAGATAACATTTTTTATTTTGTTCCGTTCTCCAGTCTTTCCTGGATGTCAGATCGTCGAAGTGTATCGATCAAAACTCACATTGGTCCGAAGACCAAGTATCGACTGCTTTCCTTATATACTCATCCGAAGATGGAGTAAAAAGGACATTTTCACTTGAAATATTCCACGAGCAGCTTCCGCTACCCGTGCCTTGTTACGACTTAAGCCCTGTTACCGAACTTACCTTGGATCCTCAATAAAGAGAAGCTTCAGGTCTTCCCGGCTCCCTTGCCTTGACGGGCAGTGAGTACAAGACTTGAGAACGTATTCACCGCGGTATGTCTGACCCGCGATTACTAGCAATTCCGGCTTCATGAAGTCGAGTTGCAGACTTCAATCCGAACTGGCGCCGGCTTTATAAAGATTTGCTTTACCTTTCGGTATTGCAGCTCGTTGTACCGGCGATTGTATCATGCGTGTAGCCCAGGATATCAAAGGGTCATGCTGATTTGGCGTCATCCTCGCTTCCTCCCCGCAGAGCGGGGCAGTCTCGTGTGACACTTGTAACACACGATGAGGGTTGCGTTCGTTACCCCACTTAAGGGAACAATTCAAACCACGAACTGACGACAACCATGCAACACCTGTCCAACTGTCCTTGTGAGACGCCTAAAGTTTCCTCTAGACTTCAGTTAGATGTCTAACCCTGGTGAGGTTCTTCGTTTAGAATCGAATTAAACCGCATGATCCACTGCTTGTGCAAGTCCCCGTCTATTCCTTTGAGTTTCAACCTTGCGGTCGTACTACCCAGGCGGTTCTCTTATCGCGTTAGCTTCGCCTCTCGGAGGGTCGATACTCTGAAAAGCTAGAGAACATCGTTTACAGCGTAGAATACTGGGGTATCTAATCCCATTCTCTCCCTACGCTTTCGTGTTTCAGTGTCAGAAATGCGCCAGTCTATTGCCTTCGCCTTTGGTGTTCCCCATGATATCAACGGATTTCACCCCTACACCATGAGTTCCATAGACCTCTCACACTCTCTAGTCTTGCCGTTTCCTTCGCACCTTCGCGGTTAAGCCGCGAGTTTTAACAAAAGACTAACAAGACCACCTACACACCCTTTACGCCCAATAATTCCGGATAACGCTTGAGGCACTCGTATTACCGCTGCTGCTGGCACGAGTTTAGCAACCTCTTATTCTTAGGGTACTATCACGCCGGAATAAATCCCGGCTTTCTCCCCTATAAAAGACCTTTACGTCCCGAAGGACTTCATCAGTCACGCGGCGTCGCTCCATCAGGCTTTCGCCCATTGTGGAAGATTCTCGACTGCAGCCACCCGTAGGTGTATGGTCCGTGTCTCAGTACCATCGGTGGGGGTCACCCTCTCAGGTCCCCTAAGCGTCATAGCCTTGGTAGGCCTTTACCCTACCAACTAGCTGATACTGCGCAGGCCGTTCATCAAGCGTCTTACGACTTTACCCCGAAGGGACTATCTGGAATTACCCCGTCTTTCGACGAGCTATGCCAGGCTTGAGGGTACGTACCCACGTGTTACTACCTCGTTCGCCGGTGCCCTTGCGGGCCCCTTGACTTGCATGCCTTATCCACGCCGCCAGCGTTCATCCTGAGCTAGGATCAAACTCTGAAAAAAGAAATTTAAAAATTTCTATAAATAGAACGGAACAAAATAAAAAATATTATGTTCCAATTGCAAACAATAAATCATATAACTATATGTTGCTCAACTAAGTTTTCAATGTTCGGTCGTTTCTTTCGTCTGTATAATCTATACGAAAGAGTTTTACTTGTCAAGGAAAACGCCGGAATTAAGAAGTAGGAATTAGGAATTAAGAATAATGGCTTAAAATAAGGGTATTTTCTTTTATTTATAAAGGATAAAAACTGTAAAAGATCTTATAAAAATTGATTTTTTGATATAAAAAGATAGGGAAACAACAACAAATAAAAAACGGCTTCGTAAATGAAGCCGTGTATTTTAAAACATATATTCACTAAATTAATGAAAAACAAATTTCCTTTATCTCATTTACAGGGAAATAAGCGACCTCTTCTCCTGTTTCATCAACAAAATGAATAGTTCCGTTTTTGATTCCACCAAAACGGACAAACTCATAGAACACTATCATGTTGTCGCCAAGACCCCTCCAGCAATGTTCACGAAATAAAACATCTGCACCCAACTTTCTTCCTTCTTCTATGGACTTTATTTCTCGCCTCTGTCTGTCAAATGTTATCTTCTTAGAATTTTTCTTTTTTATTCTAAAAAAGAAACGGGAATTTTCCTGATATGAGTCAGGTATCTTTTCTAAAGTTTTACCCTTGAACCAAATCATCAAAGTTTTCATTATAAAACCTCCTTCCAAGGAACTTATTTACTACGGACAAATCTAACATTTTAAAAAATTTTGTAAAGCAAAAAAACGACCCGTGTGGGTCGTTTTTTAGCTTTATGACATTATAACTTTTAACTTTATAACTAGTGTCTACTTCTTTTTTCCCTGAAATTCTTCCATGAGTATAAGTATTGGCGAGGCCAAGAATACTGAGGAATATGTTCCAAAAAAGATACCGATAGAAAGAACAAGGGCGAATATCTTTGTTGACTCACCCCCAAAGAAATACAGTGCGAGAAGTGTGAAAATGGTTGTCGCGGAAGTATTCATAGATCTTACAAAAGTCTGGTTCAAAGAAAGACCTATTGTCTCTTCAAAACTCTTTGATATTTTATTTTTTAAATTCTCTCTTACTCTATCAAAAACAACAATAGTATCGTGAATAGAGAAACCAAGAATAGCAAGAAGTGCCGACACAAAAAGCAGATCTATTTCAGTACCATATTTTGCTCCCATATAAGCCATGATACCTGTGGGAATAACTGTGTCGTGTAGAAGAGCAATAAGAGCAGCTAAACCATATTTGAAAGAACTTACCGGTTTTGATACATGTCTAAAAGCAAAAGCAATAAAAAGAGCAATCATTATACAAACAAGCACAATTGCGATAATCGCCTTTCTGGACATCTCATCTCCAATTACAGGTCCAATGGAATCAAATCTTTTTTCTTCAAAAGTAGCTCCATTAATGGCTAACGCCTTAACGACCTTAAGTCTTTCATCTTCCTTAAGGTCTCTCATTTTTATGAGCAACCCCTTATCTCCTGTCTCTTGAACGATTATATCCCCTATCTCAACTGTCTTTATGGCTTCTTTAATGAGAGTAATATCAGGAACCTCTTCTTTGTATTCTATCTCCATTATAGAGCCACCCTTAAAATCTATTCCCAAATTTAAACCATAATTAAATATAGAAAAAATTGAAAGTAAAAACATTACAAGCGACAATCCAATGAAGAAATTTTTGTGTTTTACGATAAACATTTACCCTGTTAAGTAAAAATTTCTTTTTACTTTTTAAATTAATTTATTAAAGTATCGACTATTTACAACCCTTGAACCAATATCCCCACCCAGCAATTTTAAATTTTATTTTTATAAAATTTTACTAAACAGGGTGAAGTTATTTGAATTTAATGAAATATATGAGTGCTACTACAACCAAAAGCGCAAATGCTGAGGATATTTCCATATTTTTTTAATAAATATTTAAGCCGTTACCAAACAAAAAATTCATTAATTTAGAATCTTTAATTCTAAATGAATACAGAAATGTTTTTGTGACCGTAATAGCAGTAAACATACTCACAAGCACACCAAGACCAAAAGTAAGAGCAAAACCTTTAATCAAACTTGTGCCCAACCAGAAAAGAATAACAGCGGTTATCATACTTGAAATATTTGAATCTCTAATAGATGTCCATGCTCTATCAAATCCTTCCTTAACAGCATCTGAGATTGTTCGTCCTTTTTTCAGTTCTTCTTTCATTCTTTCAAAGATAAGGATGTTCGCATCTGTTGCCATACCGATAGACATAATCACACCAGCGATACCGGCAGCCGTCATTGTGACTCCAAATAATTTAAAAATTGTAAGTATTAATGAAGCATAAACGCTTAAAGAAGCAACGGCAATAAATCCAGGTAATCGATACCAAAGTATAAGGAAAATAGCAACAATAATTGTACCCCAAATACCGGCAGTTATATCGTCCTCTAGAAGCTTCTTTCCAAGTGGCGCACTAATATTCTGAGTAGAAAGTAATTCAATTGGAACAGGAAGTGCTCCTGAATTTAATCTTCCCACCAAAACCTTAGCCTCCTCTCTTGAGAAATTACCTGATATTTCAGCCTTTCCTGATTTTATTTCCTCTCTTACGACAGGAGCAGAAACGGGTTGACCGTCCAAATAAATTGCGATAGTCTTGCCCACATTATCCTTTGTTAACTTTGCAAAGAGAGCTTCTCCCTCTGAATTAAACTCAAGTCCTACTGTAGGAAAAAGTGAGTTCTGTTGGAATTGCAACTCTGCCTTCTTGATGTGTCTTCCGTTTAAAGCTGAATCTATATAATATGGATCCTTCATTACAAGCTCCATATTTATTCCAGAAAGATCAAGCTGTCCGGTCTCCTTCATTACAGTTTGAGCTGTCTCAAACTTTTTAATTTCAGCCAAAATTAAATCTTTCTCCTCGGTTGGTCTTTCTGTTTTAAAATCAAGAACGGGTGTTTCTCCAATCCTCTTTATTGCCTCTGCAATATCCGTTATTCCGGGAAGCTCAACAATAAGTCTGTATTCTTTGCCTCCCTCAAGGGCGGTCTTCTCTTCAACTTGAATAACCGGCTCTGAAACCCCAAAAACATTTACTCTTCTTTCTATAACATCTCTAAGCGCAGACATCGCACTCTTTGTGTCAGATGTCTCTGCAAACTTTGAAATGTCGGCCTTATAAACTAAATGCACCCCACCCTTTAAATCTAGGCCCAATTTAAATGGGAATTTAGAAAAATAAGAGTCCTTATTAACTTCACCTGAATAAACTGCGTATCCTAAAAAGATACTGATGAGCAACAAAATAGTTGCTAATAATCTAGTTTTTAACATGAAGAATATATTACACTTGGAAGGCTTAATAATCAACATGATCACCAAACAAGACGATGTTTTTGCGTGACTGACAAAATTATTTTTAAAATAATTATAACACTTAAAACTTAGACCCCTGGGGTCTAAGTTTTAAGTGAGAAATAATTAACGTTTATTCTGTTACTTCTGGCTCTATAATAGGTTCTGGAATTATTTCAGCTTCCGGTTCAGGTGTTGGTTCAAC
>DOAO01000014.1 GCA_003504275.1 Patescibacteria group bacterium
TTCCAAGCTATTGAACCATAACGACAAACTTGACAAATGTATATATAGGGCATATAATATAAAAGTAAATTTAATATTGTTCATTTATAATCTAAGGAGGAGCTGTCATGACAAATAAAACCTTTTTCATCGGGATTATTGTTCTTGCCATCCTTGTCAGCCCATTCATCTGTTCTCTGATGGGGTGTATTAACTTTAGTGAATCCTTGGAGATATTTATGTTCATGATACTTTTATCGGCATTTATTACCATGGGCCGATCATTTTTTCTTTCGTTTGAAGCAGTTGATGACGAGGTTAGATGTATCGTCACCCAAAAAACAATAGACCGCTCTGAAGAAATATTTAACTTAGCGTTAACAGGTATCCTTCTCTTCGTTATTGCTTTTAGCATGATGGCTACCATAAAATAAAAATTTTTCTAGGCTTCATCCCCATTTAAAATGGGGATTTTTCTTTTTAAAACAAAAGCGGGTTTTTACAATATTGTTAAAGAAGGGGAGCAAGAGTAGAGTTCTTAAATGATCTCAAGAATTTATAGTGCACAAGTAGTTGGGCTTAAACCTCATATCATAGATATTGAAGTTGATGTATCAAAGGGAATGAAAACTTTTTCCATCGTCGGCCTCGGTGACAAGGCCATCGAAGAGTCCCAAGACAGAATAACCGCTGCAATTAAAAATTCACGACTTGAGCCAGATGGAATGGGAAGCAAGACGGTAATAGTAGCACTAGCTCCAGCAGATCTTAAGAAGGAGGGTCCTGCTTTTGATTTGGGAATAGCTATTGGTTATTTACGCTCTTATGAACACCTCTCTTTCGACCCGAAAGGGAAACTATTTTTAGGAGAATTGTCCCTCGATGGAAAAATAAGGGGAATTAAAGGTGCTCTTATAATTGCAGAAAAAGCCAAAAGAGACGGTTTTAAAGAATTATACTTACCGGAAGAAAATGCCAGAGAAGCTGGACTGGTGGATGGAATAAAAATATATCCATGCAAAAACTTACTACAAGTTTTTAAACATTTAAATAATTCAGGAGAAGAAAAGAATCCGATAATTGCTGTTCCTAAAACAGAAATTGAGAATATATCAAAAATAATTTCCGGTGTTGATTTCGGAGATGTTAAGGGACAAGAAAGTGCAAAAAGGGGACTAGAGATAGCGGCAGCAGGAGGGCACAATATAACCCTCTTTGGGCCACCGGGAACAGGTAAAACCATGTTAGCCAAAGCATTCTCAGGAATTCTACCCACCCTGTCACCGGAAGAAATAATAGAAGTTACTGGTATTCACTCTGCCACGGGCACACTCGAAGAAGAAATGATCACAACGCCTCCTTTTCGATCTCCCCACCACACGTCTTCATACATATCTCTTGTCGGCGGGGGAGCATATCCAAAGCCCGGAGAAATAACATTAGCCCATCGTGGAGTTTTATTCCTTGATGAATTTCCTGAATTTGAAAAAAGAGTTTTGGAAGCGCTAAGACAACCACTTGAAGACAGAGTGGTTAGTATATCTAGAGCAAAGGGGTCAATACGTTTCCCTGCAAGTTTTATTCTTGTAGCGGCAATGAATATGTGTCCGTGCGGAAACAAAGGACTGAAAGAAAAGGAATGTATCTGTAATATGTCCTCAATAAACAAATATCAAAGAAAAATTTCCGGACCGATAATGGATAGGATAGATATGTGGGTTCTCGTACCTCAAATAGATCACAAAAAACTTAGTGAGAAAAATGATGCAACGACAGAAAGTTCAGGGGATATAAAAAATAGAGTTGAGAAAGCGAGAAGAATACAAACCGAACGTTTTAAAGACTCTATCTCAAATATCAAAACCAATAGTGAAATGGGTGTTAAGGAGATGAAAAAGTACGCTCCGCTTACAGATAAATGCCAAGATATGCTTGTTTCTTTTGCAACCAAGTTAGAAATGTCAGCTAGAGCACACCACAGAGTAATAAAACTAGCCAGAACAATAGCAGACCTAGAGGGTTGTGATGATATAAAAGAGAATCATATTTTGGAGGCGCTTCAGTATCGCCCAAAAGATGTTTTCTAGCTAAAACTTATATAACTGGCGTACAACTTCGTCAAAAGCTTCATTTATTCCTCAAAGTACTATTAGTACATATCGTCATAAGCCTCAGCTTTTTCCTCGTTCTGGTCGATAGAATTTACATCGACACCTGTAGACGGCATCCAGTTATATAAGTTTTAGTCTGAGGTAACTTTAGAATATAGTTGATTTAACTTTTCCATCGTTTTCGGCCCAACCCTGCCGGTGGTCGTAATTTTATATCTTTTTTGAAACTCCTTAACAGCCTCGGTTGTACATCTTTTATATATTCCGGTAACAGGGCAATCGTCTGATAAAAACTTTTTTGGAGGATAAAATCCCTCCAATACGAGTGCTACCTGTAAGGACAAAATATCGTGCCCCTTATCTCCGCTTTCTACGATATCAGACCAAGAGTGTGGCAAAAGGGTACTTTTCCAATATTCTCCCAAATATTCTTTCTTATCAAAAAAGTCCGTTATACCCAAATACGTCTGATAAGCCATATCTTTAATAATAAGATTACGAGTACTCGACTCGGTAAATTGAGGCTCGTATATGTATCCATACTCAATAAGTAATCCGATACTATCTAAAGTATTGTAAGATCCTAACGCAATGAGCTCTTGATCTTCTATTACACCAAGACGTTCCTTTGGCATATTACTCTTGGAATAAAAGTGGTCGATATTTTTTAAAATATAATCAGCCAATTCTCTACTGGCTTTTGCGTTAGAAAATTGTTTTTCAGGGGTATATATAGAAAATCCTGAATATTTTCCTTCTTTATTTATTTTTCTTCCCGGATGGTCATTGAAATGTATGTGAATAACAAGGTCTATATTGTTTTCATTTGACCATTTATTAATAGAATAAAGACGCTTCGCTATTTCCTCCGGAGCAGTATTGTGTATAACACCCTCCGCAATAGAAATGTCGCCGGATGACAGCAAACCCTGCATCACATTCTTTTTACTTTTAATAAAATCTTCTATGGATGCCTTATTGATAGACATATACTCGGTAATATTTTTATTGTATCCAGAATCATCTCTCGATGATTCTACTTCAAACCTCGGGTTTGAAGATAAAAATGAATAAAGCTCCCTGGAGAGTCGTAGATTTAGCTCAGACTCTTTTATGTTTTTAAAAACGGTCCCCCCCGATTCGCTATCATGTCCTGGAACTAAAAGTATTTTTATTTTTTTATCTTCGTTGTATTTCTCTTTAAGTTCTCCTGTTGTGGTGCTATCAACGAAAAAAACAGAGGACACCATTTTTAATTTCTCAAAAGATATTTTATAGATAAAAGGAAATAATATTATTAATATCAATCCAAATAGAAAAATTGTTCGATTTGTTCTAATATTCATGCTTTATTTATAATAACATAAAACCGCCTCCTGTTTAGGAGGCGGTTTTTTAATTAAAATTAATCAGGAAGACCCTCTACAGGAAATTCTGAAAAAGTATCGGGTATTGTTGGTAGAATAGGGTAAACAACAGATGGACTTACGGGGGTCACCGTGGGTAATGGTGAAATTTCTGGTATTATAGGCAGGGAAATATTCTCTGGTGAAGCTACGGTAATAGTGGAATAAAGTTCATTTAGTTTTCTCTGTGTTCCGGGGCCAGTTGAACCACTTGGATCAAAACCATATTTTATTTGAAAAGCCTTCACCGCAGCTTCGGTAATTCCAAAAAATCTACCAGTTATTGGATGATTAAAAAGCCCTTCTCTTGTAAGAGCCTCCTGGAGAGCCCTTACTCCATCATCATCCACCAAACCGACAGACATCCTTCTGTCAAAATTATACGGTAGATAGCCACTCTGCTTAGGAGATGCGTAATCTGTAACCGAAACAGAAGGGATAGCTTCCGGTACAATCGGAGAATAAGTGGCCGTTTCTCTTGATACAATCGCATCAATACTATCAACAATATCCTTCAGTCTATCGTAATCAGGATTATCAATATCTATAATCGGAGATGGGGTCATTTCCTCTGGTTGTTTTTCAGAAACAATAGAGAATGGGGACTGACTCTCTGCACAGTTACCGGCACTTGAACGACAAACTAAAATTGTAAATTTTTCATCCTTGTCATATGGTGACTTTGGTGTCCAAACAAACTTATTGTCGTCTATTGGACGTCCTGAATCAACTCCGTATTTTATTAAATAATTCCTACCAGATGGTAAACCTCTTAAAAATATGTCCACCCTGTCGGAATCATAAGGAGAAATCCAAGAAATAGTCTGCGGAGTTCCCGAAAGTATTTCTGAAACAGGAGGAGGAGACAAAAGAACTATCTTGTTTGGTAAATCGGTATTTTGTACCACCTTAAATACACCGGATACAAAAACATTTGATGACTCCAATACGCCACAAGAAAGATTAGAAAGACCAATTATTTTTATTTTATAATCACCAGAAGGAACTGACTCTGGAATTACCCACTCAGTAGACCCCTGAGAAGCCGGAATATATTCTTCTAAACCAGAATCAATATAATCTGTACTATTTGCATCCGAATCGCCATCTATAAGCCTGATCGAAACATACCGATCGCTTCCTTTTGGCATATTCCAGTGGATACTGTAGGTTCTACCTGCGATATACATTTCGCCACCCTTAGGAGAATTTAATTTAACAGAAGAGACACCCGCTTCCGGAGGAGAGATAGTAAATGTACTGTCACTATAATCTCCCAGCCTATAATTCTTTCCGTTATTTCTTATAAATAATTTATATCCCTGACCAGCTAAATTATTTGGCACTAGCCAGTGATAAAATGGTGCGGTTACTGGTAAGTCTTTAGCAATAAGGTATCCTGGTTCCTTTTTATTTCCATCGTCAGCAGAGGTGGTGAGATAGACGTTTATTTTAGAAACTCCAGATTCAGTCGTGTCCCATTTAAGATCCACATATTGACCGGCCTTAATGGTTTCGCCACCATTTGGAGAAACAACCTTCATCTTATAAACAGAAAGAGCAATCTCTCTTTCTACTAATTTCTGCTGAAGAGTCTTTGCCTGTTCAAGTATTTTTTGAAGAAGAGAAAGATCTTCTGTACTACTCTCAGCCCTAACCGAAAGGGAAAGAGAGAACAAAAATAACGACAACACAACAACTAAAGATATTTTTTTCATAGAAAAAAAATTAACACAATTATTCATGTTAATTATAACATCCAATCACATAAAAACAAAAATTGCACAGTGTATAACTATGCAATTTTATAAAAATTTATTTAGTAGATAGGATTCTTGGCTCCTCTAACTTCAAAATGAAGATGCGGACCGGTGGACAATCCCGTATTACCGATAAATCCAATTATTTGACCTTGCTCAACGTATTCTCCTTCGTTTACCAAAATATTATAAGCGTGACCATATAAAGTCTGTGTTCCGTTTGAATGAGAAATAATAATCATCTTTCCATACCCACCATTCCATCCTGATGATCTGGCCACAATTACTTTTCCAGAAGCTGCAGCTAAAATTGGCTCAGTTCCCGAAGTTTTTGAATAAGGTGCTAAGTCCACACCATTGTTTCCGTGCAAACCTTGTGGATTATTAGCTGTTTTTCTTGAATTTCTAACATTAACAGCTGGTTTAATGTAGTAACCCTGGTAGGATGGAAGACGACTAATTGTTTTGACAGCTGAGACAGAGGAAGACTTGGTTGGTGCAATCACAATATCTCCGTTTGGAACAATAATCGTTTCTCCAATCACCAACTTATCTTTGGCATTTAAATCATTGTATTTCAAAATTTCATCAACATCGCCACCATATTTTGTCGCAATACTCTTGATCGTATCACTCTGCTTAATTGTGTGTTTAACTCCTGTAATCGGAAGTATTATGAGAGTTTGACCAATCCTTAAAGATTTTTCGTTTGGAATATTGTTGGCCCACATGATGGTTTTCGGAGAAACACCAAACATGTAAGCAATGGAGCCAGGAGTATCAATAGAACCAAGGACATCACCCTCCTTAACCACATAGACTTCAATTTTATTATTAGCTGGAGTTAGGTATTCCACATCAGCAATCGTTCCCATGGGTCCCAAATCAGAAATCAGAGCAGAATCTTCTACAATAGGAGTCTCTCCTTCGGAAGATGAAAGTACTGCGGACATAGGTTTCAAGAGGGAAGCGGTCTGGGAATTATCTTCAGAAGCAACTTTCTTAACCTCTGCACTTGCACTGCTAAAAAATCCTAAAATATCACCTAGCCCCCAGGCATATGCGGGAGTAGCTGTACTGAAAAATACAGAAATGGACATAAACACCAAAAGAGGCTTTGTAAATAAAAGCTTGTAAAATAACGATTTTTTAGCGTCGCGAGTGCACAAGCACTGGTTAGCTTTATGAGTTTTTTCTAAAATAAGCCTAAAATTAAGGATTTTCTAGCGGTTTCAGATAAATAGTCCTAGTCACGACTATCCAACAAAACATGCAACCATCTCAATCGCTTATACATCCTATCAGTTTAAGCAACCAAAGTCAATCAAAAAAATGATTATATGGCTTAAAATAAGGCTATTTTCTGTGGATATCTTTCTAGTTTTTTAGACAAAAATAAAAAATCCCTCCAACGACTGATGGAGGGGATTTTTATCTTAATTCTTAATTCTTGCTTCTTTATTCTTAATTCTTTTTACCCCCTAAGTCTTTTCACAACTTCATTCTCTACCTCAGAAGCATCTCTACCGTAAGTCAAACGAGAAAGTTCTTTTAATTTTTCTCGAACAATACTATTTCCCGATTCTGGAAATGATATTTTCATATTAAAAGGCCGAGAGGGCTGACCTCCGATAAGAATTTTCCCAAAACAATTCAAATTATCAATACTAATGAGGTCTTTCTCATTAAATTCAGGAGAAAACTGTTTTAAAAGTACCTCTGTGTCGGGTGCACCAACACGAAAGGCGAGCATTGAGCCAACGTTACCAAAGACAGAATCTCTTATCTTTTCATCCAACTGTTGAATAAATTGATGAGCGAGAATCAGGTTTAATCTATATTTTCTAGCCTCAGAAAGAATAACGGAAATAGAATCTGTTGTATAGTTTTGAAATTCATCTATATATAGGTAAAAATCTTTAAAATCCTTTTGGCCCTTCTCAATTAGATCTTGTCTTGAAAGCGCTGCCTGTAAAAGCTTACCTGTTATAATCATACCCAGAAGACTTGAGTTGATATCACCAATTTTTCCTTTTGAGAGATTAACGAGGAGTATTTTGCCATCATCCATTACTTGTCTAAAATTAAAAGCAGACTTTGTCTGGCCAATGATCGGTCTCATATAATGATTGGAAATAAAATTATCAAACTTTGAAGCGATGTATCCAACCATATTCGCAAGAGACCAATCTCCCGTCGTCTTTGCCGCTTCCTTTTCCCAGAAATCAATAACTGAAGGATTAGTTATTCTGGCAAGTTTTCTTTCCCTAAAGGCATCGTCCGTAAAAAGCCTCGGAATCTCCATAAGAGTAGCTGGTTCATTTTTAGCATCTTCCATAAGTAGCTCTAATGAGTTCCTCATATATCTTTCAAACATCGGACCCATAGACTCTTTACTAAAAAGACGGTTGAATATCGCCTGTATCTCATTGATGATAAAAGTTTTCTGCTCTGGTTTGGTTAGGTCGTACTCAAGCATATTTAAACCTAATGGGCGAGTGAGGTCTCCTGGATCAAAGACTATAACATCGTCAATTCTTTCTTTGGGAACAAGAGCGAGTATGTCGCTTATAAGTGAACCGTGCGGATCAATAACACAAACACCTTTACCGTTTTTCATATCCTGAACAATAAGGTTGGTGAGAGTAACGGATTTACCTGTACCAGTTTGTCCTATTATATACAGATGCCTTCGTCTATCTTCATCTGTCATTCTGATCAACCGTCTATCGCCCCTAAAAATACTTTCTCCCAAGATGACACCTTCCTTTGGCAAATTTTCAGGAGGAGGAGCTTCTTTCGATTTTAGCCACCATATTCTAGGAACATCAGTAGATGAAGTCGGCAGGTGAAAAATACTTGCCAATTCTTCTGTGTTTAAAATAATACTAGAATCTTTATTAAATTCTCTAAATGTGTATCTAAAAAGCTCACTCTTTAATTTCTTTGCAGAGGGTTTAAATATTTTTATCTCATTCCTAAGTGGCGCAGAAAACTGAGAAAAAGCACCAGCCATTCCAAGCAAAATATCTTCCGCAGAATCTCGAGTGTGACCCGAAGCCACCAAACGAACATTGGCCATAAAAAGCTGTTTGCCTGATTTCATGTTAAGCGCCTTAATAGCCTCATCATCTATAAATTTTGGAGACTTTTCAGCTTCATCTCCTTCGCGCCTTCCCGAAGACCCAAACATAAACTCTCCCAATCCTTTTCCTATTCCTTTTATAATTGACGGATCTCTTAAAATATCCTTAATGGCCTTACCACTCTTCAGTTTCTCTATTGCAACCACAATAGATTCTTTAACCTCCTTTCCAACTGGCTTCAATACTATTTGGATAGAAGCACCCTCTCCAACCTCTTCTAATTTTGAGAGTGTACTTATTATTGGAGCAAAAGTGTCCACCTCAGCCTCTTTATAAGTCCTTATGGGCAAAATAAAATCATCCTTAAGAGTCAATTCAGCGACCGCAGCAAAAGATCCCGGACCAAAAATGGTGTAATCCGGAACCTGATCAACCTTAGCGTCTGGAAAAAGCCCTTGTATCTGGCGCATTGCAAAATCTACAGATTTTCTGGGAACAGAGATGTAAAAAAATATTTGTTGTTCTGAGTGTTTTACAGAAACTTCAAAAGAAAAAGGTTCTGAAATAGAAGTCAATGAGGCAAAAAGTTGTTCCGAGAGGTTGATCTGATTTAAAAACGAATCTTTCTTATTTTCTTCATTAGTTATTCTTGGCAATCTCACAGACAAAAGAACTAAATTTAAAGAATCAAAGTTTTTCTTTTTTCTAAAAATAAAAAAATAAACAGCTATCAAAACCACAACTATAGCTATAGGCAAAAATATATTCATAAAACTTATATTAAAAACGAACTATTTATTTAACTATTCCTTCAGCTTTCAATTTTTCATATAGCTTATCTGTTAAGGCATCATGGAACATATCTATAACGTATGGTTCATTCAACATCGCATCTTTCATTGCTGATTCCATGCTGGTGGAAAAAACTTTTTCCAAAAGACTGTTGACAACATTCGTAGTATTTTCATCTGCGCTATCCAAATAGCTCCCCACGGTATCATTTGTTTTTGTACCAGAAGTACTTGGAACATAGGAAGGGGAGGTCTCGCTCATTTTCTCGCCCACAGCTTGTCTGATTATTTCTTTTTCTTCAACAAATCCCTTTTCAGACTCTAAAATATGCCTTTTGTTTTCTATTTGTTTTGTTAATTCGGCTATTTCTGCTTCTATTTTATTTTGATATCCTTCCATTTTTTTATTTTTCTAATTCGCTGATATCTATCTCTACTTTTTCTAATTCATTCTTTAAAAAATTTATTTCTCCCTCCATAACCTTATTTAAGGAGGAATTATTTTCTTTTTTCAATATACGATTAACCCAATTAACAATTGAGGACTCTCCCTTGGAAGACAATTCATATTCTCTTTCTGCCGTATTTATTCGATTAATAAGTTCCTCTCTTGTTTCTTTAAGTTCACTAAGCTCTTTTTTCTTACTCTCATTAAATTCGTCTTTTATTTCCGAACGGAGGTTCTCTATTTTAGATGGTGTAACTTCTTCTTTTGGTTTGACGTCTGAAACCGACTCAACCTTCAAGAGGGGAGAAGATTCTTTCTTACGTTTTTCTTTTTTCTTTGGAGACTCCAATATCTCTAATTTCTCTTTTTTCATCCTGTAGTAGAATTTTAGTTTATTAAACATCCCTTCATCTGGATAAAGTTAGTTTACTACTTCTTAATAATAGCATTTTAAAATTTAACTTTCCAAAAAATATCACCTCAGTTTCATAAGTCGTAAGTTTTTGATATTATTCAAATATAAATTATCAATTAAGATAAGAAAATGGACGAAAATATCGAAAAAACAGAAGAACAGAAGGTTTTGGAAGAAAAACAGCTCAGAAAAAGCACTGATTTAGAGTATTTGGCTGTTGTATTAGGAAGAGTAAGGATTGCCAAAGAAAAACTAGAAACTCTAAATACATATATAGAGAAGTATGAAGATACTTTTATGGAGTGGCAAAATGATTATGACAAGAAAGACCTGGAAGATTGCACAAAAAAGCTGGAGGAAATAATCGAGAGAATATCATCGTCAAATAAATTATAGGATTTAAAAAACTGGTTTCCGTGGGAACCAGTTTTTTAAATTAATATCTGGATTGCCACGGGCTTTCGCCCTCGCAATGACAGCAAGAAAGAAAATGTTTTTAAAGTCTCGTTCACTGTGATATATTGTTTTCGTGGAAAATAAATTAAACGAGCTTAATGAAAGACAAAAAGAGGCGGCCCAGCATAAAGATGGGCCTCTTTTAATTATTGCAGGAGCGGGAGCGGGAAAAACAAAAACAATCGCACACAGAATCGCAAACCTCATCAAAGAAGGTGTGGAACCGAGACATATTCTCGCAGTAACATTCACAAACAAAGCAGCGAAAGAAATGGCGGACAGGGTTCGCATACTTCTACCGATAGATGGGGTAGGAGGAACACCTGTACTTTGCACATTCCACTCTCTCGGAGTGAGAATTCTTAAGGAAAATGCCGAAGCAATTGGCAGAAGTAAATTTTTTTCAATCTTAGACAGCGACGAATCTTTCGCCTTTTTCAAACGAGCGACAAGAGAGGTGGGAATGGACCCAAAAGAGATAAATATGAAGGGAATCTCAAACATTGTCTCTGCGAACAAAAATAAAATGATAGATATGTCCGACTATCAGCGTGAATCCGCGCCCGGATATTTCAAGGACACCGTTTTGAAAATATGGAAAAAATACGAAGAGCTTTTAAAAGAAAATGAAGCGTACGATTTTGACGATCTCATTTTAAAAACTGTTCATTTGCTTCAAAATAAAAAAGAGATACTAAATTATTATCAGACGCTCTGGAAATATATACATATAGATGAGTATCAAGACACAAATACCTCACAGTACGAGCTTTCACGGTTACTCGCCGAGAAACATGGGAACATTTGCGTAGTCGGAGATAGCGACCAGTCAATATATGGCTGGAGATGCGCCGATTTCAGAAATATCCTTAATTTTGAACAGAATTTCCCCGGCGCCAAGACTGTGCTCCTCGAGCAAAACTACCGCTCGACAGGTAACATACTCGACTTGGCGAACAGGGTTATTCGCAAAAACAAGTTACGCAAAGAAAAAAACTTATTTACAGAAAATAAAGAGGGAGAAAAAATAACTCTCTTTGAAGCACTAGATGAAAACGATGAAGCAAACTTCGTCGTGCAAAAATGCCGTGACCTAACAACCAAGAAAGGGGTGCGACCATCGGAGATTGCTGTCTTGTATCGTGCAAACTTTCAATCACGAGCACTCGAAGAGCATTTCATTCGAGCAGGTCTACCTTACCAAGTCCTCGGCACGAGATTTTATGAGAGAAAAGAAATAAAAGATATTATTGCTTTCATAAAGTTCGCACTAAATACAAAAGACAATCTTTCTCTCGCGAGAATAATAAATGTTCCGCCTCGCGGTATCGGAAAGGTGACTCTTGAAAAAATAATTGCAGGGAAGGAAGGGGAGCTTCCCGCAGGAACTAGAGAAAAAATTAAGGACTTCAGAAATAAAGTAGAAAAAATTCGAGAAGTTTTGTTAAACAGTAAACTTTCCGAATCAATCAAACATATTGTGAAAGTGACAGGACTAGATATGTCTCTCAAGGAAGAGGGGAAAGAGGAGGGAATGGAAAGACTTGAGAACATTAGAGAACTCGCGAACATTACGACAAAATATAATTCGCTCACAAACGAAGAGGCGATACAAAAATTCCTCGAAGACACATCACTTATGTCAGATCAAGATGCAATAATGGACAGAC
Source organism: Patescibacteria group bacterium (assembly GCA_003504275.1). Taxonomy (GTDB): domain Bacteria; phylum Patescibacteriota; class Minisyncoccia; order Phycocordibacterales; family UBA12445; genus UBA12445. The sequence continues at coordinate 12,123 of DOAO01000014.1, forward strand.
AGGCGAGAGATGGAGTAAGGCTTATGACCGTCCACTCCGCAAAAGGGCTTGAATTTAAATACGTTTTTGTGACAGGGTTAGAACAAGATCTCTTCCCACACAGAGGATGGGGAGATGCCGAGGATACAGATACGGAAGAGGAGAGAAGACTATTTTATGTTGCAATCACAAGAGCAAAAGAGAAGCTTTTCATCTCCTACGCAGCTTCCCGAATGATTTTCGGCTCAAGGCAAATGAAAATGCCTTCAGAATTCCTGGAAGATATCGACGATACAATCGCAGATGTAGAAAAAAACGAAAATAATCTCTATGAAGGGCACAGCCGTGGGGGAGGTAGCAGTTGGCAGAAGAAAGAAGATGATATTATCTGGGACTGTTTGGTGTAAGGGTACTCTCTACTATTCTCCGTCTTTGCGAGGGGCAAAGCCCCGTGGCAACCTACCAATGTTGACGGTGAAACGAAGCAATCCAGTAATCTAGCACCTCCTCTTCAATATCGAATAGAGCAGACAAGCTCCGCAAAAACAACACGAAAGCCATCTTATTGAGGGCTTTCGTGTTTTAAATAATTTTATACAACACAATATTCAACATAGAAGCTTGCATTTATTTAAACTGTGAATTATAATACAAAATTATAAATAGAATTCCAGAAATCAAATGAAAATTATATCCTTATTTGCAGGTGCTGGTGGCATGGATCTTGGTTTTTTGAAAGCAGGTCATAAGATTATTTGGGTAAACGACAATGACCCGGATTCCTGTTTAACTTACGAAAAAAATTTTAATCATAAACCAGTATGCAGAGATATCGAAGACGTCTTGTCTTCTGAAATACCGAATGGAGATGTTGTAATAGGGGGCTTTCCTTGCCAGGGATTCTCGATAGCCAATCCGTACAGAAACACCGAAGATGGTAGAAACAAATTATATCTTGAGCTTTTGAGAGTAATAAGAGATAAAAAACCAAAATATTTTATTGCTGAAAATGTTGCCGGAATTTGCTCTATAGGCGGTTATGAAAATAATGAGGATAAGAAAAATCACACGGGCAGAGTTTTTAAAACCATTCTACAAGAGCTAAAAAATGCCATACCTAATGGTTATAACGTGGAATTTAAAATATTGAATACCGCAGACTTTGGCGTCCCCCAACAAAGACGTCGAGTTATTATTTTAGGTACAAGAATGGATATTAAGAAAAAACTTTCTCATCCAGAACCAACACATTCAAAAACCGGAGACAAAAATTTACCTAAATGGAAAACAGTAAAAGATGCAATTTTTGATCTTCCAATAACCCCTAATGACAAAATTCCAAATCACATAGGAACAAAACACAAAGTTAAGATAAATGGACATATCGGCAATAGAGCAACAAAATGGAACGAACCATCGCCCACAATTGTTGGTAGAGGAGGGGGAACAGGTGGCCCTGTTATTATTCCACACCCCAGCCTAAAGAGACGCATGACACCGAGAGAAACCGCCAGGATACAATGTTTTCCAGACGATTTTATTTTTGAAGGTTCAATCTCCTCACAATACAGACAAATAGGCAATGCCGTTCCATATTTACTGGCGTATCACATTGCTAAAAATATACCTAAAAATTAAATAAATTTTTTCTTTAAGAAATCGTATATATTTCTTTGGGTTTGCTCATCAGTATCTTTAACTCGGTCAAACAGGGTTATCGATATTAAATCGTTATTTTTTGCACCTTCATTACAAACGTTACACATGGTTATAAAATCATCCTTGGTGAGAATCTTGTCTGTAGCTTCTCCTTCTTTTCTCTTGTGCGCTATTTTATGCCCTACATGCAATTTTATTTTATGGCCTGATTTAAAAGGGTCATCATCCTCAATAGTCCTTCCACATGTTTGGCATGTGAAATTATCCCTAGAGAATACTTCAAACATTATCTTCTTATTAACCCCTCTGGACCTAATTTTCTTGGGGTCAGGATCTTTATCTAAAAGAACCCATTCGTCCACTTTTAAATTTAATCCTGTCTTATCGTTATCTTTATGATTTACGATATTATAACCAAGCTCATCTCTCAACTCGAAAATTCTTCTAATATTGTGAGAAATTGGTTTACCGCTTGTTCCGGTCAGCTGTGCTAATTCTTCAGATCTTACAATTTTTCCCAGCTTAGACCGAAAAAGATCTAATGCCTTATCAATATAAGATTTTTGTTTTTTATCTTTCATGTTACTTTAAAAAATATCCCAAATCTTTATTATAAATTTTTGCAAATTCTTTCAGCGAGACAATATCAATGCGACACTGACCGGCTTCGATCTTAGAAAGATAAGATTGAGTTTTTCCTAAAATCTTCACTACTTCAACTTGGCTTAAGCCTTTATCAATACGAGCCTTTTTAAGTTGCTCTATCATACTCTTATGCTCTTTAGAAAATATTATTTTTCTCATATGTTTATATAATAATATTCCATTGTGTTATATTCCAAATTGTCATATTTAACTACATTTTTTATTTACCCAAAATTAACTACGCTCCTAGAACAGGTAAAAAACGGGAAAGTAATCTCTTTCGATAACGATAAAGGTGCCCTAAACCATCTCCACAAAATATCTAAGAAATAATTAACGAGTTTTTAATTTGAATTTTAAGCGATTCCTCGGTAAACTCGGAATGACGAGAGATGAATTGGTAAAAAAGATAAAATAAAAAACATGAACAACCCACACCCTAAAAAATCACTGGGGCAGAACTTTTTAACGTCGCTATCCGCTCTAAGTAAAATAATAGAGACAGCGGGGCTTTCATCTGACGATATTGTACTAGAGATAGGACCGGGGAAGGGGGCACTCACAGCAGAGATACTTAAAAGCGGGGCGAAGGTCCTCGCGATAGAAAAAGACAACGAGCTTGTATCTTTTCTTTGCGAAAAATTTCAAAAAGAAGTGGAATTGGGACAACTCATAATCAGAAATGAGGATATTTTGGATCTTATTCCTGAGGGTGAGCCGATAATAAAAAATAAATATAAAATAATAGCCAATATTCCGTATTACATCACGGGACAAATAATAAAAAAGTTTTTAACTGCAACCCATAAGCCGACAAAGATGGTTCTTCTCGTCCAGAAAGAGGTCGCAGAGAGAATTGTGGCTAAGGATGACAAAGAAAGCATCCTCTCACTCAGTGTAAAAGCTTATGGCGAACCGAAATATATCCTTAAGGTAAGCCGCGGTTCTTTCTTTCCCGCACCAAATGTTGATTCGGCGATAATACTTATAGACAACATAAAAGAAAACTTTAAAAAGGGGGAAGAAAAAATGTTTTTTGATATCTTGCACGCCGGTTTCGGTCAAAAAAGAAAATTCTTACTTGGCAATTTGGTAAAAGTGTTTGGGAACAAAGAGAAGTTGACCGAAATATTTAATAAATACAAAATAGATTTAAAGGTGAGGGCGGAAGATTTGAAATTGGAAGATTGGAGAAAAATAACAGAGGCTATCGGAAATTTATAAAACATCAAAAAAAAATGAAAGAGGGAAACAATTTTGAGCAACCAAAAAATAAAGAGGAAGAAAATAAATTTAAAATTATTGCCTCTAAAAATTTTGAAGAATTATACCAAACGCTAGATAAGGTTGGGGGGTTAAATGGTTCAAAAAAATCTTACGAAGCTTCCGAGCTAAAAGAGATAATAGATAAAGTCAGGGGAGGTAAGCTTGATATTAGTTATATCACCCGCACAGATGGACTAAGAGACAAGGTTGAAAGTTTGATAAAAACGAAAGAGAGCGCACCGGAGAATAAGGAGGAAATAAAAAAAGACCCCAATAATTTTAAAATTGAAACGTTAGAAGAAACTGAATCTAAAGAAATTCTTGTAAGAACAGAAATACATGGGGATGATTTTAATGGTCAACTTTTAACAAAAGAAATTTTAGAGAAGGAGGACTTAATTCCAAAATACAAAATCGGAATGGATAATTCCGTAAACTGTTATTTATCTAAAGGATACGATATAGGGCAGGGAAGAATCGCCGTGATTGCTTATGTGGAAAAAGACGGAAAAATAAAGGCTTGTTCGTATTATCGAAGTAATTCACAGGGTGTTTGGCGTTATTTACCCGACTACACAGTAAACGAAAATGGAAAAATGAAATGGTATGGAAAGGGATATGGAGAAGAGAGTTTAACATTACCGATAGTGACACAAAAAGCACTTTCAAAAATTATTAGCAATCTCCCCATAATAAAAACAGAAGAAAGTCCTGAACTTATTTTTGCGGGTACAACTAAAAAATTTGGCAAATTTGATGCTGATTATTATGAAGAAACAAAAGAAGAGTCCAAAAAACTGAGTAATTTAAACTATAAAGAAGAAAGAAAAACTCCACCTGAACAAATTCAGCTCAAAAAAGAAGAAACTCCGGATTTTTCAACGGTTTTAGCGAATTGGGAGGAGGTAACGAGTCTATATGGAAAAATTTCTATTGAAGTTTTTCCTTCAAAAGATGGCATATTAAAATTTATGTTTTGCAAAGATTCTGTGGGCAGGGTTTGGATTGGGGGAATTGAAGATAACAGCGAAATACAGTCAACGGGCTTAAGAAAGACATGGATAGACGGTGGCGACCTGTCTACTCCAGCTTATGAATATCCAATTCAAATAGAAGAGTATGGTAATCCTGAAGTAATAAAAGTGGTTGGAAGGACTATGTATATTGACGCTTATGAAAATTATCTCAAAAAAATACCAATTATTAAGGAGTATTTGAAAACAAGAGTAAAAAAGGATGAAGAATCAGCGAATAAAACCGTGGAAAGTAAATTAACGATTGGCAATTCCAAAAACTTTATCGAGCTATATCAGGCACTGGAACAAATAGGTGGGGTACAAGGCTCAAAACAATTCTATAGTGCTTCCCAGCTAAAAGACATAATTGAGAGGGTTAGAAAAGGTGAGCTTAATATCAATTATGTTACGAATACTCACAGCTTAAGGGATAAGGTAATTGACCTTATTGGAATAGAAGAGTTAAAAAGATAAATCTCAAAAGATATCCACAGCTTTTCACACTTTATCAACAAATAAAGTGGTATAATAAATTGGGGATTTTTCTAACCTAATGGATTATCTACCAAGTAAAAACTTTATCAAAAAAATTCTTGCGATATCCCTTGTAACATTAGGATGGTTTTACTTTTTCGGAGAAAAAAATACCTCAAAACAAGATTTGGTAGAGGATAGTGGGGGAATAATAGTATTTTCTAGGACAGGAAACAACTCCTCTTCTAATATGGATAGCGTTAATAGCTGGGGAGATCTTTCAAAAGAAAAAATATTAGAAAATGACTCACTCGCTTCAGTAACGAAAGGCTTAAATGACAATAATATTTTAAGCGGACTTGAAAGAACTGCGGTTAATGAATTAAATTCTTTTAAAGGAGCGAAGAAATCAGACTACGAAAATTATGGTAAGGGCCTGGTGGCCATACTTAAACCATATTCAACGCCTGGCCTTCCAAACGAGAGGGAAATAACGATGGAAGCATTAAGTAGCGGTAACGCAACAGATCTTAAAAATGTTGCCATGATGAGCCAACTCCACTTTGTCATTGCAGGAGAACTCAAAAAATTAAAAGTTCCGGAAGAGATAAAATTTAAACACCTTTTTCTTTTAAATGATATAGAGACACTATCCTATGCCGATCAGCTAATGGTAAATGCTTTTGACGACACAAAAAAAGGAATAGATGCCATTAATTTATACAAATCAACGACAAATAGATTTATAAATTCCATTATTGATATAAACAAATTTTTTACAGAACAAAACATTGATTTCAGTAAAAATGAAAAAATAAAGATATACATAAACGGAATACAATAAAAAAATGAGAAAGACGGATGAAAAATTTAAAATAGTTTTCAAAAATATTTCGATACTTTTATTTATCGTCGCTTTTTCAATATATCCGACAAAAATATTTGCACAATCAATTCTTCCTTCCGGAACAGGTCTTGACCAGTTCTTATCGGGAAATTTTAACGCTGATGGCGCTAAACAATTCTTGGAATTAATTCGAAGACAAGCAGCCGACGCCGTATCAAATATGCCGATCATCTCTAACACTCAAACAAACTTCGAAAATAATCTTGCTAAATATAGATCATTCCTTGACCAGCTCGGGGGACAAGGTAAAAACATAGGCGACCTCTTAAATCTTGCACAAAGCATCAGCCCTGCAAACGTAGGCTCTCAAATATCTCAAATACAGGGTCTTGTATCTACTATTACTTCCTTCAAAGGAGGTGGAGGGGCCTCTGATATCTTAAACGTCTTCTCTCAATTAGAGTCATTAGGCGTTCCCGGTTTTAGCCAGGCAAATAATGAAATAACAAAAGGAATAAGCAATCTTGGTAGTATAGATAAAGGAATAACCGATATTGCAAAAGAAGTCACAAACATATCAAGTGCAGCTTCAGAACTTCAATCTGCACAACAGACTCTCCAAAACTTAAAAACATTTGGTGGTTCAAGTTCTGAAGCAATAAAGAAAGCCGAGGGCGCTGTTGCTGATGCTCAAAAAAAATTAAATGACATTGTCGGCTCAACTGAACAAAAAGCAGGTGGATTTTTCGACCAGGTCAACAATGTTGCCGACACAGAAGCTATAAGTGACGAATTCCAAACAGCAGGACTTCCTGGCGAAGGAAAAGAACAATCCGTTTGTGATAAACCATCTCCGGGTGTTACTGGTGGAGGAGGTGGTAATGGTGTGCCAGTGATAGAACAACCAGGACCATTACTTGACCTTACTGGTAAACTTGTAGACTTTACATCAAATATCAGAACAATAAATAAAGAGACTTGCAAAAAAATAGAACAGCTCTGGAAGAAAGAGTTTGAGCTAGACAAAAAAGTTAAAGAGAAATCTCAAGAAACACTTGAAAAAATTAAAAAAGAATTAAAAGAATTCCGTGAAAAAGGAAGAAAAGCCTCAAATGATTTAAAGGCTGAGAAATCTTTTTATCCTACAATTTCTGAGTTCATAAAAGAGGAGACCGAAGCAGCAAGGAATAAGCACTTAAACCAACTAGAAAAAACAAAAGTTAACGACAAGGTAAAAGAGGTTTTTAAAAAGCAAAATGAACTTGATAAAAATGATTCTGCAAGTTATCTGGCAAGAGTAAGCCCAACAATCGACACCGAAAAAGTTGTCGAACAGGCTAAGGAGCAAAAGGGTGCAACATACTTTGATAGCCTTAAAAAAATAGCCGACCCAAGAAACAATATTTCTGGTCAATATTTGATACAACTATCGGAAAAACAGACAATGGAGGCAACTGCGGCAAAAAATGCACAAGATGAATATGTTTCCGGACAGGGAATCATCGGAACCAAAAAATGTATAAAAACAATAAAAACTGACAGTGGCGAGATGTGTACAGAATGGGAGATTATAACTCCAGCAAAATTGTTTGGAGGTCTCCAGGAAGAGGCTTATAAGGACAACTTCAAACAAACGGCTAACGCTGACGACATCTCTCACGAAGCCGAAACAACAACAGCATCAGGAGAAAAAAAGAAAATCTCAAATCTTGCAGAAGATTATACTAAAGACATAGCGGAGTCATCTGGGGCAGAAGGAAGTGGCCCAGGAGGTACTGAAGGTGGCGGAAGTAATTACACCAACAATAATTCTACCGTAAACACAGGCGGGGATACAATAAACGAAATTATTAATGAAGGTGGAGGTGGCGACGGAGGTTTTGACTTATTAGACCTAATAAGTCAAATAGTAAACATGGGCGACAGCGAAGAGCCTGAGTCAAGCACACCAATATCCATACCGCCACCTACTGTTTCATTTAATACAACCAATAACGGTATGTTTAGCACAAAACTAAATTGGTCTGCGAATGGCGCTGTTTCCTGCAGAGCAACAAATGATTGGATAACCTATTTAGGTTTCGGCATAGCGACAACTGCCTCCGAAATATTAATTCAAAAAGATGAAGAAATAGAAACAGATGCTTCTTACAATATAGAACATCCATCTGCCTTCTCTTTTGCTGTAAATGTAACAGGTGGTAATAGAGTGATTCCTGGCCAGATATTACAACCTGCTACGACAACTGTTACTAAAGAGGCGACGGGATTAAAACAAACAATAAACTATATTCCAAACATAACAGGAGTTATTGATGGTGATATTTTTAGTATCTATATAAATAGTGATCAAATAATTACGGTGTCTTACTCTGATGGAGACACACAAGCCGACTTGGTTGCGAAAATAAAATCAGCAATGGATAGCGTCAATCCGACGACAGAAAAAGGTAAAATCTACAGCGCCATAACAAAAACAATCAACCAAAACACCCTTACTCTGACAAAAACAGTTCCAAATATACCCGCTTCTGCAATTTATGAACTCGCATGCAAAAATACAGCGGACAAAGAAACAACAAAGAAGGTAACAATAGAATTTTTTAAATAAAAAATGAATTTTTGGATAAAAAATAAAAAAATATTGGCGATAATCTTCGTTTTAATTCTTTGTTTTTTTAATTTTCCCCAAAAAACAAGTGCCGACACGGGAAGTTTCTTATATAATGCCTACAATAATATATTTGGAGAGACGGACATTGGTGCAAATGAAAAAAATGACGACATACTACGAGAGAAATTTTTAAATAAAATAGAAAGTCTTAATGCTAAAAAACAAGCAAAAACTATTACCCACGAAGAAGCCACACAACTAGCAAATGCTAAAAAAGCATTTGACGATTTTAATACAAAAAATACAAACAAGGATAGCGATCCATCTGCAGGCGCAACCCCAAATTCGTGTACTTTGTTATCGTGGAGTGTTGGGGCTTGTCTTGAATATGGAATTGCGTGGATTCTTTCTAAGGTAGTTTGGTTGTTCTCTTTTGTTGTGGAAATATCGGCAATGTTTTTTGAATTTAGTGTTGATCAATCAATAAATAGTATTGCAAAATACGCCGATTCTAGCGGTGTCCTGACGGCCTGGAAGGTATTGAGGGACACAACAAACATGCTTTTCCTTATGATAATGATGTATATAGCCATAGGAACAGTGCTTCAATTAGAGGGTGTGAATTGGAAAAAACAAATCGGGGCAATAATAATGGCTGCTATACTTATAAATTTCAGCATGACAATCACAAGAGTTGTAGTTGATGTAACTAACGTTTTTGCTGTTTATTTTTATGAACAAGCCAAGGGTGGCGAAAATGGACCGGGAGTAGCTACTTTAATGTTCCAAAGCCTTAAACTGGAGGACAAAATTTCAAATAAACAGAGTACAAATGTCAGCGATGCAATTTCTCTCGGTACTATAACGATAGGCTCAATTGGTAGCATCGTGCTAATGTTGGCAGGTTCTTATGTTCTTTTCCTCGGTGGATTTTTATTTATCATACGTCTTATTTCGTTAATTTTTTTGATGATACTGTCACCTCTGCCCTGGATAGGAATCGCGGTACCAAAATATGGGGGTAAAATAAGCGGAAACTACTGGGAAAAATTAATGAATCAAGCTCTTTTTGCTCCTGCATATACATTTTGTCTATATTTTGTAATGAAATTTATATCCTGCGCAGATATTGTTAGTATAGGGAGGGGTGGTTCTATGGAAATGCTTATGTTTAACATGATAACCATAAGCTTGATGTTTGGTGCTGTTATCGTAGCCAAAGAACTAGGAGCCTCAGGTATGGGCTTGGCACAGACCGGAGCTAAAATGGCAATGGGGACAACCCTCGGAGCTGGTATAGGAGCGCTAAGTTTAGCTAAAGGTACTTTAAGCGGAACTTACAAAGGATTAACCACAACACCAGCACCAGGACAAGGAAGAACCGCCGCTGTTTTCTCAAATATTGGAACGGAATGGAGTAAGACTGGGGGAGGACTAAAAACAAAAGTGGGGATGGCGTACGATACGGCCAAAGAAAAACTTAAGAGCCCCCTTGAATTAACTGGGGATTTGATCAAGTCGGGTACAGGGTTTGATATTATGCCTGGAGAAAAAGAAAGAAAAGAACAGGAAAAAGCCGAAAAAGAATACAAAAAGAAACGGGAAATTGAAGCGGCAAAGACACAGCTTAATAATGATTCTAGCGTTATTTCTCAACTCAATATTGATGAATCAAAACTCAATACAGCAGATCCAAACTATGCCAACGATAAGTTGAAAATTGATAATGCCAAGAGGGCTGCGGAAAAACGAATACGAGAGAACCTTCAATATTTCAAGGGAGACAAAATACTTGAACTCGGAGAAAAAATGCTTACAGCACAAGGAAACGAAATTGCTAAATGGATGGATGAAGCTCAATCTAAGGCTGTTATAGAAAAGAGTGACTTTGACCCTACAAAAGTAGCCGGCATAAAGAATGCTTTGTTTGATAATGAATTTAATACGAGAGGAAAGAGGGTTGTGGAAACGGATATAGTTCAAAATAGATGGGCGGGTATTGCAAATGATGCAACAGGTGATGCCTTAAAACAAAAATATATAGGAGAGATGGCTTCTAAGAACATAGCCGAATTACCAGAAAACATTCTACTTGAAGATTATTCAATTGAAGCAATGAAAGAAAATGATTTAAAGAAAATTAGAGAGACAAGAGGAAATGTCTTAGCAGACAAAGTAAAAGCAAAAGGAATAGCCCAAGGGAAAACATGGTAAGCCTAAACCCCTGAAGAGAAAAAAGTTAAAAAAGTTAAATTTATGAACCAAGAACCAACACTACTAGAAATTTTTAAATCGGGACCAATTGCCGCCATAGATAAAAATGGGCCTCAAAATACAGTGCACGACAAAAATAAATTAAATGATATATATGACAACCTTCCCGAAGATATAAAGAATGCTATTGCTTCTGTCGATTCATCTGAATCTATATATGAAATAGGCAACAAATTCAAACTACATATGGATCAAATCGCACAACTTGGAGCAGAAACAGGATTTGTATTGCTTGGAGTCACTGATCCGATGGAATTTGTAGCAAATGTAAGCCGTGTCTTAAACATAGACAAGACACTTGCTAGCCAAATAGTGACCGACATAAATGAAAAAATATTTGTTCCCGTTAAGGAGTCGTTGAGACAAATACACTCACAAACCCCGGTTAATAAACCTGTTTTAGCTACAACCCCAAATATCATTAAAAATGTTTCAGCCATGGAATTAAATGTTCCAAAGAAAACTGTTGATATATTAAAAGGGAATATCCCAATAGCAGAAAAAAGGCAAAATACAGAGATACTGGGATTTAGTTCAGAAAAAAAAGATACAGACAATCTCAACATTATGGAAGAAAAGATGAATGGAAGTTTCTCTATTCCAAAGTCTGAAAATGGCATAAGCAAACAATCAGATCCATATAGAGAACAAATATAAAGAAGGAAGGTGATGGTTTTTGTGTCATTGCGAGATTTGAAAATTTTAAAAAAGAAGATCAATCTCTTTTTTAGGAGGTTGAGCTTCCAAAATTTTAAAATCTCGCAATAACAAAAAGAGGAGGGTAAAAATTCATTATTCTTATAAAATGCAATTCCAAGTACCACAATTTATTGAAATAGAAGATAAGGTCATAGGACCGTTTACTTTTAGACAATTCCTTTTTCTTTTAGGAGCGGGAGGAGGAAGTTTCGCCATATACAGAATTATTCCAGCTCCATTTTCATACCTCCTTATCGCCCCCGTTGCAGGACTGGGCCTGGCCCTCGCTTTCTATAAAGTAAATAATCGTCCCTTCACAACAATGGTTGAGTCATGGTTCAAATTCAGTCTTGGAAATAAAAGATATTTATGGAAAAAAGAAGCCACAACAATAAAAAAAGAGGCTATGGAAATAGAAGGAATGATAAACAAAACAACTATTCCAAAACCGATAGTACCCAAGTTGACCGCCGGTAAATTAAAAGATATTGCATGGAGTTTAGATATTAAGGAAAAGATTAAGTAGGAATTAAGATAAAGGACTCGTTGTTGCGAGATTTGAAAATTTTAAAAAAGAAGCTCAACCTCTTTTTTAGAAGGTTGAGCTTCCAAAATTTTCAAATCTCGCAATGACAAAAAATAGGAAACGAGGTGCAAGGGTGTTAAAATAATGAAGAGGAACGTAAAGCGAAAAGCGAAAAATGCAAAATAACAATTTAAAATTAAAAAGAAACAAAAAAAATACCATCAAGGTCGAATATTTTAATAATAAAAAGCGAAAATACAACTTTTTTACTTTGATTTTTACACTGTTGTTTTTCGCTTTTAGTTTTTAGTTTTACACTTTTAAAATGGCTGAAGCTAAAGCAACACAAGATTTTGTACAAGTTAAGGAAATAAGAGACGGCATCGTCGTTCTAAAAGACGGAACAATGCTTATGATTTTCATGTGCTCGTCCTTAAACTTCGCTCTAAAATCGGCAGATGAGCAACAGGCGATAACCTTACAATATCAAAACTTCTTAAATTCCCTTGATTTTACCTTTCAAATAGTTGTCCAATCCCGACGACTGGACATTAGGCCATATTTAACATCTCTTTCCGAAAGAATGGGACTTCAATCTAATGAACTTCTAAAAATACAATTAAAAGAATATATAAATTTTATAAGAAGCTTTACAGAAGGAGTGAGTATAATGGAGAAAAGTTTCTATGCGGTAGTTCCATATCAACCACCAATATTTCAGGCATCTGGCAATGGCGGGGGAGTAGCATCAAAAATATTCAATATCTTTGGAGGAAAAACCGACAGTCGAGAACAAAAAAAACAAGAACTTTTAACTTTTGAAGAAAACCGAACTCAATTAGAGCAAAGGGCCAGTGTTGTTTCGCAAGGATTAATGAGATGCGGTGTCAGATCTGTTGCGCTTGGTACAGAAGAATTGATAGAGCTTTTTTATAAAATATTCAATCCGGAAGAATCAGGCGGTGTTCCAAAGTTTTAATTTGTAATTGATAATTCGTAATTAACTAATATGGCCATATTTGGTGGAAAAGAAGAAAATAAAATAGAAGCGGTACTTCCTCAAGATATTTATTCTAGTGGAACTCTTGAGTTACGTGACGTTATTTCACCGTCAGCTCTTGAAATTGGCTCTAATAGTATGAAAATAGGAGAGAAGGTGGCAAGGACTTTCTATGTTATCTCTTACCCTAGGTTTCTAGCGGAAAATTGGTTTTCTCCAATCATAAATTTAGACAAAATATTTGATATTTCACTTATAATACATCCGATAGACACATCAATGGTTTTGAGACAGCTTCAAAAGAAGCTTGCCGAAGTGCAAAGTCAAATACACGCCAATGAAACAAAAGGATTAGTTCGAGACCCAATGCTTGATACAGCATATCAAGACATAGAGTCACTAAGAGACCAATTACAACAAGCAAGGGAGAGAGTATTTGATGTTGGTCTGTATATGACTATTTATGCTAGTTCTGAGGAAGAATTAAACAAAGTAGAGGCGGAGGTAAAAACAATAATGGAATCAAGGCTGGTATATGTTAAACCGGCACTTTTCCAGCAAGAAGAAGGATTTGATAGTGTTATTCCTATTGCTTCGGATAAATTATCGGTCAACACAAAATTAAATTCCTCTCCACTATCTAGTATCTTCCCATTTATCTCTTTTGATTTAACCTCCAACAAAGGAATTCTTTATGGAATAAATAGACATAATTCCAGTTTAATAATTTTTGACAGATTTTCTTTGGAAAACTATAACTCTGTCATCTTCGCAAAATCAGGTTCAGGAAAATCTTACTTCACAAAACTGGAGATTTTGAGATCGTTAATGTTTGACGTAGATGTTATTATTATCGACCCAGAAAGAGAGTATGAGTACTTAGCTGAAGCTGTCGGTGGAAGATTTTTCAACATTTCATTGTCTTCAGAACACCATATTAATCCTTTTGACCTGCCTTTTGTGAGAGACGATGAAGCTCCTGCGGATGTTTTAAGATCTCATATAATAAATCTAGTCGGGCTTTTCAGAATAATGATGGGAGGAATGACTCCCGAGGAAGACGCTGTAATGGATAATGCCATTAGGGAGACTTACGCCCTAAAAGATATTACAGCAGAGTCTGATTTCTCATCTGCAACACCGCCACTTCTCTCAGACCTTGAGCTTGTTCTCGCAGGAATGGATGGAGGAGCTTCACTTGCGCAAAGACTCCTCAAATACACACAAGGAACATGGGCCGGTTTCTTAAATAGACCAACAAACGTCGATATAAACAAAAAATTCGTAGTATTTTCTGTCAGAGACATGGAAGATGAACTCAAGCCTGTCGCAATGCATATTGTAATGAACAATATTTGGGGTTCTGTCAGAAGAGAACTAAAAAAGAGAATGCTTATCGTTGATGAAGCCTGGTGGATGATGAAATCTCCTGATACGGCCTCATTTATGTTGAGCCTAGCCAAAAGAGGTAGAAAATATTTCCTGGGCCTCACTACTATTACTCAGGACGTGAAAGACTTTTTGGAATCACCGTACGGAGTACCAATCATCACAAACTCTTCAATGCAAGTACTATTCAAACAGTCAACAGCATCCATAGATATAGTTCAAAAGACATTTAACCTCACGGATGAAGAAAAATATTTATTACTGGAATCCAACGTAGGGGAGGGGATATTTTTTGCAGGACTCAAGCATGTTGCAATAAAAGTTATTGCTTCATACACAGAAGATCAGATAATCACGTCAGACCCATCACAGCTTTTGTCCATAAAAAGATCAAAAGAAGAATTGAAGGCAAGCGAATAGTGTGCGGGTAGTTTAATATTTAAAAAAATGAAAGAGAATAAGAACAAAATGACGTCTGTCCACTGGTTCATACTTTTTCAATTCGCCGTTATTTTTGATGTAATAGGGTGGATATTGGCATTAGGTATAGATGTCGCCACATTTGGTGTTGCTGGTGTTATTTTAAACCTAACTGCCGTAATGGTATTTTTAACCTTTGCTCTCGTATGGAGAAATAAAGGAATCGGCGACTTTAAATTTCTAACTTCTATGGGGAAAAACTTTCTAGTGGAGGGGATTCCTTTTGCCGGCACCATATTACCAATGTGGATTTCATTTATTTATAGAGCGAGAAAAAGTTATATAAAATCATCCGGAACATCGTTGGCTGGAATTGTAGCAGGAGCTTCTGGACAAAAAATAGAAAACAAAATGGCACAAGCATAAAATATGAGAAAAAAAATACTTAAGACAATAATAGCGTTCATTTTATTCTCTCCACTAATTGGATTGACAGCAACGGTTTACCCAAGTATCGGAGGTAACGTTATGTTTACCCTTGAACCAAAAAATCCAGGCCCCAACTCTCAAGCAACGATAAAGGTTTCTAGTTATGTAATAGACACGACCGAGGCAAATATTTCATGGTATTTGGGAGACAAATTAGAAATGGAAGGCATTGGAAAAGATATTTTCTCTTTTAAAACAGGGTCCATAGGAAAACCTATTATAATAAAAATGATAGCTGATATTAATGGTCAAAGAATGGGCCGAGCGATTTCAATAATTCCAGCCGAAGTTGATATCGTATGGGAAGCTAATACATACGTACACCCCTCTTATAAAGGAAAGGCGATGGCCTCCCCAAAAAGCTCCATAAAAATAATAGCAATACCTCAATTCAAAACAGAAAACGGAACAACAATTCCAACAAACGAGCTTAAATATGAATGGAAAAAAGGAACAGCGATTATTCTTTCTGGGCTCGGAAAAAATATTTTTAACACAGACATTGGTAGCCCACTAGCAGAGGAGGAGATAAAACTTTTGGTTTCTGACAGAAACGGGCAAATAACGACGGAAAAAATAATAACCATTATTCCGGAAGACCCTGAAATTATTTTTTACAAAGAAAACCCAACGGAAGGGACTGAATATAATAATTCACTGACTGGATATGTAAATTTAGAAGAAAAAGAAATTAGCGTAAGAGCAGAACCGTTTTTCTTCTCTTATCCAAGTTCAGCAAAAGAAGCCAACCTTATGTTTAGCTGGAATATAAATGAAAAAGGAGTCCTACCAAATGATGGAACGCCAAAAATAATTACATTAAGAAATGAATCGGGGCAAGGATTAACGTCTAGTATTTCTCTGTCTATCAAGAACGCCTACAAAGTATTTCAAGAGGCAACAAACGATTTTATATTGGAATCAACAGCGGGATTTAAATTTTAAAATATGATTAGAAAAAATACAAAAAAAATAATTATTCTAATATTTGTTTTATCGTTGCCTATAATTTCTTTTGCCGCAAAATATACACTCCTTGAAACATTCAGTGACACACAACAAAAAGTTGTTACAAATCCTATGGAATATATAACAAGCTTATATTGGTATGTTCTGGGGCTAACGGTGGCACTTTCTATATTGATGATGATTGTTGGAGGTCTTGAATACACGCTTACTTGGGCCAGCGAAAGCAAAAAAGGTGAAGCAAAAAATAGAATAGAAAACGCAATAATTGGACTTTTAATAGCTTTAACTGCCTATTTATTACTTAATACAATAAATCCAAAATTAGTTGCCTTCAACCTAAATGAAGCTGGGATAAGTTGTGAAACAGCACCGGCAGGAGGAGTTACTACTGGAATTACCGCGGGAGTCAATGCGGGATTTGTTCAGGGAAAAGCCACAGGAGGGGGGGGTTATAGTGAATTTTAAATAAATATGAACAATCAAAACTATCGCACACTAATAATTGTAATATCACTGGTCATAATATTAGTCGTTGTACTAACCGTATTTCTCCTTTCTAGGCAAGAAACTGTTCCAGAACCAACGGTGACACAAAGTGCACCATCTTCCACAGAAACAAAAAGTAATACGAGTTCCTTTCCAACATCAGAAAATGTAACTTCAACAGAGAAAGAAACCGCCCCAACCACACAAAATATTATTCCGGAAATAAACCCCACCGAACAAGAAGTGGCGGTAACAGAAGAAGGGACAATCGTTGGAGAGATAAAAAATACAGCAGATATTGCCACCGGAGGAATGACTTTTATTGAAAAAGATAGAAATGGAACTAAAACAACCTTTGTTAGATATATAGAAAAAGGAACAGGTCACATAAAAGAAATCGCTTTTGATGAAAATATTCCTACAAAAGTTTCAAATTACACAATACTAGGAATAGTCAATTCCTTATGGAGCAAAGACGGATCTTCTGTTGTTATAAGAAGATTAGATGGTGTAGATAATAATATTCAAACAGTTTATGGAATAATAGAAACAGGTTCAAGTACTTCAACTATGCCGGAAGGGGAGGTAGGTACGCTAAACGGAACGATTCTTCCTTCAAATACTATTGATGTAGCAGTGTCACCTCAGGGAGATAGGCTATTTTATTTAATTAAAAATGGCGATTCAGTGACGGGAGCTGTTTCTGATTTTAAAGGAACTGACCCTTTCAACAAAAAAATAAATATTTGGAATTCACCTATATCAGAGTGGCAAATAACCTGGCCAAAACAAGACCAAATAATGTTATTAACCAAACCCGCCTATAATGTTTCCGGTATTCTTTATTCCCTCCTCGTTCCAAAAGACAACAAACAAGAGAAGTTACTCGGTGATATTACAGGATTAACTGCAATTGTAAGCAATAGTGGTAAAAAAATAATATATTCAGAAACCACAGGTTCTGGTTTTATGACTTATATCTTAGACAAACAAAATAATGAATTAAAAGTATTTCCTGCAAAGACCCTACCAGAAAAATGTGTCTGGAGTAAAACAAACGAGAACGTTGTTTATTGTGGGGTTCCAAAAAATATAATTGGCTCAAAATATCCCGATTCTTGGTATAAGGGGATAATATCATTTAATGACGATATCTACAGAATAGACCTGGACGTTAACTCAAAAAGAAAGATAGTGGTAACAGGTCAACCTGATGGATTGGATGCAACAGGGCTCATATTAAGCACTAATGAAGACTACTTATCGCTCATCAACAAGAAAGATGGAAAGATTTGGACAATTAAATTAAAGTAAACAGAAACCGCCCCACTTGTTGGGGCGGTTTTTTAATTCATGATTCTTTATTCCTGCTTCTTATCTAATTTTCTCAGCCTTTCTTTTTACCATGACTTCATGAGCAATACTAAAAGCATTGCTTGTTATCCAAAAAACGGAAACCGCTGCATTAAGCTTAGCGGCTATAAAGATTATAAAAATAGGCAAAAAATACTTAATTTGCCAATTCATACTTTTGGCAAAATCATCAGCAAAAGAGGGGTTCTTGTCTTTTATTTTTGGCAATTCTGGAACGGAAAGTTTTGTTTGAATAAATTGTGTTAAACCAACTAAAATAGCTAAATAGATATTAGATTCGGAAAGATCAATTAGGCCTAAAAACATTGTGTTTATGGTTGATGGTATTAAATTAAAAGAAAAAATTACAGGGGAAGTAAGGTCTATGTTGTTGCTAAATATATAATAGAGAGCAATAAACATCGGGAGTTGAATAAAAAGCAAAAAAATACTGGCAAAAGGATTAACTCCATGTTCCTTGTATAAATTCATTATTTTAACAGCCTGCTCTTCTTGTTTACCTTTATATAATTCTTTTATTCTTCTGATTTCCGGATCTATTTCTTTAAGTTTTCTTTGAGCCTTTATAGAAATATGAGAAAGAGGCAAAATTAAAATTTTTATTAAAACAGTAAGAACAACAACGGCCAAACCGAAGTCATTGCTAGGGGAGAGTGCGCTTAGAAGCACAATAGCGTTATAAAGAGGGTAATAAAAAATATCAAAAATAAAAGAAAACATTTTTAGAAAGAATTAAGAGTTATGAATAAAGAATTAAGCCCACTCAAAAAAATAACAACTTTTTTATAGTAACACTTTAGCCACATTTAACAAAGAAATAATCTCCTTTTCAAGATCCGCAAAAGATACTTTGTTTGCTCCTTCTTTAGCAAAGAAAGCTCCCATAAAACCTGGATTAATTTTGTCCTTCAGTTTTCTTACAATATGACGGCCTCTTCTTTTAAATAAATTTCTTTCTATTGCTTTCTTTGCAATCTTTCCAGACACAACAAAAGAAAAACAGCTTGGAAGCATCTCTTCTTTAGAAAGGACGACGTACTTGAAAGACAAAAGAGGGGAATAGATATTCTTACCCTTTTTAAGAATTGTTTCAAAATTTTCTCTGCTCACTTTTAACATTATATTTAAAGAATAGAATAAAAAAGAAAAAATTACGAATTAAGCATTCGTAATTTTTATTATTTTTAAAAAATCATTTAGACAGGATTAGACAGTCAATTTACTCCTACCTTTTCTTCTTCTTCTTTGGACAACTTTCTTGCCCCCAGGAGTTCCTTGTCTAACCAAAAAACCGTGTGTTTTGGCTCTCTTTCTCTTTTTAGGATTATATGTCTTTGACATTCCTCGATATTATCTTGTTTTTATTAAAAATGCAAGTAAATGTCTTTATCAAAAGACATTTACGCCGTCCCGTAGGAAATTTCTAATCAAAAACAAACAAAGAAAGAACTGGGCCGTTAGACCGTCTACAGGTGTCTGCCTATATTTGGCAGACCTGTCTACAAGCCTGCCTGTCCGGTAGGCAGGTGCCGATGTTAATCCCCATCGGCTGTCGATGTAAGTTCCATCGACCGCTATCGTGAAAAACAATAAAAATAACCAAAATAATTTATTCGAATTTTCCTACAGGGACAAGAGATTTACCTTTTTTCACAATTTTTCTCTTATTTCACTGGGATTTACCTCGCTAAATTAAAGGTGGTAAATAAAAAATAAAAATCAGACAACCTTTCTTCCTATTATTTTAATATATAATAAAATCTTTCCTATAAAAAAATCTATTTTTATCGTTCAAAACACAAATAATAAACAAATAAACAATTTAAGAAGAAGCGTCAATAATAAAGTAAACAAAGAAGAAAAACTTCCTCTAAAGTTATCCACACATAATCCACCTATTATAAACAAAAAAGTCTAGTTCCATTTTCAAAGTCCAGGCATATAATTATCTTTGTAGGATCTAAATTAAACATGACTGATTATAAAAAAATTTGGGATGAGGCTCTTCTAGAAATAGAAATAGGTGTCTCAAAAGCAAACTTCAGTACGTGGTTTAAAAACACTTATATATCAAAACAAGAAGAGGGGACTATATATATAAATGTTCCGAGTGCTTTTGTAAAAGACTGGCTTCAAAACAAATACCACAAATTAATATTAAAAGCTCTCCGCGAAATAATACCTGATATTAGAGGAGTAGAATATATTATTCAAAAAGATCCTCAGGCTCCAAAGGAAATTACATTAGAAACAGAGAACAAATCAGTCTCGGCTCAATTAAAATTTAACGAACCTTATGTAAATAGAGAAGACAATCTTAATCCAAGGTATGTTTTTGATGGTTTTATTGTTGGTCCATTCAACGAACTAGCTTATGCAGCAGCTCAAGCTGTTATAAAAAACCCTGGCTCTACATATAACCCTCTTTATATATATGGTGGTACCGGTTTAGGAAAAACTCACCTTATTCAAGCAATAGGAAATCATATAAAAAAGAGTAAACCAAACTCAAAAGTTTTTTACTTAGCCTCTGAAAGATATGTAACTGAGATTATTAACTCAATTACAAATAACACAATAAATATTACCAAAGAAAAGTATAAAAAATACGATGCCCTTATTATTGACGATGTTCAGTTCTTCTCTAAAAAAGATAAAGTTCAAGAGGAAATGTTCCATTTGTTCAACGATTTTTATAATAACAATAAACAAATAATCTTTTCTTCAGATAAACCCCCTAAATATATTCAAGACCTTGAAGAAAGACTGCGATCTAGATTTGAAGGAGGAATGATAGTTGATATATCAAAACCGGAATATGAGTCAAAAATGGCCATTCTTAACAATAAACTGAAAGCCTTAAATTGTTCGCTTCCGTCTGAAATATTGGATTTTATTGCTTCTAGTGTTCAAGAGAGCATTAGAGAGTTAGAAGGTATCCTAAATGCCGTTATTTGTCAGTCTCAACTTAAAAATAGAGAATTAACGGTGAGTGATGTTAAAACTCTTCTTAAAAATAATTCCAGACAACAGAAAAGCTTATCAATAAAAGATATCGTTAGAATTATAGCTGAATTTTATAATGTTGAGGAAAAACATTTGTACGAAAAAACTAGAAAAAGAGAAGTTGTTAAACCGAGACAGATAGCAATGTATATTCTGAGAGAGAATTATAATTCTTCTTACCCTCAAATAGGGGAGAAACTAGGGGGAAGAGACCATACTACTGTTATGCATGCTTGTGAAAAAATTAAAGAGGACATTAAAAAGAGTGATAATTTAATGAGAGAGATTGATCAAATAAAAACATTACTCTTTGGCCCGGAAAGCAGGATGTCTTCGGCTGTCTCTATATAGTTTTCCACAATGATGGTCATAAATATATATTAAGACTGTTAAAAACGTGGGGATAAAGATGAGGAAAGTTGTGTGAATAATGGGAAGAACTATTCATCCTTTTTTACAACAGGAATTAATCCCAAATTAATAATTTTAGAGTCACAAAGTATTACACAGGGGCACTTCAAAAATTACATTAACAGTAAAAGATAAATTGAAGTTATTAACATATCAACAGAGCTAATAGTAGTAATAATTTTTTTATATAAATATATTTACACAACTAAAAAGAAAAAAAATTTATGAAAGCAGAGTGTATAAAAGAAAAATTAAAAGAAGCTGTATTTCAAGTAGGAAAGATCTCTGCTAAAAATTTATCTTTGCCGATTTTGGAATCTATTCTTATTGAAGCAAAAGGCTCAGAGATAGTTCTTAAGGCTACCAATCTAGATATCGGTTTAGAAGTTAGAATACCTGCAAAAGTTGAAAAACCTGGAGCGGTGGCTGTGCCAGGTTATTTATTGGGTGGTTTTATACAGATGTTAGAAGGAGATAATGTTGTTCGTTTGGAGGCCATAAATAACAATCTTTCGGTTTCTACAAAAAAGAATTCCACTCTTATTAAAAGTTATTCTGCTGACGAATTCCCTAATATTCCAAGAGTTGAAGAAAAAGAAGAATCTCTCAGTATTGAAGCATTTAAAATAGTTTCTGGTATTAAAGCTGTTTCTTTTTCTGCTTTAGCTTCAGATATAAAGCCGGAAATTTCCAGTGTGTATATCTATGTGGATAACGGTAAACTATATTTTGTATCTACAGATTCATCCAGATTAGCTGAAAAAAAGTTTGATATTAAAAGCGAATCAAATTTCTCTTCCTCTATTATCCCTA
Organism: Patescibacteria group bacterium; assembly: GCA_003504275.1. GTDB lineage: Bacteria > Patescibacteriota > Minisyncoccia > Phycocordibacterales > UBA12445 > UBA12445. Next base: position 34,479 of record DOAO01000014.1, read on the forward strand.
TAAAGAATGCTAATGAACTGGTTAGAATAATGGAAAATATAACAGGGGATGTCATTCTTGATTTTAATAAGAATCAAATGTCCGTTTCAAATCCCCAAATATATTTTACTTCTAGGGTTGTTGGAGGGATTTTTCCTGACTACAGACAAATAATACCTAAAGAAAAGAAAACCGAAGTTGTTGTTTTAAAACAGGAAATGGTTGATTCTATAAAATTATCTTCTATTTTTTCTGATAAATTCAATCAAGTAACATTTAAAATAATTCCCTCCGATAGTTTTTTCGAAATTAGTTCAAGAAATCAGGACAAAGGAGAAAGTGTTACAAAAATAGATGCCACTCTAGAAGGGGAAGATATTGATATGAGCTTTAATTCGAGATTTTTTCTTGATTGTCTTAATTCTATTAAAGAAGATAGTATAAGTATTTCTTTTAATGGTCACCAGAGACCCGTAATAATAAAGGGGATTGGCGATGAATCATTCACATACCTTTTGATGCCGATGATTAAGTAGATATATGCAAAGCATCTCTTTCTTTCTCGATAGGTTTAAAAAATTTTCCAGACCGGATATTCAAATAAGAGAATCCGTTTCTAAAGCTATAAAAAGTGAAATAGGCGCAGATGTTCCTGAAAAAGATATCTCGGTAAAAGAGGGAGTGGTGTATATAAAAACTCACAATTCTATTCTCAAGAATGAGCTTTTTCTCAAAAAGAAAAACATTCTGGATACTATCCAGAATGTTTGCGGAATAAAGAATATAAGGGATATTAAATAGAAACCTTAAATATAGAATTACTTTCTCCTGAATTTCTTACAGTATCGTAAATGACCACTTTTAGTTCATTTATGACTTTTATTTGTGGTAATTCGGATGGAACAAAATAAAATGAGAAAGGAGCTGTTCTTGAAGAACCTATAAAAGTATTATTTATAAAGAAATCGGCCTGCGTAATGGGATATTTTGATTGTCCCACCGCTGTAAAAAATACTCCTATTTTTTCATTTAAAGAATATTCTTTATTTTGATCCGGAGAAACGATATTTATTTTTGGTGCAAAATCAGGCCCATGAATATTATCTGTGGCGGTCGGTATTACATTTACTGATTCTTCCATTATTCCTTGAGAAGATACCCACTTCCTAATAGAAGTTTCCCAAGCGGTAAACTGTGGGTCTTGCTGTGGATATATTGGCGCAGGGCCCATAGGATCTCTTTTATTCAACCAATAAAGAATAGTATGGACTTGTGTAACAGTTTTTTTCTCTTTCATTTCAGGAGGGGTATATTCAGTAGCCAGTTTTCCGGACGCCTTATCTATAATATATTCAAATCCTCCTTTCCAATCGCCCCTTAGTACTGGTTTTATACCTTCTTCGTTTAAGGGTGCCGGTTTTGTGAATTTTTCTACAGGAAGAGTTGGTAAAACTTTATCCATAAAAGCCCTCCACATTGGAGCTGTTATCATTCCGGCCACTTTTTTAACCATAGGAGTGTTGTCGTTGTTTCCAACCCATACTCCTAGTGCGAAGTTTGGTGTGTATCCTACAACCCAAGCGTCTTTTGTATCATTTGTTGTTCCTGTTTTTGAAGCAACTTCTCTGTCATAGAATCGAAGCGGAGAGTTTTCTCCATAAGCCGGTAATTTGGCAGTAAAATCAGACAAAACATCATTTATTTGTCTGGCAACATTCTCATCCAAAACCCTTACCCCGTTTTGTGAATACTCTTCGAGAGTAAATCCTTCAGAATCAACAACTTTTAATATTGGAGTTGATGGGTTTCTTATTCCATCATTAGCAAAAACAGAATAAGCGTTAGTCATATCAAGTGGAGTTACTTCTCCACCACCGAGGACGAGTGTTAAACCATATTGATTTGCGTCTGTGAGCCCCGTAATACCGAGTTCACGAGCAGTTTGGATAGCATCCTCAATACCTACTAAATAAAGCAATTTGATTGAAGGGATGTTGATAGATTGTGCCAGTGCATTTTTTAAATTAATAGGTCCTCTGTATATTTCATCATAGTTTTGTGGCATATAACAATCGGCAGGATCAACCTCAGAAGATATTGGAAAACCTTCAGGAGTACAAGTCGTTTGAAATTCTGTAGGAAGATCAAAAAGAACGGTTTCTGGTGTGTACCCTTTTTTGAAGGCTGTTGCATAAACAAATGGTTTAAAAGAGGATCCTGGCTGTCTGTGTGCTAAGGTTACATTGAAATTACCGTCATTTGTGGTATCGAAATAGTCTCGAGAACCAATCATTACTAATATTTGTCCTGTTTTTGGGTCAATTCCTACCATTCCCGCATTTTTAGCATTGAAATTGGTTTCGTTTATTTTTCCATATTCGGTAACTACATTTTCAGCCTCTTTTTGAAGCTCCCAATCAAGCGTTGTTGTTACATTTAGTCCGCCTGTTTCCAGTGCTTCTTTTCCATATTTATTTTCAAGATAACTTCTCACATATTCCACAAAGTGTGGCGCTTTTATTCCTCCTTTTTCTTCTCTCGGAATAAACACAACCTGTTCCTTTTTTGCTTTCTCAGCTTCTTCTGCTGTTATAAAATTTAATTCAACCATTCTGTTCAATACAACATTTTTTCTTTCATCCAATTTTTCCTTGTTTTGTCCGTAAGGGGAGTAGAAAGTAGGGGCTTGTGGGAGTGCTGCCAAATAAGCAGATTCTGCTAAAGTCACGTCTTTCGCTGACTTGTTAAAAAATCTTTGAGAGGCTTCCTCAACACCATAGACAGTTCCTCCATAAGGAGATTCGTTTAAATAAAGAGAGAGAATTTCTTCTTTGCCCATAGCTCTTTCAAGTTTTATCGCCAAAATCCACTCTTTTATTTTTCTTGTATAGCTTTTTTCCTGAGTTAAAATAGAGTTTTTTATTACCTGCTGAGTGATAGTGGAACCTCCTTGAACTTTGCTCCCGGATGTAAGGTTAACAAAAACCGCTCTAACAATAGCCATTGGTTTTATTCCGTAATGGTTGTAAAAATCAGAGTCCTCAATAGCAACCGCTGCGTTTTTTATATCCTTAGAGATGTCTTCGTAGGGGATAACTTTTCTTTTTATATCTTGATGTATATCGTAAAGAAGTATTTTTCCTGTTTTGTCGAATATTTTTGTTGATTGAGCAACTTTTCTGGCTTCGAATGATCCGAAATCAGGAATTTTTAGGTTCGCAACCCAGATTATTCCTGCGCCCATTGCTAAAAATACTAAAATTACCCCTATTATTAAAATTCTTTCAATTTCCTTCTTTATAAACCTAAATACTTTAGTGCTTTTTTTCATTATATTGAAACAATAACACGTTTTTATGTCATTGGCGAATTTTTCTTGTAATTTAAATGTGCTAAATTAATGTGATGGAAAATAAAGAAAAAATTAATCAATTATTAACACGCGGGGTGGAAAATATATATCCCTCGGTTGATTTTTTAAAGGCTAAGTTAGAAAGGGGAGAGAAACCGGTTATTTATCTAGGTATTGATCCGACGGGGCCGACACTCCACCTGGGACATGCTATAGCTTTAAAGAAGCTAGGCGAATTTCAAGCTCTTGGATGTAAAATAATTCTTCTTATTGGTGATTTTACTGCAATGATAGGCGATCCGACAGACAAGAAAGCGACAAGAAAACAACTAACTCGCGAAGAGGTTTTAAATAACTGTAAATTATACAAAAAACAAGCATCAGTTTTTTTGAATTTTAAAGGAAGCAATCCTGCCGAACTTAAATATAATTCAAAATGGCTCGCAAAAATGAATTTTGAAGAAGTGCTTAGTTTGGCCTCAAAGATGACAGTAAGCCAGATGCTAGAACGAGATATGTTCGAAAATAGGATGAAAGAGGGGAGGCCGATATTCCTTCATGAATTTATGTATCCTCTTATGCAGGGATATGACAGCGTTGCTATGGATGTTGATGGCGAATTGTGCGGAAACGATCAGACTTTCAATGCTCTTGTGGGAAGGAATTTGATGAAAGAGCTTAAGAATAAGGAAAAATTTGTAATTACGATGAAGCTTTTGACTGACAATGCCGGTACAAAGATGGGAAAGACTGAGGGCAATATGTTGGCACTCATAGATGATTCGAATATGATGTTTGGAAAAGTGATGAGCTGGGAAGATTCTTTGATGTGGAATGCTTTTTTGCTTTGTACGAATGTTAGCGAACAAGAAATTGAAAAGATGAAAGAGGAGATTGTCGGTGGTAAAAATCCGAGAGATATAAAGATGAGGTTGGCTTATGAAATTGTGAGAATTTATTACGGCGACGATAAGGCTGAAAAGGCTGCAAAAGATTTTGTTAATACTTTTCAAAAAAAAGAAATACCGGATGAGATAGAGGAGGTTAATGTGACGGTAGGGGAAATGCTCGTTGATATTTTGAGCGCAAAAGAGCTAGTAAAGTCAAAGTCTGATTTTAGAAGACTTGTCGAAGAGGGGGCGGTGTCTATTGATGGAGAAAAGATTTCTGATTTTCAGATAAAAATAGAAAAAATTCCGGTTGTTATAAAAATTGGTAAAAAGAGATTTATTAAGCTTGTTTAAGCTACTAAAATGGCTAAATCATTTGAGGGAGGAGGAAGTGGATATACAGGAGGAGTTCTCGAATGGGAGCTTTTTGGAGATGTTAACAAAATGAAAGTTGAAGAAGCTGTGGAGGAAATGAATCTCACCATTAAAGAAAAGGAAGAATTTAAAAATAATGGCTATCTTACATATGATAGGTCCATTGAATTAGCTAAAAAAATTCAAAAACAGGAAGGAGGATCTAGCCCCTCTGATCCAAAGAATAAGTTTGCAAACGATCTTCATGCTACTTTGGCTGAAAAATTAGACCTTGAAGATATGGAAGACCTTAATTTTTACAGTGCGCTAAAAACCCCATTGGATATAAAACATGGCATTGATTCTTTTTTTGAAATAAATTATGAAGTTGAAAAGGATGATAAGAAAGAAGAAAAGTCTGCTTTAGTAACTCTTGATGTAACAATGAGGGGAGAGCTATCAAAGAATCAAAAGGCAAATGTAATAATAAGAATGCAAGGTGGTGCACCTGATCCTGATGAGGCTGACTATGAACAAAAACTTGAACAAATTGCTGAAGCAATAAAAAAAGCTTTTGAAAACATAAAAAATGGTAATAAATTTTTTAAAACCGATGTTACTGTTTAGGTTAGGTGTTGATTATAAAATTTTTTAGCAACAAAAAACGCTCTAAAAATTAGAGCGTTTTTTGTTGCTAATCTTTTATATACCGTCACTCCCAACCCCAAGGTCTAGTCCAAGCACGGCTTCTGGATTGAAATCGTCATCGCTTCCGACAATCCCATCGAGGGCGTCTTCGCTAAGAGCGGTATCCATATCCTCATCAAAGCTTTCGTAAATTTCTGTGGACTCACCTTCTTCTTTTTGTGGTTTTTTTAGTTTAGGCATTTCTTTTATGCTAAAACTCTATAAAAACTTATAATCTTCTACTATATAACAGTTAGATAAACATTATTAGCAAAGTCTGAATTATTTTGCAAGGATTTTTATTTGCCCACCGTTTGCCTTTCTATAGCAAGACAGGTTATCGCTACCGCACAGGCATCAAACTCATCATCCTCCATCTTTTTTTTCTCCCCCTTACTGAAGTTTTTGATAAGCAAAGGGACCATTTTTGAAACTTGATTTTTATCTGCTTTACCGTATCCCACAATGGCCATCTTTACTTGAAGCGGTGTATATTCATGGGTGTTCAGTCCGTTATTTTTGGCTATATATGTGGCTACGCCCTTTATTTCAGATACTCCCATAGCTGTTTTCTGGTTTGTTGTAAAAAAAAGTTTTTCAATTGCCAGTGTATCTGGTTTATATTTTTTAATAATTCTATCAAACTCAGAACCTATTATGAACATTCTTTCAGAGAGGGGGAGTTTGGCTGAAGATCTTAGACAGTCGGAAAAAATTAGTTCATCAAAACCACCCCTTTTTTCTAGGATGGCGACACCGAATTTATCATAGCCTGGGTCGACACCGATTACTTTCATAAAAGATGATTTAAGATTAATTCTTTGATTTTTCGTCATTGCGAGAGTAACAATAACGAGAGGGATTGCTTCGTTCCACCGTCTACGGGTGTCGACGTTAATCTCCGTCGACCTCGCAATGATGACCCATCTCCTATTTATCCTAAATTGGAAACGTTGGTGTATATGTTCTCCACATCCTCATGATTGTCTATTTTTTCTAGGAGTTTTTCTAGCGCCACTTTATCGGTCTCGCTTACTTCCATAGGCATCTTGGCTACCCATTCTCCTTCAACTTTATCGAACGCCCAAATAACTGAGCCCTCTGCTCCGAATGTTCCTCCTGCATCTGATATTATGTGTTTCATCTCTGGGCTCATCCTGTTTTTATTATCAGTGATGCCTTCTACAATTATTGCAGCTCCGCCTGGACCATATGCTTCGTATCTGACTTCTGTCATTTCAGCTCCTCCTACACCTGTACCCTTGGCCACGGCTCCATCTATCTTGTCGTTTGGCATATTTGCCTCCCTTGCTTTTTCAATAGCTTTTCTAAGGGAAGGATTGTTTTTGTCTCCCTTTGCGAGTTTGGATTCAACTGTTATTTTTTTTGAGAGCATCGCGAAGACCTTGCTCTTTTTTGCATCATCCGCACCTTTTTGATTCTTTATTTTTGACCACTTATTGTGTCCTGACATACGAAGTAAATTTAAAATTTAAAAATAAAAATGCAAAATTGAAGTTTAAAATTCAAAAATTGCAAAATAACCATTAATAATCTTATATACCCACTATATGAGATTAAAAAAGTGTTGTAAAGCGTGGCTTGGAATTGAATGGATGAAAATAATCAATAATAAAAAAACCAACACACTTTGTGTTGGTTGTTCTTGTTTCTATTTTTCGGCCTCTTTTAAAAGGCAGTTAGATAAAATTTCTACCAATCCTTCTTCGTGCTCGGTTTTATCCTTAAGTCTTTTTGGAGAAAATCTTAAAGGGACCACCTTAGGAAGTTCAAATCTGCATGTTAGGGGTTGTTCTTTGTCGGCTTCTAATAGATGTAGAGCTTTTATATTGTTACGTGGTCGCCTGATTGCTTCTTGCAAATCTTTAAAAGATTCATATTCCGTAGTTTTATAAAGAAAAAGCCTTATTCTTTTTGGTTCTCTACCGCAACCTCTTCCCGACACTGTTCGGTATCCTAAAGCGAAATAGGCGACTATTTTATTGTTTTTTATTATTCGGATAGATTTATTTATTTCATATCCGCAAATACAAGATTCATTACAATCGCTACACCTATCGTACCCAACGTAATAATTAGTTCCAGATACCATTAAGCCACCGGCTTTTTGATGAATTCTTTCAAAAGTTTTTTCAACCAATTCAACTGATTTAAGTATTTTTCCGCTCATTCAAATCCCTCCTTGTTTTTATTTTATTTAAGATTTGGCAAACAAACAAGAGCAAATATAAAAGCACGGTAAGAAGGCTAGAATCATGAGAAAGATTCCTAGCAGGGAGAATGGGTCTATGTCCTTTGGTTCTGAAAAATAACCTGCTGAGTATTGATATGGTAAATTTAAGTCCTTAGGTCGATGGTCAATCTTTTTTGGATTTGGAATCATAAGCTCCCTCCTTTTTTTACCCTCCTAAATTTTTTACCAAACAAACTGTAATCATGGGACATATTATTACGTCATTTAATTACATTTATCCGTGACTTATTTTATATCCGAAAATTTTGGCGGGTTAATTTTACCCCATCAAGTAAAATTTTGATTGCTTAATCAAAATTTAGAATTTTTAAAAAATTCTTACTTGACGGGGTGAATTTTCAAACAACTTATTGGGTACAAGTAAAGCACAAAAAAGGTTGATGGTCAATAATTTTGACCATCAACCTTTGATTTATAACCATAGATTAAAACAATTTATCTTTCGGTATCTCAATATTCAGGTGTTCGTAAGCTTTTGGTGTTGCCGATCTGCCTCTTGGGGTTCTTTCTAGGAAGCCGAGCTGTATGAGATAAGGCTCATTGACCTCTTCTATCGTGTCCATTTCTTCTGAAATAGCAGCTCCGATTGTACCAAGACCGACGGGTCCACCACCGAATTTATTTATTATTGTCTCGATTATCTTTCTGTCTATTATTGTTAGTCCCGCGTGATCAATGCCGAGGAGCTCGAGCGCTTCTCCCACAGTCTCTTTGTTTAGATCTTGCTGTTTGACCTGAGCATAGTCGCGACACCTCTTCAGGAGATGGTTTGCGATTCTTGGAGTAAATCGACTTCTTCTGGAAATTTCTTTTGCCGCTTCTTCTTCCAAAGAGACGCCGAGAATTTTTGATGATCTGTTTATAATTCTTTCTATTTCTTCGTCAGTGTAAAATTCTAAACGGAAAGTTCCTCCCGAGAAACGTGAGCGCAGGGGAGAGGAGAGGAGCGCTATTTTGGTAGTAGCAGCGATCATGGTAAACGGAGGAAGCTCGAGTTGTATTGTTCTTGCTGATGGACCCTTGCCGATAATAATATTTAACATTCCAGATTCCATTGCAGGATAAAGTACCTCTTCAATGAGTTTATTCAGTCTGTGTATTTCGTCTATAAATAAGATATCTCCTGCAGAAAGATTTGTGAGAAGTGACGCAAGGTCGCCAACTTTTTCAATCGCAGGTCCCGATGTTATTTTTATTTGAGAATTGTTTTCTTTGGAAATAAGGTGGGCGAGTGTAGTCTTTCCGAGCCCTGGCGGACCATAAAAAAGGAGGTGCTCAGGAGGCTGTTGTCTCTCTTTTGCGGCACCCAATAATATCTTTAAATTCTCTTTAATTTTCTCTTGCCCGACGTAGTCATCCCATCGGTCCGGACGGAGTGTTTTATCAAGAAAAACCTCGCTTTTTTGCGAGGAAGTATCCTCAAGTTCCATCTCGTTTTCCAGGGGAGTGCTTGACATTTTTTTTCTTTTATGCTAACCTTGTTTTCATCCGACGATATTTGTTTACAAAGACAGTCTTACGTGTTATCAATTGTCTTTGGCAATAATAATATAATTTATTTATTTTTGCCTTGTTTGTTGATAAATCTATTCGGATAAAGATAGAGAATTTGGCTCTCTAAGCAATAAAACTTACGGGTTTAAATGGTTTTTTACGGAGGACGCTCTGGTCTTCACCTTAGAGTGAAATCGCTGGAACTATCCTACAAAAAAATCTAACTTTTGATGCATCATCAAAAGAATTGCTTAGAGAATCAAATGCTCTATACATAACTGCTTAGTTTACACTGGGCAGTTATTTTTTTATTTTCCTTTTAAAGAACTAAACCCTCTCCGTCATTGCGAGATTTAAAAATTTTGGAAGCTCAACCTCCTAAAAAAGAGGTTGAGCTTCTTTTTTAAAATTTTCAAATCTCGCAATGACGAAACACTCCTTTTAATACTCTTCCTCTGCCATCTTCAACTCAACAACTCTTTCCAGCTCTTCAATCGATGTCATTCCTTGTAAAACTTTCAGTATTCCGTGCTCCCTCATATCTAATATCCCTTGTTTGTTTGATGCGATCTTAATATCTCTGGCGTTTACTTGATCTGTAATAACCCTACTTACATCCGCATCAACAATTATTGCTTCAAAAACTCCCGTTCTTCCTTTATAACCGACACCATTACATACTTCACACCCTTCTCCAGCGACCCATACTTGCTTTCCATCCGGGACAACAATATCTGGTCTCTTTTCTTTAATTAATTTTGAAACTAATTCAATCATTTTTGCATCCTCTTCCTTTGGTAAAGCCTGTTTCTTACAGGTGTCGCACAGTTTCCTGACAAGTCTTTGGGCAATAGTTAAAGTAAGGGCTGAGCTTATAATCTTCGGATTAACCCCAAGGTCTACAAGTCTTGGGATAGCACCAGCGGCGTCATTGGTGTGCAGGGTGGAGAAGACGAGGTGTCCTGTAAGAGCAGAATTGATGGCAATCTTGGCTGTTTCTGTATCTCGGATTTCTCCGACCATTATAATATCCGGGTCTTGTCTAAGAGCCGATCTGAGTCCCTCTAGGAATGTATAACCAGCATCTTCGTTGACCTGTGTCTGAGAAAGCCCTTTCATGTGATACTCAACAGGGTCTTCTATAGTGATTATCTTTGTTTCGGAATCATTTACTTTTCTAAGGAAGGCATAAAGAGTGGTTGTTTTACCGGAGCCTGTCGGACCTGTCGTAAGAATTAGGCCGTTTGGTTTTTTAATTTCATCTAAGAATATTTTGAGTAGTTTTTCCTCGATGCCCATATCTTCAAGATTTACGGAAATAGAATTCGGATCAAGTAATCTCATAACTATCGTTTCTCCATAAACACCCGGAAGAACTGATGTTCTAACTTCTATATCTCTATCTTTTGCTGATATCGTAAATCTTCCATCCTGAGAACTCTTTTTTACGTTAAGTTTAAGGGCGGAAATGAGTTTGATTCTTGAGACGATGAGCTTATAGATATGATGATCAAAGAAATCTATATCATGAAGCATACCGTCTAGTCGGTATCTTAATCTTACAAATTCTTCTTGAGGTTCAAGATGGATGTCTGAAGCCTTTGTTGCAAGTGCTCCAGCGATAACGATTTCTAATATTCTTGAAACACCCTGACTTTTGTTTCCTGTTGTTAGTTCTTTTATTTGGTCTTTAACGTCTCCAACGGTCTTTGTTTTTAAAATTACAGATGCTAAGAGTTCTGGTGATATGTCTACAAGTCCGGCTTTAGTCTCTGCCGCTAGTGATATCTCTTTGTATCGTCCCCAGGCCCTCTCAAGACTTACCTGTGAGCCCATAAATAGTGTAGGAATATATCCCCGATTCTTAAGGTCGTTCAAAACTTCATTTAGGGTTGGGTTATTTGGAGAAAAGATTATGACGCTAATTTTTTTTCCGGTCATTTGGAATCCTGCTATTTGCGCATCCCTGGCCACTTTTTCTTCAATAAGTCTTAAGGCGTCAGTGTTTATTGAAATGGTACTGAGATCTACATAAGGAATACCGTATTTTCCCGACAATATCTGCGCGAGGTCTTCCGCCTCTCGGATTTTAGTTTCTTCTAGTTTTTTTAAGCTTTGTGTGTCGTCAAAAATTGGCATTTGTTTGTTCTTATATGCTTATTCTACTTTTTTTCTTTTTATAGACAAACTTTTTATCAACAGGATATGTTTTTTAATTTTGCGCAAATTCACCCTGTTATGTAAAATTTTAAATTATTTGTTAATATTTTCTAATGTTTCACTATATTTATGTTTTAAAATCGAGGAAAGATGGTAAGAAATATGTTGGTTATACAAATAATTTAAAGTTTAGATTTGAGCAACATCAGAAGGGAAAAGTTGAATCAACGAGAAATAGGGGACCCTTTGAATTAATTTATTCCGAAGCATGTCTTAATCAACAGGATGCAATAAGGCGTGAAAAATATTTAAAAACTATTTATGGCAAGAGGTTTATCAAGAGTAGGCTCAAATCTTACTTAACAGGGTAAAATTTTAGTGCTAATATCCTTTTTGTGAAGATAACAACAAAAAATTTAGAAGAAACGCATGATGTCGCAAAAGATTTTGTGGCTTCTTTGAATGCGATAATGAAGAATGACCAAATGCACGAAGGTGCTATCGTTATTGGCCTTTCTGGTGACCTTGGTTCGGGAAAAACATCATTTGTTCAGGGGGTCGCAAAACATTTCGATATAGATGACAAAATAATCAGTCCGACTTTTGTTATTCAGAAAAGATATGAGATGAAGAATCATAAAAATTTTAAAAATCTGGTACACATAGATGCATATCGTTTGGAGAGGCCGGAAGAAATAATTCGCATTGGTTGGCACGATCTTATCAAAGAGAAGGGGAATGTTATTTTTGTTGAATGGCCTGAGAAAATAGCCCCGCTTTTGCCTGAAGGTTCTAAAAAGATAGTTTTTGAATTTATTGACCCTGAAACCAGAAAACTAGAGATTATTTAGAAAAAAGCCATATTTTACCACCTTTTGGGGATAAAACATTGATAAATACCTATATTTATCAATGTTTTTTAACGTTTAGGGTTGACAAATAGGACGATTGGGTGTATAATGCAAAGAGAAAGATTAACAAAGTTTTCAACAATGTTCTTTTAAAATGTAAAAGGAGGAGTTTAAATGAAGAATTTTATTATCTCGGCTTTCATTGTAACTTTTTTGACTACTACGGCACTGTATCTTTCAAAGGTTTTATTAAACAATTCTTGTTTCAGTTACACCAGCCAGTTTGTACTCGGTTTTGTACAGATCGCTATCATGTCGGTATCTGTCAAATACTTTTTTGATTCAACTTTAAAAATTTTGGTTGCTACCTCGGTCGCGCTGACCGCATATACCTTTTCCTTCAGTTTTGTTTATTTAAATACTCTCTGGTTGACAGTAGCGTTATTGCCAGCAATTATATCCCTGTTCCTTCTTGCTGACATAAGAGATAGTCTTGAGGTGGAAGAAAAAGAAAAAATGAAATACGTCAAACAGGCAGTCACGTTAATGCTCACAGAGTTCATTATTCTTTCTGTCGCAATAATTCATCTCGCAAAATAAACTCCTTTTTAAATCGTTTAAGCCCTCGTTAATTCGGGGGTTTTTTAATGCTTTTTTGGACGTTCTATGTCTAAAAATGGGAAAAGAAAACTTCATATTCTACTCTTTACAAAAAGACATAAACTCTCGGAGACTTCTAACTGGGTGTTTGAATTTTATAGTTTACAGTACATAATATACGGATGAAAACAGCTTCAGATAAACACGAATTTAAGAGAAGAATTGTACTTCTTGATGTACACGCGATACTTCATCGCGCTTATCACGCGCTTCCAGATTTTACAACATCAAAAGGTGAGCCTACGGGTGGTCTATATGGACTCTCTTCGATGCTTATAAAAATAATTGGCGAACTGAAGCCCGATTATATTGCTGCTTGTTATGATTTGCCAGAGCCGACTTTTAGGAAGAAACTTTATGATGCATACAAGGCGGGGAGGAAGGAGACCGATACTGCTCTTATTGACCAGATAATACGCTCACGTGATGTGTTTACCGCTTTTAACATACCTATTTATGAAAAGGCTGGTTTTGAAGCTGACGATATGATTGGCACAATAGCCGAAATGGCGAAGAAAGAAAAAGATTTACAGATTGTCATTGCCTCAGGAGACTTGGATACAACTCAGCTTATAGAAGACGAGAAAGTTGTCGTCTACACTCTTCACAAAGGAATAAAAGATACAATTATTTATGATGAGAAAGGAATAGAAGAAAGATACGGTTTTGGTCCGAAATTTATGGCGGACTTCAAGGGGCTTCGTGGAGATCCTTCAGATAATATAATTGGCATAAAGGGAATCGGCGAGAAGACTGCCGAGACACTTATAAAAAACTTTGGAACGATAGAGGGAATTTATGAGGCCCTAAAGAAAGATGAAAATATTTTACTCAAGGCCGGTATAAAGGCGCGAATGATAGAGCTTCTGAAAGAAGGGGAGGAAGAGGCACTTTTCTCAAAAAATCTGGCGACGATCAGACGTGATGCGCCAATTGATTTTTCTTTACCAAAAAAGACATGGCAAGGCGGTCTTGATATGGAGAAGGTTAAAAATTTGTTTTCCGTTTTAGAATTCAGGACATTATTTGGAAGAATGGAACAGCAGTTGGGAATTTTTGCTCCTACTCCCAACTTGGAAGCTTCGCTTCCAAGTGAAAATATAGATGGGGTGAATGAGGAGATAGACCCACTACGTCTTAAAAAGCTTTTTATTGCTCTTTGGCTTATAAATTCAGAACTAACGAATCCCAAACTTGAGGATATTTACGCTTTTGGAGAGACAAAAGATATTAATGTTGCCGAGAAAAAAATATTAGAAAGAATAAAAGAGGATGGGCTTGAGAGGGTTTATTACGAAATTGAATTACCCATTATTCCTATAATAGAAGATGCTGAAAAACGAGGAATACTTCTGGATGTTGATTATCTAAAGAAACTTTCAGAGGATTATCATAAAAAGCATAAAGCTCTCGAAAATAAAATATATGAACTAGCGGGAACCGAATTTAATATAAATTCGCCAAAGCAGATGGGTGAAATACTTTTTGAAAAAATGGCACTTTCAAAGAAGGGGATAAGGAAAACCGCCGGTGGCGCGATTTCTACAAAAGAATCCGAACTGGAAAAATTAAAAGATGCGAGTCCTATCGTTGCAGAAATATTGGAATATAGAGGTATTCAGAAACTACTTTCTACATATATAGACAATCTTCCTTTGTTGGTAGATGAGAAAAATCGTTTACACACACATTTAAATCAGACAGGTACTACAACAGGTAGAATGTCGTCCACAGATCCAAATATGCAGAATATTCCGGCGAGAGGAGAGGAAGGTTCTGAGATAAGACGTGCGATACTAGCATCCCCCGGATACAAACTTGCAGCTTTTGATTATTCTCAGATAGAGATGAGGGTACTGGCTTATCTGACCGACGACGAGACACTTATACAGACCTTCAGAGATGGTAAAGATATTCATTCCTCGGTGGCGTCAAAAGTGTTTGGCGTTCCGGAAGATAAAGTTACAAAAGAAATGAGGCGTCAGGCTAAAGTTATAAATTTCGGAATAATATACGGAATGGGAATTAAGGCTCTCAAGAAAAACCTCGGTTCCACGATGGAGGAGGCGGAAACATTTCACAATAATTATTTTGAGAAGTTCCCGAAAGTAAAAGAATATTTTGAAAGAATAAAACAAGAGGCTCACGACAAAGGATACACAACTACTTATTTTGGAAGGCGCAGATATTTCCCCGAGATAAATTCTCATTTGCCATATATTCGCTCAGAGTCAGAGAGGATGGCTATGAATGCGCCAATACAGGGCACAGCTACGGCTGATATTATAAAACTCGCTATGGCGCACGTTGACGGTAAGCTTCGCGAGGAAAAGCTTCCAAGCGATAAAATACATCTTCTTCTACAAGTTCACGATGAGCTTGTTTATGAGGTAAAGGACGATGAGGATATCGCGAATATTGTCGGTCTCATAAAACACGCGATGGAAAATGTTGTTTCCATAAATTTACCGCTACTTGTGAATGCATATACGGGAGATAATTGGAGCGAATTGAAAGAAGTTAAAAGTTGAAGGTTCTTTAGCGTCATTGCGAGCCGAAGGTGTGGCAATCCAGATTTTGTTCCGTATTATTTCCTGGATTGCCACGGTCTAAAGACCTCGCAATGACAGCAAAATTTATTTTTTGACTTTATAACCTGATAACATTAAAACATTATAACTATGTACTACCTCCTACACGGAAAAGACACCGCCAATAGCAGAAAAAAGATGAGCGACACTATCGCGTCTTTTCAAAAAAAGAACCCCCATTCAAATATTTTTCGTATGGGTACGGACGATTTTAGCTCCAGTGCTTTTTTGGAACACATAGGGGGGCAAAGTTTGTTTGCCGACAAGTTCCTTATAATTTTAGATGGAGTATGTAAAAACGAAGAAGCCAAGGAATTTATTTTTGATAATCTCAAAACGACAGCATCTTCTCATAATGTTTTTATATTTATTGAAGAGGATTTGAAAAAGCCTGAAACTACAAAGTTTGAGAAGTATGCTGAAAAAGTTTTTAAATTTGATATTCCGGAAGACAAAAAGGGAGAGAAGGGATTTAATATTTTTTCTATATGTGACGCACTAGGTGAGAAGGACAAGAAAAAGCTCTGGGTTGTTATGAACAAAGCAGAGAGAGCTGGAATCAGTGCGGAAGAAATATTTTGGAAGCTTTCTTGGCAGATAAAGAACATGCTTTTGGCGAAGGTGGCTATTGAAAAGGGGGATAGAGCTGTAGAGAAATTAAAAATAAGCCCCTTCGTGCTTTCAAAGGCAAAAAGATATGCCAATAATTTTACAGAATCTGAACTCAGGGGTCTTTTTGGAAAGACAGTGACGCTTTATCATGAATCCAGACGAGGATTCTCTGATTTTGATACGGCACTAGAGGCTTTTATATTGGGGCTTTAGAAAAATGCTTGTTTTTAAGACTTTTTTGACTATCTGCTTAATTGATATCAAATTACTTGACAAAATTATTATAATTTGATATACTCAAAGAAGATAAAAAATGAATATGCGTCAATTTGAATCCTTGTTAAGTTTCGCCTTGAGCAAACTTAGTCAGGAAGGAACCCTCCGTTAAGCGCATCTTCATTTGTTCGTTGAAAATCGAGGCCTCCGTTTGCGTTAGTTGTGAAAAGCTTACCCTGACAGTGGGTAGGGATAAGCACCTTGATATATCAAGGAAGTCTCTTGAAGGATCTATCTTTCTCACGAAAGACGATTTCTTCTCATTGATTGAGTGTTTGGGTTAAAAACTGCAGCTTTACGCGCGGAAAACAAACTGGTCGTCTAATAACGACCAGTTTTTTATTTTTTGTATAGTTATTAATAAGATTGACTCAGTACTTCTTTATTGTAATAATGACCCAAAATAGTTGTTTGAAATAATAAATAGCTAAAAGCAAAAAGGAGGGTACTTATGCTCGATAATTTTCTGGAGGCTTTGGATAAATATACACAAAATATCTTGGAACATCTTAGGTTTAAGAAAGAGATAGAGGAAAAATACCATATTACTCATTATTATATGGAAACTTTTATTTATCCTGGCTGGATAACGGTTACCAAATTTGGAATAAGCGATAACGATTGGAATAAATTGTTCCGTCAAAAAAGAGATATAAAAAATCTTGAAAATTTTCTTGAACTAACAGAAGAAGAACGTCTTACATGCCAGGAAGCTGCAGGAGAAATTTTCTTGGCTGAATGTCAGAAAAAATGAGGGAGGAAGTTTCTATGATTAAAAACATCTCGGAGGTTCTCAAAAAGTATAAGCAAAAACTTCGGGAACACCTGAGTTTCCTTGAAAGCATAAAGAGTTATTACAGTCTTCAGTGTTTTGACGAACACATCTATTATTGGGGCCAAAAACTCGGAATTGGAAATGCGGACTGTGAAAAAATAGCATATCAGCGTCATGAATTGAGTGGTATCAGTGAAGTTCTTGAATTGACACAAGATGAGATTGATCAATACTACGATGAAGCAAAAGCTTTAATCGCGACTGAATATCAGAAAAAATAGAGGAGGTGGGTTATGGTTTTGGATATATCTAAGGCTGTTTCTGTTTATAAACAAAAGCTACTCGCTTATTTAAAGCTTTGCGAGGAAATGGAGAAAAAATACAACATCAAGGAGACCAACAGCGTTCTTCCATATTTCTATAAATTAAGTGATTATGACTGGAAGGAGCTTGATACTAAGAGTAAAGAGCTTATCGCAATAGAAGAAGTTCTGCATTTTACAAAGGAAGAGATTGACTCTTTTTTAAAAGAAGAAAGAGAGTCGCTAGAGAAATGATAAAAATACAACCGTCGGATATTCCGGCGGTTTTTTATTAAATAAAATACCTCCCTGGCAGGGGAGGTAAAGATTTTAGGTAGCGATAAGAGTTTAACTTTTAATGGTAATTATCGCAGGTTTGGCGTGGTTTGTTCGAGGAAATGTTGTAATCTCTTCAAGTCGTACACAAACAACAAATTCTCCTTCTACTCCGCCCATGGAAACTGTTACTGGTAGTAGTTTACCTCCGACGTTAAATCCGATGATTATGGCGATTCCCTCTCCTGTGTATTTGCTTGAAATGCGTACAATCATTCCTCTTTTTAATTTTCTATCGTCTCGCGTAATTACGCTATCGATTTCTCCGTCTCTAAAATTTATTATTTGGAAATCGGTATTATTGGTGGGAAGTGCAATTGAAACTTTTTTTCCATGGAAACTGGCAATCCTTGCCTGGGTTATTGCCTGAGATAGACCTAAAGGATTAATTTTCATAAGTATTCCTCCTTTAATTTTCAAAATAACTATTTATTTAACAAAAAACTACCATTTATCTGAATGAAAGTAAAGATAAAAAAATTTGGACATGGAACGTCCAAATTGATAAAGAAGGTTACTTATTCTGTTGCAAGGAATCTTTAGTCGCCGAGATATAGGCGACACCTGTAGACGGGCTACGCGAACAGTATCCCGATTGGAGGAATCTTCGCCTACGTTTAGAAAAGACAGGAATCGGTCACAAATCACTAAGCTTTTTATTTCGCTATGCTCATAAAAATCAAAGTGTTCGCGACCCCGCCTCAGCTCCCATTCTTGCAGAATGGGTCCCACTTCCAGCTTTCGATTCCTGCTGGGCGCTACAAAACAAAAAACACCCAAATGCTTTCGCATTTGAGGTGTTTGTTTTGTGCGCCCAGCAGGAATCGAACCTGCGACCATTTGCTTAAAAGGCAACTGCTCTACCAGCTGAGCTATGGGCGCAAAATATTATCTATTTTTCGAAATTAACAAAATTCGTTTTACTGATATAAACACTACCAATTCTTGCCCCGTAACGAAGTTACCTTGGGGAGCTATGGGCGCTTATATGTAAAAAGACAATAACAAAAAATATTAATATTGTCTATATTATATAACTAATTTTCATTATTTTATACCACTTAAGGAATAATTAGCTAAAATTTTTACGGACAAAGAAAACCGCCACAGGTGTCTGTGGCGGGGATGCGAGTTAGTCTTCTTTTCTAGGCTCCGAAGTTTTTTCGGGAATTTCTAATATTGGATTGGGAGAAAATTTTTTAATAACAACCTTTTCTTTTTTCTTTCCGTTTGAGTCCACGGTCTTAATATCAATGCTTATTCTGTCTCCGGCAATTATACCGCCGTTCTCGGCTTTGATGACAAGGTTTATTAGAGCTGAAGCAATCTTTGCCGAGATGACATTCTCTATTGGACGAGCACCCAAGGATCTGTTCATGGGGTCTCTTGTTTCCTTGAATATATAATTGCGGATAGCCTTAGTGAACTCTATTTTGAGATTAGGTATTGTTTTCTTGAAGCGGGTCATAAGTATGAACAGTTGGTTGTCAATTATTTTTTTGATGTCGTTATCCTCAAGTGGATGGAAAACAATAAAATTTTCTTTACCGATCCTGCCTATGAGTTCGGTGGGGAAGTGAGGAGAATTTTCAACTTTTTTAATGACAACGTCATATATTGAGTCTTTAGAATCTCTCTCCTCTTCCTTTTCTTCTTTGGTGTTGTATCCGATTTGTCCGCCTCTACCCGAAAGTTTTTTGGCTATTTCTTCCGAGCCTATGTTTGAGGTCATAAAAACGAAGCAATTTCTGAAGTTGATACGATTTCCGTTTGCAAGCGGAACTATACCATTATCAAACATCGGAAGAAGCGCCCTCGTTATTTTGGGGTGCATCTTTTCTATTTCGTCAAAAAGAACGATACTGACAGGGAGAGTTTCTTGGCTCTCTTTTTTGTTTTTGTTACTACTGTGGATTATGTCTTTGATCTTTTGGTCAAGCTCTTCGATCTTTAATTCGTTCCATTCTTTTTCGCGCGTGAGCCTACCTGTTTCTTCAAAATAAGTTATCTCCTCTTCAAGAGTTACTTCTTTTTTATCTATCGCTAGGTCGAGTTTATCCAAATCTTCCTGAATTTTTTTGTTTCTGTCTTTGAGTTTTTGTATTTCTACAACGATAAGAAGCATTTCAAATCTGTCTTTTTCGTTAATCTCAAAATTAGGTTTTTCTTCTTCAAGTCTTTGTTTTTCTTTTCTTAACTCTTCTTCAAGCTTTATTCCCCAAAAATTTAATTTATCTTGAGAGAGTTCTGGTTCGCCATTGAAGCCTACATAACCCGGCGGTGAACCGATAAGTCTGGATATGGAATGTTCTTCCTGGTAAGTGGAGCAATCAATCCTAATAAAGGCGTCAGGATTATTTAAAAGCATATGAGCAAACATTCTTGCGAGGTATGTTTTTCCTACACCGGACGGTCCGAGAAAGCAAAGCACCCCTGCGGGTTTCATTTTGTCTCTTAAGCCGTGTTTGTACGCGGCTAATTTGCTGGCTAATTTTTCTTTGGCTCGCATTTGTCCTATTACATTGCGATCAAAAAAATCAAAATACCCTAACTCTTCCTGACTGAGAGATTCATGGTCAAGCGGCGTCCACATAGCAATCATCTCCTTTTTAACCCAAATTTATTTATATTCTGTTTTAATGACAAGGAACTGTATCTATTTTATCCTACTTGGCTATACGGCGTTGTCAAACCCCCACTACAATTAAGCCAATTTTCTGTATACAGAAAATTGGCTTAATTGTAGTAGTGGGGAGGGGTTTATAAAGGGAGGTCTATCGCATATAGGCCAGGACCGGAAAAAAGAAGAGAGAGGGTAATTATTAGCATAAGGAGGTCGTATTTAAGTTTTTGCCAGTCTCCATCTCTGAGAGAGACTGCCATATTAAAGAGTGATAACAAACCGGCAACCAATGCCCACAGCTGAGTGTAAATTCCAAAAACAAGAGCAAGTCCTGAAATTATTTTTAGAGAACCTGTGGATGTGTTTAATAATTTTATACCGTTCTTTTTTTTAATATCTTGCCACCCATCACCTAGAAATATTAAACCAACAGACAATCTCAATATGAGTGGAGCGTACTGCTGGTAGTTGTATAATTCCGGGAAAATGCTTAGTATCTTCTTGAAACCAAAATATTTTATGAGTATGTTTTCCATATTTATACCGTTAAGTAAGATTCAAATAATATTTAAATATTAGCATAATTTATGAAAGCCAAAAATAAAACAAAAGAATTGTATTTAATACTAGACGATATCAGAAGCAATTTTAATGTCGGTTCTATTTTTCGTATTGCTGACTGTGCTGGTGTAAGGAAAATATTTTTGGGTGGTATAACTCCGACGCCTGTTGATCGATTTGGTAGGGACAACAGCGAACTCAAAAAAGTTTCTCTAGGAGCAGAAGACACTGTGTTCTGGGAAAAAGTTTCATCTGTTTCTCGTTTGATAAATAAACTAAAGAAAGACGGATTTGAAATTGTTTCTCTAGAGCAATCAAATAATTCTATTGATTATAAAAAATTTAAATTAAAACAAAATACCGCTCTTATACTCGGCAATGAAGTTGCTGGTGTTAAAAAAAATATATTAAAATCTTCCGATAAAATAATCGAGATCAAAATGAAAGGGAAGAAGGAATCGCTCAATGTAGCTGTGGCTACCGGAATCACTGTCTTCAGGTTATTGAACGTTTGACAGTTTAATCGTTTTTTATTTTTTTAGCGCCTGATGTGTTTCACAGAAGTGCGCACTCCTGCCTCCGACTTTAGTGCGAAGGATGACACCTTTGCATCCTTTCTTTTTACATACCTTGCCCGTTTGCCTATATACGAGATGGCAATTTTGATATTTACCCCTTTCTCCTTCTATGTTTCTAAAGTCAGACATTGAATCTCCTCCCATCTTTATGGACCTATCGAGAATATTTCTTGTAGCTTTAAAAATATTTTTGAAATCTTGCTCCGAAATGTTTTTCAGACGTTCTTTTGGATTTATTCCAGATTGCCAAAGTATCTCGTCGGAGTAGATATTGCCGATGCCGGAAATTATTTCTTGCGTCATAAGTATCTGTTTTATCGCTCCATCTTTTTTCTTCATCAGAGCCTTTTTAAAATCCGTGAAACTAAAATTTTCTTTCATTGGGTCGGGGCCGAGGTGT
The DNA here is from genome assembly GCA_003504275.1 of Patescibacteria group bacterium. Lineage (GTDB taxonomy): Bacteria > Patescibacteriota > Minisyncoccia > Phycocordibacterales > UBA12445 > UBA12445. Next base: position 56,235 of record DOAO01000014.1, read on the forward strand.
TTAAGGTCTTTTGATTCAAATTCTTTTCCTTTATCAAGGAGAACAACTTTTCCAAATTTTCTCACATCAGAAAAAGCGAGTTCGTAACCGTTAGAAAGATAAAAAATAATATGTAGAAATTTGTTATATGGATCAGAAAGGGGAGTACCTTCTTTTATGGGTTTCCAAATTAATTTATTATTTTCTTTTTCTTGTTTCCACTTTCCGTACAGAAGATGCCCTGTCATTTTCATATGGAAAAGAAGAGTTTTGTTTCCTGAAAGATGAGTTAAAACATTTTTGCCGACTCTCTCTGATTTTAATATTTTTTTTCCGATAACTTCTTTTTTGAATTGTTTGTAATACTCAGGATTTTTTAATGATCTAATATCTTGCTTACGCAGACCAGTCTGTCTGCCGGTAGGCAGATCGGTCCAAACGTCTTTTATGGTAAGACCTTTTACTTTTTTATTTAATCCAAAAACAATAGTTGTTACCTCTGGTAACTCAGGCATGGTAGTTTCAAAAACGATTTAAGATTTATAATTTATTCTTTCGTCATTGCGAGGTCGACGGAATAGTCGTCGACCTCGCAATGACGGCAAACCCAAAGAGATGGCTAATTTTATTTTTTAAATTTCTCAAGAGCTAGTGCGAGAATCTCTTCTTCCGCCACCCTCTTATCACTCCAAGGAATTTTATTTCCTTTTGCTTTCATTATGAATGGGTCAGTTCCTTTACCTGTGATTATTACAGCATCTCCAGCTTTTGCAGATCTGATTGCCTCTCTGATTGCCTCTCTTCTATCCAAGATAATTTTTGGTTTATGATCTTTCATTCCTCCCGCTACGCATTTTATGATTTCCTCTGAGTCATCGTCGTATGGGTCTTCGTCTGTGAGAATTATTTCGTCGCAATTTTTGTCGGCGACTTCTCCCATGAGTGGTCTCTTCCATTTATCTCTTCCTCCACCACAGCTTCCGAGAACGCAAATTTTTCTGTCGTCTTTAAAAATTTTATAAACTTTTTCTAAAGAATCTGCAGTGTGTGCGTAGTCGACTATAACTGAAAAGTCAGGAAAAATTCCGTTACCTAAAGTTTTATTATTATCTTCTGTTTTGAATTTGCTTAAATCTATTTCTACTTTTTCCAATCTTCCGGGAATGAATTTTAATTTTTCGATTGCTTTTTTAATTGTTTCTGTTTTTATTCCCTGGCTTTGTGCGAATTTTGCAGCAGCCAAAATATTATAAATATTGAATTCTCCCGGTAAATAAGTTTGAACTCTTGTTCCGAACAAATTTATCACAGAACCTTCTTTGGCTAGAGTGAACGGCTCCGCTTCTTTTATGGAGTAGGTGATTTTGTTTGGTACATTTATTGCCATAAACTTCTCGGCTTTTTCATCATCTTTGTTTGCGATAATTATCTTGCTTGACTTCTGCGAATGTTCGAGCCTTTTTGCTATCTGAAGTTTTGCCCCTAAATATTTTTCAAAAGAACCATGAGACTCGATGTGCTCGGGGGAGATGTTCGTGAATATTAGCGCATTCATGTCGACAAACCTGTGCCTATAATTTTTTGCACCTTCTGACGTCATCTCTATTATCGCGTAATCGCATTTTTTAATGACGGCATCACGTAGGAATTTTTGAACAAAGAATCTTCCCGGCATTGTCATCTTCAGCATATTCGGACGCGATTCGTTTCCAATTTTAAATCTGACGGTCGATAATATCGCTGTTTTGTATCCGGCCTCCTCCAGGATGGCGTTTAGTATTTCCGCTGTAGATGATTTTCCTTTTGTGCCGGTTATCCCGATAACAAATATTTCTCTAGAAGGTTTGCTGTATACTATATTTCCTGTAAGGGATAGTAAGAAGTGGTAAATAGGTACTAATTTATCAAAGGCAGATCTGGGAATTATGCTTTTTATTTTGTTTAGTGTTTTTTCCATAATATATATTTACTGAATCCTCGATCTGGTCGGGGATGACATTAAAAAATGTTACTTTCCTAATTCCTTTAACGCCCACTTCACTCTCTGTGATAATCCTTTTAATTCCGTCGGCATATTTTTAATTGCCTTTCTCGCATCATTTGCAGTGTAGCCAAGAGACTTGATAGCCATAATAATATCAGATTCTTCTTTAAGGAATTCTCCGTCGCCGTCTTCTCCTTCTCTCATTTTATCTTTAAGTTCCAAAACAATTTTCTCAGCATTTTTAGCTCCAATACCCGAGACCTGTGTTAGATAAGAAATATCTTTCGAGGCGATAGCTTTTTTGAGGGTTTGGGTGGGGGCGATGGACATTATTCCAAGAGCTTTCTTCGGCCCGATACCAGAGACGGAAATAATTTTCTCGAAGAAATCTAGGTCATTTCTGTCCTCGAAGCCATAAAGGTCGAGTGCGTCCTCTTTAACCGAAAGATAAGTAAAAAGTGAAACCGTTTTGGTTTCTTCTTTCTCAAACTGGAAAAGCAGGTCTTTTGTAACCGCCACCTTAAAGCCAATGCCCGAAACGTTTATTATTACGAATTTGTCGCCAATATGAGATAATTTACCTTCAATTTGAGATATCATTTGAAAAAGAATTATGAATTAAGAATTATGAGTTAAGAATACCAAAGCTAGGCTAATATTGCGAGTGGTTACAAAGTCTTGCTTTTTTAGATATATTGATGTAGTATTTATCTCGCAGTAAATTTTTGGCGTAATTCTTTATTCATAATTCATTATTCTTAAAGTATGGCAATAACAAAGTCAGCAAAGAAAGCAGCAAGAGGATCTCTAAGAAAGAGAGTCTTCAACCTAAGGAGAGCGGGAGCCATGAGATCTTCTATAAAGGATGTCAGAAAGTTAGTTGTGGCTAAAAATATTGACGAAGCCAAAAAGAACTTGTCAGAGGCTTACAAAGCAATAGACAAGGCTATGAAGAAGGGGGTTATAAAGAAAAATACAGCTGCCAGAAAGAAATCAAGACTTGCACAGCTCGTCAAGAAGGCTTCAGTAAAATAACAAATTTAAAAACACCTTATCAAACGATAAGGTGTTTTTTATTTGGTAATCTCCCAGCTTATGTCTCTTTCATCCCGACTGATCTCTCTGAAACCTACGGATTTGTTTAATTTTATAACAGGCTCATTTCTAGGATCGGTAGAGGCCGTCATTCTCTTGAGGCCGAGTTCTTTGAATCCATAATCTATTAAATATTTTAGAGATATTTTTCCTATACCTTTACCGCGATAGTCATCTTCGCCAATCATAATAAATGCAACCGCTTCTTTATCTATGTCGGAGAGCCCCATGAAACCTATCGGTTTTTCATCGTCGAAAATTGTAAAGAATTTTTTGTAAGGATTTTGTTCGTATCTATCATACCAAACGGTTTGCTCTTCAGTAGTCGTTTCGTGTTCTGGATTTTCAATAGCGTATTTGTTTGCTTCGCGATTGTTAAGCCACTTAACTCTAAGCGGTATTTCTTCTCTTGAGTGTGGTTTGAACGAAATTATCATTATTGAGAGCGTTGTGGTGTTTAGGGTAGGGAATCTCGCCCGAACACATTTTTTATATAAACTCTTGTTTAATATCCCTTCGGCAGGAATCGAACCTGCATCAGAAGCTCCGCAAGCTCCTATTCTATCCATTAAACTACGAAGGGACTTGGTTTTACTACACAATAGGATTCTCTCTTTTTCTATCTTGATCAAAAAATGTGAGTGGGCAAACCTACATCAGGAGATTATAAGTCTTCTGTTCCCCGCCCGACTGAATGGCTTCAGCCGTTCGGGCGGGTATCCATTAAACTACGAGAGGTGTTTTGAAAATAGCACAAAAGGGGAAAAATAAAAAGTTTATTGTTTGTCTTTGCGAGTGAAACTAAGCCGTCTACAGGTCTGCCTGTCCGGTAGGCAGGTGTCGATGTGAATTCCATCGACCAACCCAGAGACCACTTCAAGTAAATCCTGGATTGCCACGGGCTTCGCCCTCGCAAAGACGGTAGCGAATGGATGACGGAAATTAGGAAATATGTAGATTATGATTAAAAGCCAATATACTCAGAAATAATATCCGACATGGCCTTCTCGTGATATTCTTCTTGAATATATCTTGATAGATAATCTTTAACTAATTCCACATCAACATCTCCTAGTGGAATTATTATTTGTGGCAAAAAGGCGCGGTCTGATTTTATTGAGAGTTCGTTGATTTGAGTTATCTCTCCATCTGCTTCGTATATCCAAAAAGATTCAATTCTTCCATAAGGATAAATTGTGTTCTTAATGATTACTCCTCTCGGGGTTAACCTCACGCGGACATGACTAGGACCTTTTATTTTGAACATTATCATTGTGATTCCTGCCATGAGGGAGAATGCTCCAAAAACAACGTTGTTATAATAAAAAGAAGTAGCAGAGGCGATTATCGCAATGAGTCCAACTGCCCAATACCAATCGTTGCTGACCGGCTTGTGCTCATACTCAAAAGTTTCCCATGATATTTCCGTGGTGCCTCTTATAGGATTTAAAATTTCTGTTTCATTATTATTCATCCCATTAGAAGCAGGTCGCGTTCGCGCCTACTAAAATTAATTTATTAAAAATATTGAGACCTTTTTTCATAATTAACCATACTTAAGAAAATTAACAGCGAACACGGCTTCTAGCGGGACAGGTTATTAAATTATAACATCCCATTAAAAGTTCCACAAAATTATGTGGTCTGTTTTTGTTTATCCGCGAAGCGCCTTCGGCTCCTGTAGTGAGTATGTTGTCTTTAATTTACAAACTTTTAACGGGACAGGCACCCCCTTTAACTTTTGTATCGTTTTTGCTAGTATCCTTAAATGTTGGAAGGGTGGCAGAGCGGTCGATTGCACCAGTCTTGAAAACTGGAGTCTCCGCAAGGGGACCGTGAGTTCGAATCTCACCCCTTCCGCCAAGACAATTTATTATCGGAGTCAACTCATTTGTCTATGACGAATGTGCGACCCGAGTGCCTAAGTTGGACGAGTTTAACCTATCATTAATATGAATTCCAGAATTCGTGAAGCAATATATAGCATAGGCGAAAGACTAACAACAGATAGTTCATATTCAAAATATGATGATTTGGAATGTAATTTATCTGAGGGCATTATTCCAAGAGGATTAATGTATGAAGAGGATAATCGAAATGTTGATGCAGTAGGATGTGTTATGGTTGGCCTTAACCCAGGCAAGGCAACTAAAAAAGAGCAAGATTTTTTTAAATCCGAACCACTTTCTTACGAAAGATTTTTGTTGTATTGGAAAGAAAACGTACTTCAACATCCTTACTACAAACGACTTAGAAAACTTGCTGATGAGCTAGAGTTCGACGGTCCTATCCTATGGACTGAACTTGTGAAATGCCAAGGCAAAGAAAATGGACAATTGACCGTGCAGACAATTAGAGATGATATCAATAAATATCTTTTTCCCGAGTTAGAGAATATTCCTGCTAATTGGCCATTATTCGGAATTGGCAACCAAGCTTTTGAAATATTGAGTTATCGTTTCCCCGATAGATTAGTTTTAGGAATTCCGCATCCGACAGGGTCATATGGACTATTTCCAAAATTATTTGAAGGTCAAAAAATAAGACAGGATATTTTTAACCATACCAAGAAGATTTTAACATCTAAAGAAAAAATTGCCGTAAAATTAGGTAAGTTTTAATTAGTATCGCTATAAAAATAATAAATAAAAACGACAACTTTGCTGTTGTTTTTATTTTGTCCAAAGAACCTCGTATTTAAACCCTACATGTTTTTCAGATTCCTGTCTTCTGTCTTCTGGTACCGACACTACAATTCTTTTATCTCCTGCAAACGGCTCAGCATGCAGGTTGCATAGATAAACCATCAATAGTTCAAAAATTGTTAACAAACTTAGAGTTGTTGATTCCATAAAGACAGCAATCTGCATTTTAGATAGATTATATTCCTTACCCTTGTACGATATGGAGGGTAGATCAATGTTGTTCGTAAGATTTAATTTATAATTTTCTACCGTAAAAACATCGTCCCGCAATTCACCGTATGGATGTTCTATTTTGTTTCGTATTGTGCGAGTTTTTTCCGTAAATTTTTTAAATGTTTGAATGAAAATAGTAAAAGGATCATCATCGCCCAATTCGGTTTTGATTGTTTTACACAAAAGTTCTTCCCACCCTTTCCCTTTAACGTCTGGATAAAATAAGTTGGTAATTTCCATGATTGATCTCATTGCATGATCGGTATTTGAGATGAACCCCTTTACCTTTTGTTCCAAGTTTGGAAGCGCTGGTATTTGAAGACTCTTTCCTTGCGAAGAGATACTAGAGGTTATGCTTTCTTCTTCAGCTATATATTCGTCCTTTAGTTTATCTAGCGCAGTAATTTCTCTCAAGAAAGAAAGTGAAATACTTATGCCTTTATTATGATCTACACTTTTGGGTAGGGTATGTTCTTTAAATAGAAAACTAGCTTGTTGAAATGTTCTGCCAACAAATTCATTATCCGAACCATATGGAAGTATGTGCTGTACATTGTGGTCTATATTTGGGTTTGTTCTCTGTGGGTCAACTGAATCAGCCATTAAAACCATGCGGATATTCTTTCTGGTAATACACATAAGTTGGTCATCTACTCCCACAAGAGCAGATAAGTTGTCGCCAACTTCTGATCCAACATTAAAAGCACCCCCTTGGGAACGGTATGCAAATGGATCGTTATTACCTGAGTTCATAAACTTATTATAACAATTTTTTATCTAATCCATGAAGGTTAATCCTTTATCTTTGTAAATTATTCTCGATCTTAGATTCGCCAGTAATTCTCTTTTTTCGCCAACCGTACCCTCTTTGAGGATATACTTGGCGAAATTTCTTATATCAGTATCCTGATTGTTTTTAATCTTTTCTGTTGCACCAAGCACTGATCTTTGGAAGATGTTAAATCTCGCAATTTCATCCTCCAGTTTCTGTCTCATACCCAACTCATTGATATTTACCTTGTCCAATATCTTGAGTAGTTCAGTTATCAAATCTTCTTCGCGTATATAATGATTCTTGCAGTTTCTATCTCTCGCTCTGCTACATGAATAGTAGATGTATTTAGCGTGCGTTCCATCCTTGAGCTGTTTCCACTTTTCCTCGGCAGATATTCCGCTTCCACAATATCCGCAAGTAAATAATTTAGTAAATGCGAATTCTCTATTTTCTCTTTGTATATTATCTCGTTTCAGTTGCGCCTGAGCTTTTTCAAATAGTTCTTGTGTAATTAATGGCTCGTGTTTCCCTTGATACCAATTACCGCTACCTTTCGGTGATTCAAATGTTCCGTAGTAAAAATGGCTTTCCAGTATCCGATACACACCAGCAAGTGTTAGTGGTTTGTTTCCTCTTGTGTAAAAATTGGCTTCAAATCGAAGCCAATTGTATATCTTTCTACCACTTAGTTTTTCGTATGCCACTTTTTCAAATATCTTTTTAATCACTGGCGCTCTTTGCGGATCAACTATTACTTGGCATTTCTTATCCATGTGTTTTTGATTCAGGTATCCAAGCGGTGCTACGCCCGGCCATAATCCCATTTCAACTCTCGTTCGTAGTCCACGCTTCACGTTTACACCCCTGTTATCATTCTCAAGTTTTGCTTGTGATCCGAGAATCATCAGCAAGAATTTTTCGTTTGGATTGTTTGAAAACTTTTGACCGAATGTTCTTATTTCTTGGAGAAGTCCTGCATCCATTAAGTCCACGATCTTGCCGAGGTCACCAGCATTTCTACTGATACGATCGGGTGCCCATGTGAGAATAGCGTTATACTTTTTGGCTCGTATTTCATCTACAATTTCGTTAAAGACTGGTCTTTGCCCAGTTTCCTTAGCTGAATGACTTTCTCGCTTCATACAAACTACCTCTAAACATTCTCGCTCGGCAAGCTGAAGCATCTCTTTTATCTGCGAATCTATGGAAAGTATCTGTCTTTCCTCGGATTCTGTTGATTTACGGGCATATAGGCAATACCTGACTTTGACCGCTTGAGGCTGTATTTGGGGCACCTCATAACCTTTTGGGGCTGTTATTTTCATATATCTAATGAATGACGCAACTCGCCTCAGGAGTCCAGAGCGTCCCGAGTAGATAAGCTGTAGATAAGTAAATTACCCATATTATACGGCTTAAGCTACTATACAGACCTATGAAAACCTATGAACATTTGACATTATATTTGGAGTCTGATAGACTTGTATTAAACAATATGAGAAAAGACATACAAGAAAAACTAAAAGGAATGCTGGAGTTACTCTCTATCGGTCAGGTAGCAGAGATTTTTAGCATTCACCAAGACACTTTAAGAAACTGGGAGAAAGACGGCACCCTCGTTCCCCTTAGAGTTGGCCCACGCAAAGATCGCAAATATCGTCCGCAAGATATTCAAGCGATCGTGGACAAAATGGGTAGCAAATTAACCCTGCCCCAACTTGAAGCTTTCCTTTGGAAGAGTGCAGATATTCTTCGAGGGAAAATTGATAGTTCGGATTATAAAAAATATATCTTCGGTCTTTTGTTTTATAAACGAATGAGTGATGTGTGGGATGAAGAATACGAATCAGTAATGAAAGGATATAACGATAAGATAATCGCTGGCGCCGACTATAATCACCGTTTTCAAGTTCCAAAGGATTGCAAATGGGCAGTTGTTACTGAACAAGCAGAAAGTATCGGTCAAAAGTTAAATGATATTTTTGAAAAACTCGCCAATGCCAATAGTCCAAAGTTGGACAGAATCTTTGATGATCTTGATTTTTCAAATAGAGATCGTTTTCCAAATGAAACACTCCAAAGACTTATTAACCACTTTTCTCAATATAATTTTGGTAATACCTATATCAGCTCCGATCTCTTGGGTGATGCTTACGAATATCTCATCAAACAATTCGCGGCAGATGCAGGGAAAAAAGGTGGGGAGTTCTACACGCCTCGTGAAGTTGAAAAAGTTATTATCGGAATTTTAAAACCCCACCAGAAAGATCATATATATGATCCAACTGCTGGATCAGGGGGCTTCCTGCTTGAAGCATATGATTACTTAAAACATAAATCTGGTGAAAAGATTGCCAAAACACTCTATCTTTATGGGCAAGAATTAAATATCAGTACTTTTGCCATCGCAAAAATTAATATGTTTTTACATGGTCTTGATAGTGCTGACATTCGCCGTGGCGACACACTCGCTAATCCGCAGTTTCTAACACAAAATGGCAATCTACAAACATTCGACATCGCGGTCGCAAATCCTCCCTACTCAATTAAAGATTGGGAGTCAGAAATTTTCAGAACAAACAAATATGGACGACTTGAGGGATACGATATGCCTCCTGAAAAAAATGCGGATTACGCTTTTGTTTTGCATATCATTAAATCAATGAACGTAAACGGCAGGGCTGGTATTGTACTTCCTCATGGGGTTCTATTCCGAGGCGGTGCTGAGGGGCGTATTCGTGAGCAGATTCTTAAAAACGATCTTATTGAAGCCGTTATCGCTTTGCCAGCTAAACTTTTCTATGGCACAGGCATTCCAGCCGCGGTTTTGATTCTTAATAAAAATAAACCAGAAAATAAGAAAAATAAGGTTTTGATTATTGATGCTGAGAAAGACTTCCTTGAGGGTAAAAATCAAAACTCTCTTAGGTCACAGGATATAAATAAAATTGTAAAAGCATATGATGTTTATTCTGATATCGAAAAATATGCACGGGTAGTTGATATAAAAGAAATTACTGAGAATAACTATGATTTAAATATTAATCGATACATTGACACTTCTGAACAGGAAGAGGTAATCGATGTTAAATCTGCGTGGGATGATTTAAAGAAACTAGAAAAAGAGCGTGAGACAATAAATAAAAAAGTCGACGGATTTCTTAAGGAATTAAATTATTAATATGACCATATCTCAAAATACAATTCCAAAAGGATGGTCTGTAAAACAAATTGGTGATCTGTTGAATTTTGAACGGCCTGATAATTATATTGTCGAGAGCGAAAGCTATAATCAAAAAAACAATATTCCAGTTCTCACGGCTAACAAATCTTTTATTTTAGGTTATACAAACGAGGATTTTGGTATATACAAAAATATTCCAGCTATCATTTTTGATGATTTTACTACTGATAGTAAGTTCGTGGATTTTCCATTTAAAGTTAAGTCTTCTGCTATTAAAATTTTGAAATCTAAAGAAGAGAATTATGATTTAAGATTTGTTTATGAATTGATGAAGTCGATTAATTTTCAAATCGCTAATCATAAACGACACTATATCTCTCAGTATCAATATTTAGAAGTAAAAATGCCACCGATTGCGGAACAAAAAAAGATCGCAGAAATTTTGTCTACCGTTGATGAAGAAATTCATAAGACCAGTGAAATAATTGCTCAAACTGAAAATTTAAAAAATGGGATTTCGAAACACCTTTTCACAAGAGGTGTTGGACACGATAAATTTCAGAAGACGAAGATCGGAGACATTCCAAAAGAATGGAATTTTTTGAAAATGAAAGATATTTGTACGGTAAGCCAAGGATTACAGATCCCTATCTCTAAAAGATTTAAGGATCCAGGAGAAAACAGATATAAATATATTACTCTTAAAAATATCAAAGAAGATACTTATGAATACATAGAATCACCCAAAGAAAGCGTGATTTGTAAAAAAGATGATGTTCTCATGACAAGAACTGGTAATACTGGTGTAGTTGTTACTGATGTGGAAGGTGTCTTTCATAATAATTTTTTTCTTATTGATTTTGACCGAAAGAGAATAGATAGAAACTACCTAGTTTATTATTTGAGAGGCGAGCCAATCAAAAAACTTTTGTTGGAGCGAGCAGGCACAACAACTATACCAGACCTTAATCACGGCGCTTTTTACGGAATACATTTTTTATTACCAGATTTAACCGAACAAAGAAAGATTTCAGACATTTTATCCTCAATCGACAACAAAATACTGTTTAATAAAGAAATGAGAGCCAAACTTACTGATCTTAAAAAGGGATTAATGCAGGATTTGTTAAGTGGAAACAAAAGAGTAAAGGTATGAGCCAAATTCAACAAACAACAGAAGACTTGCAAAAACAACTTGATTCACAGTTGGAGCTTTTAAGTGTACTGTCTGATTTATATGATCAAGGACAAACCGTGGTTGCAAAATCAATCGCATCCTCAATAAGGGTTCTATTACATAAAACTCAGCAGTCTCACTCCTTACTGTCCCAACTTAAGTTAGAAGATACGGATTTTTTTGATTCATGCCTTGTTGATGGCATCCCTGAAGATTATGAGAAAGTAAAAAGGTTAGGTAGCTACGCCGGACTTTTTGGAATTGGTATCAGCAGTGAGGAAACCACTTATGTGCCATATCTGGATGATATCCCTGGCAAGAACCCAAAGCACGCTAAGTACGAGGATTATTGGAATAGAATTGTTTTTTACGACAAAAATAACGGTACTTTTACACGTAAAGAGATTGTTCTTGCCGTAGCGAATAAAGATGGTGGTTCGCATGTCGATCCATTTTTGGATAAGAAGTATGTTGATTTAGCTAAAAATAATTCTCTTGGATGGGAAGGGTCGGCAAACAACCAACAACATAAACCGCCAGAAGGTGCCGAGCTGGCGGCAATGAGACAAATAGCCCACGAAGTTTTACGTACTTTTGTAAAAAATTATCCTCAAAAGAAAATGTCTTACGGAGGTAAAAAACCATTTGCTGTAATGGCTGGAACAGGACCAATAATTGGTATTAAAAAAAGAAACCCGAAAGATTTAGTACCAAAGGTTGGCAGAAACGATAAATGCCCGTGCGGAAGTGAAATAAAGTATAAAAAGTGTCATGGTAAATAATATGAAATTTAACGAACAAATTATTTATAAGCAATACCCCTTAAGGAGTAATTTTGATTTTCAACATGCCACTCCATTTGATTGGGCGACCATTGGTACTTTTTCAGCCATTATTGTTGCTTTATTGATAGCATTATTTCAGGATCGGATTAGAGAATTGTGGAATCGGGCAGAACTAGAAATAAAGATTTCTATGACTCCTCCTGATTGTCATAAAATAGGACTTCATGGACAGAACGGAAATTTTATTCAGAATTGTATTTATTTACGAGCACGAGTTACAAACGTTGGTAGAAAACCTGCGGAAAATACAGAGATTATGATTTCTAAATTATGGGAAATAGATGAATTAGGAAATGAAAAAATTGTGGAAACTTTTTTGCCAATGAATTTAGCATGGAGCCATTACAGAACTAACAATATTCGTATTCCTGCCGGCGTATTTAGACATTGTGACATTGGTGATATTCGAGATCTTATTCACCACACAGAAACACAAATGAGATTTGATATTATTGTGCAACCATACAGAGTTGACGGAGATAAATATCCAAACATAGTTAGTTCTGGAAAATATAAATTTGAGCTCATCACATCGGCAGATAATGCCATTTCCAGTCAATCTTTATGGGAACTAGAATTTGATAAAGTGTGGGTGGAAGATGAAAAAGAAATGTTGGAAAAACATATACACATAAAGAAAATAATATGAAATTTAACGAACAATATACAATTGAATACCACATCATAAAATTCATACGAGAAAAACTCGGTTATGAATATATTCCTGCGGAAGAATTTTCTAAACTCCGCTCTTTTGAAACCGAGTATGTTATTACTTCCCATCTTTTAGAAGCGGTAAAGAAAATCAACAATATTGACGATGTTGTCGCGCAAAGCATTGTAAGAGAAGTTAAAAAGTCAGACACGAACGAAGCGTTTCTACTTGCCATGCGAAACGGTATCAATTTGAAAGATCCAAACACCGGCAATTTTCGTGACTATAAGATAGTTGATTTTGATAATCCAGAAAACAATCACTTCGTTATTACTAATCAATTCTATTTTGAAGGAGTAACCGAAAATATCCGACCCGATGTATTAATTTTTCTTAATGGTTTACCGATTTGCGATATTGAAGCCAAAAGCCCCACTGCTTCCAGTAGTGTTAACTTTGAAAACGCGATTGACCAACTAAAGCGATACGAGAAAGTCGCACCAAAGCTTTTCTTGCCTAACTGCCTTAATATCGCTACCGATGGCCTCAAAACCGTTTATGGAGCGACTTATTCCCCAAAGCAGTACTTCCTTGCTTGGCGCGAAGACCCACAGGTAGAAAAGAAAGTTTTTGAAGAAGAACTTGATTCCACGCTTTTCTTTTTGCTTGATCAAAAACAGATTCTTGATCTTATTAAAAACTTTATTGTCTTTGAGAAAAAGAAAGACGGGATTACTAAAAAGATTACCAGATATCAGCAATTTTACGCGGCCAATAAAATCGTTGCTCGTGTTCAAGACGGCGAGAGAAAGAAGGGTTTGATTTGGCATACACAAGGGTCCGGCAAAACACTCACGATGTTTTTCACGGCGTGGAAGCTTCGCTATAACCCTGAATTGAAAAATCCCAAGGTATTTATTTTGATTGACCGTATTGATCTTGATGATCAAGTTTACGAAGAATTTGAAAGCTGGGGTGGACAAAACCTCGTCAGAGTGGAGTCACGCAAAGACCTTGAGAAGAAAATCAAAGGAGCCGACCGAGGTATCTTTATTTCAACTATTCAGAAATTCAGCGAGTTGGAAGAGATAGAAAATATCGATGGTAACGTTATTGTGCTTTCTGACGAAGCCCACCGAGACAACGAGGGTGTTTCAGCAATTAAAATGCGTAATGCTTTTAAGGATGCTTTCTTTTTTGGATTTACTGGAACACCAATTGATAAGCTAACTCTCAATACTCACAGAAACTTCGGCGAAGAAGGAGAACGTTATCTTGATTATTATTCCATTCAGCAAGCCATTGATGATGGCGCTACTTTGCCAGTTACTTATGAAGCCCGTCTTTCCAAATTCTTTATTGATGAGGAAAAAGTGGATCAACAATTTAATGAACTTACTGTCGACTTGAATGATAAGCAAAAAGAATTGCTCACTAAAAAATACGGCAAAAAGGAGGCTCTGGTTAAGTTAGACAAAAGGATGGAAGCGGTTGCTCAAGATATTATTGAGCATTACAAACTTTACGTTTTGCCAAATGGATTTAAAGCTCAGGTCGTTTGTTATGACCGCGAAGCCACAGCAAAATACAAACAACTTTTTGATAAGTTAGTCCCAGCTGAATGGTCTGAGGTTGTCTATTCCCCAGGAGATCCCAATAGCGAAAGTGATGATTTAAAGAAATACAATACCAATAAACAGAAGCGAGAGAAAATAATTGAACAATTCAAGGATCCAAGTCATCCACTTAAATTTTTACTTGTCTGCGACATGCTTTTGACTGGCTTTGACGCTCCAGTTGAACAGGTAATGTATTTGGACAAACCACTTCGTGATCACAACCTACTTCAAGCAATCGCCCGTACAAACCGAGTGTTTCCAAACAAAGGATGCGGAAAGATTATTGATTACTACGGCGTGACTAAAAACCTTTACGACGCACTTAATTTTGACGAGAGTGTGGTTGATAGCGCCATGGTGGATATCAACCGTCTCAAAGAAGAATTTTCAAAAGTTATCGGCGAAATAATGGAATTGTTTGTAGGAGTAAATATTGAAGATCCATCCATAGACAACTTGCGCCGATGCCTGAAGATATTTATTGAAAATCAAAGTAAACAGCAATATTTCAAAGATAAATACAGCCGACTCAAAATGTTGTTTGAGATTCTTTCGCCTGATCCATTCTTAATGGAGTACCTCCGCAAGTTTGAATGGATTACCAGTTTTTATTTGGCATTCGTAAAAGAATTCCAAATTGATGATGTGGATGCTTTTTCACTTGCCGAATACGGAGAGAAAATAAAAAGCTTGATTCAACAGAAGATTGACTACGAGGGCATCACTAAAAACTTCCGAGAATTAAATATCCACGATTTAGCTACCCTAAACAAATTGGATAAACTTCCCGAAGAAGAGAAAGCTCTTAATCTTGAAAAAATGTTAAAGCGTGAGATTTCAATTAACATTGATACTCATCCGGCATTCAAAAAATTCAGCGAGCGACTTATTGCTATTCGTGTTGAGTTTGAAAAACATCAGATTGATTTGGCGGAAAGAATAAAACGCTACTACGAACTTCTAAACGATATCAAAACAAAGACAGAAGAAGCAAAGGAGTTGGGTTACACCCTCCGCGAATATGGCCTGTTTGTAATCTCCGATGAGTTTATTAGCGAATCTGACAAGGATGTTGTTAAGGAGTTTGTAAAAGAAATGGCCGCACGACTTGAAGATGTTCTTGATGAGAATTGGCAAGATTCATCAAAAAGAGAAGAGTTTCTCAAAGAAGCAAAACGAACTCTGCAAGAATTGATTCTTAAGGATTACAAAGACAAAATAAAAGTTTCTGATTTCCACAAATATCTCAATAGGCTAGTGGATGTTGTAATAAAGCGATTTTAATTATGAAGAAAAAAATCGAGCTACACAAAAAGAAAGTCGAATACACCCTCAAGGTGAGCAAGCGAGCCAGGCGGATGAGACTGGCTATCTATTGTGATGGCAATTTTGTGGTTACTGCTCCGCGAAATATGAGCGATAATATCATCGAGCAATTCATAATTAGAAAATCGCAGTGGATACTTGATAAGTTGGATTATTTCAAAAGCATTTCTGGGCAAGTATTCGCTAAAGGCACTAAAAAGGATTATACGGAATACAAAGACCATGCAATGGCTTTAGCTGAAAAGCGAATTGAATATTTTAATAAAACTTACGGTTTTAGATTCAACAAGATAAATATAAAAAACCAGAAAACTCGTTGGGGTAGCTGTTCAAGAAAAGGTAATCTGAATTTTAATTACAAAATCGCTCTACTCCCCGAGAAATTGGCTGACTATATTATAGTTCACGAGCTATGTCACCTAAAAGAATTTAACCACTCACAAAAATTTTGGAATCTGGTTGCCAAAATGATGCCTGATTATCTTGAGATCAGGAATGAGCTGAAAAGGAGCGGAATTAAGTCTGTCTAAAAACAGGAAAAAATGATAAAATAGTAAATATGGAGAAGCATTTATTGAACAGTAAAGTTCAAAAATTAAAGGCTATTGATTTCTTCTGCTCAGGTGGTGGGATGAGTTTTGGTATGCAACAAGCTGGAATTGATGTTATTGCTGGAATAGATTTTGATCCAGACTGCAAAGAAACATATGAATCTAATATAAAAGGGGCAAAATACATACTCGCGGATGTTTCTAAACTAAAAGAAGCAGACCTTTCGAAAGAAATCGACATTAAAAAGAATGATGATAATTTAATTTTGATCGGATGTAGTCCTTGCCAGTATTGGACGATTATTCGTACAAGTAAAAATAAATCAGAAAAATCAAAGGATTTACTCCACGAATTTCATCGCTTTGTAAAATACTATAATCCTGGATATGTCGTTGTTGAAAATGTGCCAGGTATTTTAAATAAACAAAAAGAAAGTGGACTCAATCTGTTTGTAGACGATTTGAAAAAAAGAGGATACGCTGTCCATTACAAGGTTGTACACCTTAATGAGTATGGTGTTCCAGAAACAAGGAAAAGATTTTCTTTAATTGCTAATAGAGTTACAGATAAAGAAATTTTTCCAGAACCAAATAATTCGCGTCCAACGGTCGCAGATTTCATTGGAACAAAAAATGGATTTCCTAAAATTTCGGCTGGTCATAAGGATGCAACAAGTTTTATGCACACAACAGCAGGGCTTAGTGAAGATAATATAAAAAGATTAAAGCTTACGCCAAAGAATGGGGGTTCCCGGGAATCGTGGGCTAATACAAACTTACAGCTTGAAGCCTATAAGAAAAAGGATCGAAACATTTCTTTTAATGACACCTACGGAAGAATGTCTTGGGATAAGCCAGCCCCAACCATTACAACAAAATTTTTTAGTATTTCAAACGGTCGTTTTGCCCATCCAGATGAGGATCGTCCAATTTCACTAAGGGAGGGTGCTACGCTTCAAACATTTCCTAAAACTTATAAATTTATTGGTACCAGTGTTTCATCAATAGCTCGCATGATTGGAAATGCTGTTCCGCCGTTGTATGCAAAAAAACTCGGGTTAACTATAATCAAAAATCATGCCTCAAAATAACAATAGCCAAAAGCTAAAGATGACGTTTACTCCTAATACGATTGAGCATTTAGGCGTGAGAATGTATTCTACATTGCCACCTGTTGTTGCAGAGCTTGTTGCTAATTCTCAAGACGCTGATGCAACCAGGGTAAATATTCATCTCAAAGACCAAGAAAATAAAGAAATTGTCGTTTCTGATAATGGGCACGGCATGTCTTTTACTGATATTAACGAGAAGTTTTTGAGAATTGGACGCAACCGACGAAGTGACGAAGGAAGCCAGATATCTCCAGGAGGAAGAAAGGTTATCGGAAAAAAAGGTTTAGGCAAATTGTCGTTTTTTGGTATTGCCCACGAGATAGAAGTAAGGACAACCCAAAATTATAAAAGGAATTCTTTTATAATGAAATGGGGCGACATATTATCAGACGGAGAAAGAGACAAACAAAAAGATTATTCCCCAACAACCGTAGAGAATGATGTTGTCTCTGAAATAGAAAAAGGAACCACTATAATTTTGAGAGACATACAGCGCATCAGTGATTTTAACGCCGAAACGTTAGCAGATAATTTATCAAGGTTTTTTATCATAGATCAAGATTTCAACATCTACATAAAACACAACGACGAGGAAGAAATTTTAATAAAAAATGAAAGAAAATATGCCAATCTTACTCAAGAGATTGAATGGGATGTTCCAGATAATATTAATTTTGATAATACTTACGAGAGAAAACTTGAGGTTAAGGGTCATCTAATAGCCACGGAAAAACCTATTCCTCCAGCTACCAACATGAAGGGAATCACATTATTTTCCCGTAGAAAATTGGTTAATGTGCCTGAATATTTCTCAGATAGTACTTCAAGTCACTTCTTCACTTATCTAACAGGATGGCTCGAAGTAGATTTTATCGATGACTTTGGTGAGGATGTCATTGGAACCAATCGCCAGTCATTGAATTGGGAACATCCTGACATGGTTAAACTAAGAGAATATTTACAGAAGATGTTGAGATGGCTCGAGACAGATTGGCGTGCAAAAAGAGCAGAAATTAAACAGAAAAAATTAGAGACCAGCACAGGAATAAAAATTGGTGAATGGAGAGAACACATTCCAAAAAATATAAATGATAACCTTGATTCAATAATTAATGCTTTAACCAAAGATGCTGAATTATCTGACGATAAGGCGGTTAGCAGTTTAAAGGGGTTACAAAATATAATTAAACCATACCCGTATTTTCACTGGCAAAATTTACACCCAACACTACATAACCTAGTTTTTCCTTTTTATAAAAGTGAGGATTATTACAAAGCAGTATCTGAGGGGGTAATAAAATACATTCGAGAAGTGCAGAGCCATTCATCTTCTGGCTTAACTGATTCTCAATTGATTAAGCATGCTTTTATCCCAGATCAACCTGCTCCTCCTGCACCTCAAATTACACCAGAGCTGTCAGTGGTAAAAAAATTCAAAAGACCCAACGGGACAGACTTTGAAGTACTAACTCTTGAAAATATATCAAAAGGGCATGGATTATTGGCACGCGCTATGTGGCTTGCTTTTAGAAACCCTATTCATCACGAACTCGCCGCTGATTTAAAAGACTCTGGTCTTTACACTGAACAAGATTGTTTAGATGCTCTTGGTCTACTTTCCCACTTATTCCGCAGGTTAGACAACTCAGAAACTTACTAAGTGAGAATGGTTATGTTCATCTGTTGGTAACTCGATTACATAAATTCTATGATCTAAGCTAAGGTACAAGCAGACCTTTAAATCCTTTGGATTTTCTGGTAAAATGTATTTAACAATTTAATATTACTGGTCGGAAGGCCAGGCACCTAACCCCGAGAGATTTTCTTTCGGATATGGTGTGGAAACCCAACGAAGATACTGAACCCCGCGTTCAGCGACTCTTCGTTGGGTCATATCGGGAAACTGGTATGGGACCGCAAGGTCTAGCTGGCGCGGGGTTCTGTGTATCCAAAACTCTATCGCCAGCTATCACTTAGCTGGTTTTTTATTTCATCCATATGTCCTACATATTTTTATTAACATTACTATCATCAATCGTTGCTTTAACAGTCGGACTTATTAAGCCGTCGATTTTTAAACGAATAATTAAAGTAATTCCTAAAAGAAAAACAGTCGCCATTGTTTGCTCTACGGTGATCATTGTTTCTTTTTTCGGTATTGTTATAACTGCTCCGCAGGTAGAAAAATCAACTGACAATGAAGTCGCTTCTATTGAAAGTGATGCCGAAGAATCATCACAAGTTAACGAGGTTGAAGATATCGCCGACAATAAACCTGTTACGATCACAGACGATCAATCCAGACCAGAAGCTCAACAGCCTCAAAATGTTCAAACGACTCAAACAGAAAAGACAACCACGAATCCAACTCCAGCTACTCAGAATAATTCAGAATATGAATATTATTCTGTCTCAAGTGTCGTTGATGGCGATACCTTAAAAGTTAATATAAATGGCACGATTGAGACTCTGCGTCTTATTGGTATGGATACGCCCGAGACGGTTGACCCTAGAAAACCTGTTCAATGTTTTGGGAAAGAAGCATCCAATAAAGCTAAAGAGTTATTGACTGGCAAAAATGTCAGAATTGAAAAAGATTCAACTCAAGGCGAGCTTGATAAGTACGGTCGACGACTTGCATATATTTATCGTGAAGACGGTTTGTTCTATAACAAGCATATGATTGAGCAGGGTTACGCTCATGAGTACACATACAAAACCCCTTACAAGTATCAAGCCGAGTTTAAGGCGTCACAGAAATCTGCTCAGGAAAATCTGAGTGGTTTGTGGTCACCGACTACCTGTAATGGCGATACAACTTCTGACTCAACGACCACCTCTCAACCCTCAACGACCCAAAGCACTGGCAAGTACTATACTTCCTCATATCGCACCTCTAAGTATTATTATCCTGCCTCGTGTCCTGACTGGCAGAATTTGAGTTCAAGTTATCTGATGGCATTTGATTCTCTTGATGCGCTATTGTCGGCTTATCCGTCTCGGACATTGAGTCCGCAGTGTCAGTAGATTTGTTTTGCTTTTGGCACCTTTGCCAATCTTCTATATACGCCTCGTATTTTATTAATTCGTGAAATTCTATCGGATTACCGTCGGGCTTATTCGGTATTATTTTACCAGACCCAGTAAACTTCTTTTGAAGCTCCAAGCTTTTTTGGTGAGCCCTTTCTGCGTCATCGTCAAATAAGTCTTCGAGTGTTTTGATTGGCATATTCAGCATAGGAGACTCTTTTTTGTGAACGATAACCACATTGCTGGTTTGGTTTCTTTTGAACAGTGGATCATAGTGACCCAGGACATATTTTATTGCATCCATTTTTTTGTCTTTCACATTAAGCATAAGGGCGTGCTTTGCTATATCGCACATATTTTCTCGACCGTGTCGCTCCATTGTGTTTGCTGTCCGCCCAAACTTTTTATCTGTTTTCTTCCAGCGATAATATGTTGACCGGTGAATGTTTAATTTAAGACAAGACGACCAAACGTTGCCGCTTTTTTCAAGTTCTTTAAGCAGTTTTTGTTTTGTCGTGTCATCAATCATACTAGTTTATTTTGATCGGTTTTTTACCAGTTTCATTTTCCCAGCGTTTAAGTATTACTTGGGCGTAAGTCGGACATTTTTCCATAAGGTAACAACGACGATTCATTTTAATTGATGCGATTAATGTCGACCCACTACCGCCGAACGGTTCTACTATTAAATCATCTCGTTTTGTAAGTACCTTGATGTATGGAATTAGTATCTCTGTTGGTTTTGTTCCAAAGATAACACCTTGCCCTGATGATTTTTCATCGGCTGATTTGAATTCAATAAAATCAGTCGGGCAAATTTTCTTACCTTTCTCATACGATTCCCAGTGAGGTTTACCACTTATAGCATAGAGCGCTGTTTCATATTCATTTTCGAGTAATTCACCCTCATCTTCCTCATTAAGAACAAATC
This sequence comes from Patescibacteria group bacterium, assembly GCA_003504275.1. Lineage (GTDB taxonomy): Bacteria > Patescibacteriota > Minisyncoccia > Phycocordibacterales > UBA12445 > UBA12445. The sequence continues at coordinate 77,416 of DOAO01000014.1, forward strand.
CATCTGTTGCTCCGGTTATTGCAATATCGTGCTTATTGAAGAATTTACCTTTTGCCGAGAATCCCTGCACCCTGTTAGGCAAGTGCCAAACGATCATGTTTTTAACTTTCCAATATTTTTCCATCTCGTTCCAAATAGTGCGAATATTCTTCCAGTTTTCATAACAAATAATCGCGAAGTTTTCTTTAGCTACTTTGCTGATATTGCCCATCCACAATTCAGTAAAGTTATCTGGCAATTCATCAGTTTCCAGATATCTTCTATTTTTCTTTGCTCCAAATCCTGTGGTTACACCGTCTTTTTGTTTTGTCTTGCCCCTTAGGTAATCCAAAATGTATGGTGGATCAGTAAAACACATACTGGCTTTAACATCTTTCATAAGAGTATTCATGTCTGACTCAATGGTTGAATCACCACACATCAATCTCGAGCCATCTAATTCGTAGATGTCTCCTTTCTGTACAGTGATATTTTCAATACCCACCTTTTCTAATTCTTTTTTGAGATCGAATTGCTCAACATTTTCCTCTGTTGGGAAGATGTCATCAAGATCTTCGCTATCAAAGCCGATGTCTGCGAGAAATGACTCATCAAATTCCGCCAGAAGATCTAAATCCCATTCACCTTGATTACGATTAAGGCGGAGGCTTAATTCACGCTCCTTGGTCAAATCAGTTATTTGAACATAAACCACTGGCACATTTATTATTCCCATTTCCTTGGCCACCTCAACTCTGAAGTGACCACCAATAATTACATTCTTTCTCTCTGGTGCGCTATTGCAGATGACAGGGTCAACCAAACCGAACCTTTTTATTGATTCCTTAAGTTGGTCAGCCTGTTCTTTGGAATGTTTCCTTGGGTTTCGTTCCAATACTCGAAGTTCATTGATCGGAACTTCAACGATATTTATTTTTTGATTGTTCATATTTTTTGTTTAGTTAATAAATGTTAATAAAAAAACGCCCGAACACGCGCTCATACCATTTGGTATAAACATGTGTTCGGGCGTTCCGAACGATGCTCGATTAAATTTTCAATTTACCGCCCCTAACTTTTCAGGGGAGCGACTACGTAACTTAAACCTAACTGAACCTCATTGGTTAAAAAAGTGATGTCTCGACCGCATTTTTCACAATGCACAACACATTTATTACCAGAGTATTCAGTCGCTAATTTAACTGGTTGTCCTTTACTGTATTTAAGAAACTCAAACTTACGACTATTTAGTCGTCTGACAACTGGTGTGCCACAACCGCAACGCTCCACTCGATTGTTACTGTTTTGAATTTCCATACCTATAGTTTAGTCGATTGCAAACAAGGTGTCAAGGGTGTAAATAGATTTTTGTTGACATTAGAAATCGCTTCTGATATACTAGAAGTAGTTATTAAGAAATTATAAATAAAAAGATATTTTTAATCACTTTCTAATATTATGAACGACAACCAAGAAAAAATTATAAAATTGGCTAAACAAAAGGATATTTCTAAGATGAGTTTCAGAGAAATAGGCCGTGAACTTGGTATTACAAACCCTCAAACTGTTATTTATCACTTAGGGCAGTTGAAGAAGAAAGGACTGTTGTATTTAGATACAAAAAAGAGGCAAAGGGTGTCAAAGCCAAAGGCCTTTACTGTGGATAACTTTTTCAATATTCCAGTACTAGGCTCTGCTAATTGTGGCCCAGCTACTGAATTAGCGCAAGAGAATATTCAGGGGTATTTAAAAATATCCCAAAAGTCTGTTGGTAGATTACGACCCGACGGATTAATCGCCATTAAAGCTGTTGGCGATTCTTTGAATGATGCGAAAGTTGGTGTTAGTAAAGAAAATATAGACGACGGCGATTATGTAATAGTTGACTGCAAAAGACAACCGAGCGACGGAGATTATGTTTTATCTATTATTGATGAGTCCGCAAATTTCAAGAAATTCTTTAAAGATAACAAGAAACACGAGATTCGTCTTGTTTCTGAATCCAAACGAGAAATACCACCTATTATTTTACATGAATCAGATTTAGACAGTTCCGGTTATATGGTCAACGGAGTTGCTGTCAGAGTTATTAAAAATTAATTTTAAATTATATGGCTAAGAAAAATTTTCACAGTGTTCCTTGGGATGGTGATTGGGCAGTTAAGAAGGAAGGAGTTAGCAGGCCGATCTCAATTCATAGAACACAAGCAAATGCAGAAGATAAAACACGCATCCTTGCTAAAAAAGCCGAGGCTGAAGCTGTTTACCACAACAGGCAAGGAATTATTAAGGATAAGGACAGTTACGGAAATGACGACTGTCCACCAAGAGATAAAAAATTCTAAAATCTATGTCTAAAAATCAGAACTTACTTGAAATCTCAGAAATTAAAAATGGACGCGGTATTAATGAAAATACTAAAGTTTTGTTGTTTGCAAAATCCGCTGGTAGATGTGAAATTTGTAATAAGTTAGTAATTAAAGATTCTACAACAAGAGAACAATTCATATGGGGAGAAATGGCTCATATATATGCTTTCAGTAATAAAGGTCCCAGAGCTAATAAAAAAGTTACCGATAAAAATAATGTGGGTAATTTATTATTAGCGTGTCCTGATTGTCACGAGAAGATTGATAAAGCAGGACAAGACAAATATTATACTGCTCAACAATTACAGGATTATAAATCTGAGCATGAAAAACGAATCCAGCTATCTACAAGTTTTGATCAAAAAAGACAAACAAAAGTTTTAAAAATGGTCGCCAATATAAATTCTGAAAATGTTAAATTAGCAACCCCCGATATTATAAAGGCGTTAATGAAAGAAAAATTAATACCCTGTGAAGACAAATTTGAAGAAATTGATTTTTCTAATAATCCTGGGCAAGACAATGGAAGCTATTGGAAAGCAAAATCACAAGATATAAATAGTACTCTCAATAAATTTTATTCTGATTTAAAAAGAGAAAAGACGGAGCACGTATCGATTTTCGGGATAGGACCGATGCCACTTCTGATGCATTTGGGGTCAAAGTTAGACAACAAAATTAAAACTAAAATATTTCAACGTCACCGTGATGGAGAAAACTGGGAATGGAAAAATGGAAAACCAAAGGCTGATTATCAGTTAAATCTCACTGATAAAGGGCAAGACAAAAGTAAGGTGGCATTATTACTATCATTGTCTGGAACGATAAAACGAGATTTGCTACCCGCGAGTATAGATAAAAAATATCATATATACGAACTATCTTTGACTGAGTGTCCGAATTACAATTTTTTAAGAACGGAAAAAGATTTACTGAATTTTGAGAAAAGTTTTTCTGATGCAATAAGTAAAATCAAAAATAAACATATTGGTTTAAAAAATATTGACGTTTTTCCTGCGGTCCCTGCCCCAGTAGCGATAGTTTGTGGTAGATCATTAAATAAGCATTCTGACCCAAAATTAAAAATCTATAACACGTATAATAAGAGCAAATTTAAACACTCATTAACAATTAATTAACTATAAAAATATGGAGACTGAAAAATACTTAGAGCAAATATTAGGCAAAGAAGGTTTGACAAAAGATTCTGCAGAAGCGAAGGCGATGCAAACCGAAAAAGCCAAAGTCGAAAAAGCGATATCGGATGTTTTTGACGGAAGTCCTGTCATTAGATATGCCGGCTCTTATAAAAAAGAAACTATGATACGAGCCAGTTACGACTTAGATATTGTTTGTTATTTTAAGCACGACGATGATTCAGCTGGCGATAACCTGGAAGACATTTTTAATAACGTTAAAGATGCTCTTGCTAAACAATACACAATTATTCCAAAAAAGTCTGCCTTACGTTTGCAAGGTGAAAATAAATTTGATTTTCACATTGACGTTGTCCCTGGTAGATTTGTTGACGATTCAGAAGGTGACACTTTTCTATATCAATTATCTGGCGATAAAAAGCGTCTAAAAACGAACCTTGATGTACATATTGGTCATATTAAAAATAGTGGACTTACAAAAACAATAAAATTGGTTAAGATCTGGAAGAATATATATTCAATTGATGTAAAAACATTCGTCCTCGAACTCTTGGTGGTTAAGGTTTTAGATAAAAGTAAAGATGATAGCGGTCTAGGAAAGTGTCTTAAGAAGTTTTTCGAGGAATTAAGTACTAATATAGATAATGTCTCGATTGAGGATCCAGCAAATTCAGGAAACGATCTCGGTTTATTATTTGATAGCGCAGTAAAAGGTAGTTTATCGGCTGCAGCAACCAACGCAATTGGGTTAATAAATGAGAATAAATGGGAAGATTTATTTGGCACCGTGGAGGATGTAGATAAAAGTTATGTAATTAATTCTTTAAAAACAAGCAATACCGATCAGAGCAAATCACCGAAACCATGGTTGAACCAATAAGATTATGGATTATTGGCATATTAAAAATAAAGGATTATTTGATTCTTTTAAATTAGAGATTAATAAAAATTATCCAACCTTGGTTGTCTCTATTGCGGATAATTTAGTTTATATTAAGGGAACAATTAGGATTAAGGATGACAAAAATATAGTCTTGGATAGTTTCCAAATTGAAATTAAGGTTCCGTACAATTTTCCTCAAGAAATACCTGAGGTTAGGGAAACAGGAAATAAGATTCCACTAAACAAAGACAGGCATTTAGATGAACAAAATGGTATAGCATGTCTTTGTTTTAAAGATGAAGTTTTTCTTTTTTGGAGTGAGAAATCTACGATTACTGATTTTATGAAAATATTTGTAGAGCCATTTTTTCTTTGGCAAATTGAATATGAGGTTAGTGGCGGACAAAATAAAGACAAAGCATACGCTCACGGACAGGACGGGGCTCTTCAGTTTTATAAAGAGATTCTTAATATAGATGATAAAAAGGCAGTCTATAAATTTGTTGAGTACTTAACTAAGAAGAAAATAAAAGGGCACTGGAATTGTTATTGTGGTAGTGGTCAAAAAATGAGAGATTGTCATTTTGATTTAATGAAAAAATATAAAGGTCAAATTAGAACAAAAGATGCAAAGAAGACTTTTGATAGTTTTAAACAAGTTTTTAATAAAACTAAATAACTATGGTACAAGCAAGGACAGAATCAGTTTATTTGATTCAATCTAACAAGGAAAAATGTAAAGAATTATTGCAGAAAAATGATCTTGATGAAAATGACATGATCAATTTTTATATTAGTCTCCATATTGTTATGGAGGTGAGTTTGAATGCTCTTCTTAGGAATTTATCATTAATGCAAATACAAAAAACTATTAATACACTAGAGATAGCAAAAAATATAGATAAGATTAATTTTATAGATAAAATGGTGTTATTTATATATAACTACCGTTATAAATTCGGAAGCGATCTATACTTGGCCGATGAATATCACAGTATTATTGGAAAGTTGAGAAATTTTTGCGAAGCAAGAAACAAGCTCCTACACGGGCACTCAATTGCCATACTATATGTTAGTGACGATACTGAACATTCAGAGACAAAAGAATTATTGAGCCAGTCAAAAATTAATGAACAAGTAAATAAATTTAAATATATATTTAAAGGGCTGCGTTTTTATATTGATCATATAGATTCAAGTATCACAGAATCGGGTAAGGATAGCTTTAAGAGGGAGTATCTTGATGATAGTTTTTTGGCCTTATAGAAACGCCTTTTTGCTGTCGCATTTGTCGCATTTTGATTAAACCAGACCCCCGACCCACATGCATTGAAGCGAGTCTTAAAATTGTGCTAAAATACCCTTATAACACTTGTAACCTCGGGTACTTAACCCGACTACACCGTATAAAACGTTAAGCTCAATGCGAATGCATCGGGCTTTTACGTTTTAACGAAGAAGGGTGGATTCGAACCAAGCCGTCGCGAAGCCTGATTTTTTAGGTACGAAAAAATCAGAGACGGCGAGTGGGGGTCGAGCGAGTGAGATTTTTATGAGTTGAAGACGAAATAACAATTCACGAGAGTGACCGAATCTCTCCATTTTTAATGTGTAAGCATTTGGGTGGTTTGTCGTTATAGTAAGATATTAAATTTTGATATACTAATTTTATGAAAAACGAACCACAATTACATCATGGAGCACGAAAGATCGTTCCAAAAAGTTTAGAAACTTTGATTGAAATGTTTATATTATTGGGATGCAAGCTGTCTTATCGAGAAGGAGGCGCTCGTTGGGCAATGATTGGACAAAATGGAATTGATTTTAATATTCAGTTAGTTGAGGTAGACGAAGTGCCTATTCAAATTAAAAATCGCGTTAGTTCGCACGTTGCTTTTATTTCAGAAAATCCCAAATCTGTTGTTGACAAGGTTGAAAAATGGGCAACAGAAAAAGGTTTAAAATTTATAAAAGGAGGTTGGAGCGAAAGAGAACTTTGGTTTGATTTGCCGGATTTATTTGTAGATTTTGCTATTGAGATAATGGACAGGTCTATTGTTGAAGGATAGATCTCTTGTATTAATAACCTTTTTCTTTCCTTTTTTATTTTAATTAAAAAAGGCTCCCAAATTGGAAGCCTTGAATCGTTATTGTCGCCCGTAATGTTTTAAGATTGTTTTAACGATATTTCTATATTTGGACATCATCATCCTCTCTTCTTTTTTGGTAGTGTCTCTGAAGGTGTCTTGGGCCACAATGACCCCTTTTCTGATGACGTATCCAAAATCGAGCTCACCTGACCTCGTAAAAATCCTAAAGATATCTATTTCACCATCTATTAGGTAGTCGTAAATATTTTCTTCGAAAATGACTTTTCCTTTTTGATATCCTTCTTCCCTGAAATTTTTGAATTGATAGAGATTGTTCATTGGAATTATCTGTTTTGTGTCAAATACAGTATGGCTTATCCAGATGCCCTTAGCGATCTTTGTTTCTTTTTCTATTGAAATGCTAATATGATATGTTTCATTCTTTGTACTGTAATACATAACCAAAACCTCATCTGAGCCGTTGTCGATTTTTTCGACTTTGGTGTTGTTTGTTAGCAGATTCGTTAGCTTCTTAAGATCATTGCCTTTTTCTTTTTCAGCAAGAACAACGATAGATAAAATGAAGAATAAAATAACGACCAGTATTTTGAGTAAAATCTTTTTCATGAATAAACCTCCTTTCTGTACGTTAATTATTTCAAATAACTAAAAACCAAACTGAGTTTATACTTTAATTTTACGAGAGTCAATTAATAAAAAATTATAAATAATAAATAAAAAAGCGAACAATTTTGTTCGCTTTTATTAACTACAGAAGTTTTATGGGGGTAAGGTCTCGGTTTTTTCTCTGAAAGCCGGCACCTTCTTTCCAATTCATTTTTCTGAGCCACTTGATGAGCTCTTCTTCTTTTTGTTGTTCAAACATATTGAGAGGGGAAAGGCCCTCAAATCCTTTTATGAAATAGAGAGGTCTTGAAAGCCAATTTCCGACGGCTGAGTAAATTAGTTCTTCGTCGTTTTTTAATTCATCATTTTTTTCAAAGAGCTCCTTTGCAAGTTCAATTATTTCCTCTAAAGACATTCGTTGCCTCCTGTTTTCTTTGGGAATATCAAGATCACTGGGAGGCTCACACCGATATCTCAAACTTCCGCGATCCGTTGTGTTTTTTTTAAACAGACAAGAGTTGTTTTCGTTTACTAAATCTTTCTCCCGGCTGTTGTTTTCGGGGTGAATGTGTCTGAAATAGGAGAACATCAAGCGGGTTAAAAACAGCGACAAGAAGAACGCGCCCAGAATAATAAGGGGGTATAATAGTCTTAAGTAGTCAGCCATAATTATTCCTCCTTTTTATTTTGTATTAAGTTTTAAATGTTCTTTGGCTCTACTAATTGTACACCATCTGGTAAAAAAGTCAAAATAAAAATTACAATATTCTTACTTTTTATTTTAAAAAATTTGCAGTTTTATATATAAATTAGGTAGACTTTAAGGAGTAAATAAAAAAATGAGACTACTAGGTATTGATTATGGGACAAAAAGAGTTGGTATCGCTTTATCTGACGAGGCAGGTGTTTTTGCCTATCCGTATTCGGTTATAAAAAATAGCAAAAATTTAACTAAAGAAATAATCTCTATTTGCAAAAAAGAAAAAGTTGAAAAAATAATATTGGGAGAGTCTCTTGATTACAAAGGTAAGTGCAATATTATTGTTTCTGATACAAATATTTTAAAAAAGATGTTAGAAAAAGAGACAGGCCTTGAGGTTGTTTATGAAAATGAAGTTTTAAGTAGTGCTGAAGCCGAGAGAATTCAGGGTAAGGGGGAAATGTTAGATGCTTCCGCCGCCGCGATAATACTCAGAACCTACATAGATAAAAATAAATAATCCGAAGAAAATTATTGAAACAGCTATTTGGTGTTTTGCTTCGGCGAATATATCTGTTGCCCTCATTATACTTAAGGGCTGTATAGATAAAAACAAATAAGGGGATAACTAAGTTTTTCCCTAATGACGCTTCTTTTGGGAATGGTATAATAGTATTAATGACTAAGAAATCCTTTTTTGATATTTTTCCCGTTCCAAAATATTTATCTTTTCCAATAGTTGGGATAGATATTTGTGGCTACACAATAAAATTTATTGAGTTTAGCCAAAAGGGAGGAAAAACTAAAGTTGAAAAATATGCAAGAAGACCTATTTCTTTAGCTATGCCCCCTAATTCTCCTCAGAACGAAGTTGATGAGGCTATCGTAAAAACTTTAATAAAAATTAGAGAAGAATTTGGTATTCGTGCCGCACATATTTCTTTGCCCGAAGAACATTCTTATTTTTTAAAAATGAAACTTCCTAAAACAGAAAAAAAAGAGATTAGGGGCAGTATAGAGCTTCGGCTAGAGGAACATGTTCCATACTCTCCGGCAGAAATAATATTTGATTACGAAATTGTTAATATTTTAGAAAATGGTGAAATGGAAATAAGTGTCTCAATACTTCCATCAATCGTTATAGAAAGATATGTAAATATTATAAACAAGACGGGAATTACCCCGATTTCTTTTGAGATAGAGGCTGCTTCCATGATGAGGGCTGTACTGCCTAAAGATTTTACTAAGTCGGCTCTCATTGTAGATATTGGTAAGACAAATGTGGTTATTTCTATTGTTAGTAAAGGGATAGTCTGGTTTAGCTATACGATAAAAACAGGTGGCGCTCTTTTTACAAAAGTTATCGCGGAGGCGCTTTCTGTTTCTGAAGAAGAAGCGGAAAATATAAAATTTACAAAGGGACTTGTCCGTTCGCCGGAGAATCAAGAGATACTTTTTGCACTTGCCCCATCTGTTTCAAGTCTAAGAGATGAAATTATAAAACATTATTGGTATTGGAATGCGCACAAAGAAATGGCAACACAGGGGGAGATAGAGAAGGTTTATTTGTGTGGAAGTCAGGCGTCTATAAATGGATTGTCAGAATATTTGTCTGCAAGTCTCGGGTTGCCGGTTTTATTGGCCAATCCATGGGAAAATGTATTTTCTTTAAATGATTCAATCCCAGATATCCCTATGTCTGATTCCCTTGAATATGTTACAGCTATAGGTTTAGCATTAAAAGGCCTACCAGATGATAAAAGAGATAAAAGTAAATGATAAATCTACTTCCTTTAAATGAAAAAATAAAAGTAAGGTCTGATTATAGACTAAGATTGTATACCGTTATCGGATTAATGTTGTTGATTTTGGTTATTTCGGCAATGATTCCTCTTGTAATATCTTATTTTGCAATATCTTATAACGTTGAGTTTATAAATGATATAACCGAAGGGATGTCTCAAAGCGAAGGGTTTAAAAAGACTGATGCTCTCGCCAAGATAATTAAAGATACAAACAGAAAATCGATCTTATTAAATGATCCTCTGGGGGTTTCTGCAAGACAAAATCTAACAGAATCTTTTTTTTCTGTTTTTACAATAGCAAATGAATTAAGTAATAAGAAAAACAGTTCTATAAAAATAACACAAATCACCTATGAACAGGCTACAAAGAGGGGAGTTGTTCCTGTGTCTATAAATACCAGTACAACAACGGGAACCATAAAAGAATCCGGACTTCATAAAATAACAATAAGGGGATTCGCTTTTGATAGGGATATCTTTCTCTCTTTCTTGAAGGAGTTGGAAACAAATCAGAATTTTTTGAACATAGACTCTCCTGTTTCTAATTTGGTTAATAGTGTGAACATTGATTTTTCCATAATAATAACCTTAAAAGATAAGGCTATGTAATGATAGAAAATAACAAAAAAATAAAAAATAGTCTATATATAGTTTTGGTTATAGTTTTAGTGGCAGTTTTTTTCTACCTTTATTTGCTAAAGATTGTTAAGAATAAACAAAATGGGGAACTGTTATTTGCAATATACAAACTCCAAGAAATGGAATTGGCTCAACAAAATTTTTTAACCAATGATAAGCTTTTACGCGAAACAAAGGTAGAGAGGGAAAAGCTTGATTCTTTTGTGATAAACAAGAAAACAATTTCCAATTTAATTGAAGAAATTGAGACTTTGGGAAAACATGCAAATGTGGAACTAAATAAAACACTTTCCGTGGAGAAAAATACCCAAAGACCAAAAGAAAGCCTTCTTAAATTTAGTATTAGGGTTAAGGGTGGCTTTAAGGATGTTTATTATTTTGCACTATTAATTGAAAATATTCCTTATAAAATAAGAGTAAAAAGAATGTCGCTGGCGACTAGTGTTTCGGGTGTTTCATCTGCAATATCTGGAATCGTGGATGTATCTGGAAATAAAACAAAATCAACCCAAAAAGAAGAGACTTGGACTGGAGATATTAATTTTGAACTTTTAAGTTACATAAATGAATAATAAATTTCCTAAAATAAACATAAGGGAATTTCTGTCTGTTTTTTTTGATAGAGATTCTGAAAAAATAGACCCATCTCCAAGAACGGATTGGGTGGTAATTATTTCTTCTTTTTTCTTCTTATCTGTGGCTTTTTTTGTTTTTTATCATTTTATGTTTTTATCACAGGAAAGTATTTTAACCACCACCAATAACACAATAAACAACGAAATATCAATAGAGAATATTTCTAAAACAAAACTGGATAAAACCCTTACTCCCTGGAGAGAAAGGGAGGCTATTTTCAATAATTATTATAACAATCGCCCAACTGAAATTAAGGGGAATGTTATTTTACCTCCAGGGGGTGCCGTTCTTTTGAAAGAAAATGGTATCCCCGTTATTCTTCCTGGCGTTCTTCAGGATATAAAAAATAGTTTTTCTTCTACAACAGAATTTTTGCCAATAATCCCTTCTCTACAACCTCCGGTCCCTTTTGTTAACGATTAATAATATTTATAAAAAAGATTGATAAAAATACCCCAGTCTTTTTTAAATTGTCTAAAAATAAAAAAAGACCTGAATAAACTCCAGACTTTTTGATGAAGTAAGATGGTTCTATTGATTTGCTTTTGACTTTCTTAAATAAATTGTGTATTGTGTTTCTCATCCAAGTGTACTTTGCCCTCGTAGTTTCAGCCTAAAGCTGATCCGCCTAGGGCGGACAATGGATAGAGGTTGTACGGAGTTTATTGTTTAGTTTACAATTGTTTTAGTATTTGTCTTGCTCTCGTAGTTCAATGGATAGAACAGGAGACTTCTAATCTCCTGATGTAGGTTCGATTCCTACCGAGAGCACAATAAAAAAGAACACNNGTGTTCTTTTTTATTGTGCTCTCGAGTGAGCAAACTGCTTTGCTCACGTGTAGGAATCGAAAGGGTTCTCCCTTATTTTCTAGAATTTTCAATTCTAGAAAATGGGAAACCCATACTGTTCGCGTAGCGAAAGGTTCCTACCGAGAGTTGAATCAGAATTAGTGCGTCGTAAATTTCACACAACTTCGTTATGCAAAATCTTACGACATGATTTTTGTTGTGCAAAAATCAACTGTGACCGATTCCTACCGAGTCTCTGAAATGGGAAAGCTATACTGTTCGCGTAGCCCGTCTACAGATGTCGACGTTAATCTCCGTCGACTAAAGATTCCTGTTATTTTACAAGGCGCTTACGCGCCTTGTAAATATGGCATAGTTAAAAAAATAACTCCAAACTAAAACCGCTCCCCCGTGGAGCGGTATAAATTTTACCACTTAAATCGCGCTTTAATATATTCCATGCTTATTTTAAGCGCATCGGGAATATGTTCCCGTATCTTGTCGATCGAATTAATTATTTCCGGTGGCAGGACTTCTGTTGTTCTTTCCGCTTGTTCTATTGCTTCGATCCTGATATTCCCGGTAGAGCTCATAAAGGTATCCGCATATTCCGCAAATTTCCATTTTTCGGAAAATCTGGAGCGGAGATACGGGTGTTCGGGCGGACAATATTGCTCCCGTGGCAGAAAGTCCCGGAGGATCGCTTCAATGAACTTTCTGTCGAGTATTTTTCTGGCTTTCTTGGTTTTTGTGATATTCCACAAAAGCTTCCATGTAATATTCTCAACTTCTTCTTCGGTTAGCGATCTGTCTTTTGGCGGGATACAAAACTTTCCGGTCAGAACTTTTGAAATTGCGTTCACTATAGAGAATCCGGCCCAGTCAGAGATCGTCGGGCATCTATTCTCGCCGATAATTTTACCGACAAAAACCACGGATATTTGAGCGCATATTTTGTTTCGTTCCTGTTCCTCCTCTGTCAGTTTGAGCCAGACTCTTTTGCAGCGATCCATGTAGTATCCCTTGATGTCGAACCAGAGTTTTCTTTCGTGGAAACAGGTCGGTGCCTCAAAGTTTTTTACTTCATCGAAGGTGAAAAACTGATCTTGGTCTCGTCTTTTCATTATTACCGCCTCCTTTAAGATTTATCTGTTTTTTCAAGTTACGATTTTCTGAAGACAGATTAACACAAGGATGGCCTAACTGTGAAGCTAAATTTTTGCAGATCTTAATTTTTTAAAAACGCGCTACTCTTTGCTTACAGAAACAGTATGGGTTTCCCATTTCTCTGGATCAGATAATTTTAGGAGACATGGAGGACTCTTTCTCTACGAGAACGGTGTTACTCTTGGTTTTTTATATGAAGGACTCGGTCACTAATATTTTTGTTTCATAAAAATTTCTCGGCCCCGCCTCAGCTCCCTTTCTTGCAGAAAGGGCACTTCTTCTGGCCTTCGAGTCCTTCATCGCACTACAAAATAAAAACAACCCCGATGCTTTCGCATCTGGGTTGTTATTTTGTGCGCGATGAAGGACTCGAACCTACGACCTTCCCGGTGTAAACGGGTTGCTCTACCAACTGAGCTAATCGCGCTTTTGGTATTAAGAATTTACAATATTATCAGTAAAAAGTCCAGACTATTTAATCCTCTCTCTTATTTCCTTCGCCACTTTTGTTATTTCACCTTCGTCATACTTTCTTCCTCCCCAGTGTTTGTAACCGTCTTTTATATATCTCGGTATAAGGTGAAAGTGTGCATGGGGGACTATTTGTCCGGCTGCTGGTCTATTGTTCATTCCGATATTAAGCCCTTCTGCGTTCATTGCTTCTTTTACTGATGCGCCAAGATCACGTAGTTTAATGGATATTTTTTTAAGAATGTCGTCGGGAAGCTCGAAAAGATTCTCATAATGTTTTTTGGGAATAATCAGAGTGTGCCCGGCGTTTATTGGAGTAATATCCAAGAAAGCAAAAAGATCTTCATCCTCATAGATTTTTTCAGCGGGTATCTCTCCGGCGACGATTTTACAAAATACGCAGTCGTTATTTGTTGTTTCCATAAGAAATAATATATAACAAATGGTCTCTTTGGTAAATCCTGCAATCTTTTTTCTTGATGATATAATCCGAAAACGATGAAATGGAAACTAAGAGATAGGATTTCTGAGAAGGACACTGAGCTTTTTAAATATTACCCAGAGATAATCGCACGGGCATTATTTCATAGAGGAATAAGGACTATTGAGGAAGCGAAGAAATATTTTGAACCAAAATACGAAGAAGACTTACATGATCCTTTCTTGATGACGGATATGATGAAAGCGACGCTTCGTATTATTTCTGCAATAAACAATAAAGAAAGAATTGTTATTTATGGAGATTATGATTGCGACGGTATACCTGCCTCCGCTATTCTTCATAATTTTTTTAAAAAAATTGGTTTTAATAATTTTGAAGTATATATTCCGCACAGACATAACGAGGGATATGGAATGAACATTGGCGCTGTGAACGAGCTCTGTTCTCGCGGAGCGGATATTTTTATTACTGTTGATTGTGGTGTGACGGATATTGAGGCCATAGATGAGGCGAATAGCCTTGGAGCAGATGTGATAGTCACTGATCACCACGAGCCAAAAGAAATTTTGCCGAAGGCTTTTGCTGTTGTTGACCCAAAAAGAGTTGGAGATAAATATCCATGTAAGATGTTGTCCGGTTCCGGGGTTGCTTTTAAATTGGTCCAGGCACTTCTCATTATTGGAAATTTTGAAGTAAGAGAGGGGTGGGAAAAGTGGCTTTTAGATATGGCTGGACTTGGAACTATTGCTGACATGGTGCCTCTTCAGGGGGAAAATAGAACCATAGCAAAGTTTGGTTTGTCTGTTTTAAGAAAGACAAAGAGGCCAGGACTCCAAAAATTATATGAAAATATGAGAATTGTTCCGCATCATATAACAGAGGAAGATATAGGATTTTCTATTGCGCCTCGAATAAATGCCGCTGGTAGGATGGGGGTTCCTTCCGTTGCTTTTACTTTTGTTTCCAGTATGGACAACAAAGAGGCTTCTTCAGCATATGAATATCTAGAGAATAAAAATATTGAGAGAAAAAATCTTGTGACGGAAGTAATGAAGGAGGCTTTAAATATCGTGGATAAAATTTCTCATAAAAATATTCTGTTTGTTGGTAAGGAGGGTTGGAATCCGGGAATTCTCGGACTCGTCGCCGGTAAGCTGTCTGATGAATTTGGAAAGACAGTATTCGTGTGGGGTGGGGAAGGAGAGACACTAAAAGGTTCGTGTAGGTCTGATGGGTCTATAAGTCTCGTGAAGCTTATGTCTACGGTTCCGTCTGAAATTTTTGTTGATTTTGGAGGACACCATTTGGCTGGTGGATTTTCTTTATCCAAAAATTCTGTTTTCGGAGCGGGAGATATTCTTGAAGGTGCTTATATGGAAATAGCTGATGAAAAAATTGATGAAGAATTAGCCATAGACGAGAAAATAAGACCAGATGATGTCAGTTGGAAAATTTTTGATGCTATGGAAAAGATGGCGCCTTTTGGTGTAAGTAATACTCGTCCGGTTTTTCTTTTTGAACATGTAGAGATTTATAGTGTAAAAAAGTTTGGAAAAAAGAGTGATCATTTCCAAATAGAAATATTAAAAGACGAAGGTGGAACAATATCCGCTTATGACTTTTTTATAGATGAAAACAGTTTCCCAAATGTTTCTCTGAGGCCCGGTAAATTTATTGATCTTGTCGCGACTATAGAAAAAAATAATTTTGGCAGAAGCCCAAATTTGAGATTAAAGATAGTTGATATTCACCCCGTTAAGTAAAAAATTATTTGTTATAAATTTTATTTTTCATTAATATCAATATATTAATGAAAATTCACTAAACAAGGTAAAATAATTTAATGTCACATCAAAAAATAATTGCATATACAGACGGTGGTTCAAGAGGTAATCCTGGTATTGCCGGTTCTGGAGCCTATATTACTTATGCTGACGGTCACGTCATAAAGGAAGCTTATAGATCATTGGGCATAAAGACTAATAACTTTGCCGAATACGAGGCAGTTATTTTGGCTCTTGAGGAAATGAAAAAGTTTTTTGGAAAAGAAAAACTTAAAGACCTTGATATTGAAATAAGAATGGACAGTGAACTTGTACAGAGACAACTTACTGGTAGATATAGAGTGAAGGACAAAACTCTCCAACTTCAATTTATGAAGTTAACTAATTTAATAAAGGAAGGCTTCCCTGAAATCAAGTTTACGCATGTAAGAAGAGAACAAAATAAAGATGCCGACAGACTTTCAAACGTAGCAATGGACCTGTCCTGTTAGAAGTTTTTAAATGTAATTTCTATTATCACATAAGGAGCCGTAGGCCGTCTACAGGCCTGCCTGCGGTAGGCAGGTGTCGACAATGATTCTGTCGACCGATTTCGCTTATTGGGTTTTATATTGCAAATGTTCGTAGATGAACTTCTAATGGGATGAGCATAAAAATTAGGTATTTTTAAAGTACCAGCTTTTGCTTTTTGGTAAAAACATTTTTTATATTTTGATATAATATCTTTATGAAAAAATATGTTTTGTCGTTTGTTTTTATTTTTACAGTTTTTCCTTGTGTGCCTGCTGTTGCGGTGGATATGGATTCTGCGATAGAGAAAGCAAAGGGTATGAAATCACAAATAGAAAGCGAATGTCGTAAGGACCCTTATTCTTGCTCATGCGAGATAATTCCTTGTTCTGATATTTTACAGGCGGATGATAGCCGAAAGGATGAGGCATACAGCCGATGTATGACAGAGAAAAATAGTTGCGAGGCGCAGAGACAGAACGGAATAAAGCAGATGGAGGCTGAGAGACAGCGTATTGAGAATGCCTGCAGAAAGGATTTATCAAAATGTGATTGCTCCCAGATAGAAAATGAAAACGGTAAAAAGCAGTGTGAGCTCGCTGTAATAGATGCTAAATATGAAGCTGAGAAAAAGAGAGCGGATATGATAAAGATTTGTACTGAAGATATTAGCAAATGCGACTGTAGTTCTATACGAGATAATTCCGGCCGTAGCGAATGCGAAACAGAACTTAGCGAAGCCAAACAACTTAGAGAGAGAATGGAGGTCTCCTGCAAAGAAAACCTCGGTACTTGTGATTGTTCCACGATTGAGTCTGTCTCAGGAAAGACTGAATGTGAATCCAAAAAAAAGGAGGCAATGGATAAAGCGGGGAGTGAAATAAAGATGGCGCTAAGCAAGTGTTTTAAAAATATAGATGCTTGTAAGTGCGGGGAGCTAGGAATAGACTCGCCCGAATATGTTAATTTTTGCGAAGTCCAGAAGTCTTACGGAATGAGTTGTAAAAAAGAAGGACTTTATTGCGATAAATTAGATGCCATTGAGATATATCCGCCAGGAATGCCTGTTTGGCTTGGTAAAATATTCTCTTCCTCGTATAAAAGCTATATAGATGCGGAGAAATCGAAAGGGGCTAAAGAAGCGGCATCAATAATAACCTCTTGTGTCAGAGACCCGGAAAATTGTAAGTGTGATTCTGTTCCGACGTACGCTAAGGCTTTTTGTGAAAAAAACAGGTCACTCCAGATAAAATGTCGGGCAGATGATTACGATGCTTGTATGGTTCTTGATAGAAGCCCTAATTTACCTGAAGGAATGCCTAAATTTACGCTAGGTCCGATTGACAGTCTTGTGAACGGACTTCGTCAGGCCGAAGCCGGATTTGTGCAGGGTAATGCGTCCAGAAAGGTGGGCAACATGATAATGGCCTGTATGGACAATGCCGATAAGTGTGATTGTTCCATTGCACCGGCAGGTAATATAAAATCGTTTTGCGAAAGAAAAAAGAATTTAGTAAGACTTTGTTTGGATAAGAAAAATTATGATTCTTGTTTCATGCTTTCCGAAGAAACTATCGTGCCACCAGGAACTCCATCAATGATTGCAAATTATTTACAAAATAATATTGCTCCGCAAATGCTTTCTAAACAGCAGAATATATTTGATAGAATGAAAAAGGGAACTAGTTGCGAATCTGTTGCGACTATCTCAGATTGCAAAATGTTACTCAAAAAGTAACACCTCTGCTAAACTAATGCCGTGACTGACAAGGATCTTATATCTAAATATTTAGAGGGGGATGAGAGTGCGCTCGAACTTTTGATAGGGCGTTATTTGAAGCCGATATACAGTTTCGCTTATCGTTTAGTGGGGAATAGCCAGGACGCAGAGGATATTTCGCAGGAGGTTTTTTTGAAGGTTTGGAAAAACCTCAAAAAGTACAACGACACTAAAAGTTTTAAAACTTGGATATTCACAATAACTAAAAATACGGCTTATGATTTTTTGAGAAAGAAAAAAGAAATAGTTTTTTCTGATTTTGAAAACGACGATGGCGAGAATAATTTGGAAGATAGTCCTGTTTCGTTAGAAATCTTACCCGAACTCGCACTTATAAAAGGGGAGGACGTGGCTATTCTAGAAGAAGCAATAAAAAAATTACCGCCTGATTATCGCACCGTACTTTTCTTAAAAGAAACAGGGGAACTCACTTTTGAAGAAATAGGCGAAATTATCAATAAGCCCATGAATACTGTTAAAAGTCACTACAGAAGGGCTATTTTGAGCCTTAGGAAATGGTTTTCAAAATAAAATCCTAGAGGCAGAATCTCTACGATTTAACGGGGTGCACCAAAATAGCTATTTGGTCCGTATTACATGGTATGGACCAAAAACACATTGTTTTTAAACACATAGACCCGCCAAAAGAACTTTTGGGGGGAATTTTACTAAAAATAGATAATCAGAAGAAAAAGTCCGCTAGGATAAAGTTGTTCTTCTCCTCACTTGGAGTAGCTTCCTCTCTCGGCGTCTTTGCTCTCGCATTTAATTATGCGATGGAGGTGTTTTATCAGTCCGGGGCATATACTTACATGTCGATTCTTTTGTCAGACCCTTCTTTTGCCGTTTCTTATTCAAGCGAAATGGCTCTTTCTATCGCCGAATCATTGCCGATTCTTGAACTAGCAATTTTACTTTTTGCTACGTTCGCCTTCCTGGAATCAATTAAATATGTAATTGAGAATATAAGTAATTTATCATTAAAGAAACGTTTAGCAGTCTAAATAATTAAAAACATGAAAACATATATCACAAATCTGAAGGAGTTTGTCGAGACACAAAATTTTAAACGAGTAATTAAGATCGTTGGAACATTAGCAGTCGTCTTTTTTGTCTTCCAGGCAGGAGTATTTATGGGTTTTAGAAAAGCCTCATTTTTTTGTAATTTCGGAGATAATTTTAGAAAGAACTTTGGTGCACCTAGAGATGAATTTCGTGGAATGATGAATAGGGACATGCCAAATGCGCATGGTGTTGTTGGTAAGGTTGTAGGTGTTTCTTTACCTAATATTATAGTTGCAGGAGATGATGGTGTTGAAAAGATAATTTCAGTCAGCAAAAAAACATTCGTGAGAAAATTTAGAGACAACATTAAAGCTGAAGAAATAAAAATAGACGATAGCGTGATTGTTGTCGGTGCTCCCTTAAAAGATGGAAAAATAGATGCGCGACTTATAAGAATAATGCCAATACAGCCATTACAGAAGACTGCTACGAGCACTAATCCCTAAACAGAAGCAAGAATTAGGAATTAGGAATAAAAAAGACAGTGAAAAAAGGGGTGGTTAATAAAATAAAATTTAATACAGAATAATATGTCTATTTTCTCAAAAGTAAAAAAATATACCATTCAATATAAAATAACCAGTGCAGTTGTTACTACTATTGTGTTTATTGGTGGATATTATGCCTATAATTATTTTTATGGAGCTACTTCAGAAACTAGATATATTCTCGCATCTGTTGAAAAAGGAACGATAATTTCCTCTGTTTCCGGTAGCGGACAGGTTTCTGCTTATAATCAAGTAGACATTAAGCCTAAGGCTTCCGGGGATATCGTCTGGATAGGTATGAAGGTTGGACAGTCTGTTTACTTAGGACAGGCCCTTGCTTCTCTGGATAGCACTGACGCGAAAAAGGCGGTAGCAGATGCTGAGCTTGATTTAGCCGAGACAAAACTTAATTTTGATAAAGCTTCAGCTCAAGCCCCGATAGATTATGATAAAAAATTAGAAACCCTTCAGAAGTATAAAGATGATCTAGACAAGACATATGAGGATTCGTTTAATAACGTATCCAATGCATTTTTAGAGCTTCCTACTGTAATGACCGGACTTGATAATATTTTGTATGGTTATGATTTTAGTCCAATAAGCAAAGACTGGAATATAACTGCTTTTAAAAATTTATATGACGGGGCAGATAGGGATTTAATTATTTCTTTATCCGACGTGGCCGAAAAGGATTACAAATCTGCAAGATGGGCTTATGATAAAAATTTTTCTAATTTTAAAAATATTACCCGATATTCTGATAGGTCAGAGATAGAAAAAATATTAAAAGAAACTCTTGAAACAACAAAATCTATTGCCCAGGCGGCTAAGAGCGAAAATAATTTATTAGATACGGTTATTGATATTGCTGAAAAAAGAGATATCACTTTAAATTCTGCGATAAATACACTAAAGACAAATTTGAAGAGTTATTTAAGTACTGTGAATAGTAGATTAAGCTCCCTTCTTGATCAAGAAAGTTCTCTTGCGGGTGCTAAACAATCGATTCTGAACACGGAAAGAGAAATCTCTGTTTTAAAAATAAATAATCCCACAGGAGTTAACCCGATAGATCTGCAAATTTCTCAGAATAATATTAGAAAAAAAGAAGTTTCTCTAGATGATTTGAGGGCCGATCTTGCCAACTATACGGTCAGAGCTCCTTTTACAGGTATTATCGCCAAGGTAAATTCTAAGATAGGGGACACCGTTTCCTCTGGTACGGCCATAGGGAGTCTTATTACAAAACAAAAGATTGCAGAGATATCTCTTAATGAAGTTGACGTCGCAAAAGTAAAATTAGGACAGAAGGCTACTCTAACTTTTGATGCAATCGAGGATTTTAGTATTACCGGTGAAGTTGCCGAAATCGAAGCAGTGGGTACGGTTTCTCAGGGGGTCGTTACTTATAACATTAAAATAATTTTTGACACTCAGGATGATCGCATAAAACCTGGTATGAGCACAAGCGCCTCAATTATTACAGAAGTAAGACAAGATGTTCTATCTGTTTCAAATAGCGCGATAAAGAATAAGGCTGGTGTTGACTATGTTGAAATGTTTTCTGAAAAGATAAAAGCAGTAAACGCCACAAGTACCCAAGGTGTAATATTGGAATCTGGTTTAGTTGAGCAGGTAGTGGAGATTGGCATATCAAGTGACACTCATACTGAAATAATAAGTGGACTCAAAGAGGGAGATTTGGTTATTACAAGAACTGCGACAAATCAGACAAAAACAAAGACAACAGCATCTAGTACGATTAGGATACCGGGGGTAGGTGGAGGAGGGAGATAAAAAATTAACCCTATTCAGTAAAATTTTTATTTATTTAAAAAATAAAAATTTAAAATTGATGGGATAAAATTATACAGTGTCGCTTGTATGTCATAAAAATATTTTGGGCAAATAGTTGTGGTATATTATTCAATTTTTACTAAATAGGGTAAATGATTTCAGTTAAAGACGTTACAAAAACATATAACACTGGTGCGATAGAGTTTCAAGCCCTAAGGGGCGTGAGTTTCGATATCGAGGATGGAGAATTTGTTGCCATTATGGGCCCATCCGGCTCCGGTAAATCTACTTTAATGCATATATTGGGTGCACTTGATACCCCAACATCCGGGAAATATTTCTTGGATAAAAAGGACGTTTCTAAATTAACAGACGACGAACTAGCTGATATAAGAAAGGATAAAATAGGATTCGTTTTTCAATCATTTAATCTTTTGCCGAGGACGACAGTTCTAAGAAATGTTGCGCTCCCTCTTATTTATGCTGGAGTTGAACCGGAAAAAAGAAAAGAAATCACAGAAAAAGCGCTTAAGGATGTTGGTCTTGGTGAAGCACATTTTCAACATCTTTCTAATCAGCTCTCTGGTGGACAGATACAACGTGTTGCTATAGCCAGGGCTCTTGTAAATGATCCGACACTTATTCTTGCCGATGAACCAACGGGAAACCTTGATTCAAAGACAGGGGAGATTGTTCTTGAAACATTTCAGAGACTAAACGAAGAACATGGAAGAACAATTATTCTTATTACTCATGAACACGATGTTGCTGAACATGCGCATAGAATAATTCATATAAAAGACGGATTAATAATTTCTGATTCAAAAGAACATAAAAGGAGAATTCTGCATAAGAAGTTATCTTATTAATTTCACCCTGTTCAGTAAAATTTTTATTTTTTAAAAATAAAAATTTAAAATTGATTAGATGGATAAAAATAGAGACATCTGCACTACGGAGGGGTAAAAGGTATTAGTTAATAAAAAATATTATTATCAATTTTTACTAAACAGGGTAAATGAAAATTATAGATTTATTACATGAAACATATTCTGCGCTATCTTCGAACAGGGTTCGTTCCGGTCTAACTATGCTCGGTATTATTATTGGTATTAGCTCCGTTATCGCGATGGTGTCTATTGGACAGGGGGCGCAAAATACAATTGAATCAAGTATAAATTCTATAGGTTCTAATCTTCTTGTTGTTACGCCAGGGGCTCAAAAAGGACCAGGTGTCATGATAAGTGCCGGTAGAGGATCTGCGAAATCAATTACTCTTTCTGATGCGGAAATTATCAAGAAAGAAGTTATTCTTGCAAAGGGGGTTGCCCCGGAAGTTTCAAAGAGATATCAGGTAACAGCAAAGGGGACAAATACAAATGTTAGTATTAGTGGTACCGTCCCTGATTATATGATAGTTAGAAATATTGAAATAGATTTTGGTTCATTTATAACAGAGCAGAATGTTAAGAGCGGTTCTAAGGTCGCTGTTCTTGGCCCGACGACAAGAGATGATCTTTTTGGAGAAGATGCTGATCCAATCGGTCAAACTATCCGTATAAATAAAATAGATTTTAAAGTTATTGGTGTAACAGTATCGAAAGGAGGTTCCGGTATGTCTAACGCGGACGATATTATTTATGTTCCCATAAGTGTTGCTCAACGATATTTTTCCGGAGATGAGTATTTGAGTAATATAAATATTGCCGCAGAAAGTGCTGATGTTATGACAGAGATACAAAATCAAGTTACCGATCTTCTTATTGTTTCTCATAAGATAAAAGATCCAACTATTCTTGATTTTAGTATTATGAATCAGGCCGATATGGTAGCTACGGCATCAAGCGTGACAACAACCCTCACGCTTTTACTCTCAGCTATCGCGGGAATTTCTTTGGTTGTTGGTGGCATAGGAATAATGAACATGATGCTCACAACTGTCACCGAGAGAACGAGGGAAATTGGCTTAAGAAAAGCGATTGGTGCAAAGAGAAAAGATATAACACTACAATTTTTGGCGGAAGCAATAATGTTAACATTTGTCGGTGGCGGAATAGGAATTTTTCTTGGTTGGCTCGTTGCCTTTTTGTTGTCTTATTTCGGAATAATTCAGGCTTCAGTAACCATAACCTCAATATTACTTGCTTTTGGAGTGTCGACCGCAATAGGAATAGTGTTTGGTTATTATCCTGCATACAGGGCTGCAAGACTCAATCCGATAGAGGCACTAAGGTATGAATAAAACTAAAATATAAAAGAGAAAAGTGTAAAATAACAATTAAAAATTTAAAATAAAATGACAAATAATCGTAAAATAATCATTGTCGCCACGGTTTTATTGATAGCCATTGGATCGTTCTATGCAGGTGTTAAATATTCAGGATTAAAAAAATCGGGAGTTGTTGGCAGAAATAATTTTAATAGGAGTACACAGATGGCTCAGGTTGGCGGTGCTTTAGGTCAAAAAGGAATGAGGGAAGGAGGAATCGTTGGCGGTGAGGTAATTTCAAAAGATGCGGAGAGTATCACTGTAAAACTTGGCAGTGGAGGTTCAAAAATAGTTTTTATTTCTTCAGCTACTCCGATTGCAAAATCAGTAACAGGAACAGTTGAGGATATTATCGTTGGTGGGCAAGTATCAATAACGGGGGATCAAAATCCCGACGGAAGTGTCACTGCTAAGTCTGTTCAGATAAGGAAGTAAGAAATAAGAAGTAAGAATTAAGAATAAGGAAGAAAAAACCACATGGAAGCTTCGCTTTCAGGTGGTTTTTTATTTTATCTAAACAAAAATAAACCGCCTTACTGTTATAGTAAGGCGGTTGAATATATTTTTGGAATAACTAGCGAACTAATTAGGGCAGTTTAACGAAAAGAACTTTCCCGTCGAGGAATAAAAGTTTTCGTTCGTGTAAGAAAATACCCCTGTTAGTTGGTTCTTTTTCTCCATCTGCCATAAGGGTAATTTCATTGCTGGCGTTTATTTCATAGGCCCCTTCTTCTTTTTTATTTTCTGTGGCAAACTTTAATTTTCCATCAACTTCTTGGAGACTTTTCATTGCCAGCATATTGGCCAGATATCTGTTATTGGGTTTTAGCTCAATAACGACATTGCCGGAATCGCTTGTAAAAATATAGACAGTTCCTTTTTCTTTTGTTGCGGTTAGAGTATCGACGGTTAAATTTAACACCATCATAAATAGAATACCTAGGATAACCCCGCAAAGTATTAAACCAATATTCTTACTGTTCATAAAACTTC
Organism: Patescibacteria group bacterium; assembly: GCA_003504275.1. GTDB lineage: Bacteria > Patescibacteriota > Minisyncoccia > Phycocordibacterales > UBA12445 > UBA12445. Next base: position 101,856 of record DOAO01000014.1, read on the forward strand.
CTCCTCTTTAATTTTAGTTTTTCAAATAACTTTTTACCGAACGCAATTTATCATACATATATATAATTTTCAACAGCGACTTTATTATCTATGTGATACCTCTACATAAATAACTTCACGACCGTGAAGTTATTTATGTAGTGTCAGTAATGAATAATTAAAACATTTCGGCAGGTTTTGAGATTTGTTCAAGTTGTAGGGGTAATGTCTAAACACTTATGAC
>DOAO01000010.1 GCA_003504275.1 Patescibacteria group bacterium
CGGAGCCCGGGGAGGAGGTCATTCTTAAATTCTTTGCACATTAAATAGTATTTTGGTATTGTGGTAATCAATGCGCGGATGGCGGAATTGGTAGACGCGCCAGCCTTAGGAGCTGGTCTGCTTATGCAGGTGGAGGTTCGAGTCCTCTTCCGCGCACAGAAAAAACAGGCTCAAAGCCTGTTTTTTATTGTGCGGAAAATAAAGCGCCCACGCGCTTTATGTGAGGACTCGAAGCCTGATTGAGCAGCTTTTGCGAGTGAAACGAAGCAAAAGATCCAATCAGGGTACTGACCTCGTAGAGGTAGAGTCCGTAGCATTTATGTGATTTTATTTTGTAGTTGCGGAAGATGAATTAAATCTTTTTCTCTATTTGGACATTCCATGTCCAAATACTTGACAAACGACTAAAAATGTGTATGATTACAATGTAAAAAACGGTTCATTGTAAATTAAATATATACCAAAGGAGGAGTTTTTATGTTAGAAATTTTCTCATTCTTTTTATGGATCGGTGCTTCCCTGCTTTTCTTTGTGGTTATGGCTCTTCTTATTCTGAAAATGGCTGAGAACGATATCTGCTTTACCAAAAATGTAAGCGGTAGAGTCAAAGCCATAGTCGCCGGTGAGCAGGTTGTAAAATGGCTTGGCTGGACCCCCGGATATCATATCTTCTCCGAAACAGGAGAAGTGGTTAATCTAGAAAAGGTCAACGACGAAATTAAGAAAAAGGCTACCGAGGATATAAGTTTAATAGACAAGATACTTCATCCCCTGGGCCTGACATTCATTGGTATTTGGCCACTACATAATATCTACAAGTATAAGTTCAAATGGACTGAGTGGGTCAAAAAAGATGGTAGTATGGAAAATGTCGCGGTTTCCAGAGAAGGAACTACAGATCATATGCGGATAAGGTTTCCTTATTTAATAAAGGTTAGCGGTCTTGAGGGCGAGAAAGGATTACCAGCTGATTATTCCACCTTAATTACGGTGGAGATCAAAAATGCTTCTCGAGCATTATTTAATTCCGGCGGAGAATGGATGACAAATCTCTCTGCTAGTGTTAACTCTAAAATGCGTGACTGGGTTGGTTCCCATACGTTCGAAGAATTAACCGAGATGCAAAGCGAATCAAGTGCTTCTGGTTTTCTTGAACACATGTTGAAATTAAATCATTCCTCAGACGGCAACATCGGACTCATTGAATCAATTGGCGTTGAAATAGTCTCCGCTAATTATTTTTCTCCGGAAATTTCAGGCGACAATAAAGAAGAACTTATCAAAGCCACAACCGTAGAATACATAGCCGAAAAGAAAGCGGCTGCGACAAAAAAAGAAGCCGAAGGAAAAGCTGCCTCAATCGTCATAAATGCAAAAGCTGAAGCTGAGGCCACCACATTAAATGGCCACGCCAACGCAGAGGCCATGAAAAAGATGCTGGATGCAGTGCATTCACATCCCGAAGGCGTTCAAATTCAGATTGCCAAAGAATTGGCGAATGGTCTTAAGAACTCCAAACTCACCACGCTGGTGACCGGAGGCGGAGCTACCCCCTTACTCAATATAATAGGTGGCGGAACAACGCAAAATAACGGAGAACCAAAACAGGAAACGAAACAAGACGGCAAAAAGAAAAAGAAAGGCGAAAAAGAAACCGAACAGAAAGATAAAGAAAATACGGAGGTAAACAATGATGAAAATTCCTAAATGGTTTTGGGTCGTTGCTATAATAATTTTAATAGTGACAACCATCTTTCTAAAATTACTTTTCGAGACAGTTACTTCTTCTGTCGGGCTTGGAGGTCTGTGGACACCAACAATACTAATATTATTATTGGCAATTCTTGTATATAGTCTACTGACTCCCATCAAATTCAAAACACCGACAATGGGACCCATAAACTGGGGATGGTTAATAAAATGGTCTTGCATTATTACTCTATGTGGCGCAATCGTTTTGGGAATATGGTACGGATATAAAAACTGGGACTTAGTTAAATCATACTGCCCAAACACAATCCCCCACTTTTCTGCTCAAAAAAAATGGGTATTAACATTTGAAAGGAGTCACGACGAAAGAAATTGGGATGCCGACGAAGACTCTTTCAGGCTTGATGTTGAAATGATAAAAATGGATAAAGAAAGTATTGAATTCATCACCTCTAGATATAACAAAAATGCAAGAAAAACCATTCGTGCCCACTTCGTTGGAACAAGAATGAAAACCGGAGGTAGAAGATATTCTGGAATGTATACACAGGGCAAAAAAGGCGAATCACACTACATCAATCAGCCATGGGAAATGGATATGATAAGAGAAGATAAATTGTCAGGATATATGGTTTCTAGCGATGGTGTCAAATATATGTCTTTTTTAGAAAAAAAATAAAATCAAAACCCCCGGGTACAATACCCGAGGGTTTTTCTTTTTTGAAAATTTCTATTATTGCTTAAGTGCGTTAACAGTGTCTCCAACAAAACCCATTATCCCAGCAACGGCTACAATGATAAATAAGCCGATCAGCCCCCACAAAATATGTTTCTTTCCCTCTTCCATTTTTTTAGCATCCCCTGTATACATAAATTCAAATACGCCATACAAGAAATAAACAACGGATATTGCGAGAATAAAAACTATTAAAGGATTTATAATCTCTGATTTTACATTTTCTATGAAGTCCATTGTGAATGTGGATTTTTTACTCAAATTTAGTTAACAGATGGAAGCTCCACTGTCTCAGGGCTTGTACCGGAGTCTATTCCAACTGTACCCTTTACGATACCAACCAACCCCCAAACAGAAACCATCACGAAGATAAGAACTATTGAGAAAATGATAGCGTCTCTGGCAGTATCTCTCGCCTTTGGATCCCCTGTTCCCGCTTCGATATATTTAACAATATTCCAGAGTAACCAAACAACAGCTAAACCAGTCAGCAAAGGAACTAATTGGTTTAAAATATCTCCAGCCAAAACAATTAAGTCCTGTACACTACTAGCAGCAAAAGCTACAAACGGCACTAAACTCAAACCAAAACCTATTACTTTTTTCATTTTTTAATTTTTACTATTAATTAATTTTTAATAATTCACCCTCCTAAATTTTTTACCAAAAGATATTATATGTTTATACAGACAATATCTATTTAAATAAAACTAAACTTATAACATTACATTGATCAAAAATTTTGGTGGGTTAATAATTTTTAACGACCTATTTTAATTATTTACAAATTTAAACGACGCTCAAAATAGACGAGAAGACCTTACGATGTTGGCACTGGTGGCATTGTATTTCCTAACTGAAAAGTATTAACTAGTAAATTAACCAACCCCCAGACAGATATCATGACAAAAATAAAAATAAGACTGTATGTTATTACTTCCCTAGCCTCATCTTTCTTTTTGGGATCGCCAGACTGTATATACTTAACAATATTCCAAAGAAGATAAATAACCGCAAGGCCGGTAAGAAACGCCGGTAAAACACTAATTTGCTTAATAATATTTCCAATAAAACCTTTAAAATCTATAGCAAAAGCGATTGTCGGAAAAATAGCTAAACTAATAACAAATAATTTATTTAATTCTTTCATCCCAGTTAGAAAATTAATTTTTATCATTTTAATCTCTTACAAATATCCACCTTCATTAAGATACTCATTCTCTTTGTCGACTGCCCAATTAATTTCTAACGGGACAGGTATTTTATTTTTAATCCCCAAGACCAGTTACTGTTGTTTTAATTATACTAACTATTGCCTGTGCACCAAGTAATATAGCAAGACCAACAAGCGTCCACTGAAGAGCCTCTTTTGCTTTGTTTATGTCGCCTGGATTACCTTTTGCAGTAACAAACAAAAAACCAACATACACAATAGCAAGAGCAGTAATGGGAAGTGCTATCGTTATGGCAACCTTTAAAATATTAGCGATAAATTGAGCAAGGGTATCGGTGCCACCCAGTGGATTCAAGCTACCCCCTCCTGGCACATTACCAGCGCCTCCTCCTTGTGCTAGAGACAATATTGGAAGTATGGAAATCACGCAAAGTAAACTAAAGATTAGATATTTCCTCATAAATTATTTATTTAAAAATTCGGTGACCTTTTCGTCTGCTGTCCCTCCGGCAAGACCGCTAACAATCATATCAATTATAAAGTAAGCGGCGAATGCAATAATTATACCATAAACAGTGTCGTACATAATATTTTTTGCCTTCCCTATTTCGCCCGGATTACCTACACCCATAACCATTTTAAGTCCTGCATATATGAAAGCAATAACAGCAACTGAAGGAATCAGAAACCAAGCCAAATAACTATTTAGTGCCTCAATTATTTTAAGAACATCAGATAATTTGCATGGGTTTCCGCCACAATTCAAAATCTGACCAAGAGTTTGTTGGTCCGCAAAAACAAGTAGAGGTGTCAATGAGACAACAAAAGCAAATATAAATTTAGATCTAAAATATTTATTTAACATATTCCAAGAATTTAACTTGAGCATCTTTTATGGCGGAAGATGCACTCTGTCTACCAGAGTTAACTGATTCAATAAGGCTCTTAAATATGGCCTCGCTACCCAAACTATCGGGGTCGTACCATGCTCTACTTATAACAGCTGATTCATTAAATATTGAAGCAATTGGATCTGACTCTTTTGCCGAAAGTATATCCCTCCTTAATGATGGCAACGATACGGATTTTGCAATCTGTTTACCATAATTATTGTTAGTTAAAATATACAATGCCTTTATTGTGGTACTTACCTTTTTAGAAGCTTTGGTAACCGCAATACCAGTTACATCAGCGGAAGTGGTCTTTTTTACAGAATCTTCTCTTTGCGGAATTACAGCAACGTCAAAATTAAGATGCGGGTTATTGTTTTTTATTCCCTCGTATTCACTCGCCTTTCCAAAATATACCGCCAGTTTACCCTCACTGAACAAAGTTTTAGAATTTGGCAGGGAAGGATTCCATGAATATGCTGATTTTGCAGGATTAGAAAACTCAACAAAGAAATTAAGGGCCGACTCCGTAGCACCTCCACCAAGATTACCCAATGTTGAATTAAATAAATTAAGAGAGCCTCCTCCAATGTTTAAATTTCTAGAAATTATGTTATCTCCAACCTGCAAAAATAAAGTTGATAATATGTCTTTTGCATTAGAAATATTTTTATAAGTACCCATAGCAACAGCGCTTTGAAAAACGTTTCCTTTGTTATCTTTTTGGGTTAACTTATTAGATAAACTAAGAAAATCTACCCAATTTTTGGGATATGTAACGAGACCAGCATTTGTAAAAAGATCCCTATTCCAATACATAACCATAGGGTCGGCATAAATAGGTAAGGCCAAAATACCGTCTTTTGTTAAAAATATTTCTCCAGCCTCCACAAAGGTTTCTTTAAATATTCTTTCTGAATAATTAGCATAAGAAAGAGGCATAATTTTGTCCGCCTGTTTTACTATAAGATCGTTAGAAAACATAACCAAATCAGGACCCTCTCCTCTTGCAAGAGCATTGATCAAGTCGTTCTCAAAATTTTTCTTATCTTTATATACGTACTTCACAGATAATGTGTTTGCATTTTCTTTGTTGAGCTCTGGAATGACGGTATTGGCCATCCTCTCTGGTACAAATCCCCACATAACAACCTCACCCTCATATGTCGCGCCCTCTCCTCCTATCGGTATGATTCCGGCAAAAATAAGGACTCCAAGAAGACCCAAAAAACCAAAAACTATGAGGAGGATGTATTGAAAAGTGCTACTTGTCATCTTTGCTTAAAAATTAAAAATAATTACTGTCTTTCCGCGATAAAACCCCAGTGGTGATCGCCTGCGTAAAAACTTTTGCTGTATTTGAAACCGACACTCTCAAATATTTTCTGTGCTTCTTCTTCCAACAATATATGACCCGGCCTAGGACCAAGTCCTCCATAAGAATCAGTCCAATCTATAACCATAACCTGTCCGCCTGGCCTAAGTATCCTAAATGCCTCCTTCGCTATTTCCTCCTTCTTCTCGGACTGAAATAAAATATTTGAAATAATCACGGCATCCACCATATTGTCCCTTAGCTTGGAACCACCAGTCTTTTCTACATCCCCCCACAGTATCTGAACATTATGTAATCCGGCGTCTCTTGCAGATGATTGGATCTTAGACAATAGGTCTTTTTGTACATCTATAGCAAAGACTTGTCCTCTTGAGTGAACTCGATTTCCAACAGCAAGAGTATAATGACCACTACCGGCGCCAAAATCAGCAACCTTACTACCCTCTTTAAGGTCTAGGTTTTTAATATTTTCTGCTGGTTCATTAAATGCCATACCGCGTAATTATACCACCTATAAATTAAAAAGATAAATATCTTTATCCACAAAATAAACAGAACTATTATTTAAGAAAATTGCCCAAAGTGGGCAATTTTTATATTATTTTGTTTATTGTATAAAAAATTAAATTGCAAGAGTAATTCCTAATGTAGAAATTATCATTCCAACAACAGCAAAAATAATGCTTATAATCCAATAACGCATTGTGACCTTGGAAGCAGGCCAACCAATGGCTTCGAAATGGTGGTGTAGTGGTGCGACAAGAAAAACTTTTTTGCCTCTATATTTTTTAGATAAATACTGAATAACGACCGATGCTGATGTGGCAATAAGCGGGAACGCAATTATAGGTAAAACAAAAACCGAGTCCGTAAGAAATGCAATTATAGAAAGCGTAACCGTGAGTCCAAGCATTCCTGTTTCTGACATATAAAATCTCGCAGGAGGAATATTAAACCAAAGGAATGCCAAGGTACCGCCCACTATAGCGGCGCAAAAAGTAGCCAGATCTATCTGATTTTGGAAAAAAGCTATAACCCCATAAGCAGAAAAAATAACAGCCATGATTCCTCCGGCGAGACCATCTATTCCATCAATTACCCCACCGGAAAATATACCAAGCATTACAATCATGAAAAAAGGAATAAACCATACTCCCAATTCTAAGGGGGAAGAAAATGGTATAGCTATTGCAGTCATTCCAAGCTTATAATAAAACCAGTATGCTCCGATGTATCCAATAACGAGAACAAAAAGAACTCTTTTCGAAAGAGCGAGTCCTCCCGCTATATAACCTCCACCACCCCTAACCTGCAATACATCGTCAATAAGGCCGATAAGAGAGGCTGAAACAAGTGCGAAAAGTGGAAGCCATGTTTGATTTTGACTCAAAAAATTTAATTTTTGTGTAGCAACTGCGGGATAAATATCAGAAAGAATCGAAAGTATAAAAATAGTAATTAGGGTACTTGCCCAAATTATTATTCCTCCCATTCGGGGTGTTCCTGTTTCTTTTTCTTTATGAAGCTTATTGAATATTGGTGTTTCCCCACCACCAAGGCCTTCGTTTCTGGCCTTCTTCTTCCACATCTTGTGTTTATATAAATAATTAGTGAGGAATGGAGTAATTAAAATACCAACAGAGAATGTTAGAAAAAATGAAAGAAAAATTTTTACAACGCTATTAACCATAAATGTTATTTTAGATTTTTATAGATGCGACAAATATAGTCTACCACTTTTATTATTCTCGCGCACTTGTCGTCAAATTCTAAATTCGAATTTCTAATTTCTAAATAAATCCAAATTTACCAGAACAAATACGTCTATTCTCCATTAAAATTGAAAATATATGTTTAATTAGGGTAATTTAAAGTTTTTTAAATTCAAAAAAGTTTCTAATTTTGGAATTGTTTAGAAATTAGATATTAGGAATTAGTGTTTACTATACATTTCTTCACTCTATTCACGATAGTAGCAAAAACCGTTCCTCTAGTTAATCCTTAACTATTACTTGCTAGATAAGTATTCTATGGTCGCAAGAGACAATGTTTCGGCATCCTTGAATCTATCTTCGGGAGTGGAACCAAGAATGGAGATAATTATCGGATGAGAAATACCAGCATCAAAAGCTATAACCAAGTTACCACCAGCCAAATCTGTTGTACCTGTTTTAGATGCAATAAGTGTAGTCATTTTTTCTACATCAATATTAGTGTTCCTTGAACCCATGTTGGCACCTTCCATAGAAATTATTTTTATCTCTGGATACTTTGTGGCAGTGAAAACATTCGGGTATTTATCTATTGCGTAAGCAAACATTTTAGCAATGTCCTTAGATGACCCATAAGCACCGCCCAATGTCTTATTTACATCGAGTCCGGTTTCATTTAAAAAATAAGTTGTATGAAGATTGAGTTCACGGGCGATATTATTCATTTCTCCCACAAAATCAATATTTTTTACCGGACCACCATTCTCGTCGTCAACACGCGACACGGCTTCGGCAATACTTGTGACTCCATTATTTGAAGAGGACACGAGTGCATATTTCATGAGATCAACCAAGTTCCACCAATTTCCTGAAAATTTTACAGCTCTTTCAGCATCAATCTTTTCAGCAATACGAAGAGCAGACACGCTTGTCATAACTTTCGTGATTGAAGCGAGGGGAAGTTGCGCATTACCATTTTTGGTGTAAATAAATTTATCGGTAGTTGTGTCATACACAGCTACGGAAACCGCTCTTATCGGTAATTTTTCAAACAAATCGGTTCTAATAGGACTCTTCTCTGTATTCACACTACCAAAGGATATATTAAAATATAAAAAAGATACTGCTATTGAGGTCGTAATAAATCCAAAAATACAAAAAAGCACCATGATGCTTTCTGGATTAATTATAATATTTTTTATTTTTTTAAAAAATTGTAAAAACATTTTATTTTATATATACCGAAACTTTCATTCTTAAAAATAGTAGAAAAAGAAATTCGGAATAAATTATTTATCTTCAACTTGTGTTCCGTCGTCCGGAAAATCTAATGCCGATTCGTTATCTTCTACGGCAATTTCTTCCGCCAAAGGAGTATCTAACTTCTCTGCAATACTAACATATTCTGGCAAATCGTCAACCCTTGAAACACCTAAAAATCTAAGAAGGTCAATTGTAGGCTTATATAAAAAGGCCCTTTGGTCATTCGGATCTATTACCCTCTCTACAAGCCCCCTAATCATTAGGTTTCTTAAAATAAAACTGGAATTTACGCCCCTTATATTATCTATAGCGCTTCTGCTTATTGGGCCTTTATATGCAACCACAGTAAGTGTTTCTAGTCCCGCCTTTCCAAGATCTCTAGAAAGCTCCTCTTTAGTCATTTGTGAAATAAGTTCTGAAGCATCGGGCGCTGTACCAAGAGACACTTCGTCCCCTGTTTCAACCAGAGAGATTCCCCTACCTTCCATTTTTTCTCTCAAAGTATCAATCGCCTCTTTCAAAGTTTCTTTTGAAATCTCTAAAATTTTTGCCAATTCCTTTTTGGTCACAGGTTCTCCTTTGAAATAAAGTATGGCTTCAATAAGTGCGTCTAATTTCATAAAAAATATTATTTAATTATTTCCATAATTCGGAACAGATACATCATTAGACTCCAAATGTATGTCCGAAAAATGCGCCTCTTGATTATATCTAAGAACACCTCTTTTTATAAGCTCGAGCATTGCCAAAAAACTAACAACGAAATTTATTTTTTCAGCCTTTATATCTTCGACCGAACCTGCATTTTTAACTTTGGCAAAATCACTGAACTTCATACGGAGTCCCGTTTGTATTCTTGTATGTAAACTTTCTATAGCCTCCTCAAGACTGATGACTTTTTTTATCTTTACTTCAGAGAGCTTCTCTTTCTTTGGTATGTTATTTATAAGAGACTTCGCGGAATTGAGCATATTAACGAGGGTTATCTCTTCTGTTGGCATAAAGATAACTTCGTCCATCTTTCTTTTTATTCCACCCAAAAAAATCAGATTTTTACCAAAATATTCTTTTATAAAAGCGCTCTTTTCTTTTATATCCTGATAAATTTTTAGACGCGCTTCAAGATCCTCGATACTGTCTTTTTCTTCGGGAGTGAGGGTGATGCCTGGCAGAAGTGAAAGTGATTTTATAAGTAAAAGAGTTGACGCAACAATCAAAAAATCAGCACCCCCCTGCATCGGGAATTCCTCAAAGCTTCTTACATATTCTATGTAACCGTCTGTGACATCTGCTAGAGAAATATCATTCACACAAAGTTTTCTCTTTTCAATAAGAGAAAGCAGTAGGTCAAGTGGCCCTTCAAATTCGCCTACTTTAACTTTGTATTCGCTTTCAGTTTCCATTTAATGCTTTAATCGATAGAACAAATTACACCCAGCACTTTTTGTTGTCATCCCGACCTTGTGAAGGGATCCCTTTAATGTTTTTGCAAAATCTCTGGATTACCACGGTCTTCGGCTAGGACGCCTCGCCCTCGCAACCCGTCCGAATGGATGAATCGCATTCATCCGGGCGGATGAAGATAAGGAGAATGCACTATCTATAACTTTTTCACGTCTATCTTTATTCCAAGCTCATTAAGCTGTCCTTCTTCTATTTCGGAAGGAGATTCCATCATAAGATCTCTGCCTTCTCCTGTTTTTGGAAAAGCCATAACCTCCCTAATACTATCTTCATTTCGAAGAAGCATTATTAATCTATCAAGTCCCCATGCGATACCGCCATGTGGTGGTGTTCCAGATTCAAGCGCAGTAAGCATATGTCCAAAATTTTCCCTTACTCTTGCCTCCTCGTAACCCATTATTTCAAAAACCTTCATTAGTGCTTTGGAGTTATGGTTTCTTATGCTTCCACCGCCAATTTCAAAACCGTTAAGGACTATGTCGTATTGTGTGGTCAAAATTTCGCCGATATTTTCTTTGCCCATAAGCATATCCATATGCTCCGGCTTTGGCTTAGAAAATGGATTGTGAGTAAACGTCCAACCGCCATTTTTATCCTTTTCAAAAAAGGGAAAATCAACAATCCAGCAAAAAGCGAGAGTGTCTTTGTCTTCTTTATTTTCTCTTATATCCGGTCGGTCTGTTCCGTATTTGGACATTGCATCGACATATTTTATTCTAGGAAACGGAACTTGCTGGAATTTTTTATCAGGAGAAACTTTTTTAACAGTTTCGATGAGAAGCGTTTCAATCAAAGACATTACATCTTCCTGTTCAACAAAAGACATCTCAAGATCCATCTGTGTGAATTCAGGCTGTCTATCTCCTCTAGTGTCTTCATCTCGAAAACATCTCGCTATCTGAAAATACTTACCGAAACCGGCACTCATTAATAGTTGCTTATATTGCTGGGGAGACTGAGGTAATGCGTAAAATTTACCATTATATAATCTAGAAGGAACTACGTAATCTCTCGCCCCCTCTGGAGTTGATTTGGTCAGTATTGGCGTCTCTATTTCAAAAAAATCTCTAGAACTTAAATAATTTCTAACGAAAGAAATAAGTTCATGTCGAAATCTTATATTCTTCTGCATTCTATCCCTCCTTAAATCTAGATACTTATATTTAAGTCTTATTTCTTCATTAAGGTCTTTTCCGTCTGTTGTTACATCAAAAGGAGGTGTATTGGCTTCGTTTAATATCTTTACAGATTTGACCTCTACCTCAATATCGCCGTTCTCCACTTCGCTCTTAATCATCTTTTCAGGTCTCTTGTTAACTTGCCCACCAATTTCTATTACCCATTCGTTTCGAATAGCCTGTGCGACAGCTCCAGCTTCTTTTTGGTTTGGTAAAATTACAGACTGAACCTTTGAGAGAGATTCGTCTCTGAGGTCAATGAAAATAAGCTTACCCATGTCGCGTCTTACATCTACCCAACCGGAAATAGTAACTTCTTCTCCGATATGATCTTTAAGTTCTTTAATTAAAATTCTTTTCATGGGTTAGTTATCAAGTTATAAAGTTATAATGTTATAAAGTTTAAATTAAAAAAGTTTTTTAAATCTAGTTGAAAAAGTTTATTTTTGTGAACCTTATAACTTTAAACTTTTTACTTTATAACCAGATGAAAATTAATTAATAATTAATTTTCATTGCCTTCTTCACTTCATTCATTGTCTCTGTTGCAACTTTTCTTGCTTCCTTTGTACCCTCAAGCAATATATTCATCACATAATCTGGTTTAGCAGACAAATACTCTCTTTTTTCTCTTATTGGTGCGATTATGTTTTCCAAAACATCTATGAGCCTATTCTTTATCACTGTATCTCCGAGACCTCCTTTTCTGTACTGTTCCTTTAGATCATTTATCTCATCTTGTTTTGGATCAAATATTGTAAGATATTCAAACACGACATTCCCTTCCACTTCTCCGGGATCACCAACATGAATATGTTTAGGGTCCGTATACATTTGCATAACTTTTTTCTTTATAGTTTCTGTGTCGTCTGAAAGAAAAATTGCGTTATTTAGAGACTTGCTCATTTTTGCGTCTCCATCTATTCCGACAAGTCTAGGTGCGTGGGACATTATTGGCTCTATTTTTTCAAAAGTATCTCCATAAAGCGAATTGAATTTGTGGGCGATCTCATTCGCCTGTTCAAGGACAGGAAGCTGATCATCGCCGACAGGAACATGTGTTGCCTTAAAAGTGAGAATATCTGCTGCCTGACTGACAGGATAGGCAAGAAAACCAGCAGGAACATTTCCCTCGAAACCTTTCTGTCGCATCTCATTCTTTACAGTGGGATTTCTCTCAAGCCTTGCGACTGTTACAAGATTTAGAAAAAATATTGTAAGCTCGGCAATTTCCGGAACCATTGATTGTATAAAGAATGTGGTCTTGGCTGGATCTACACCTACTGCGAGATTATCCAGTGCAACTTCAAGAACATTATTTCTAACCTTGTCTGGATTATCAGCGTTGTCTGTGAGAGCTTGAACATCCGCCACCATAACGAATTGTTTAAATTCATCCTGCATTTTTACTCTATTCTTAAGAGATCCAACATAGTGCCCCAAATGAAGCCTTCCTGTGGGACGGTCTCCTGTAAGCGCTATTTGTTTGCCTTTATTCTGTGTCATAAGTATTTATAGTAACAGATTCACCCCGCTTAGTAAAATTTGAGTTATTTTTTAAATTATACCTATTTTGTAAATTATTTATTAGCTTTTTATTAACAAAAATTAATTTTTTATTGAATAAAATCTTACTTACTTTCTGGATTGCCACGTCTCAGCTAAGACGCTTCGACTCGCAATGACACCCAAAAAAGAAAAAGCGACAATTGGTATTGTCGCTTTTGATAACTTCTTATTTTCTTAACCCTTTCACACCAGGGGGAGTACTATTCGGCCTCTCCGTCGGCTCTTGTCTGTTTATTCCACCCTTAATCATTTTGCCCTCAGTTATAATCCTTTTTCCTAAAGGCTTAGGGTCAGGCGGTCTTTTTGAATTGGGATATTCTATGTCAACTAATTTAGCACCTTCAACTCTTCCGCTGTATCCTTTCGGAGCACACGGCTTACCGCTAACACCATTCGGCTGGTATCCGCTAGAACGGCATTCTGTCAATATCATTGCAGAGACAATCGAGCAAACGATCGCGCAAAACACCAACACGCCAAACAATAATATAAATCCAATAGTTATAGGATTCATAAACCCTCCATTTCCTTACCTCGTTATTTTACAATTTTCTCCCGTATATTTTTGACCCTTCAAATATCAACTTTACCAAAACCAAGTGTCGCGATTGTTACGATAAAAGAATCCCTTTTCTTGGTGAGGAACCTTATTAACAAAACGACCAATGGTCCCCGGAATATTTTTTTTGGAAATAATAATGATCGTTCCTAAAAATATCTCAACCAAAACCGCTATGAGAGAAATAGGACCCTGTCTCAAATATCCCATTAAATCACAACCACACGAGCACAACGAATTGATACATCTGAAGTATTTTGAGGCTAAATTCTTCAACATAGCTGCAAACACTCCGAGTGCTATCCAAAAGATGAGAAAAGTCAAAAATATAGAGAAATAACCGACGGTTAGTATCAGGTAATTGATCATAGAATCCCTCCTTTTTTTATTTTACGTCCTCCGAACCCATTCCACATGGCCAATCCCAGTCCGCATCTCTGTCTTTTTTGGGAATTTTCCTTAACAATTTCTTAAGCCACTCGGGAGATTTTTTTTGGAATTACCCTTATTGCGAGATTCCCTTATGGGTATCTTTCTTTCTTCAACACAAACCAGGTCGATAAGTTTTACGTTAATAAGTCGACTGTAGTATTGATTAGGGTGAGGATTGTAATCGCGCGGTCTCTGTACTCCTTTTTTCTCCGCGGAAACATATTTTTGGGCCCTTATTAAGGCGTCCTTGTCGTTGTCGGCGTTAATTATAACCCTGTTTATATTATTCACCCTCTTTTTTACACCTTTTTTATCAACTTCAGTAATAAAGTTAACAACAGCGAGATAATTTCCCTCTTTCTCCATAACTACCCCTCCTTTTACTTTTATTTAGCCAACTTTAATATTTTCAAAGTACTCGTTTATTGATACAAAACTACCACAAAAATCTATATCTGTATATACACAAATAAGTAATTGCTCACACCCATATCTGTCATCCCGAGTTTTTATCGAGGGAACCCTTAGAGTTAGTGGTCTTTAAGATTTTAAGCGATTCTCGTCTACAGATGTCGACGTTAATCCCGTCGACCTCCACAAGGTCGGAATGACAAAAAACCTAGACTTTTAATAATTTTATAGGAAGTGTGAGCAGATACATAAATAATCTAGCGACCGCTAAGTTATTTATGTATGGGTAAAATACAAAAAAATGATTAAATAAAAAAGAGGAGAAAATTATATTTCCCCTCCTTGAATAAATTCATCTTAACTTAACCATCTTTTATATTTTTTTATTTTATGTCCTACGTGTAGGACTAACACCAATCCGCGCCTCTCTCTTTTTAGTCAAAAAACTTTTTTACACCTCCCTCCGCTTTCATAATCTGAAACCGTTTAAAAAATTTATTCCAAAACTGCTTAATGTCGATAGACTGTTCCTTTGCTATTTCCTTATTATCGATATTAGATGCCTCACATAAACTCTTAATATCATTCATGATTACTCCTCCTTTTTTATTTTACTTTTCTGGGACCGTCAACTTCACTCCTACCACAATTTAACCAGATAACTTCGCTGGATTCTGGTTTTGGTATAATGACCGCATATTTATCGGCATCATATGTTTTCAAACCTTCTCTGTCGATGAGCGCGTTAAGAAATTCCTTCAATTCTCCTCCAAAATTAACAAATCCACAGCCATAATCCACCATAATGAAAAGTCCTTCGGAGAATGGAGATATTTTTTTGAGTCTTTGAAAACAGTCCGGATCATTAGGAGCAACCCTGGCTAAAAGTTTAGCCCATTCATTCTTGTCGCCATTTTTGAGAAGCTTTATCTTATCTTCCAATCCATTCGCAAGACTAGACGGACCGCTAAAATATCCACGCCCGGATATATCATCGGTGTCTTTGGCTACTTTTATTAACTTTTTTAATAACCCATCATCATTATCCTTTTTTATTAGATAATCAGCGAGAAGATTAAAAAACTTGCAATAGCCGTTACCTCTTCTTTGATCTCTTGAAATATCACTAAGAGCGTCACTCATTTTACCTCACTCCTTTTTTATTTCTTAAAAAATATTTTAACGATCTTCTGAGATCTTTCTTAAGTATTTACGAACAGTCCAAGCAAGACCTTCTCCAAAAATGAGAAAATAAATATGGAGAATAATATCCACCACGACAATAATAAGCGCGATAGGACCTATTCGCAGATTCTCTTCAGTCTCAAAAATATCAATAGGATAAATACCCTTGAAAATTTTTGAAGCTATATTTTTTAGAATAGCTGCCATTATTCCGAGAATAATCCAGGAAATTAAGAGGCAGATTAAAGCAACGAAGTAGCCACCAAAAAGCAAAAGATATCCATAAATAGTCATAGAAATTCCTCCTTTCTGATTGAATTTTAATTTTTCAAAGACCAATATTGTTGATACAAAACTACCACTAAAAGTGGTATTTGTCTATGATAATTTCGGATTGGTCGACGGAGATTAACGTCGACACCTGTAGACGGCCATGCCTCAGCTAAGACATCTCGTCTCGCAATGATGATGCAGTTTAGAACCTGTGAAGTTGGAGGCAGAACGAGGAAAAAGCTGGGGCTTACGACAATATGTACTAATAGTACTTTGAGGAGTAAATGAGGCTTTTGACGAAGTTATGCACCAACAGCACGGGTTCTAACTATTCGTAGCTTTTGGCCTGGAGCTGATACAGTTCCGCGTAAACTCCCTTCTTAGACACGAGATCTTCATGTATTCCTTCCTCTATCTTTTCTCCATCTTTTATAACAACGATTTTGTGAGCCTTCCTAACAGAAGAAAATCTATGAGAAATAAGAACGACGCTTCTGTTGTCATTAACCTCGCCTATTTTTTCAAATATCCTGGATTCAGACAATGCATCTATGCTTGACGTCGGCTCATCTAAAATCATAACCTTAGGATCACGATAAAAGACTCTAGCTAATGCTAATTTTTGCCACTGTCCGACAGACGGCTCTACACCTTCAGTGAATGCGCGTCCTAGAGTCTGCTCATAAGCTTTCTCCCACTTCTCAATAAAAATATCCGCCTCACCCGCTTTGGCGGCATCCTTTACCTTCTCTATGTTCGGCTTGTTGCCTGTTCGTCCGACAGCTATAGCCTCCTTAACAGTCAAGTGATATCTAGAATAATCCTGAAATACAGCACCGATGATGTGATACCAACTATCAATATCTACTTCACGAAGATCGTGTCCATTTATAAGAATCCTACCCTCTGTTGGATCATAAAAACGACAAAGAAGTTTTACGAAGGTTGTCTTACCAGCACCATTAAGTCCAACCAAGGCAATCTTCTCACCCGGGTTTATTGTGAATGAAAAATTCTTTAGTACCATAATATCTGTGCCCGGATAAGAAAAAGATACATTTTCAAAAACTATTTTAGGGGCGACTGATTTGTCTAAAATTATCCCCTTCTCCGGTTTTTTTACAACAGATTTAATATCCATAAAATCGAAGAAATCTTTAACGAACAAAGAATCCTTATAGTGGCGACCCAACAACCAGAAGAATCGGCTAAGTGAACCTCTAAAGTTTTCGGCTGAATAGAGAATGAATGTTAAAGTACCAATACCTATAAGTCCATTGATAGCCTGTAGCGCGTAAGAAACGATCGCAACAGCAAGAGCTATTTGAGAAATAAAAACAGCGATAAATCTATATTTAGAATTTCTAACTTCATTCTTATTTTCCTCATTCTTGAAATCATCATACATCTTCCTGACCATCTGATAAAAATATTCTGAATTTTGAAAAAGATTAAGTTCCACCAAAGAGGATGGGTTCATAAAAAAACTGCGAAGATCCCAAAATCTCCTTTTTGTTTCACTCTTAGCATTTATTATGCTCCAGACCCTTCCCCCATAATACATCCCAATTATAAGTTCTGGTATCGTTGCAACAAAAATAAATAAAAAGATCTTCCAGTCGGCCCAAAAAAGTACAGAGGAGGCTATAACAACCCTAATTAACATTTCCGAAATGACGAATTGACCTCCAACAAAATTAGAAGCAGACCAAGAGCCACTATCTGATATTCGATTAAATAAGTCCTTAAATTTTGGATCTTCATGTGCAGCAATATCTATCCCTGCGCTCTTCTTTATGGTCATAAGACCTATTTTTCTTTCAACAAGCCAATAGATCATTATGTTTACAAACGAATCAAATACAGCCAAAAGCGCTGGTACAACGATGGACAGGATCAGTAATAATAAAGCTACATAAAATTCACCAATACTTGTAGTATCGGATACCTTTACTGCGGAGAGTTGATTTAAAAGAAGAGCGAGAGCACCTGAACCTAAAAACGGTTCTGCGGCATTAACAAGGACAATAAAAAAATAAGCGGTCAAATAATATTTACCCTCTTTCCAAATCATTTTGTCTAATCTCCATGCATTAAGAACGAAGAGTTCAAAATTATCGTAAATTTTAGAAAATATTTTTTTCACTAATATATTATAACACCTTAGAGTGAAATATTGCCACGTCACAAAAAAATACTCTCAAAATTTGACTATTGGCAAATAGTTGTGTAGTATTACACACTAATCAGTAACTTAACAACTCAATATTAACGAAGGCAAAATGTAATTTTCCTAAGGAAAAAGGAGGAGTTAGTATGAAAAAAGTCCTTATGGTTGCCCTGGTGGTTTTCTTTCTCAGCTTTACAGTAGAATGTTTCGCAGGATGTCTGCCGTTCTCATTCGTTGGAAAAGAATTCAAAGACATTAACCAAGGGGATCTTAAACAGGTTGCCGAGGTGCTCAGTGGAATGATGGTAGCCGGAACAGAAAAATCACACTTCTATTACGAAGTATATCCGACAAAACAACCAATCAAAGCTAACAGTGACGGCAAGAATGAGGGTCTTTCTGGAACCGTCAAGAGGGTTGGTATATTCATCGATAAATCATCAAAAAAAGCGAGTGACCTATATTTTGGTGTTAATTTAACAGGCAATCAAAATATAAATATTGCACGTATTATTGTTGATTCCAAAATTGATGGAATACCGGAAGCAGTTATATATGATTTTGACAATCAAAAAACTGGAGCATCCTATCGAATAATAACCAAGCCGACTCCCAATATAGAAAATTTATACAAATATCTTTTACTTCAAACTCTTTCAGAACAATGGCCTATGACTCCGTAATAAAGACAGTATAAATCAGTCAAAAGCGTTCCAGTATATTGGAACGCTTTTTTATTTTGTTAAATTAGAACGGGATTCCCGTCTTCACGGTAATGACAACGAGCGCATTTGGGGCTTATAGAGTCGCGGATGCCGTCTACAGGTGTCGATGTAAATCCCATCGACCCCAGCGAGGAAAAAGCCGAGGCTTACGACAAGATGTACACGAGGTACCTTGAGAAGTAAACGAGTGTTTTAACTAACCTCTTTTGACA
>DOAO01000011.1 GCA_003504275.1 Patescibacteria group bacterium
GCGGAGCCCGGGGAGGAGGTCATTTTCCTATTAGAGAAGTGTTGTATCGGGCAGATAGAGTAGGGAAGCCACAATCGGTTTTTCCTACTAGAGAAATATCTCAAGATGATGGCTGGTGCGACACCCCTGGTGACGATAAATATAACCAATTCGTAAAATTACCACATAAATCACACTCGGAGAATTTGTGGAGAAACGACGAGATATACGACATCGTTGTTGTTCTTGGGTTTAATGATTCCCCGCCAATTTCTGGTGCTGGTTCTGCAATATTTATGCACAT
The DNA here is from genome assembly GCA_003504275.1 of Patescibacteria group bacterium. Lineage (GTDB taxonomy): Bacteria > Patescibacteriota > Minisyncoccia > Phycocordibacterales > UBA12445 > UBA12445. The sequence goes on from DOAO01000011.1 coordinate 284, forward strand.
AGCGCACCCCGACTATTCTACAACGGATGGTTGTATTGCTTTAAATAAACAAGATCTGATAAGTATTATTTTAAGAATTGAAAAGGAGGGATTGATCTTTGTTGGATAGTGATTTATAAGGCAGATGAAGCCCATTTGCACCATTGACTTACGGGTAAGGATTTGGTATTGTCCTTCAATATTTAATATATATTTTATGGGAGAAAATCACGAATTAAAAATCAGAAAAACATTAATTAATGGTATTGAGAGTGCAAAGAACTCTATTCGTCTTGCTGTCGCTTATTTTAGCGATATGGAGATTGCTGACTTGATAAAAAAGAGAGCAGGTGATGGTTTGGTTGTAGAAGTTGTTATATATGACCACCCTGTTAATAGTCCAACGATATTGGAATTTAACTCTAAAAATATAAATATGCATTTTTATGATATAAATAATTCCAATCCGATATATCCAAAATTCTGTATTATTGATGAGGAAATATTGGTTACGGGAAATCATGGTTGGGCGTATGCGGCAAACAGAACAGAACACCCAGATCCTGTAATTGTTAATAACGAAAGTAGACTTATTGAAGAATATTTGAACAAATTCAGATTTTTCAAAAAAAATTGCGGTTCCAGTAGATTTGTTCATTTTAAAACTAAGCCAGAAATCTTAGTCAGATATCAATAAGGGAAGTTTTCCCTGTGTTTTTTAAGCTCATTATTTTGAGCTCTTTTCTATTGTTATTTTAATTATGTATAATACTTAAGTGGTAGTTTTTAATTATTTATTTATTATGAAAAAAATATTTTATTTTGTTTTAGTCATTTTTTGTTTATTGCCAACTTCGTCTTTTGCTCAACTTATGAATCCGGAAAAAATAAATTCGGAGATAAAGATAGACAGTGGCGGTAATATCTCATCCCAAAACATTAAAATTATACAGTTTGCGGGAAATACAATATACGGACGGCTCTTTTGGGAAGAATCTTCTATAAAAATAACAATAAAGACAGAAAAAGCTTCATCTGTAACTAAGAAATATGGTGAGCCCATCACTGTTGCTGAAATGAAGGTTGGCGACAGATTAAATGTGGAGGGTTTTTTAGAGAACGGAACAGACACGTTGACTATAATCGCTAAGACAATAAAAAATCTCTCTAATGAGAAGCAGTCCGGTAAGTTTTCCGGAACAATCATTGGTTCAGCTCCGAATAATTCCGGACTTTTACTTAAGACGGACAGTGGGGAGACGATAACCCTCGGTAATAATTCATCTATTGTTGTAGAAAAAGGAACAAGAAGGCTTGGTTATTATGATATTAAAATAGGGGACAGGGTTCTTGAGGTGGAGGGTGTTCTAAACAGAGCTAATAATGCAATGGATACGAAGAAGGTAAAAATATATATAGATTTAAGTGTCTTTAATCCAAGAAATTATCAGGGAAAATTAAAATCACTCTCCGGAACAGAGTTGCCTACCACCGCTACCATAACTGTCGAAGGTAAGGATTACACAGTTAAATTAGGAGCAAATACTGTTGTTATGAATAATAAAAGATATAACACACGTCTCTCGCGTTTTGTTGTTGGAGATACTGTCCGTTTCTATGGAGCAATCCCAGAGGGGGATGATATGACCTATGTGATTGGAGAAGTAATAAGGAATGTAGATTTATAATAAAAAATAATTATAAAAATCCCCGATATGATGTCGGGGATTTTTGTTAGTTTTGAATTGTTATTTTTGTACCAACGGGTAATTTATGAAACATATCGGCGTCTTGGTTTGTTACTCTAATGCATCCATAAGTTCCCCTTAATTCACCATTCCTTAAGTCTCCACCGTGGACGGCGATACCTCTATAATTTCCATTTTGGTCAGTTGCTGATAAACCAATAAATGAAGTGCCCATATTACTTGTATTTTTTCTCTTGTCGTTGGTTATAGTAAATGTTCCTGTTGGTGTTATTCTGTCTCCTTGTATACCCCCAGTTTTTTGACCACTTAGATCATTTATTCCAACGTTTATGTCAGTTCTTGATATTTCTTTGCCATCTTTATAAACAATCATCGTTTTTTCGCTTTTATCTATCAAAACAGAAGTATTTTCTTTCGTTATTGTTGCACTTTCTCTCTCTATGGCTTCAAGATTGGTTTTTTCTCCTTGTGGAATTGGTCGGCTCTCTTCAATCTCATCTTCTCCAATCAAACTATCGTCCGTGCCGTGTTTTTGGTTGGATGTCGATTCAAGGGCAAGTATATTTGGAGAGGCGTCATCGCATCCGCATTTTTTGGTTTGTGGATCCCATATTGCATTATTCCCTTTACAAACAGCCCATAGACAACCAGCGACACCGGAAATTCTAGATAACCACTCACTACACCCTACACTATTTTTATATCCGCAGTCTGGATAGTACACAAGACTGTCTCCCTCCCATTTGTAACCGGCATTACATGTTGGGGTAAGATAATATACCCTTGGTCCGCTCGGATTGCCTACGTGTTTATAACATTGAGGACTTGTTTGCCATAGAGTATTCCCACCATAGTTTGGGGTTATTTTTGCTCCAGTATAAACAGAACTCCCTGTTGGTGGTTTTTGCGTTGGTTGTTTTTTTTCACATTCCGCTTTTTCTTGCGGATCTGTTATGCACCAGCATGGATCGTCGTCGCCTTCTACCGTCGCTGTTCCGGGTTTACCATTATACTCAGTTGCTTCTGGAATAGTGGAAGGAATATATGGAGTCCATCCTCTTTGAACTGGACCCCAGTATCGGCCAGCCCCCCTTTTAATCGAGTTGGTTTTTGTTACAAGGGCTTCGTGGATGCTAATAGCCGCACTCATGTTTGTATCGGCATCTCTCAATTGGTCTTGTGTAAATCGTTTCCCTCCGTTTAGTCTATAATTAACAGCATCGTTCGGAGAAAGCTGAAAGAGTCCGTTTGAATTACCGTCAAATAATCCAACGTCTCCAACAGTATTATTGTTGTAGCTCGATTCCTCTCTTGCTAATTCAGTAAGATAATTAGCCCATTCTCCTGGTGATCCTGTGGTAATGCCGTATTTTGCTCCGTCAGATGGAACATATCCGTTTAATTTAGATGTTTTGAGCTTTTCTGTTAGTTGAGCGCGAAGATCTTCTTTATCGATACGACCGGAACCACTTCCACCCGTCATTGGTTTGCTTTTAGGTTTTGGCGGACAAGGACCTTGTATTTCAGATGTTTGTTTTGGTGTTTGTCCAGCCCCACCTCCGCCTGTCGTCGCTACGTCTGAGGCAAATATTTTTATGTCGGGTGCAATCATTACTGCTCCCGCCATGAGTCCGATAGAAATTAAAATTGCGATGATGGTATTTTTAATCATTTACCCTATTAAATAAAATTGGCTATTAATATACCTATCATAAAATATAATTTTCTTATTAATCTTACTGCCTCTTCCTTATACACCTAGCCAATTTTAATTTTTTAATTTAAAAAATTATATTTAACTGGGTGAACCCTGTTTTAGTAAAAATTTAATAAGAACCGATACTTTTTATATTTATAATCTCACTTTGTTTAATAATATCAGTTAACGACAGAAAGTGTCATTAAATTTTAATTTTTAAAATCTTTATTTTAAAAATTTACTAAACAGGGTGAATAATTTTTTATAGTTAAATTATATCATCCACTTCATTAAATATAAAACCGCTCAAAATTTATTTTTGAGCGGTTTTATGATTATAGTATTTTATAATTACAGTCCTTCCTCGTCGTCGGCGACTACTACATCTTCAATATTATCGTCTGTGTCGCTTATTTTTGCGCCCCCAGATGATTTAATATCAATTTTCCAACCTGTTAATTTAGCAGCTAGTCTTACATTTTGTCCTCCCTTGCCGATAGCCAAAGAAAACTGTTCATCGTCAACTTTTACTACAGCCGTTTTGTCTTCCTCGTTTATCTTAATACTAGATATTTTCGCAGGGGAGAGTGCATTTGTAATGAATGTTTCAGAATCCTCAGACCATGGAATAATGTCTATTTTTTCTCCGCCCAGTTCATTTATTACAGTAGATACTCTTGTTCCTCTTTGTCCTACGCATGAACCGACAGGATCAACATTGGTTTCATTGGAATAAACCGCTATTTTTGATCTTGAACCAGCTTCTCTTGCGATACTTTTTATTTCAACTACACCATTTGCAACCTCAGGAGCTTCTATTTCAAATAGTTTTGTAATGAACAAAGGATGGGATCTGCTTAATTTCAAATTAATTCCTCTTGGAGAATCTTCTACAGAGTAAAGATATGCGCGAATTCTCTCTCCTTGTCTGTATCTCTCGCCGGGAACTTGCTCATCTTTTGGAAGTATACCTGTTGCCCTTCCAAGATCCACAAAAACGTTTCCCCCCTCAACTCTCTGTACTTTTCCAGTAATAACTTCTCCCTGTTTGGCCCCAAAGTCTTGTACAACTGAAGATTTTTCGGCTTCTCTAATTCTCTGAATAATGACCTGTTTAGCTGTTTGTGCGGCAATTCTCCCATAATCATCTTTGGTTTCTAGTGGGAATATTATTTCTTCGCCAGGTTGTATACCTTTTTTTATTTTTTTGGCATCGTTGATCATTATATGATGATCTTCGTTGAAATACACCTTTTTAACTGCTCCCTCTTCTTCTGGTTCTTCGGGAACAGAAATTACATTTCCCTCCTCATCAATTTCTGGTTTTGGTTTTAACATAGAATCATCGACAGCCATTTTTACCTGTATGAATTCTGTTGCTCCTGTATCTAGGTCAAACTTGGCTCTTATTATCTGATTTTTCTTTCCATAGTCTTTTTTGTACGCAGCGGCAAGAGCCATTTCTATGGCTTCAATAACTTTGTCTTTTGGAATTCCTTTTTCCTCTTCCAATTGAATGAGGGCTGAATTCAATGCTTTTAAATCTATCATAATTTATTCTCTTAAATTTTTAATAAAATAGCCACTAATTTATAATGTTATTTGTTGTTCGGGTAAAAATAATGTCCGCTAAATAGCGGACTTGGTCTGGAACAATTAATCTCTACCTCTAATTATATACCTTATTGGCATATTTTGTCAACCTATTGCGATAATCTATCTAGACTGGTATATTTACTTTACCCGCCAGAATTTTCGGACTTCATTTGTTTTTTTGTATATCTTAACTTAAGACGACATTCTCTTTTTTTAATAATAAAAGTCAGTTCGGTGAAAAATTTAGGAGGGTGAAACAATTACTAAATAATTTTTTAGCCAACATGGAAAATAATAAAGATTTAGGGATGCCTATTGCTATTGTGATTTCCGGTATTTTAATTTCGGCATCTATATATGCAACTGGTGGTATAAAAATAATAAATGGACAAATTGATGGTGAAGCGAATGCTAGGGAGGCGGTTGCTCAAGAGATAGTTGTAAGGCCTGTTGATAAAAATGATCACATTGTTGGAAAAATAGACGCTGAGGTAATGATAATCACATATACGGATATAGAGTGTCCTTTTTGTAAAAGATTTCACACAACAATGGGACAAATAATGGATAAGTATAGGGCAGACGGAAAAGTTGCTTGGGTATACAGGCAGATGCCACTTGATATGCTTCACTCTAATGCAAGAAAGGAGGCAGAAGCGACAGAGTGCGCATCAATAGTTGGCGGAAATATAAAATTCTGGGAATACATGAACAAATTATTTGCATACACAAAATCAAATGATGGTTTAGAGCTTTCCTTGTTACCAAAGATTGCTAGTGAGATAGGATTAGACACCATAGCTTTTGAAAATTGTATGAATGGGGAGAAGGGGAAGAACGCTGTTAAGGATGATGAAAGTGGTGCAGTTCCAGCCGGAGCAAAGGGGACTCCATATAGTATTGTTATGACCAAAGATGGCAAAAAAATACCTATTGACGGAGCAATGCCATACGAGACCATAAAGGCGACGATAGACTCTCTTTTAAAATAGATATTTATTTAAAACACCCTCAAGGAGAGGGTGTTTTTGCTTTTTTAAAATATAATACACAGAGATAAAAATTATAAAGGGAAGTCTCATGGTGGGCTTCTTTCTACTGTAAAGTTATCCACACTTTTTTGTTA
>DOAO01000005.1 GCA_003504275.1 Patescibacteria group bacterium
GGAATTAATTTGCAGTCGCCAATAAAGTTTTTAAAGTCAAAGTGTTTCCAAGCTATTGATTAGAAAACGGTTTGTCTGGTAATGTCAATAATAAAAATCGTACCTATTTTATTTATAGATACGATTTTGGGTAAGTAAATTGGGTCTATTTAAGGTGTTCTGTGCAAGTTATTGATGCAGGATTGGCTTCAAGCCTGTCTTCTTCTATATCATGAACAGTTCCACCGACATTGCATTTACCGTAAGTTCCGTTTTTTATAGCATCTAAGGCGTTATTTATATCAAGAAGTCTGGCTTCAAGTACGTCTGTAACCGAAAATGCAGCCTCATAGTCTTCTAGGTTGTCAGCTGCTTCGTTTGGGTCTGGCTCCCTCTCGTCTCCGTCTGTTGGTAAAACAGCCTCCCAATCGTTTTTATTTTTAGGGTTTTTAATGCTGGTCTCGGATAATTCCTCCTCTATTTTTCTTTTTTCCTCTTCTAGCTTTGCTTTAAAATAGTTTATGTCTTTCATATATTTAAGATATTATCAAACGTTAATCACTGTGTCTATATAGATTGCTTCGGGACCCAAAGTGGTAGAGCACAGCTTACTACTGGGCACACGCCTTGCCCTCGCCTACCTGCGCAGGCAGGCAATGACATATAGGAGGTGTACTATTTATCATTTATTTGGAGAATTTATAAGCCTGTTTACAATCTCATTAAAAACGTTAGTATTACCGGCGATAATCAGCTCCCTGCCGTTTAAAAAGCCATAAACAAGAACGATTTCTCCATTTTCATTTTTTAGGACTCTTGTGTCTTGGTTATTTAAGATCAAATCCTCAAAATTTTTGGTTATTAGGTAGTCGTTTGCCGGGACAGATTTTATTATTTCATAGATGTCTTTAACCATTGACCCTTTCTCCCACTTTAACATTCCAGCAAAGGAATTTTGGTAAGATTCGGTCATAAACACCATAATTCCGCTTTTGGCTCCTGTTATGGTATTTAAGACTCCAAAAAGCATTTCGCTATTAAGGGATCTTATGGTTTCTGATGAAATAGAAGATTTTATTGCTGAAAAGAAATCTTGAGAGGTAATTTCAATAACTTCATCTGTAGGAGTTCTTTTTGTTAATATTATTTTTTGAATACTTCCTGCTGTTACGCTTGATTCCAGAATGGAATTCTTTATTTCAGATATTGTTTTTTCTGAAGACATTCCGCTCAACGAAAGCTCCTTTTGACTTTCTACTACTATCGGAACTTTTGTTTTTTTAATTAAATCAGCCGGTTTTTCAACAGTCGCTTGTTCTCTGTAGTAGTTAAAATAAAGGTACCCACCTACTCCAATACCGAAAGTTATAAAAACGATACTCGCAATTATCATTGCCCAGTTTTTTATACCCTCTCTCCCTCTGGTGTCTGAGGATTTTCTTTTTCTCGCATCCTCTTCCATCGCGATTCTTGCAAGACTTATGCTTTGGTCAAGTATCATTTGATCCATATCTCTCTTTAGCGTTCGTAAGGATCCCACTTGAGCTCCAACAGATTTTATTTTTTCTATTTCGCTTTTTATCTCCGTAGAGGCTTTAATTGCACTTCTCTTCTCTCTCTCTTCTTCCTCTCTTTTGTCTTTCATTGCCCTTTCTTCGGCAGCTTTTTTGTCTAATTCTTTTTGTTTAGCCGTTTCTTCAACCAATTCTTTATCTTTTGCTATTTTTTCTTCAGCTTCTCTTCGTACTCTTTCAGCCTCGCCCTCCATGGCAATTCTAGCAGCATATCTTTTGAGAGAGATATCGTTGTTTTTTAAATCTGACATTTACCCTGTTTAGTAAAAATTGGCTAATAATAAATTAACTATCTAATCTGTAAATTGTAATTTTTAAACAGTGATCTTGTTATCCACTGTCTGCCAATTTTAAATTTTTATTTTTTAAGAAATAAAAATTTTACTTAACAGGGTGAATTTATTTACGAATACTCTCAATACTTTTGTCTATCTCCTTTATTTTGTCTATTATTGAGTATTCCTCTTTTAATAACTCTTGGTATTTTGTTTTATTCTCTTCCATTTCTTTTTCTATTTCAGCCATCTTGTCTTCTATCGTCCATTTTTCTTTTTCCAATTTTTCTCGCTCCGCCTCCAGGGACTGTCTCTGTTTTTCTAATTCTTGTCTCTGTTTTGGATCATCTGTTGCGTGTTCTTCTTGATTTTTTGACTGAACATCCTTCTCCGCATTTGTTTCCCCTATGAGTATAGGATCTAGGATTTTTTGAAGTTCCGTTTTTTTATCAGAGAGGTCTAACCAGTGAAGTTCTAATTCTTCTTTTGATTTAGATATTTCCGATATTTTTTTATTGAGTTCTTTTTTTTCTAATTCAAATTGAGAAATCAATTCAGATTCTTTTTTCTCCCTATCCTCTTTTTCTCTTCTGGCCCTACCCTCTTCTCCTTCCATTGCCAAAACAGCTTCCATCTTTTTTTGAACCTCTTCCGGGGAGATATTTTGATCTTGTGTATTTTGAGTGTCGTCCATTCGTTTAATATTTATTAAAAATAAATTTATTTAGACTTATCTACTAAATTTTAACATAAAAGCATACGAATATACAAAGATATTTTGTCCTGTTTGGTAAGATTTATATTTTTATCTAAAAACATAAATTTTATTAAATAGGGCAAGTTATTTTGCGACGTGATATAATTATGAGATGGATAATCTATCTGAACTAAGAAAACAATTTTTAGAATATCTGGAAATAGAAAAAGGCAGAAGCTTAAAGACCGTGGAGAATTATAATCGTTATTTGGGTCGTTTTTTAGAATTTACTAAAGCAAAATCAGCAAAAGATATAACAGAAGAGTCTCTTAGACAGTTTAGGTTGTGGTTAAACAGAAGACCTGGCACAGAAAGAGGTGTCGGAATGAAGAAAAATAGTCAAAATTACCACTTAATAGCCATTCGAGTATTTTTAAAGTATTTAATGAAAAGAAAAGTCGCTTCTTTGTCTCCCGATCAGATAGAATTGGCTAAAACGAGCGAAAGGCAGCTTGATTTGATTAGCCAAGATGAGCTCAGGAGGCTTATAGAGGCTCCAAATGGTAGCAATCTTTGTGATTTAAGGGACAAGGCCATTATGGAGCTTTTATTTTCTACGGGTCTTCGTGTGTCTGAATTAACCTCTCTTTCAAGGGATAGTATTGATTTTAAAAAGGATGAGTTTTCTATAAGAGGGAAAGGTGGAAAAATAAGGGTAGTTTTCGTCTCAAAGGGGGCCAAGGATTCATTAAGTAGATATTTAGACAAAAGAAGTGATGCTGACGATGCCTTATTTATAAGATTAGACAAAGACCCCTCAAAAATAAGTAGTTCTATGGGTATAACCTCAAGGTCTATCGAGAGAATGATAAGAAAGTATGCGATTAAGGCCGGTATTTCTAAGAAAGTTACTCCTCATGTTCTCAGGCATACTTTTGCCACTGATTTATTGCAAAATGGTGCAGATATCAGGTCCGTGCAGGTTATGCTTGGTCACGCCAATATCTCAACGACACAGATATATACTCATATTTCCGACAAACAACTAAAGGAAGTTCATAAAAATTTTCACGATAAGGGGCGAGATTAAAATAGTGTTTTCGTTTGGTTATTCGGGTGTGTAAAATTTTGTGTATTATTTTTTTAAAAAACGTATAATATAGACATATGTGGTTAGAAATTATTTATCTTGTTTCTGGTTTGGCGATCGGTTTTATTGTTGCTAAAGTTTTTTTAGACAACAAAAATTCCGCCAATGATTCTAAAGAAAAGGATTTTAGCCAAGCCACTATACATGAACTTCGAGCATATCTCACAAATCTTGGTTGGATATTTGAGAAATTAATAGAGAAGGGTGTGCCATCTTATACAGACGATGAATATAAGGCGATTTCTTTGGGTAAAAGTACTGTTGCAAATGCTAATAACTTGATAAACGATACACTTGCAGCTGTGAGCGTTGGCCGACAGGAAGCCAGATTTAGGTTTTCAATAAATGATATAAACAAGATGATTGAAAGTATTGTTTCAGAATACACTATGATCGCAAAGGAGAGGGGTATAGATTTTACATTTACAAGTTCGGCGGTTCCCATTCCCCTTTTCTTTTTTGATAATTCGCAAATGTATATAGCCATACACGACCTCGTGCATAATGCAATGAAATATACGAAGAACGGCGGTAGCATAAACATATCTACTAAGCTTGAAGAGGGAAGGGTTATCGTTACAGTAAGAGATACGGGAATTGGTATTCCAGAAGAAGAACAAAAAAACATATTTACCAAGTTTTTCCGTGCTAAAAACGCCAAAGACCTATATAAAGAAGGTTCTGGGCTTGGTATGTATATTTCCAAAAATATTATTACTAGACATAACGGTAGTATCAAGTTACAATCTAAGGAGGGAGAGGGTACGACAATAGAAGTGTCTTTACCTCTTTTGCAGACAGAGCCTAAAGAAAATAAGAATTAAACTTGTCCGCCAAAATTTTTCCTAACGCGTAGTAGCAAAATAATGGAGTAGTTCGTTATATGTGTAATTTTTCAAAATAGTTTATTATTAAGAAAATTTAGGAGGGTAAATAATAAAATGGACAAGAATGTTTTTTTAATTGAAGACGACAGATTCCTCAGAGAAATGCTGAGCCAGAAATTGTCCGAACAAAAAATTAAAGTAGATGTGGCTATGGATGGAAAAACCGCACTAGAAATGGTTAAAACAATAAAACCAGATTTAGTTCTTTCTGATCTTTTGCTCCCAGATGTTGATGGTTTTGATATTCTTGCCGAAATACAAAAGAATCCAAATTTTGCAAACGTTCCGGTTTTGGTTTTGTCTAACTTAGACAGAATGGAAGACATAAAAAGAGCGAAGGATCTTGGTGCAAAAGATTTCATGGTTAAATCGAATTTTACCTCAAATGAAATAGTGGCTAAAGTTAAGGAGTTTCTCAAGATATAAAAAATATAGTTTACTCGTGAAAAAATAATCCCCCACTAATGTGGGGGTTTTGTTTTTTATGAGTGGAGCGTACAAATTGGTTTAGATTTGTGGTGGTGATAAAGAGTTTTATCTTTAAAATAAAATTTATCAAGAGCCCATCCCAGATTGGTGTATTCAGATAATATATAAAATGCCTGTTTTATCATACTGTCGGTTAAGTGTTTGTTTTCTGTTCTAATTCCACACTTCTTCGTCGCTTCTTTTAATGACCAGCTTAATCTTTCGCTAAATTTTAACGATGTATTCTCTTGGTCGATAAGCTGAACTATCTTTTCGGCAAGAATAATAACAGTTCTGTCATACCCAGTTTCGTGTCCTTCCTTGTACTTTTTCCACCGAAGGCTATTTTTGATACCTATTTTCATAGAAGCACCTCCGTTATTTATTTTTCAAATGACGATATTTCTAAAACAATAATACATTTTAATTAAAAAAAGTCAACCCCAACCGCTTTTGTGTGGTGGGGGTGTGGAAAACTAGATGTTTGACCCCGTAATAGAATTTTGGCTCAAAAAATACCTAGTATTTTTAACGATTATTTATAATATAAATAATCAAGCCAAAATTTCACTACGGGGTTTGACCCATTCCCTTCTCTCTGTGTATACTATGAATATAAAGTTAATTATTAGGCATCGCATTATATTTTTTAAAACAAATGTACGTTTGTGGAATTTGTAAAAGCGAAGCTGAGTATCCCGGAGAGTGCTGTAATGAAAAAATGGACTGTAATATTTGTATGGGAGCAGATGGTGAAGATAGGTGTCAGTTGTGTAAGGATTATGATGGATTTATAGAGTAATTTTTTAATATTAATTTATTTATTTGTGAGCAATCGCCTTGCTCTGTGTAAGTGTTGCGACATATCGAAATTTGTGATAGTTTGATGCTCATATAGTAGTAGTGTCGGGTACATTTTTGTCATTCCCGTGAAGACGGGAATCCAGGATGTTTTGTAAAAATAGCTAGATTGCCACGGTCTTCGGCTAGGGCGCCTTGCCCTCGCAATGACGATAAGGAGAATGCGCTATTTATAATAACGCGGGATTGGTTAAATGGTATAATATCGGTTTTCCAAACCGAGGTTGGGAGTTCGATTCTCCCATCCCGCACTTGCAGACAAAAACAGAGCGAAAGCTCTGTTTTTGTTTTACTGCAAGTAGCGGGATGGGAGAATCGAAGCTGTCGCGAGGTAGATTGCGAGTGTAGCGAAGCAATATATCCGCGACGGGTACTGGTCCTGTAAGGACCGATTCTCTCCTTCAACAGAGCGAAAGCTCTGTTTTTGTTTTCCTGCAAGTCGCGGGATGGGAGAATCGAAAGCCGCAGTCCGTCTACAGGTGTCGCCTATATCTCGGCGACCGGTAACTCTTGCTGAAAGCAAGGGAGACGAGGTGGGCTGAGGATTGGGGTGGGACCCAACCGAAGGACCTTTTGAGATATTTTATGAATGGAATGAAAAAAAATATCCAAAATGGTGTACTGCTCCTGTAAGGAGCGCGAGTTATTGCGAAGCAAAATATCTGTGACCGATTCTCCCATACTTAGAGCGAAAGCTCTGTTTTTCTATCCCCCTCCCCCATGCTACAATAAGCCCATGGAAAAAATGCCAACCCCAAATGTAGAAAAAGTAGAAGAAATTAAGAAAGTCGAAAACATAGAAAATAAAGCCGAGCACATTCCCTCAAAAGAAGAAGTGTTAGGGGTTATTGGAAAATATATTGAAGGTGATATTAAACCATCGCGCGAACTGTCTGATGAAAATGGTGTTTATTTAATAGAGGTTACGATTCCGGATCAAGATCCTGCAAATATGGGCGGTACTGTTGAATATTTATATATTAGAAAAGGTGAATATGGTAACAATATTGCATCATTAACAACCGAGGTTCACGTTGTGTATTATGACACAGACGGCATCCCCTGCGGAGGAGATCAGAAGGATATTTTTAATGGTGAGGAATGGAAAGAAGTAAAATAATAATCTAATCATCAAAAAACCACCCTCGCAGGTGGTTTTTCTAATAATATTTATATCTTCGGAGCTGTTGGTGCCGCTGGTGGCGTCATTGGCGGTCTTGGTGTTGCTGGAGCTGGTGCCTTGAACATATCCGGCTTGATTCTCTTGATAGAAAGGCTAATCCTGTCTCCTTCTTTGTCTTTTACTATAACAGGAACCTTCATTCCGACTTTCAAGTAATCAGCAACATTATCTACTCTAAATGGTGCAATTTCTGATACGTGTACAAGTCCGTCTTTATCCATACCGATCTTCACGAAGGCGCCGAAGTCTGCTAGTTTAACAACCTCACCAATCATTGTATCCCCTATCTTAAATTCTCTTGTTATATCCTCAACCATTTTCTTGGCGGTGGCTGTGCCTTCTTTCTTTCCTGTTATTATGACCGTTCCGTCTTGCTCAACATTTATTTCTACGCCAGTTGTATCCTGAATATGATGTATCATTTTGCCTCCAGGTCCAATAAGACCACCGATTTTTTCAGGATTGATCATTATTTTGGCAATTCTTGGAGCGTTTACCGCAAGGTCAGCTCTTGGAGCTGGAAGTGCGCTTTCTATAACATCGAGAATCTCCAGTCTGGCCTTTTTGGCCTGATCCATAGCCTCTACAAGCACTTTCACAGGTATACCATCCATCTTTATATCCAATTGAATAGCAGCTACTCCGACTCTTGTACCGGCAACCTTGAAATCCATATCTCCATAATGGTCTTCTGGGCCTTGAATATCAGTCAAAACTTTGTATTTACCCTCTGAATCCATCATCAGACCCATGGCGATACCTGCTGTTGGTCTTGAGATAGGCACTCCTCCGTCCATAAGGGCGAGTGAAGAAGCACAGATAGCGGCCTGAGAAGTAGATCCGTTTGAAGACATTGTGTCAGAAACGATTCTTATTGTGTAAGGGAAGACGTCTCTGCTTGGAAGAGTAGCTCTGAGAGCTTTTTCAGCTAGGGCGCCGTGTCCAATCATTCTTCTGTTCGTATTTCCTATTTTACCTGTCTCTCCTGATGAATATGGAGGGAAGTTGTAGTGGTGCATGAAGAATTTCTCCCCTTCTACTTCAGCTCCGTCTACCTTAAGAGCGTCCTTTGGTCCTCCGAGAGTAAGAACCGAGAGCATATGAGTCTCTCCTCTGTAGAAAAGTCCGCATCCGTGAATTATGTCTGAGATACCACCGACAGAAGCTTCTATTTTTCTGAGCTCATCCATCTTTCTGCCGTCTGGTCTTCTGTCGTTTTTTATTGCCTGTTCGTGAAGTATATCGTTAACTTTATTATCAAAATAGTGGGCAGCTAAATTCTTGTCCCCTTTTTCAAATTTTTCGGCATACATTTTCAACCATTCATTTAGGAGGTCGTGTGTTGGTTTGCTACCAGAACCGCTAAATGTGACGGCTTCAAGTCTTGAACCGATTTCTGTATCATAGAGAGCTATTTCTTCGGTAGAAAGAACTTTCTTCTCAATCGCCTTCTTTTCTTTTCCGATTTCAGCGACTAACTTTTTCTGCCAATCCTCTATCTTAGTAATTTCGGACATGGCGAGTTCGAACACTTCCTTTATTTTATCTTCAGAGACTTCTTTGGACTCAGTCTCTATCATGTTTATTGTATTGTTTCGTCCGCAGATGTAACTATCAAGAATAACATCTTTTCTTTCCGCGTGTGTGGAATTTATTCCGAGCGTTCCGTCTTTGTTGACAACAACTCTTATTGAGCCAACTGGTCCTCCCCAAGGAATGTTTGAAGTTGCGATAGCAAGAGATGCTCCAATAACGGAAATTGTATCAGGATCATTTTCTCCATCGAGAGATAGTGTCGTTACAACAACCTGAATTTCGTTTCTGATACTTTGGTCGAAGAGTGGCCTGATTGTTCTGTCTACAATTCTTCCTGTTAAAATAGCTTCCTCTGATGGCTTCCCTTCTCTTCTCATATATTGTCCTCCAGGAAGTCTTCCACTTGCGTAATATCTTTCTTCATAATCAACAGTAAGAGGCAAATAGTCTATGCCGTCTCTTGTTGAACCGGACATTACTGCTGTGGCTAAAATACTTGTCTCTCCGCACTTCATCATTACCGAACCGTTTGCCTGAGCTACCATGTCAGAAAAAACAGCGGTAATTGTTTTACCACCAACAACCAAAGAATACTCTTTTCTTTGCATATTATTTATTTAGAATTTGACCCTTAAATTTTAGTATTGAAATCCCTTGTTTGGGAAAGTTTCAATGCTATTTATCTAAAGACCAAACTCTGATTATTAATTTATAAATTTACTTTTCTATTTTTTACCGGATGTTTCTGGATTTGTACCTCCCTGTCGCTTATGTCCCCCTGTTTTTTGTCCACCGAGCAAGTATCTTTTTGGGTCTGCTCCTAGGTCTATAAAATCATCAACCACTTCTTTCAGTTTTGAAGAACAGCTTTTTCCGAACGCAACAAGCTCCACCTGTGTTGTGGCTTTCAAATATTCAACAAGAGGAATGTAGTCTCCATCTCCTGAAACCAACACTATCGCATCTAGTTTAGGTGCAAGTTTAATAGCATCAACAGCGATACCGACATCCCAGTCTGCTTTCATTGCTCCCCCGAAGAATATCTGAAGGTCTTTTGTTTTTGTTTCTATTCCGAGTTTTTCAAGTGCCTCAAAGAACCCCCTCTCTTCCCCACCTTCTGTTGTTATGAGATAAGCAATAGCTCTGACGAGATTTCTTCCCGCTACTGCATCAGAAAGAATGGCACCAAAGTTAACTTTAGCTCCATATAGATTACGTGCACTATGATACAAGTTTTGAGTATCTATAAAGACCCCAACCCTTTGACTTTTTTGTTTGATGATGGCCATTTTTTCTTTTTCTGCTTACTTTCTACTTAGTCTATCTTGCTTGTTTTTCGCAAGTTTAGTTTTTCCACGAGATCGTCAAATCCTTCTTTGTTATTTTTCTCTAGATATTTCATGTGCGATCTTCTGTCGGCAACCATCTGAAGGAGGCCTCTTCTAGAATGAAAATCTTTCTTATTAGATTTGAGGTGACCTGTTAATTTATTGATATTTTCAGTCAACAAAGCAATCTGAACCTCGGATGATCCAGTGTCTGTTTCGTGTTTTCTGGCCTTTTTGATTATTGTGGCCTTTTTCTCTTTCTTTAGCATGCTGTTAAGATAGCATAGAATTATTTTTTTTGCAAATTTGTTAAGAAGCCAAGAACTCCTTTATTTTCTTGATTTCAAAAGCGTCACTTTCTTTGGCCTGGCCCTCTATATTAGACATTATGTCGGCAATAACCTCTCTTTGGTCAATAAATTTGATTTCAAGATTTCTTTCTGATTTCTTGATGAATTCAGTAAGACTTCTTATGTAGTTAATTGCTCTTTCTTGTGCTTTTCCAACATAATTAAGATCATTGTCTATCAAATACATTTTGTTATTTTCATCGCTTCCATTTTTGCCATAGATATATTGAGAATTATCAACAATATCCCACATTATGTAGTCGTCTTCTTTAATTTTATCTTTCAGATATGAAAGTAGTGAATCAAATAGATTTTTTAAGTCGAGTATCTCCCTCTCTTTCTCTTCGCCCTCAACTTTTTTCTTTGTTGGATCAGTTCCTTCTATTTTGTCGGTCACAATGAACACAACATCAACTCCTTTGTCATTTTTTCCCACAATATATTCAGCTGGAATTTTTACACCATATTTATCGCTAAGCTCACCAAATAATTTTTTGGATTTTCCCACCGCTTCAATGGGGTCTTTTATACCTTCAAAAATACCCGAAAATTCTTTAAGCGGTTGTTGTTTTACAACCTTTGTTTTGTCATTTTCAAATTCCCAAAATTTACCAAATTCTTTTTTAATTTGTTGGTTTGGTTGCAATTGTTCTCTAAAGGGGGTGTTTTTTGGGGATGGTGCCATTTCCATATTTTTTAATTTAATTAAAAAGCGTTCCTTTTTATTGCATAATTGTATCAAAATAGTATGAAAAAGTCATGGCTGTCCATAGTATCTTTAATTTTGATAATTACACGAATAGCGTTAAACACTATTTTGAGAATAGGGTTTGTTTAGAGCCAGTTTGGGTGGTTTTCTGGTGTTTCATGGGAAACGGTTAATAGATATGATTATTTTATGTTTCATGGGAAACAATGAGGGATTTTTTCTCTACGGGAACAGTATGGCTTTCCCATTTTTTAACCCCAACTAAAAAGTTGGGGTTAAAAAATAAGGGAGAGGCCTTTCAAATCCCGATGAGTGCCGGAATTAGGTCACGAGTTACTAAGCTTTTTTAAGCGGCGCCGAGTGCCGGATTTTTCGCCTACGGCGACAGTATAGGTTTCCCATTTATTCAGAGCAAAGCTCCTCGTAAATAAGGGAGAACCCTTTCAAACTCCGACGAGTGCCGGATTTTTCCCCTACGGGAATAGGAACTGCCAGGATTAGGTCACGAGTTACTAAGCCGGGATTTGATCGTTACACGATCAGTCCCCAGATTGGATTTTTTATACGCCCCAAAGGCTATAAAAAATGCTCAATCTGGCTTCAAATCCCTAAAACAGTCATTTAAGATGACTGTTTTGCACACGATGTTCACTTCGTTCTCGTCGGAGTGCCGGGATTTGAACCCGGACTGAATGCTCCCAAAGCATTTATGCTACCGTTACACCACACTCCGTTATATTTAATTTTTCAACTCACTTATATTATCAGATATTTTGAAAAACGCAATTTTTGGCTTTATTATCCTTAAAGCTCAATGTTTTCAATGAAATCTACCTTCGCTGTCTTTGTTTCGTGTTCTAAATAAACAAGCATTAAATCAACTTGATATTCGCTTTTGACATCCTTGCTGTACATATATGTTTCTATTACCTTATGTAACCGATGCTTCTTCTCGGTATTCATATGATCTTGCGGATCAAAGGCTGGTGTTTTATATGTAACCCCCGTTGCCGGTGTTACATATGAAACACTTTTTACTTCAACAAAGTGTGTAATACCGTCTTTTTCGGCTACGATGTCTATTTCTCCCCATTTTTTCCAATAATTTCTGTCTATTATTGAATAACCCTTATTTTTCAGGTATTTTACTGCAATATCCTCCCCTAGTTTGCCTACTTCTTGTTGTATGGCCATTTGGTTATGCAAGGAATAGTATGCTTAATTAAGAAAAACATCAAATATTAAGCAAAATATAGGTAAAATAATGTTTCACGTGAACCGATTCCCATTACCCACTACTAGGAGGTCGAAAAATAAGGTTGATTCTCTATGTTTCCCGTCATTGCGAGCGAAGCGTGGCAATCCAGGCTTTGTTTTATGGTAAATTATTGTATTACTGATATCAGGGGGGGGTGGGGTATAAATCGCACATTTCCGATAGTTAATGTTATTTGTTTCAGGTGAAACACAATAATTATGTTTCACGTGAAACGTAAAATGGGCTTTAAATAGCATAATCTGGTCTATAGGACAGATAAAGGACGCCAAAAATGTCCTTTATGCACACAATGCACAGGTTTATCCACAGTTTTGGGTATTTGTCCTATAGTTGTCCTTTATAAAATAAGATAAAATGTATATGTCCGATAGAAATTTCTATAGGACAAATACTTTCAAGGCATTAGGGGAGACTTTAATACTCGAGCCGATCAAACTGGCTATTGTATTTAGAAACAAGGGTTTCTAAGGTTTTTTGTTAAGTAAAGATAAAAGATAGATTGTTTCATGTAGAACATAAATTAAAACGACCCTTTGTGGGGGTCGTTTATTTGTGCCGAAGGGGAGAGTTGAACTCCCACAGGATTGCTCCTACACGCCTCTGAAGCGTGCGTGTCTACCAGTTTCACCACTTCGGCAATAATATTAATATATCAAATAGGGGAGAATTGGTCACAGCTCTCGCTCCGCTCGGCCGCGACCCCGACTCGCTGTTCCTCGTTTCACTCGAAACATGCTCCGTCCTTAAAATTCTCACATAAGCCAAGCAGTTGGCTTATTTTTCGCTTCGCTCTCAGAGAATTTTAACTCCCACAGGATTGCTCCTACACGCCTCTGAAGCGTGCGTGTCTACCAGTTTCACCACTTCGGCATATTTGTACCTCCGGCAGGATTTGAACCCGCAACCCCCTGGTTCGAAGCCAGGTGCTCTATCCGATTGAGCTACGGAGGTATTTATTACTATATATTTACGACCTGCTCAGTATATATTCTTCTGCTAATTTTTGCCAGTAAAGCGTCTTCCTTAACTCTTCTACTCCACCGACACAAATTCTAAGACACCCTTTATAATTGGGGTTTTTCTTCTCTAAGTGGACATTTGCCTTATATATAGTTTTTTTAAATTTATCCTTGGGGATGTTTATTATTTTAGACCAATAATTTTCGCAATTCTCGTGGCTATATATTTTATGTATAAAAAGTCTGATTCTCATATCGTTTTCGGTTTTTCCAAGGTATTTTTTAATCCATTTAAGCATCATTTTTACCATACTTGGATCTGAATTTATAAAACTAAACACAGTGTCTTTCTTTGTGCCCTCTGCCCAATACAACAAGACCCCGGCTATAAATAACGGTTCATTTTTATAACGAGCAAATGTCGATGTCGCTCGTGCGAGTGTTTGCTCGTCCCTTATTCGTCTTTTTTCTCGATTGGTTAAAGCCGCACGCATTCTCGCACTAATTTGTTTATTCTCCAACTGTTTTTCTAAAAAAGAATATTGTTCTTTTGTAAGAGGTAGGTTTCTTAGCCAAATCGAGAGGGAGCTTTTTGAAACGGGGATTATATTAATTATCTCATTATAGCTATAACCGAGTGTCCTCAATCGTCTCGCTTTATTTTTAAGGTGTACAAGTGATTTCATGTCACTTAGCTATAGTACATTGTACAAATATTTGCAAAACAATATCTCATTATTTTAACTACCACAGGAGGTTTGTTATAACTGGAAAGTTTGAGTGAATTATTTTTATATTTTAATATAATAAAGAGTAAATTTATGAAAGATCGCACAAAACTCTTCTCCAGATAGTTTTGCTTGATTTTTGGTAGGGGAGATACTATAATCAACCAGAATAGAAACTTTAATAATATGCGGATGTAGTTTAGTGGTAGAACGCGTGCTTGCCAAGCACGGGGCTGGGGTTCGATTCCCCATATCCGCACAGATAAAAATATCGAAGATATTTTTAATGAGGATAAGTAAGCAAACTGCTTTGCTTACGTTGGGGAATCGAAAAGCTTCTCCCTTATTTTTGAGGATTTTTTAATCCGAAAAAATGGGAAAGCTATACTGCCCTCGTAGAGGGAGATCTACCCATATCCGCACAAAAATAAATCTAAAAAATGCTAAGTTTTTAGATTACTCATTTTTGTAGCGGATATGGGGAATCGAAGGCCGGAAGCGGGGCTCCTTCTGCAAGAAGGGGAGCTGAGGCGGGGTCGTGGAATTTTGCGAAGCAAAATATCTGTGACCGATTCTTCGACTCTTTAAAAACTTTTTTGTTTTGATTATTTTTGATATAAAAACCTGGATTGCTTTGTTTCACTCGCAATGACGGCGAGAGAATATTTTTTTAAACGTGATGTATAATTAGAGTATACTAATATAATAAAAATGGATCCCCGTTTTCACGAGGATGACAATCAATAGAGTTTTGGTTAATACAAAAAATAATTTATGAAATTAATAGTTCCAAAAGAAGTTTCACAAGTAACCGAAACCTTACAGAAGGGTGGTTTCGAGGCATACCTCGTTGGAGGTTGTGTGCGAGATGTTCTGATGGGGAGAGAGCCGAAAGATTGGGACGTAACCACGAATGCCACACCGGAAGAAATTCAAAAATTATTTCCAAAAACTTTTTATGAAAATAAATATGGAACGGTTGGAGTTGTAAATGAAGATATCTCAAAAGAAGTAGAACCCTCCGAAACTTCTAAAAAAGAAGTTTTGGCGGGCGAGGGAGGGGAAAAAAAATCTATAGAATATTTGAGTAAGAGAGAAGCGTTGAGAGTTGTTGAGGTTACGCCATATAGAGTTGAGTCAGAGTATTCTGATTTTAGACATCCCGACGTTGTAACGTTTAGCAAAAATTTAGAAGATGATTTGAAGAGGAGAGACTTCACTGTGAATGCTATTGCGTATGATCCAGCCTCAGGAATTCTAAAGGACATTTATAAAGGACAAAAAGATCTATCGGACAAAGTCTTAAGGACAGTCGGTTCGGCGTCCGATAGATTTGGAGAGGATGCACTTCGAATGTTGAGAGCGGTAAGATTTTCAGTTTCGCTCGGTTTCACGATTTCGAGTGAAACGAGTGAGGCGATAATAAAACAGGCAGAACTTCTTGAAAAAATTTCAAAGGAAAGAATAAGAGATGAGTTTTCTAAAATTTTAATGTCAAATGATCCCGTCATCGGAATTGTTATGTGCCAAAAATTTGGGTTACTCAGGTACATTGTTCCAGAGCTTGAAGAGGGAATTGGTGTGAAACAAAATAGCGATCACATTTATGAAGTGTGGGAGCACGGACTTCGAGCGCTTGGTCATGCAGGAGAGAGAAAATGGTCTCTTGAAGTAAGACTGGCGGCATTGTTTCACGACATCGGGAAACCTAGAACGCGTGGTTGGAATGAAGATAAAAAAGATTTCACATTCTATGGTCACGATGTGGTAGGGGAAAGAATGGCCAAAAAAATATTGGAGCGTTTGAGATATTCTAGTGAAACGTCCGATAAGGTTTTGAAGCTTATTAGAAATCACATGTTTTTCACGGACATAGATAAAATAACTTTATCTGCAGTTAGAAGAATCGTGAGAAACGTCGGTAAGGAAAATGTTTGGGATCTTATGAGTGTGCGAGCTTGTGACAGGATCGGCATGGGAAGGCCGGTAGAGACTCCATATAGGCTCCGTAAGTACGAATCCATGATAGAAGAGGCGATGAGAGCTCCCGTTACAGTACAAATGCTTAAGATCAACGGACAGAGAATAATGGAGGTTACAGGACTTACACCGGGGCCAAAGATTGGTTTCATGTTACACGCTCTTCTCGAAGAAGTACTTGATGACCCAAACTTAAACACAGAAGAATATCTGGAAAATAAAGCGAAAGAATTTTCGCTTCTGTCCGATGAAGAATTAAAAAAGATTGGTGAGTCGGGAAAGGAAAAGAAAGAGGAGGCGGAAGAAAAAGAACTTAAGATCATTAGAAAAAAATATGGAGTAAAATAATTTTTTTATTATAAAAACACTTCAAAAAATATTGGAGTGTTTTTATATTTCTGATATTTTTTGTAACTTGACATAGTGATGACAGTATGATTTAATCAAACGGATAAAAAGTTCTTTGTGATATAGATATAGTTTTTAAATCAACTTACTTTAAAGGAGGGAACAGTATATGGATTTTAACGTTGCGATTAAGATGATCGAGATCCTTGAGAAAAATGGAATTAAAACTCCCGAAGAACTTGAAAAAATTTTTCCGTCTACAAAAATTACTGATGACTATCCCACCCTCGCCACTATCAAGGTGGGCGATAGCAGGGATATGAGAAGAGTTCTTGAGGATAAAAAAACAAACATAGTCAGACTGGCTGAAGACCTTATGAACCAGAAGGCTTACAAGGATTCCATCGAGACTAAGGAAGCGACCGTTGATCTTTGCTCAGCTACAGTCAAAGAGTTAACAGGCAAAGACAGAGCTGTTCTTTATCAGATTATTGATGCTGTTATCAACAAAGGCTTTGGCCTTTGCAAACCCGAGGACTGTCTTCGTCTCCGCGAAGCTTATTATGGTGGCAAGACTTATATAATTGCCATGGATCCTATTTGCGGTTCTAATGGAGACCCACACATCTTCTTTGTTGACTGTGATTTGTGCGGTCTTTGGCTCAATGCGAACTCTGGTAGTCTCTCGAGAGAGTGGGATGGTAACTGCTGGTTCGTTTTCCGTCGTCGCTCTGCAGTCAAGGCATAGTTACACTACAGAATATTAAAGTTAGTTGTTAAAACTATATTTTCCCAAACACCTGAGTAACCCTCGGGTGTTTTTCTTTTTCTTAATAAAATAAAAAAAGCTCCCAAGAGGGGAGAGGATTTGACCCCAGTACGAAAGTTCGAATAGATTATCAAAATATTTTTTACCCTATTTCTCGGAAGTGCCTACGGCTACATATATGGTAAATGTTTGTGAGAAGTTTAACTTTCTACGGGGTAATAAAAAACGACCCTTGAGAGGGTCGTTTTTTATTAAATGCGAAAGTTATTTTACAGCTTCCTTCAAAGCCTTTGCAGCTCTGAACTTTGGAACTTTCATGGCCTTAACGGCGACAGTTTCACCTGTTCTTGGGTTTCTAGCTGTTCTAGCAGCTCTTGCCTTTACCCCAAAGATACCAAAACCGGCGACTGATACGTCGTCACCTTTTTTCAAACTGTTAACGATAGTATCAAACATTAAATCGACAATTTCTTCAGCTGCAACTTTTGTTCCGCCGAGTTTGGCGTGAACAACTTCAACTATTCCTTGCTTGTTCATATTTTAAAAATAAAAAGAATAAATTAAAATGTTTCGACCATTTGAATATAATTATACAGTAAGCCATCTTTTAGGCAACGAGTATGAAATATATAAAAAATTACATAATGATTTACCAAAAAAGTAAAATTTTAGAAAATAGTAAATTAAAAATGGCACAGAGTGCCATTTTTAATTTACTTGATATTTAGAACTTTCGTATTTGAAAGCAGAACGAGGAGAAGACGAGCATTGCGACGAAGCTGTATAACACATACTGCGAGGAGCAAGTGGAGTCTTCGACAAAGTTATGCGCCAAATACGGTAGTTATAAATTATTTAGCGTATTCGGTGACTCTAGTCTCGCGTATAACATTTACCTTTATTTCCCCGGGGTATTTTAGGTCCTGCTCGATTCTTCTGGCTATATCTTGGGCCATTTTTTTGGCTTCAAGATCAGTAATCTTTTCTGGAACAACGAATACCCTGATTTCTCTACCGGCTTGAATAGCATAGCTCTTTTCTACGCCGTCAAAAGAATTAGCTATTGCCTCAAGCTCCCCAAGTCTTTTTAGATAATTTTCAACACTATCTCTTCTTGCGCCAGGTCTTCCTCCAGATATTGCATCTGCTGTTTGTACTATGACTGATTCTATCGTTTCATAAGGGTATTCATTATGGTGTGACTGCATTGCTTTAATTATTCTTGGATCAGCACCAAATTTTTCTAAGATTCTCTTTCCTATCTCAACATGAGTACCGGCTACTTCATGGTCAACAGCTTTTCCAATATCATGTAGAAGAGCCCCTGCTTTAGCGATGGCAACATCTGCGCCAAGTTCTTGAGCTAACATACCCGCGATATGTGACATTTCTATTGAGTGTTGAAGAACATTCTGCCCATAGCTAGTTCTAAAATGAAGTCGTCCTAAGATAGCAACTATTCTTGAATCAAGATTTAATACACCAGTCTCGTATACAGCCTGATCTCCCTTTTCTTTTATTATTTTATTTACTTCTTGTCTTGCTTTTTCAACCATTTCTTCTATTTTGGCCGGTTGTATTCTGCCGTCTAATATGAGATTTTCCAATGCCATCTTAGCAACCTGTCTTCTTATTGGATCAAAGCTAGATATTGTGATGGTTCCTGGCGCATCGTCTATAATTACTTCAACTCCGGCACTTCTTTCAAATGCCCTGATATTTCTTCCTTCTTTTCCAATTATCTTTCCTTTTATGTCGTCAGACGAAATAGGAACAGTGGTCGTCATCATTTCCGATGCAGTAGAGGATGCGAGTCTTTGGATAGACACAGCCAAAATATCTTTTGCTTTTTTATCTAATCTTTCAATACCATCTCTCTCAAGTTTTTGCATTCTGGCCACAAAATCGTCTTCATATTTTTTTTCAATTACGCTAAACAATTGCTCTTTGGCTTCTATTTCTGAGAGTTTTGATATCCTCTCCATTTCCTCTTGGGATTTTATCTGAATTTCTTCAACCTTACTCCTGATGTCTTTTATTTCCGAGACCTTAAGCTTAAGGTTTTCAACTTCTTTATCTATATCTGCCTGTCTTTTGTCTAAAAGCTCGTCTTTTTTAATAAGACGTTCCTCTGTTTTTTTTGCCTCAAAAAGTCTATTTTTTTCTTCTTCTTTGGCGTCTCGAACTATTTGCTCAGAATTCTTTTTTGCTTCTTCTAATATTTTTTGCGCACTAGCTTTGGCCTCAAGCAAGGTTTGCTTGATGGTAAGCTCCATGGAGCCTTTTTTTGCAAGAAGAACCAGCCACCTTAGGAAATATCCTATTCCGATGCCTAGTATTCCTACAGCTCCAGATATAAGTGCGACCTCTTTTAAGCTCATATTTATCTGTTTCCCGCCCACAAAGATAAGCTGTATCTGTTTTACAGAGTTATGTTTACACCCTTAGAAAATACTTATAGTTCCTATTTTAGAACCCAAAATCTAGATAATGAGATATTATCAACATTTTACTATCAGAAATCTTGGAATTGTTCTTTTTGGAGTAAAACATAATAGCTTATACAATTTTCGGCGGGAAATTTTCTAGGTTTGTTTAATAATTGTACTTTTAGACATTATCATTCTTTTGAGATAAAGTCCAGGGTGATTTAAAGTAACAAAAAACCGCCCTTTTAAGGCAGTTTTTGCAAATTTTACTTTCCGTTTCCTTTTGGTTTTAGGATTTCGTCTATAAGACCATATTTTTTGGCCTCTTCGGAGGTCATAAAATAATCTCTATCAGTGTCTTTCTCTATTTGAGTTATTGGTTTGCCTGTATTTTTAGAAAGGATCTTATTAAGGTTTTCTTTCATTCTGAGAATATGTCTTGCGGATATCTCAATATCTGAAGCCTGTCCTTCTGCACCACCCATAACTTGGTGAATCATTACCTCAGAATTTGGAAGAGTGAATCTCTTTCCCTTTTTTCCGGCGGAGAGAACAACGGCAGCACCTGAAGCGGCGAGACCGACACAGATAGTGGCAACATCAGGCTTGATGTTATTCATCGTGTCTAAAATAGCCATGGTTGAAGTTACAGATCCTCCTGGGGAATTTATATACAAACTGATATCTTTATTTGGATCTTCTGATTCAAGGAAGAGGAGCTGGGCTATGATTATGTTCGCCAAGTCGTCATCTATCGGTCCAGCGAGGAAAATAATTCTATCTTTGAGAAGACGAGAATATATGTCATAGGCCCTCTCTCCTGCGTGTGTTTTTTCAATTACTGTTGGGATTAACATAATTTATTTATTATTTTCCAATAATTCAAAAACCTTCTCATTGATCATTGTATCTTCAACATACATTTTTGCAGAATCCATGTCTGCACCTTCGTAATATTTTAGAAGATTTTCAACCTCTTTCATGACTTCCTCCTGAGGAACCTGAATATTCTCTTCCTTAGCAATAGCTTTCAAAATAAGCTTATATTTAACTCTTTTTTCAGCTGGTTCTTTTGCTTCCTTTCTAATATCTTCTTCTGTCTTTTTGGTTTGCTTTAAGTATTCATCAAAATCAAGTCCGATTTGTTCTATCTTTCCTCTGAGCTCATGAATGATCTGATTTGTCTCTCCTTTAATAAGTACTTCAGGAATATTAAATTTAGTTTTTTCTATTATTTTGTCCAATATCATTCCTCTAGCTTTTTCTTTTCTGGAACTTTCTTTTTCTATTCCTACATTTTTCTTTATTTTTTCTTTGAAATCTTCGACGTTTGTGAAATTACCAATTGATTTAACGAACTCATCGTTAAGTTCTGGTAGGGGAGCGTCCTCCTTCTTTTTATCGGCATGATTTTCTGTACATTTCTCATCTTCGCATTTATGCTCATCAGGTTTCTTTGCTCTAGCCTTTCTTATCTCCATAATCACATCCTCAACTTCCTTATCGGAAACATCCATACTCTCTTTTGATAATTCAGCCCAAACCGCCTTAGAAATATTTTTATGGTCGGTTTCGCTTATTATGGGCATTACAGCCGTTGTTATTTTGAATTCAAGGGGATTATCCTTTGCAATCTTGGTGATTGATATCTCTGGTCTGCCGATAGCTTCTACCTTATTCTCAATGATAAATTTTGGGTAAAGGTCTTTTAGAGCAGATTCGGCCATTTCTTCAAGAATTGTCATTTCGCCAACTTCTTTGATAAGAACATCCTCAGGAATGTGTCCTTTTCTAAAACCATCCAAATTAATGTTTTCGCTAAGCGTTTTAACGGCTTTTTGTCTATATGAAGCGAATTTTTCGGCAGTAATTTCGCCTGTTATTTCTATCTCCGAATTCTCCAATTTTTTGATTGTTCCTTGCATTTTTATTGTTCATCCACGTTATATTTATAATGCTTGTGGACTATTCTTAATATCATATATTTTGAGTTGAAGCAAGTTTTTTAACAAAAATCCCCACCTTGTGGTGGGGATTTTATATTTGGAAAATTATAGTTCGGCTTCGGCAGAGTCGAGATCCAATCCAAGGTCATCTAAGTTTGTGGCATTGAGGTCTGCTTCAATGTCTGTTATTTCTGTAGATGTGCTTTGCGTTTCCAAAAGCTGTATATCGTCAACTGTAGGTTCGTTTGTTTCTGTCTTGAGAGGTCTCTCTTTTAGAGCATAGAAGGCACCTACTAAAAGAACGATAACTATTATTATGGAAGCAACAAGTGGTCCAGTGTTTCCTCTATTGTAATTTTTTTTCATTTAAATATCTTTTTTGTTAATTTTTTATTGAGCTCTAGCCCCGTAGTGTAATTTGGCAAAAATTTATAAGACTGTGGTCGTTGCCAAATTCTACTACGGGGTAGTTGTGGCGCTCTTTGTTTTTTCTTCGGCAGAAGCCTTGATCATTGCTACAGCTTCAACAACTTTAGCATGAGCTTCTTTTATTCTGTTTTCTGCTTCCTTAGCAACTTCTTTTGTAGATTTGAAAGCCTCTTTTGGAGTTGAACTTGCTATTGAGGAATTGGCTTCTTCTGTTATTCTAACTGCGAATGTTTTTGCTTCTGTGAGAAAATTAATTGCTTCAGCCAACTTCAATTCTACTTGTGTCTTTGTTTCAGCTTTTACTACGCCCTTTCCTGCAAGAATATTTAATCTCTCCGTAACTCTATTTGCGAGAATTTCTATTCTTCCTATTGCTGCTGTTATTTTCCTCTCTGCTCTTTTTGCGAGTTCAAGAGCCTTAACCTTATTAGCCTCTTTTCTTACTTCAATTTTTTTCTCAATTTTTTCAGCTTTGTTTTCTATTCTTTCTTTTGTGCTTGATGCTCTTTCATCTATTTTTGCTTTTTTAGCTTCAGTTTTTTCTTCTATTTTTTTAACTTTAGCGTCGATATTTTCTTTTCTTTGTTCAACTCTTTCCTCTACTTTATTAACTCGGTCTTCTGCCCTCATTATTAAAGGTTTCTGCACTGCCCCCGTTACTGTTGCTCCTTCTGTCGTCTCTGCCTTAACTATTGCGATGGGCGCTAGAAGCGCAATCGCTAATATAATTGAAATCTTTTTCATTTTGAAAAGATTAACCTTACCCTCCTAAATTATTTCTGTGATCAGGCACTCTGTTAAGATATCGTGTCTAATTACTTATATATTTTGACCAAATATTTTTAAAAAAAATTTTGGCGGGTGAATAATAATTTTACCTACACATATTACTACCTTTTTCCCCTAAGTCAAACTAAGTAGTAATTTTTTATTTTAAGCCCTATTTCCTTTGGTTTTTACTTAAATGTTAACTGTGTATTTCTGCAACTTTTGCGAAGCAAATATATGTTATAATAATAATATAATTTTATATTATGTTTATCGAATCAAAAGTACTAGAGGATTTTATATTGGATTCCGGTTTGGTGTCTAATAGCGAATTAGAAATAGCAAAGATTGAAGCTCAAAAAAAGGGCGAAGAACTCGGCGATTATTTGGTATCCAGCGGTAAAATTACGGAAGAAGATTACAATCTTATCAAAGGACACATATTAGGAATACCCGTTGTTAATCTAAAAGATCAAAAGATAGATTTTTCGGTTTTGTCCGCAATTCCCGAGCCGATTGCCAGGAAACATAATATTGTCGCTTTTAAGAAGACGGTCAAAGACCTTGAGGTCGCTATGCTTGACCCAAACGACCTTCGTGCTATTGAATTTATTAAAAAGAGGGTTGGTCTTAAGATTTTACCAAGGCTTACAGATAAAGAATCTATGAGGTCTGCTCTTCTTAATTATCAAAAAAGTTTGAAGGCAGAGTTTGGGGACATAATAAGCAGTGAAGCCAAGGCCGTTGGTGCAACTTACGTCAGCGAAGGTGATGAGGGCGAACCGGATACAGGGGAGCTTAAGAAATTGGCTGAAGATGTTCCTATCATAAGAATAGTTGATTCTCTTTTATCCCATGCTTATACTCAACAAGCTTCAGACATACATATGGAGCCGTTTGAAGACCGTCTTTTGATTCGATATCGCATAGACGGTATTTTGCATGATGCTATGACGCTTCCCCCCGAGGTTGCTCCTGGTATTACGGCTAGAATAAAGATTCTTTCCAATTTAAGATTGGATGAAAAAAGACTTCCTCAGGATGGTAGGTTTAAGGTTGAGTCTTTTGGGGGTACAGAATCAAAAGTTTCTTTCCGTGTTTCTGTTTTACCGACATCCTTTGGAGAGAAAATCGTTATTCGTTTATTGCCGGAAAGTAACAAAGGTTTCACTCTTGAGGCACTCGGTCTCCATGGAGAGGGACTTGAGAGAGTCCACAATGCTATGAGGCAGACAACGGGTATGATACTTGTTACCGGTCCGACAGGTTCTGGAAAGACCACGACGCTATATACAATTATTGATATTTTAAATACACCTGAAGTAAATATTTCTACCGTAGAAGATCCTGTCGAATATCAAATGCCGAGAGTTAATCAGACACAAGTAAAGCCTGAGATAGGTCTTACTTTTGCTTCCGGACTTAGAGCACTCCTAAGACAAGACCCAAACGTAATAATGGTGGGAGAGATCAGAGACAAGGAAACTTCAGGACTCGCAATAAACGTCGCTCTTACGGGACACTTGGTTTTATCTACACTTCACACCAATTCCGCCGCAGGAGCTATACCTAGATTTAAGGATATGGGAGGGGAGCCATTCTTGCTCGTTTCTACTTTGAATTTAGTTATTGCACAGAGACTTGTCAGAAAACTTGCGGGTACATCAGAAAAATATTTCTTGAGCCCTGCTGAATTGCAGGTTCTTGAGAAAAAAGCTGATATGAATAAAGTTATGACGGTTTTAAAAGAAGAGAGTCTCGTCGATAAAAATGCGACATGGGAAAAAATTTCTTTTGCTAAACCAAAACAGTCTGAGGAATTTCCTTCCGGATATGCGGGAAGAATTGCAATACACGAAGTACTTATGATCACTCCTTCAATAAGAAATTTGATCGTGAAAGATACGACAGCTGATGAAATAGAGACACAGGCTAGGAAGGAGGGAATGCTCACGCTTTTTGAGGACGGTATTTATAAGGCGGCACAGGGACTTACTAGCATAGAAGAAGTCTTGCGCGTCGCCAATGAATAAAACCTCCTTATTTAGTGCATAGCTTCGTCAAAAGACCGAGTTTACTCCTCAAAGTACTACTAGTACATCTCGTCGTAAACTCAGTCTTTTTCCTCGTTCTGCCTCTAAATAATGAGGTTTTAATAAGGCTTGAAGTTAAATTAAAAATTCAAAAATAAAAAGCGGACAGATATTGTCCGCTTTTGGATTTTTGGAGTGGTTTGTTGGTTTTTTTAATTTAAACAAATTTGAAATCTATTACACGCCAACCGCTACTTCCACCTCCTTTTTTGCTAACATACAGCATTAAGTTTTTATATTCAAGAGAGAAATTAAACTCTATTTTTAGCCCTTTTTCTATCTGTAATGCCTTAATTTTTTCTGTTGTTATTTTTTCGGCTTCTCCGATTGTCATTTCTACTCCATTTAATATATCAATTACTTCTTTAGCAAATTTTGGTAATGATTTGAAGTAAAAGTTAGATATATCGAGGGGATTAAGAAAGATAACTTTTTTAAGTTTGTCCGATTTATTCATCTTATGGCCTCCTTTTTACAGTGGTCTTATTCCGGTTAAATACAGAATGAGACAAGAAAGTAGCGTAACCATACAGATATATGCACCTAAGACCATCATTTTTTCTCCAAAGTTTACCCCTTTGTCGAAAAAGTATTCTTTAATGGCTTTGAAAGGTTCGCCTAGACCACGCACAGGCCGTGTTATTTTTGGTAGTTCTAACGGCGGATAAGCAGAACTTATCATACCACCGATAAATACCATCAAGAGGCCTATTATGTAAATAGTTGCTATAATGGTTTGAAACATAAATTACCCCCTTTTGCCTTTTGGTTTCTTTTTTGTTCCTTTTAGCAGGGTCTCTATCTGCTTTTCTAATTTTTTTACTAAGTTCTGCAATGCACTGAATTCTTCTATGCAGACTAGACCCTTAGCTTCTGCTATGCTTCTTTCTTTTTCACGGTTTGTTTCGACATTTCCGCAGCCATAGCATTCATATTTTCCAAGAAAACCGTTGTGTTGATACTTCCATTCACCGCAGTTTGGGCATTTCTTCATAACATCACTCTCCTTTATCCTCCTAAATTTTTTACCAAACTAACCTTGACCATTAAATGTATTTTTAACTATTTAAAATATAATTTTATTGGCAGTATCAATTATGTTCAAAAATTTTGGCGGACGAGTTTTCAAATAACTTTTTTATTCTGGTTCTATACTATTCTAAAAAAAGTTTTAGTCAACACCACATCTTGATAACTTTCTACTTCATATTTTTTTTTAATGGTATAATTTATTTAGTGGACTGTCTTTTTCTGTTCATCTTATTTTTGCGCTCTCCACTATTTATTTAAAAAAATATGAAATTTGAATTCAAGGCCAAAAAGGCTAGTGGAGAAATAATAAAGGGAATAAGAGAAGGGGTTGACCGTTTTAAGCTTTCTCATGAGTTGGTATTGGAAGGTTTTATTCCCATTTCTATAAAACCAGTTGAAGTCAAAAAGAAATATAATTTTGAATTTTTTAATGAGCTTTTTGTTAGGGTAAAGCTTCATGAGAAGATAATGTTTGCTCGAAACTTAGGCTCTATGTTGAAGGCGGGTCTCTCTTTGTCCAGGTCTTTATCTGTATTGTATAAACAGACAGAGAATGTGAAATTAAAAAAAGTACTCAAATCTATTTTAGAAGACGTTGAGTCAGGAAGAAGCTTAAGCCAAGCGACTGTAAAATTTCCTAAAATTTTTTCTTCTTTATTCGTGGCAATGGTTTCTGCGGGCGAAGAATCGGGTAATTTGCCTGATTCTTTAAGAATAGTGAGCGAACAACTTGATAAGGTGTATGCAATAAGAAGAAAAGTGGCTGGAGCAATGGTCTATCCGATAATAATCTTTTTTGCAATGATAATAATTGGGGTGTTGATGCTTATTTATGTTGTTCCAAATTTAACAAAAAGTTTTAGTGAGTTTGGGGCGGAGTTGCCTACCTCTACAAAGTTTGTTATATCTGCTAGCGATTTTTTGACGAATCATTATTTAGGAGCACTTTTTTTGGTTTCTCTTATTTCTGCTTTAATTTATTACGGTTTTAATTCAAAGAAGGGGCAGAGGGTCGTTGATTATTTATTGCTGAGAACTCCCGTTATATCTAATATTGTAAGACAAGTTAATTCCGCGTCTATGGCAAGAACCGTTTCTTCTCTCGTTTCTTCTGGGGTGACAATTATTAAATCTTTGGAAATAGCAACTGATGTTCTTCAGAATTACTATTATAAAGAAGCACTCTCGAAAGCTGTAATAAAAATACAGAAAGGAGAATCGGTCTCGAGTTTCTTTAAAGAAGAAGAAAAATTATTTCCAATATTAATAGGAGAAATGGCTGAGGTAGGTGAGGAGACAGGTAATCTTCCTGCGATGCTCATGAATGTAGCGGTTTTTTATGAGGGGGAGGTAGATGCTACTACAAAAGACATGTCTACAATTATTGAACCTATACTCATGCTTTTTATTGGTCTAGGTGTCGGATTTTTTGCCATTTCAATGATCCAGCCGATATATGCGTTAAGTGGGAAGGTATAGTTTAGGTAGTTTATATTTTGATATTATTTTTTGTCTTTTTTGGGAGTAAGTTCAAAATGTAAAAATCAAAATGCAAAATTGCAATTTAAAATTAAAAAGTTTTACATATATTAACTTTTTAATTTTTACTTTAAATTTTGTTTTTTGATTTTTGCACTGAGTGTTTATGTGTCAAACAATGTTCAATATTAATTTTAAGACGAAAATAAATAAAAAAGGATTCACCCTAATAGAGGTTCTTGTCGGCATCTTCGTTTTTGTTGTAGTAACTGGTGGCGTTTTAGAGGCATATTATGTTCTTATTAACTCTGCCAGAACTTCAAGACTCAAAATGTCTGCGACTCTTATCGCTAACGAGCAGATTGAGATAGTGAGAAATTTACCATATTTGGACGTCGGGCTTGTTGGAGGTATTCCTAGCGGTATTTTAGAGCCAGATAGAACAGTGACAAAAGACGGTGCAACTTTCAATATTAATACAACAGTAAGAAATGTTGATGACGTTTTTGATGGAACATTAGGAGGTACTCCAAACGACCTTTCTCCGGCAGATTACAAACTTATAGATGTTGAGGTAATCTGTATTACCTGTAAAAATTTTTCTCCAATAGTTCTTACTACAAATATCGCCCCAAAAAACGTTGAGACAGATTATAGTAACGGTGTTCTGTCTATTAATGTTTTTGATGCATTGGGTCAGCCTGTAGATGGTGCGACTATAAATGTTATAAATAGTACATTTAACCCTCAGCTTAGTTTGAGCGATACGACAGGAATACAAGGCACTCTTCAGTTGATTGACGTTGTCCCCTCAAACCAAAGTTATCAAATAGCAGTTTCTAAGGCCGGTTTTTCTTCAGAGAGGACTTATGCTCCTGGCTTAATCACAAACCCAAATCCTATAAAGCCCCATGCTACTGTTGCTTCAGATCAAATAACACAAATAAGTTTTTCTATAGATAGATTAAGCTCTTTAAATATTTCTACAGTTACAGAGACATGCACCTCTACCCCTAATATTGGTTTTAATTTGAGAGGATCTAAAATATTGGGAACGAATCCGACTATTTATAAGTATGATATAAATCACACGACAGACCCAAACGCACTAAAGACTATCTCAAATTTAGAGTGGGATACTTATTCTATTTTTATTCCCAATACTTCAACCAGCACACACTTTTTGGCTGGAACATTACCAATTTCTCCTGTCTCTTTATTGCCGAATACAACCCAGAATATTAAGGCGATAGTTAAGCCAAAAGCCCCCAATGGCTTGTTGGTTTCTGTAAAAGATTCCGGGACGGGTCTATCTGTTTCTGGCGCAGACGTTACAATAAGAAATGGTGGTTTACCTAAAACATTGACAACGGGTCGTGGTTCTCAGGTACAGAGTGATTGGTCTGGTGGGGATGGACAGATTGATATGTACGATGAAACAAAATATTTTGAATCATATAATATAAGTGTGGATAGTCCTGCGGGGGATATTGTTATTGACAGTGTTTTAGGAGAGTACGAAATTGACGGATATTTGGAGTCGTCTACTTTTGATACAGGATCGGCTGGTAATTTTTATAATATAAACTGGTTACCGGTAGACCAGCCGTTAGCTTCCGGTCCGAACAGTGTTAAGTTTCAAATAGCTACAAATAATGATAAATCAACCTGGAATTATGTTGGCCCCGATGGAACATCTGTGACATATTTTACATCTTCAGGCGAAACACTGGGTTCCTTTCATGATGGTCACAGATATTTAAGATATAAAGTTTTCTTACATACAGATACTTCAACTTCAACTCCTAATATTTCAAATATTTCTTTTGGTTTTACTTCAAACTGCGTACCATCAGGACAAGTATTTTTTGACGGATTATCTTTGGGTGATTATGAGTTGGATGTTTCTAAAAATGGCTACAACAGTGTATTGGCAGAGCCATTTTCTGTTTCTGAACCATGGCAAGAGAAGGTCATTTTAATGTCCGTAGAGTAAATAATGAAATTTTTTAATAAAAATAAAAATATAGGATTCACGACCATTGAGTTGTTGTTGGGAATTACTTTCGTGGTGTTTATAGGGTTGGCCGTTGGTAATTTTCAGGAAAATCTTTTTTCTAATAGTGATTATCTCACAAGGAGTCTTACTGCAGAAGGAGACGCGAGAATTGTTTTAAGAAAATTAATATCAGAATTACGCACCATGAATTACTCCAGTGTTGGAAGTTATCCCATAGGATTGGCTACAGAGAATTCCATTATTTTTTATAGTGATATAAATAGTGACAACAATATGGAAAGATTAAGGTACTTTTTAGACGGCGAATTTTTAAAAGTTGGCATAGTTTATCCATCCGGATCTCCTTTGTCGTATGATTTGGATTCGGAAAAAATCAGCATATTAGTAAGGAATATTGTGCCTGGTGCAAGTATATTCACTTATTACGATACTAATTATAATGGAGAAAATGGCGCCATTGCTTTTCCTGTAGACCTTTCGCTTGTGAGGCTTGTTAAGGTTGACATACCAATTTTAATAAAAAATAGAGGAACCACAACTCCGTATAGTATTTCAAGTCAAGTATCGATTCGTAATTTGAATAATATTTTTTAAAGAATATGGGAATTAATAAAAATAAAAAAGTAGGAGCGATATTGATACAAATACTAGTACTTGCCGGTCTTTCCACTTTATTGATATCCGCACTTGCTACTTGGGGTGCCAGTAACCTGAGAGCAAGTAGAAGAGAATATAATAGAGAGCTATCATTTCAAATTGCCGAAGCCGGAATAGAATATTATAGGTGGCACTTAGATTCTGATCCAACCGATTATAAGGATGGCACAGAGACATCCGGACCGTATGTTCACGATTTTAAAGATAAGGATGGAAATATTATTGGTAGTTTTTCTTTAGAGATAACACCCCCAGTAGAAGGCTCAACAAAAGTAAAGATAAGATCAACTGGAGTTACTTATTCCGATCCTGATGCGTCTAGAATTATAGAAGTTGAGGTGGCCAAGCCATCATTAGGTAATTTTGCCATTATAACAGAAAGTAGTATTAGATTTGGGGAGGGGACAGAGGTTTTTGGGCCAATACATTCTAATGGGGGCATAAGATTTGATGGTTTGGCTCATAATATTGTTTCTAGCGCACTTTCTGATTATAATGACCCCGACCATTCGGGTGGAGATGAATTCGCTGTTCACACACACCGTGATCCTGTGGACCCCACTCCTCCCTCGCCTGTTCCTATTAGAACTGATGTTTTTGAAGCGGGTAGACAGTTTCCTGTTCCTGCTGTAGATTTTGGGAAATTTACAAATGATCTTTCTGAAATAAAAACACAAGCCCAAGCTTCTGGAAAATATTTTGGTAATTCCGGCAAGTCTGGATATCATTTTGTTTTAAAAACAGATGGAACATTTGATGCATATATGGTTACAGCATTAGTTCCCGTTCCAAGTAATTGTAATGATAATCAAGGGCAGTTTGACTGGGGAACGTGGAGCATAAAGACAGAAAGCTTCATAGGTAATTATCCTTTTCCCTCAAATGGATTAATATTTGCCGAGGATGATATTTGGGTTGATGGTCAGGTAGATAATGCCAGACTATTAATTGCATGTGGTCATTTTCCGGAAAATAAGGGACAAGAGACTCATATTACAGTCAATAATAGTTTGAGTTATACTAATTATGACGGTAGGGATAGCGTAGGGCTCATTGCTCAGGGAAATATAACTGTCGGATTGGTTAGTGAAAATATTCTCAGAATAGATGCCGCGCTTATTGCGAAGAATGATAGAATTGGAAGGTATTATTACCGTCCTCCATCAGACAATAAAGATAGATGTTCCCCGTATCATGTAAGAGATACAATAACCTTGTACGGAATGGTTGGTACCAATGAGGACTATGGTTTTTCTTATTTAGATGGAACTGGTTATCAAATAATAAATATTATTTATGATGCCAATTTGCTTTTTGCTCCGCCTCCCGATTTCCCTTTAACAACAGACCAGTATCAGATTATTACCTGGAAAGAAATTAAATAAGAATATAGGATTTAAAAACTTGGACCCCAGGCCTGTCTGCCCTGCCTACCGACAGGTAGGCGATAGGCAGGGGTCCAAGTTTTTTTGTTTGAATTTTTTTTGTTACTTTGGTTCGCAGGTGGTAAAATAAATCCGTAATGGCTAAAAAAATAATTATAGGAAATTGGAAGATGAATCCGGCATCTCTTAAGGAGGCGATTTTACTGGTTTCTTCAATCAAAAAGGGAAAGGCTGCCGATAAAAATGAAATTGTTTTGTGTCCACCATCCGTTTATCTATCAGATGTGGTAAAAATTTTGTCTTCCGGTAAACATGGAATAAAGATAGGCGCTCAAGATTGTTTTTATGAAGAGAAGGGGGCTTTTACAGGGGAAGTGTCGCCTATTATGTTTAAAACTGTCGGGGCAAAATATGTGATAATCGGACATTCAGAGAGAAGGGCGCTCGG
Source organism: Patescibacteria group bacterium (assembly GCA_003504275.1). GTDB lineage: Bacteria > Patescibacteriota > Minisyncoccia > Phycocordibacterales > UBA12445 > UBA12445. The sequence continues at coordinate 31,747 of DOAO01000005.1, forward strand.
AGAAACAAATGAATCAATAAACAAAAAGATTAAATTATCGTTCAAGAAAGGGATAAAAGTGATTTTGTGTGTCGGCGAATCAGAGCGTGATGAAACAGGTCAATATTTTAGGTTTATTGAAACACAGATAAAATCGGCACTTTTGGGAATAAATAAGAGTTATTTTAAGGATTTGATAATTGCATATGAGCCGATATGGGCGATAGGAAAAAATGCACAAAAAAGCTGTGATCCGAAGGATATAAAAGAGATGTCACTCTTTATTAAAAAAGTTTTGGCTGAAATATCATCAAGAGAGATTGGTCTAAAGGCTACAGTCATTTATGGTGGCTCTGTGGATGTAAAAAATGCCACCCAAATAGTTTCTGAGGGAGAAGTTGACGGTTTGCTTATCGGTCGCGCAAGTTTAGATGCAAAAAAGTTTTTGGGAATTATAAATTCTGTATCTTCTATATAAAAAATAATTGTTATTCCGAGCTTTGAAATTTTTAAAGCTCGGAATGACACAAGATGTTAAATCTACAATTATGAAACTTCCAACAATCACAGAGATTGAAAATTTAAAAGGTAAAAGAGTTTTGTTGCGCCTCGATCTCAACGTTCCCATAGAAAATGGAGTTATTAGGGATGACTTTAGAATTAAGAAGTCTCAAAAAACACTCGATTTTCTCAAAAAAGAAGGAGCGATAGTTATTATAATAAGTCATATTGAATCAGGGGAAAATAACACCCTCTTACCAGTAGCCAAATATTTAGATGTTCCTTTTGTTGATATTCATACAAATAGTTTTCCTCTTAAAACTCTATCCTCTATGGGAGATGGTGATGTTGTCTTGCTGGAAAATTTAAGAAAGGATCCCGGCGAGAAGGAAAATAGTGAGTTTTTTGCAAAAAAACTTGCTTCTATGGCGGATGTTTTTGTAAATGAAGCTTTTTCTGTGTCCCACAGGAAACACGCTTCTGTTGTTGGTGTTCCTAAAATATTACCAACTTACTTTGGTTTTTTATTTTTAGAGGAGGTGGAAAATTTATCCAAAGCTTTTTCCCCGAAACATCCTTTCGTTTTTATTTTAGGAGGTGCAAAATTTGAGACCAAAATACCTTTAGTTAAAAAATTTTTAAATATTGCAGATAAAATATTTATTGGTGGAGCACTGGCCAATAGTTTTTTTAAAGAAGAAGGTTTAGAAATTGGTCACTCCTTGTCTGATAATGTTAATCTGGACCTTAAGGAATTACTAAAAAACAAAAAAATAATTATCCCAAAAGATGTTGTGGTTGGGGCTGGTGGACATAAGTGTATAAAAAAGATAGAGAATATTGATAAAGAAGATATGATTGGAGATGCTGGACCCGAATTCATTGATGAAATTGATAAAGAAATTTTATCAGCAAAATTTATATTGTGGAACGGTCCGCTTGGAATTTTTGAAGGTGGTTTTGAGGAGGCCACAAAAGGACTTGCAAAGATGATAGCTCTATCAAATGCGACCTCTATTGTGGGCGGAGGAGACACTTTGGCATCCATAAAAGATCTTAATATACAGGATAGGTTTAGTTTTGTTTCTACTGGTGGAGGAGCAATGCTCGATTTTTTGGCAAATGGTTCTTTGCCAGGGATTGACGTTGTAGGTAAATGAGTTTAGAGTTCTCGCATAATGAAAAAAGGTCAAAAAATACCGATAATTTTTGAAAATGACGATATTCTGGTTATTGATAAACCCAGCGGTCTTTCTGTGCATGGCGACGGCAGAAAGGAAGAATACACTGTTTCCGATTGGATTTTGGAAAATTACGAAGAAATAAAAAATGTCGGAGAACCACTTATATTAGAAGATGGAAAACAAATTCTTCGACCGGGAATAGTTCATCGTTTAGATAAGGATACGAGTGGGGTTATGGTTGTTGCAAAGAATGAGAGAGTCTTTCAGCTTCTTAAGGGACAGTTTCAGGATAGAAAAATACATAAAGTTTATCGCGCGATAGCGTTTGGTAAGTTTAAGGATGATAATGGAATAATAGATAAGCCTATTGGTAGGTCTGGTACAGATTTCAGGGCTAAGAATACAGGAAGATATGCAAGAGGAGAGATGAGGGAGGCTCTTACTTATTATAAGGTATTAGAGAGGTTGGGAGATTATACTTTTTTGGAGCTTAGACCAAAGACAGGCAGGACTCATCAAATAAGAGTTCACTTAAAATCAATAAGCAGACCCATCGTTTGCGACATCATTTATGCAAAAAGTATGAAATGTCCTTCCTGGATGGGACGTTTGGCGCTCCACGCATACTCTCTGGAAATTACTCTCCCTGGTGGAGAGAAAAAGACCTTTATTTCGCAATTGCCGAAGGATTTCGAGACAGCACTTGATAAAATAAGAAGGTTGTGATAGATTTCAACTACTATTTATCCTGTTAGAAATTTATTTCTGGTTGAAAATATAAGAATAAATAGCAAAGAAGGCATATTTAAGTCGTAAGAATAAGTTTATTATATAATTTCTATTAGGATGAATTTGGGAAACATTAAAATTTCACCCGTCAACCTTGAGGAAAGGAAAAAATTCGATGGAAGACCAGGCGACACAGTCAGGGTTTCTGTTAAAATTAAAGAAGGAGATAAGGTAAGAACTCAGGATTTTGAGGGTTTAATTATAGCCAGAAAGCATGGTTCCGAGGCTGGAGCTACATTTACAGTAAGGAAGATTGCTAGTGGGGTGGGGGTTGAAAGAATTTTCCCTTTATATTCTCCAAGTATCGAGAAAGTTCAGATAAAAAAGAGAGGATCAGTAAGAAGATCAAAACTTTACTATATTCACGAGAAAGCATCTAAGGAGATTAGAAAGAAAATGAGAAGCGAGGTTGTTAGAGAGGAGGCTTCTATAGATGAAAAGTCAGACGAGAAGAAATCCGAATAATTTTTAAAAAGATGGCCCAGGCCATCTTTTTAGTTGGGAGAAATAGTAGACGCTACATACTTGAGAAAAATTTCTTTTTTTGATAAAATTTAATTGTGCCCGGTCTAAAACCATTTAAAAAAGTTGTTTGCGAGTGGTCGCCTAATTTTGCCTATGTGATAGGACTTTTGGCTTCAGATGGTTGTCTTGGTAGGGATGGTAGTCATATAGATTTTACCTCAAAAGATTTAGAACAAATAAATAATTTTAAGAAATGTTTAAGGATAGATAATAAAATTGGAAAGAAGGTTTCCGGAGAAGGTCATCTCTCTTTTAGAATTCAATTTAGAGATGCTAATTTTCATCAATTTTTGGTTAATATTGGAATTACACCATTTAAATCAAAGACAATGGAAGCGGTTGAGGTTCCGGAAAAATATTTTTTTGATTTTGTTCGTGGGCTTTATGATGGGGATGGGAGCTCATATTCTTATTTCGACCCTAGGTGGAAATCGAGTTTTATGTTTTATACGATCTTCTCTTCCGCTAGTAAGAACCATATAGATTGGCTAAGGAATAAAATTTGTAGAATGACTGAAATAAATGGGCATATAACTAAGGATGGAAAGCATTCTGTTTATCAATTAAAATATGCAAAGGCAGAATCGGTAATTTTATTAAAAAAGTTATATTATTCTAATAAAGTAATTTGTTTGTCTCGAAAACGCTTGAAAAATGAAAAGATATTGGGTATGATAGGCGAGAAGTTATAAATAAGCCCGGGTGTTGAAATTGGTAGACATTTATCCTTGAGGTGGATAAGCTCTTACGAGCGTGGAGGTTCGAGTCCTCTCCCGGGCACAGTATAAAGCCGCTGAAAGCGGTTTTTATAGTGCCCGGAGTAAGCAATCTTAAATTGCTTACGAGAGAGGACTCGAAGCCCGATTGAGCATTTTTTATGAGTGAAGCGAAATAAAAAATCCAATTGGGGTACTGAACATGTAATGTTCGAGTCCTCTTTCTTTTTCTTATAGTTTTTCCACCATATTGTTTTTTGACAAAAGGTAGCTATTTGCTATAACTAAACAAAACAAACAAGTTCTTTTAAACTTAAATATTGTAAAAAATACCTAAAAATTAAAGGAGGGTTCTTATGAACAGTTTTAGTCAGGTTGAATTACACTTCAGACTTCAGAGTGTTCCAAGCGCGATAGTTATCAAAGACCCGGAGACTCCGAAAGAAAAAGAAGAACGTTTAAATCATTCGAAAAAACCTACCGGAACAATGATTGTTACTCCTACAGAAAGGTGTCAGCTCGTCGAGTTTCTCAAGGATCTCAAAAAAAACGGTTATCAGCTGATTGATGCACACGCCCAGGAAAGATCTGACGATAAGGTTCCTTGCGGAATAAGGAGAAATTATTATTCGGTGAGGTTTATTTTCAGTAAACTTAATCCTGCAGTTCGTGTTGATATGGCGAGTGATCTGTATTCAAGAGTTGCTTATAATGAGCTTTATTTTATCTGTTCAACGGCCATTTATCAGGTTAAGGCTTTTATAAATCCAGTTGACATCAACAAAAAGGTTTTAAATATAACCCTTAAGTCTCGCTTACCTCTCTACGAAAAGAATGGTCAACGCGTCATGGTTTGGAATAAAGATGAAAATGATATCGCCACCGACAAGATTCTTCTTGAGCCTAAAAACTGTCTTCGTATTCTTGATAATTCGGTAATTTCCATAAAGGCTTAAATGAAGACTGGGCACTCAGTATTTTTTATAATTATATTCAACAGCCAATATTTTATATGTTGGCTGTTTTTTATTAGAAATTTATAATATATATATTGGAAGTGTTATAATCTCTGTAACACTTTGCAAAAAAAGATGATTGTGTTTTGCGGTATTTTGGTTGACGAAAGGTCAAAAATATACTTAAATAGACTCTCAAGCTTTCTTTTTGCTTTAGCCAGACTTTTAAACCAAAAATTTGGCATAAAAGAAGAATCGCTTGATTATAAGTAGATATATGGTGACTATGGTGTAGTGGTAACACAACGGTCTGTGGATCCGTTATCGCCGGTTCGAATCCGGCTAGTCACCCAAAAAAAAATAAAAAGTTAGCCCTTGCGGCTAACTTTTTATTTTGTGACTAGCCGGATTCGAACAGGAAAGGGGTCGGGGAAACTCTAGTTTCCCCGTGGAGGAAGGAATGGGAAAACCGTGGGTTTCCCAGTATGTGAGATTCCGGCTAGTCACCCAAGAAAAACCCACGAAATCGGGTTTTTGCGTGGTTTTTATAATAATATAAATTCTAGCTATTCGTTTAATAATCCTTGATTTTTTTCTTAATAAACGTATAAATAGGAGGAATTGAACAGTTTTTTGAAACAACGACAACATAAAGAGTATCTTTAAAGGAGGTTTTTCTATGAAGTTTTTGGGTTGCATTCTTGTTCTTATCGTGGCTTGTGTACTTTTCTCTCCTTCTTCTGTGGCTATGGCCAATCAAGACGATATCAGAGATATGCTTCTGGGGGCATTGGCGGGAGGTATTTTTCATGAAGCAGCTCACCACTTTGCTGCCGGCAAGGACAGTATATCGTGGCACGGTCCAATTCTGGAACTTAGGTGGAAGTATAAAGGGAAACCTGGTACTTATGGAATAATTACAAAGAACGGTCAGCCATACCGAGTTTATTATGATTACAACGAATACCGACATGAACTTGAGGGGGTTGCCAAGACGGGAATGATATCTGAGGGAATAATATCTCACTATCTTAATTCCAAGAATCTTAAGAATAAACATTTGCGTAATTTTCGCAAAGGATTTGTTTTGAGAAATATTCTTAATAATATTTATTATCTTACTCTCTGTCGTGATAGAGGAGATATGGATCCGGATAATTTTACGAGCGATAGAAATAGAAAAATTTTCAAAAGATTAATAGCTATTGATACCGGGTTGCTTCTTTTTGAATTTATTTCAAAACGCTCTCTTCTTCCCAAGGGGACTAGTATATCTTTGAATCGCAAGAGGATTATATTGAAAAAAACATGGAGGTTTTAGTTTGTTATTTTCAAAATAATTTTAAAATTTGCCACTCTAATTTGAGTGGCTTTTGTTTTTTAAAAAATAAAACCGGCATTTGCCGGTCTTTTAATATTTTATGTTCGATATTTTTTATGTAATTCTTGAAAAAAAACCGCAGCCTCCGGATCATTTTCTTCAAGCACCTTTCTGATTTTAGAGACCATCGCTAATGTTTCTTTGCAATTTAATTCGCAGGGTATATGTAACCAAAAATCTAAATCGTCGTTATATTTTCCCTCTTTCGCAGCCATTTTTTGTTTTATCCAAAATATTTGTGCGGGACCGATAGGGCTTTTATTCTTTAAAAACTTTTCGCATCTTTTATAGAAGGCCTCGGAACAGCAATTTGGATATCCTAGAAATTCCCCAATCTTAATTTCACCATTTTCCAATTTATCAAAATTGGATTGTTCCCAAAAGACATAAAGGCTGTTTCCTATTTCTTTGAATTTTAATTTTAATTCTTTGAGACAGGACAGTATAAGTATTCTTTGTTTTTTGTCTACAGGTACACATTCTTTTCCTGTTCGGATGTATTTTAACGGTATTTCTAATTTTCCCCCTATTCTTATTTTTTCAACTACAGTTATTAGATCAATCCGAACGACTACGTCTATTTTTTTCCAAGATTGGGATTTGTATATATCTTTCATTCCTATCCCTCCTTTTCAATGAACTTTTGAGATAAGCCTATATTTAAGCGCATAAATTGTCAATTTTAATTAAAAAACGACCCCATCTTTATATAGGGTATCGTGGCGGATGTATAAATACACATAATCCACTAGTATTTACATAATAACCTCTAAGTGGTAGTTTATTGTTGACTGGTTTGGTACTTTAAAAATCTACTTACCATCGCCAATTTTGTGGGGCGTTGGTGGGGCAAAATAAGGAGGTGTAATCGTGCTTGAAATAGTTGACGTTGTTGATGAAATGGATCGGGTGGTTGGGCAAATTTACCGTGATGATCTCAGGGAAGATGGTCCAATTCGCAGAGCGGTCCATGTTTGGTTCGTAACTAGATCTGGCGAGATAATTTTCCAAGTTCGCGGAGCTAAGAAAGATACCAATCCGAATATGCTTGATGCTACTGTGAGCGGACATATTCCTTCCGGCGAAAGTTATTCAAGAGCAGCTGTGAGGGAAGTATTTGAAGAAACAGGAGTTTTGGTTAATCCGGAAAATTTGTATTTTCTTGGTAAGATATCTCCCACCAGAAAGGGAAATACCATTTTTGATCCGGTCTTTAGGGGAATGTTTATGTACGTTTTCGATAAAGATATATCTAGTCTCAGAATTGAGGTTGGGGAAGGCGCTGGTTTTGAAAAAATGCATATAGATGATGTGCTTTTTCTTCGCAAGGAAGACGACATGGCAAAAATGATCGTTCCGGGAATTTTAAACAAAGAATCCATTGCTATTTTAAAAAAAATAAGATCATTGATCTGCAGGACACCTTCTTCTATTTAAATTAAAGAGCGCTTTATATAAAAAGCGCTCTTTTTATTCTTATTGCGTATTAATTTTGCCTATTTTAGTTAATGCTTAATAAATATAATAGATTAATTCGAATTTTCCTTTCGGGGTTGCTATAATCTAAAAATGATATTAACATCACATTCGATTATTGGAGTGGCTGCAGCTAGATTGGCTCCCGTAAACCCAATTTTGGCCTTCTCTCTCGCTTTTTTAAGTCATTTCGTGGCGGACGCGATTCCTCATTGGGAATATAAACTTTCTAAAATATCGGATCCTAAGTATTCTGAAAAAATTTCACTAAATAAGGATTTTGCCATTGATGTTATGAAGGTGGGATCAGATATTTTGTTTGGTGTATTACTTTCTTATTTTATATTTTATGGAGAAAATCCCGAACTTATATTAATTGGTATTTTGGGCGGTATTTTTCCTGATATTTTGCAGTTTTTGTATGGAAAGATAAAGATAGAGCCTTTGATAACTTTCAAAAAAATCCATGATGCCGTGCATTCAGAGAGAATGGAAGATAGGATGTTTTTTGGTATCGCAACTCAGGTCATTACAATACTCTTTATCACTTTCCTTTCTTATATTTTTGTGAATTAAATATTTGTAAGAATATTTTATAAATAAAAAAGACTCACAAAATATGTGAGTCTTTAAATTTTTGTAAATGATTTTAAATCATATCTCCGTTGTGCATGGAAATTATTTTGTCGTATATTCCAGGTCTTTTTTCTTTAATAATTTCGAAAAATTTTTCACAGTTATACCTATAATGAGTATCTAAAAAAATTATCCAAAATTGATGATCGGTTACGTTTGTGTCTAAGATGATCGTCTTGAAAGTATTATCAAGTAATTCCTCCGTTTTTTTGAGCTCTTTTATTTGTAAGCCACCCAATAACAAAATAAATAACACTAAAGCCAAGAAGAATACTACGAGAAACAAATCCATATTTACCCCCCCCTTTTTTTTATGTGTTTATCGCGATAACCACAAGACTGAAGATGACGATCGCGCAATATGCAACAATGACCCCCGTATTGGAACTAACCTCTTCTTCACATGATATGTCATTCGGTGGGGGGTTATCCCTTAACAAATGAGGGGGTGTTGGTGAATTATCAGTGAATGTTTCGGGCGAATCAGGAACAACATCACGTTCAATCAAATGATAAAAAAGGCCAACTGTAAGAATACCGTTTTCAATTTTTTGGTATCTGTCGAAAACTTTTATTAAGCCATCATCGCACCTTGTTTTAAGCCATTTGTTAACTTCAAATTCTATTTCATTGATGGGGCCGTGAAAGGATTTAAATCGCTCAATATTTTTTTTAACAATCATTTATTCCCTCCTTTTATTGATCTTGTTCAATTTTCTCTTGCCCAAAAAGGTATTCTTTTGTAATCCATTGCCAGTTTTCCTATGTAATCTAATCTATAGAAAAAGGCTGATATTTCTTCTTCTGATAGGAGTTTTTTTAGTAATTCTTTCAGGATATTTTTACCTATTTTATCATTGATTCTTTTTTCTAATTTTTCTATTAAGGATTCGGGCAGTTCTTCATCGTATTGTTCACTAGAATTAAGCAGATTTCTTTCTTCGGTAAAAGAGAGACCATTATCTATCGCAAATATTCTGTTTCCCAAGAAAAGCCAGTTGCAAACGTGTCTGTCTGAGTTAGAGATTAGAAGATCAAGTACCCACATTATTAACAGCTGATCTTTAAATATTTCAGTTTCTTGTTGTTCAAATCGAAGATTTATTCCTTCTTTAGCTTCTTCAATGAATAATTGTAGGCTTCCTGTTTTTCCTTCTATATCTCTTATTGTGGTAGGTGGTACTATGTTGAGTCCTAAAAATTTATCAACAAGATAGGCCGCTCGTTCCCTTCGGTAATATGTCCCTCCTTTTATGTTTTTTCTTAAATGCGCACACTCTCCTTCTGAGGGTTTAAAAATTGCAGATATCCCGTTGTGAAATTTCACGATAACAATTTGATTAGAAAAGTTTCCTGAGCATTTATGAACGCTCTTTATTTCACTTTCGCTAATGCCGATCTCTTCAAAGAACATTGTTTCTGTACTAAAGCCCCTTTCTTTTTTGTGGATTTGCGTTTTAAGACCTTGTTTTATCGGACAAATAACTAAGAGGTATAAAGAAGACATTAAGAAAAGTCCTATTAAGAATGTCGCCATTTAATATCACCCCTCTTTTTATTTTTTAATTTTCAAAAAACAGCTTTAATTTAAGGGTAAAACTACCATATAAATGTTGATTTGTAAAATAAAAAGGGTAATGTCTAAACACTTATGAC
>DOAO01000013.1 GCA_003504275.1 Patescibacteria group bacterium
TTCCAAGCTATTGATTAGAAAACGCCACACCACCATAGTCAAGTTGGTTATTAAATATTTTATTTTTATTATAAAAAGTATCTCAAAAACAAACTCTATTTTTACCAGAAGTACAGAAGTGGTCAATGACACGATCCCAGTATCAATGTTATAATTAAGAAGCAAATATAATAAAAAATAATTTTTATGATATCTATAAAAAAACACAATGGTCTAACCTGGATAGACCTAGAATCCCCACACACCCAAGAATTAGAAAAATTAGGTAAAGAATTTGATATTAATCCACAGACGATAAGCGAGCTAAGACACCCTAGTGATAAGCCAAAAGTAGATGTTTACAATAATTTACTTTACTTAATACTTCACTTCCCTAAATATGGGTATGGCGACAAAAAAGAATCTATCGAAATAGATTTTGTTATTGGAAAAAATTTTCTTATCACAACTCATTATGGGTCTTCCGATCCGATAATAAGCTTCTCTAAGGCTTTCGAAACAATCTCTATGTTAAATAAATTTGAGCTCAATGATTGTGGGCAAATATTTTTCTATTTAGTGAAAGAAATATATAAAAACACAGAGGAAGAACTTCTTTATATAGAGGGTAAACTACAAGACATAGAAAGCTCTATATTTACCGGGGATGGAGAAAAAGTACTGGAAAGTCTTTCCCGCGTTAATAAAGAATTAATAGATTTTAGACGCACAATAAGAACACACAAAGAAGTTTTTGTTTCACTGGAATCATCTGCGCATGAATTTTTCGGACAAGAGTTTTCTTATTATACGAATGCACTTATAGGTAGTCACGAGCGCGTATGGAATATATTAGAAAGCAATCGAGAAATACTCCTTGATCTTAGACAAACAAGCGACTCACTATTCTCAGCCAGAACAAATAGTATTGTTAGAACACTAACGATATTAACTTTTATTAGCATACCGGTTTCTCTGATTGCAAACATAATGGGAGTTAACGCTCAAAATATACCTGTAGTGGGACATCAATTTGATTTTTGGATAATATGGCTCATAATGTCAGTCATTGCTATTTTTATGCTCATATTCTTTAAATTTAAAAAATGGCTATAAAAAAATAATGATAAAGCTCCATAATTCTTTAAGTCGAAAAAAGGAAATCTTCAAGCCAATAACTGAAGGTATCGTAAAAATGTATGCTTGTGGTCCGACTGTATATGATTATGCGCACATAGGAAATTTCCGTACTTATATTATGGAAGATGTTTTGAGACGTATACTAAAATATAACGACTTAAGCGTATTGTATGTACAAAACATTACAGATGTTGGACACCTTGTCGGAGACGGAGACACCGGGGAAGATAAAATGGAAAAAGGAGCTAAAGCCGCAGGAAAGACGGCCTGGGAAATTGCAAAATTTTTTACGGAAGAATATTTAAAAGATTCTCATAAATTAAATATTTTAGATCCAAATGTTTCAGCCAGAGCTACTGACCATATAGCCGATCAAATTGCCATGGTAAAAAAACTTGAGGAGCTAGGATTCGCATACAAAATAAGTGACGGGATATATTTTGACACAAGTAAATCTAAAAATTATGGAGAAATCGCACAACTAGATAAAGAGGGTCTCAGAGAAGGCGCAAGGGTAGAGAAAAATCCGGAAAAAAGAAACGAGACTGACTTTGCCTTGTGGAAATTTTCTCCAAAAGACAAAAAAAGACAGATGGAATGGAATTCACCTTGGGGAGTTGGTTTTCCTGGGTGGCATATAGAATGTTCAGCAATGAGCACCAAATACCTCGGTGAGACTTTTGATGTACATGCCGGAGGAGTAGATCTCCTTCCCGTACACCACACTAACGAAATCGCCCAGAACGAAGCAGTGTTTGGACACAAAACTATAAATTATTGGGTTCATGGAGCATTCTTGCTTGTAAACGGGGGAAGAATGGGTAAATCTTTAGGTAACGCCTATACATTAGTGGATCTTGAAAAAAGAGGGTTTGACCCACTTGTTTTCAGATATTTTGTTTTTAGCGCAAGCTATAGACAGCCACTCAACTTCACTTGGCAAGCCATGGAAGGAGCATCAAGGTCTTATGAGAATATTATTCAAAAAATATCAGATATATTAGAAGAACCCCTTACTGTAGATAAAAATTATCTCGCGATAGAATATGTAAACAAATTCAAGGAACTCATAAATAACGATATGGCTCTGCCGGAGGCACTCTCTATATTGTGGGAAATAATAAAAGACAAAGCCGTTCCCAATAAAATAAAAATAAACACGATTGCCAACTTTGATGAAGTCTTGGGACTTTCTCTTATAGAAAAAGCAGTAACCAAAAAAGGAGAGGGATTTAATATACCAGAAGAAGTAATCGCCCTTTCCAAAGAAAGAGAGTTAGCAAGATCCAATAAAGACTGGAAAAAGTCCGATGAAATAAGAAAAAAGATTATTGATATGGGATTTGAAATAAAAGATACTGATGCAGGAACGAAGGTATCGCTAATAAAATAAAAAATAAACCCCAAGTAATTGGGGTTTTTATCCTATTATTTGAGCAAGAAAAGCAAAAATTATTTCAAGGGGTCGATAATACCAACGACGTGAATTTTTATTATTTTCAAACAAAACTGAATCTTTTTTCCATTCTGCCACGATAGAACGAAGTTCTTGAACCATGTCTTTTCTTTCAAACGACAAACTTGCTTCAATATTAAAATCAAAGCTCTGGGAATCTATATTATTTGATCCCATAAGCCCGACCTTATCATCTACAATCAATGCCTTTCCGTGATTCATGTGGTTCATAAGGTAAAACCTTATTCCATAGCGCGAAAGGTCTGTTGCAAAGATTTTGTTAGATAATTTTGCCAAAAACATATCACCTGATTTTGGAATAAGCACCTCTACCAGAACACTCCTTTCTGCTGTTTTCTTGAGTAGGTCTATAAGCCACTTTTTGGGTGCAAAATAGGGAGTAACGATGGTGACACGCTCTGTTGCCAATGATATTTTTTCAATATAATATCTTTTTAACAAAAATTTTCCGACGTTTGGAAAGTGGTCTAAAAGCCATATCTCCGTTTTCATCGCCTTCCATTCTCTTCGGAGAGATATTAGGCGCTTATCTTTTCCTCCGGAATAAAAATAACTATTTGAAAATGATCGGAGGATACTTCTAACAATTCTTCTTCCGGATATCCTAATATGCAAATCTTGCCACAATTTGTGGCTATTAACGATATTAACCCCTCCCATAAAAGCAACCTCTTCATCCACTATTAATATTTTCTTGTGAATTCGATGAAACCAATCGTTCCAAAACAAAACCTCTATCCCAAGCTCCCTCATCTCTTTTAGAAGTTTTCCATTCATACGAAACCACGCACTTCCAAATCCATCCACAATCATAAAAACTTTTATCCCCTCCTTTGCTTTCTTTTTTAAAAGCTCAAAAAAATTTAAATAAGGGCTAGTGTCATCACTTAAAATATACCCCTCCCAATAGATAGATTCCTTGGCCCCTTGTATCGATTCAAACATCGAGAACCAAGTTTCCTCACTGCCTTTAAAAAATTTATATTTCATAGTTAAAGACCTTCTTCTTTTAGCTTTCTCACAAACTCCTCTTCTTTTTTAGAAAGCTTTTTAGGAATCTTTATTCTTATGTTTATATGAATGTCTCCTCGGCCACTTCTTTCGGTAGGTACTCCCTTACCCTTAATCCTTAATATTTCTCCAAAAGAAATTCCTTCCGGTATCTTAATATCCATCTCCCCATCCAATGTTTTTAACTTATATATAGTTCCCAAAAGAGCATCAGTAAGTTTGATCTCAAGGTCGGTTACTAAATTAATTCCCTCTCTCCTCCATGTAGGATGTTTTTCTACGTGAATTTTAACATAAAGATCGCCGGGGCTTCCGTGCGGAACAGCCTCCCCCCTTCCAGAAAATCTTATCATTTGACCATCCTCTATCCCCGCCGGAACTTTCACTAAAATTTCCTCATTCTTTTTTAACACTCCTTCGCCCTTACAGTTTGGACAATTTTCTTTGGGATTCTCTCCTGCGCCGAAACATTTATCACAAACTCTTTCTGTGGCAAAAGTTCCAAGGAAAGACCTTTCGTTCTCAATTATTTTTCCGGTTCCGTCACAGGTTTTACATTTAACCATAGCACTTCCCTTTTTAGCTCCGGTGCCAGAACAAATATCGCAAACACTGACTTTATTTATCTGTATCTTTCTTTCAATACCAAAAATAGATTCTGAAAATGATATGAGAATATCGGCAGATATATCCCTACCTCTTTTTACTTTACCGCGACCAGACCTGCCTCCTCCAAAAAAACTACTGAACAGATCCTCCACATTAGAAGCATCAAACTCGACACCTTCTCCTCCGCCCCTAAACATATCTCCAAAATCAAATCCAAAACCACCCCCATTTCCAAAACCGGAAAATCCCTGGGGTCCTGCACCACCCCCAAAATTTTTACCATATCTATCGTACTGAGATCTCTTCTCATCATCAGACAATGTCTGATATGCCTCGTTTATTTCCTTGAATTTCTTTTCATCTCCACCTTTTTTATCCGGATGATGTTTGTGTGCAAGTTTATGGAACGCCTTTTTTATATCCTCTTTAGAGGCATTCTTTTCTACACCTAGTACTTTATAGTAATCCATATTTTAAATTAAAAGCTAAAAACGAAAAATGCAAAATAACAGCTCAAAATAAAAAATATTTTAAATTGTAAATCGTTGTTTTTAGTTTTTCTCTTTTCACTTTGCGCTTTCGTTATTCGGCGTCTCTTATGTTATCTTCCTTCTTTGGCTCTTCTGGCGCGGATTCTTGAGGTGCAGACTGATTCTGCTTCATCATATATTCGCCAATCTTTTGCATCTCAACAATAAGGTTATCAGAAGCTTTCTTAACGGCCTCTATATCGCCACTATCTTTTATTTTCTTGAGTTCATCTATTTTTGACTGAACACCGCCCTTTATCTCATCCGTTATTTTGCCCTCAGCATCCTTTAGTGATTTTTCAGCAGTTACCAATACTCCCTCTGCATGATTTCTGGCATCAATCTCTTCCTTCTTTTTCTTATCCTCTTCTGAGTGTAATTCAGCCTCTTTCTTCATTCTCTCTACATCTTCATCTTTAAGTCCACCTCTCGCCTCTATTTTTATTGTCTGAGCCTTGCCTGTTGTTTTTTCTTTAGCGGTTACGCTTAATATACCATTTACATCGATATCAAAAGTAACCTCTACTTGGGGCATACCTCTTGGGGCTGGTGGAATTCCTTCAAGAGTAAACTTACCAAGTGTCTTATTATCTACAACCATTGGCCTCTCTCCTTGAACAACGTGAATATCAACGGATGTCTGGCTATCTGCTGCGGTAGAAAATACCTGAGATTTAGATGTAGGGATGGTTGTATTTCTTTCAATAAGCCTTGTGGCAACTCCTCCTAATGTTTCTATACCAAGAGAAAGAGGAATAACATCCAGCAAAAGAACATCCTTCACTTCCCCTTGTAATATCGCTCCCTGAATAGCGGCACCAGCGGCGACGACTTCATCTGGATTAATAGATCTGTTTGGCTCCTTTCCAAAAAGATTTTTTACAGCTTCAATAATCGCTGGCATTCTTGTCTGTCCTCCAACTAAAATAACCTCTTCAACTTCAGAAAGCTTTAAACCGGAAGCCTCAACAGCTCTTTTTGTTATTTCTATTGACCTATCTATATATTCTTTAGCGAGTTCCTCGAGCTTAGCTCTCGTCATCTTCATAAGAAGGTGCTTTGGACCCGTAGCATCAGAGGTAATAAATGGAATATTTATTTCAGCCTCCTTAACAGTAGATAATTCGTGCTTTGTTTTCTCTGCTGCTTCCTTTAGTCTTTGCTTTGCAAGAGGATCGGTGGAAATATCTATACCACTTTCTTTTTTAAACTCTTCAGCGATCCATTTCATTATCTTCTGGTCGATATCTTCACCACCCATATGACTATCGCCGTCTGTAGACTTAACCTCTATTACATCATCACCAACATCTAGCACAGAAACATCAAAAGTTCCTCCTCCAAAGTCATAAACGGCTATCTGTTCATTCTTTTTTTTATCAAAACCATAAGCCAAAGCCGCCGCCGTCGGTTCATTCAAAATTCTCCTTACTTTGAAACCAGCAATTTCTCCTGCATCTTTTGTGGCCTTTCTTTGGGAATCACTAAAATAGGCTGGCACGGTAATTACTGCTTCAATTATTTCTTCTCCAATCTTTGCCTCAGCATCCATCTTTAATTTTTTCAAAACCATAGCAGAAACCTCTTCAGGGGTATATTCCTTATCATTCATCTTAACCTTAACACCCCCCTCCTGAGATTTTATTATAGAAAATGGAACAGAACCCTTGTCTCTTTCAACCTCTTTGTCGTCAAATCGGTGTCCCATCAATCTCTTTATACCGTAAATAGTGTTCTGGGGATTTGTGATACTTTGTCTCTTTGCAAGAAGACCAACTATCCTTTCGCCCGCCTTAGAAACAGCAACGATGGAAGGTGTGGTTCTGGCTCCATCCGCATTTTCAATTATTTTTGGCTGACCACCCTCAACAATGGCCATTGCTGAAAAAGTTGTTCCTAAATCTATACCAAGTATTTTTGCCATATTTTTTTTATTTTAGTTATCTTCTTTGTAAATACCGACCCTGACCTTAGCCGGCCTAACTACTTTTCCTTTAAATTTATAACCTTTTTGAATTATTGTAATCACTTCATCATCCTTTTCCTTCTCCGACACCTTCTCTGTCTCTATCGCCTGGCATAGTGTCGGGTCAAACTTTTCTCCAATAGTGCCAAACTGCGACAATCCTAATGAATAAAATATTCCGATTAAGTTTGAATAAATCCCTTCAACACCAATCCTCCAATTCTTATCAACCTTTTCCCAGGCCTCTTTGTTGCGAAATGCCACATCAAAGTTATCTGCTATCGGTATCAATTCCATCAATACTTTCTCTTTAATAAAAGGCTCCAGTTCGGACAGATTCTTTTCTTCGTTTTTTCTGGCGTTAGCGTAGTCAGCCTTTGATCTCTGCCATCCGTCCAAATACTGCAATTTCTCCACCTCACATGTCTTTAATCTTTCCCTTAATTTTTTAATTATTTTCAAAGGCTCTCCCTCTTCCTCATCTATTATTATATCATCCGTGTCAAACACGGCCTCATCGGAACCGATTGTAATATCATCATTTTTTAGAGTATCTTTTTCGTTCATTTTGGGAATATAAAACTAATATTTAAAGATGTTGCCGTGACGAATATCACAGCTTACATCGAGCATTTTAGTTATTATGACTAATAATGTCAAGCATCGTTTTTATAAAAACGTGCCATGAGATAGCTGAATTAAAGTTATCTCCTCTCCCACTCAGCGTCCTGCCTTACGAGATGGGATCTATCGTTCTTTTCCTCATGGATAATCGCTTCCATAACCCTTTCCATTCTGGTGCCCTGAGAACCTTTTACAAGAATAATGTCTCCGTCTTTTAAATAACCAACAACGAAACTAGCAGCAACCATTGAGTCTTCGAATTCGTGTATTTTTTCTTCATTCATACCAGCCATTTGCGCACCTTCTGCAAAAAGCTTCCCCTTTTTACCTACTGTAATAAGCTCCGAACATATATCCGGTATCATCTTTCCTATTTTTTTATGAGCTTCTTCTGTGTGCTCTCCAAGCTCAAGCATATCCCCCAACACAGCAATTTTTCTACCGTTACTCTTTATTTCCAAGAAAGACTGAAGGGCCATTTCAAGTGCTACGGGTGAAGAATTATAAGTATCGTCTATCACAAGAGTATTATTTATACCGTGAAGAGGCTTGAATCTGCCAGGTGGTCCACTGTGGTCTCTTA
Source organism: Patescibacteria group bacterium (assembly GCA_003504275.1). GTDB lineage: Bacteria > Patescibacteriota > Minisyncoccia > Phycocordibacterales > UBA12445 > UBA12445. The sequence continues at coordinate 7,920 of DOAO01000013.1, forward strand.
AAACATCGATCATCTTTACAAAATTCAATCCTTGAGATATCCCAACGGAAAAAGCAGCGAGAGCAGTATAAACATTTTGTTTGCCGAATATTCCGTTCAACCTTACAGGCATACTACTTCCATCGTGGTCAATTTTAAAAGCGATTCCCCTTGGCATTATTTCATCTTCATCCTCGCCATAAACAATATGGTAATTAGAAGCCATTAAATCAGAATCATTCTCAAAACCAAAAGTTATTTTTCTGTTATCAGTTTTTTCCTTCAATTTTATAATTGAGGGATCGTCGTTATTTAAAACAAGAATACCGCCATCCTTAAGCGTCCTTATAAGATAGGATTTTTCCCTCACAACTTCTTTTTGATTTTTAAACTGTTCAATATGTACCGGTATTTCAGCAATCCTTGTCATAACAACGACATCGCTTTTTAGCCATTTGGAAACATTTAAAATATCTCCCGGTTTATCGGCGCCAACTTCAAGTATAAGCCATTCGGGATATTTGTGAGGAAAAATTACGAGAGATATACCCCTTATAATATTAGTGAGCCACAGAAAAGGATTAGTCCATGCATTCTTTAATCCTAAAATAGTAAGAGGTAGGCCTATTTCACTATTAAAGCTCTTCTCACTCTTTCTAACATCAAAAAAACCGCTCATTATTGTATAAACAGCATCCTTTGTAGAAGTCTTTCCGACGCTTCCTGTAATGGCAACGACCTTGGGTTTATATTTGCGCAAAATCAACTTCGCTTCAAAAGTTATTATTGAAACTATTATATTTTTTAAAAATTCTTTCATCTAACTTTATAACTTTCAACTTTATAACTTTATAACCTTTTTACCTATCCGGCGCTACCTCATAATATCCTATTAAAAACTTGGCGATATTAAAAAAAGGTTCAGTTAAACTATGTGAGGCGTATTCTACCCCCTGCGGGTCTACTGTGTAAAGAAATACTAAAAACCTAGGGTTATATGCGGGAAAATAACCAAAAAAGGTGTGAGTAAATCTGTCACTGTAATAACCACCAGAACCATTTAAAAGTAACGCTGTACCCGTCTTTGCGGCAACGGAATAATTTTTTAATTTAAAAGTTCCACCCAAAAGATTCTCATCCACGACCTTAACAAGCATCCTTGTTATTTCTTCAGAAGTCTTTTCGCTCAAAACCCTCTTTGCCATATTTTCGCCAGAACTAGAATCTTCTGTGCCTATTCTATATTTAACCTTATTAACCACCGAAGGCTTAATAATCAAACCGCCATTTCCCAAAGAAGAGAGTGCTGTAACTATCTCTATGGGACTTACAGCAATACCTTGACCAAAAGAAGCGGTCGCATAATCAACTTCATATTTACTGTTTAAATTTTTTACCAAACCCACCACTTCATTCGGAAGGTCTATTCCTGTTTCCTTCCCAAGTCCATAAGAAAGCATGTAGTTTCGAAAACGTTCTTTACCAAGTTTTTGCATTATATTTATCATCCCCATATTTAAGGAATTACCCAATGCGCTTTGAATATCTGTCGTGCCCCTAGCCTTCCCGTCAAAATTATTTATTGTTCTACCATTTAAAACAATAGAACCCTTATCCAGATAGGTTGACTCGGCACTCACAACACCAGCATCCAACCCAGCAGCAACAGTGAGAGGCTTAACAATAGACCCCATCTCAAGAACATTTTCTACTAGTGGATTTCTAAAAACAGAAACGCTTTTTTCTTTACCAAAAGAATTTGGATCAAAGTCCGGAACAGATGCCATCGCAATTATCTTTCCTGTCTTTGGTTCAACTATTATCCCCCCCACAGATTTACCATTCCACTTATCCTTTATCTGCGTGAGTTCTTTTTCCAAAACACCCTCTACTGCTGGCTCAATATTAAGAGCAATATCACCAGAAAGATTATTTTCATTACCCAATATTGTTTTTTTAATATTAGAAAATATTTCAGCAAAAAAATTAACATAGACAGACTCACTGTCTCTATGCAAAAGATCTTCATATTGCTTTTCTATACCATATCGTCCTATATATCTTTCGCCATCATCCTTGCTTTGAGCTACTATACCTAAAACGTGGGAGGCCAATCTTCCTGCAGGATAGAACCTTTGTTTCTCTCTGAAGGTAAAAACTCCGGAAATTTTCATTTCATTTATTTTTTCAAAACCATCTTCATTTTTTATTTTTCCCACAACCTCATATGTATCATTTTTTTTTGAGGACTTAGAAATAAATTCTGCTTCTTCAAACAAAACCCAAGGAGAAATCTTCTCAAAAATAATTTTTGAATCTTTAATATCCTGAGGATTTATTGCCAAAACAAAATTTGTCTGCAGTGTGGCCGCCGAAACTAGGTTTCCATTTTTTTCAGTAAAATAAACAGTCCCACGAGAAAAAATATCTGGCATTGGGCGAGAGTACTGTCTTTCAGCCATTTCGATATAATCACTACCCTTAACTACTTGAATTTCAAAAAGCCGCGCTATTATTATCGCGGCGAAAAATATTGAAGCATATATTAAAAAACTTATTCTAGGAGAGTGATCATATTTCATTATTGACGTAAGAAAGTCCTCCCTTAACACTACCGTCTGATATGTTCGCGAAATTAATATTATCAAAATCCTCGCTAAAACCAAGCCGATCAGCAGTTTCAATGTTTATAGAACTTTTTATTGTAATATAATCAGCCTCAAGAATTGATACTTTTGCGTTAGTTGCGGATATCTCCTTGCTAACTTTTTCCCTCTCAACAATACTAAAAATTGAACTCTGAAGAAAATATAGATACATAAAAGAAAGGATCACGACAGAAAAAATCAAAAATCCACGGATGTCTCCGATGTTGAAATTATATTTATTTAATTTTTGATTACATACTCGCATTTATTTTTTTTACTATCCTCAATTTTGCACTTCTTGATCTGGGATTATCCAAAATTTCTTCTTCTCCTGGTACTATCGGCTTTTTTGTTATCAGTTCCGCATCTCCAAATTCTTTTCTAGATCTAAAAAAAGTTTTAACAGTGCGATCTTCTATTTCATGAAAAGATATGACCGCAATCCTGCCACCCACCGATACTCTAGACCACACATCTTCTAATCCTTTTCTCAATGAACCTATTTCATCGTTAACCGTAATTCTGAGCGCCTGGAATGTTTTTGTCGCAAAATGTATTCTCTTTTTTTTATATAAAGTTGGTACCGCTTTTTCTATCGCTGATATCAACTGAAAAGTCGTTTCTATCGGTTTCTTCCCTCTCTCTTCAACTATTACTCTAGCGATTCTCCTTGCATATCTCTCTCCTCCATATCCATAGATGATGTCAGCTAAGCTTTCTTCCGCCCATTCATTGACTATTTCTCTTGCGGTAAGCTTTCCTTCTCCTGGTGTTTCTTCAAAAGTCATAATAAGTGGTTCGTCCTTCAGAAAAGTAAACCCTCTCTTTGAATCTTCTAACTGAAAAGATGAAAGTCCGAGATCAAACATCGCCACATCTATCTGAGGAACTTCTGCGCTCTGCAAAACAGTAGAAAGCTCTCTGAAGTTTGAAACAAAAAGATGAAACTTACATGAGTCTTTCAATATTTCTTCCGCCCTAGCTATGGCCGCCTTATCCTGATCAATACCGATAAGTATTCCATCTTTACCTATTGCCTCACAGATTTTTTTACTGTGTCCGGCACCACCAAGAGTTCCATCAAGGGCTATCATTCCTGGTTTAAGTTCCAAACCATCTATAACTTCTTTTAAAAGAACGGGTATATGTGCCATGTCTTAGAAGGCACCTATCTCACCCAACTTCTCGGCCAAAACATCGGCATTTTTTTCAACCTTTCCTTTGTAATCATTCCAAGCATCTTCATCCCATATTTCAAGATTTGAACGAACGCCAATTATTGCAACTTTTTCTTTTATACCCGCATATTCTTTCAAAACATCCGAAATCAAAATTCTTCCCAAAGAATCAACTTCCACAAGCGATGCACTTCCCATAATAAGTCTATTGAAACTTCTTTTGTCAGATTGAAGCATGGACATCTCAGAGAGTCTTGCAGAATACTTCTCCCACTCGGCGACAGTATATACAGAAAGACATTTATCTAAGCCAATTCCAAGGACAACTTCCTTACCCATTTCTTTTCTGAATTTGGCAGGCAAAGAAACCCTTTTTTTCGGATCTACTGTGTGTTTGTGTTCTCCAATAAGCATTTTGATAGTATTATCGGGTTTATACCACTACATACCACTACATGTACATCCTATACCACTTTAATAACACACGCAAACACAGTTATCCACATAGCCACAAATCAGGTTTTTTGTAAAAACCTGATTTCTTTTCGTGGCTATGTGCCCCGTTAGAAGTGATAAATTGCGCATTCTCCTTATCGTCATTGCGAGCGGAGCGAAGCAATCCAAGAAAATACCGCAAAATATCTAGATTGCCACGACTCGATTAAGACATCTCGTCTCGCAATGACAAGCACCAAGTAACGTGAATAAGTACCTTTAAAAAATTTGACAATATCTAAATAACCTTGTATATTTACCAAAGTTATTTTGTCCCTCAAAAATTAAATAAAAACAATAAAAAGGAGGCAATATATGAAATCTTATATTGAAAGAGGTTTTATTCTTTTTTTTGCCCTTGTCTTACTCTACTTTGCAATATTTGACATAGACACAACCAATTCAAAAGTCTCGTTTATTCACAACCAAAATAATTATTGTCTATATTACAGTACTATCGATTGTCTTACCTTGAATCCCAACAACAAAGTTACCGGCTTTATTTACGTTTATTTTAACGATAGTGCATCCACATTTAGCGCAAACTGTATATTGATAAAATATAATTGCAATTCTAAAAAAATTAAAATGGTTGGCCCTTCTCTTCATCTAAAAAACAGCAAAAAACCCACGGGAATATTTGCTAAATGGTGTTTAGAAAAAAACGATGACGAAATAATGGATATACTGACTGATGCCCTCTTTGCGGTCATAAAAAAAGAATACCCAAACATCTCAGTGGATCCGGTGAATAAAGAACTACATGTAGGAGAATTACTTTTCAAGTAAAAACTCAAAAGCCCCGACAATCGGGGCTTTTTTATTTTTTCAATTTAGAAACTTTATAACTTTTTAACTTTCGACTTTATAACTTATTTTAAGGGTCTCATTAACGGGAATATCTGACAGTCTCTCGCAGGTTTATCTAAGAAGAAAGCAAAGAGTCTCTCGCTCACACCGAAGCCGAATGTTGGTGGCATACCATATTCAAGCGCCTCCACGAAATCGTGATCATACATCTGAGCTTCTTCGTCCCCTCCCTCTCTAAGCTTTGCCTGTTCTGCAAATCTTCCGGCCTGATCTATCGGATCGTTCAATTCACTAAATCCTTTTCCAACTTCCGAACCAGCGAGAATTACCTGAAATCTTTCAACAACACGGTCATCTCCTTCTTTTCTTTTTGCGAGAGGCTCCATGAAAACGGGTACATTAATAAGGAATCCCGGACCGGCTATCTGCTTTCTACAGAACTTCCAGAGGTTATCGATTGCTCTTGTTTTATTAAAACCTTTTTTGTCGTATTCCACTCCTAATTCTTTTAATTTATTTTCCATGTCGGAAATTTCCGCAGACCAAATATCTATTCCCGTCATTTTATTTATTGTCTCTACGTAGTCGTATGTTCCCCATTCTTTTTCAAGATCCACATCAAAACCCTTTATACTAAACTGTAGTGTTCCAAAAGTTTCTTTCGCAATGTATCGGTACATCTCTTTTACCATTTCCATTCCCTCCCTATAGTCGGAATATGCCTGATAAAATTCCAGCTGTGTATAATCTTGTAAATGCTCGGCATCCATTCCTTCGTTTCGGAAAATTCTTCCAATCTCAAAAACCTTTGGTAGTCCCGCTATCATTAATCTCTTCTGCCATAATTCTCCTGCCGATATCCTCAAAAAGACGTCCATATCAAGAGCATTGTGATGAGTTATGAATGGCCTAGCTTCTGCACCACCAGCGGTATTTTCTAGGACCGGTGTTTCTATTTCGGCGAATCCCCTATTTACCAAGAAGTTTCTAATTGATGACCAAAATTTTGTTCTCTTTAATACCCTGTCTTTAATATCTTCATTAACAAGAATATCTAAATATCTTTTTCTGAGTCTTTCTTCCTCATCTTTAAATCCATAATATTCTCCAGGAAGTGGTCTTAAACTCTTCGCTAACATTTTCCAATTCTTTACCTGGAGTGTTTTCTCTCCTCTCTTTGTTATAAAGAGATTTCCGTAAATTTCTATGAAATCTCCAATGTCTACCGTGGAACTAAAAAGTTCCATTACGGAGTCTTCTGTTTCTCCCTTTTTTAAAAGACCCTGGAAAGTGCCTGTGCCATCATAAAAATTAAAGAATATTATCGCTCCCTGACCGCGAAGTGCCATTACTCGCCCAACAAGAGATATATTTTCTTTTGCGGTTAGTTCTTCAAATCTTTCTAGAATTTCAGAAACAAAAAAATCACGTTTTACTCTGGCGGGATAAACATCAATACCCTTCTCCTTCAAAATATTTAATTTTTTGATTCGTTCTTCGCGAATTTCTTCTATGGAAGCCATGACTATTTAAATCCTAAATATTAAAAACAAGTTTATCTTATCTTAGCATTTTGACCATAAATTACAAAAACACACCCATTTTAGTGAGTATGTTTTAATAGCTTATAGAACTTTTGTGTTTAGAGGCCGTCTACAGGCCGTCCACAGGTGTCTGCCTATATTTAGCAGACCTGTCTACAAGTTGCCGACGGATTATCTTAGTCGGCTGTCGACGACGATTACGTCGACCAGAACGAGGAGAAGACGAGCATTGCGACGAAGCTGTATAAATATACTGCGAGGAGTAAGCGGGGTCTTCGACAAAGTTATGCGCTAAACACGAAAATTATATTATTTGATTTCTATAATTTTATACTGTATAGCCCCCTTGGGTGTATTTACAGTAATAGTCATTCCAACCTTCTTTCCAACCAACGCCATTCCGATTGGTGATAAATTAGATATCTTACCCATAATCACATTAGCCTCTTCGGAACCAACCACCTGAAACTCTTTTGTTTCTTTTCCTGGTTCAGTTTTAACAACAACAATCGAACCCATTCCTATTATGCCCTTATGATCAGCAGAAACAACAACTGCGTCTTTTAAAATAGCTTCAAGATCCGTAATTCTCTGTTCTACACCAGCCTGCATTTCTCTAGCTTCTTGATATTCTGCATTTTCAGAAAGATCGCCCAATGACTTTGCAAACTCAAGACTCTCTGTTATCTCTTTTCTCTTACGAGTCTTAAGATCGTCTAATTCAGCTCTTAATTCATTGAGTTTTTCCTGACTTAAATATTGAACGTTTGTTGTCATAATGTATCAAGACTATATGTTTTTTAGCTCCCAGTCAACCCCGTAGTGAAATTTGGCAACGGACATTGTCCACGCTGTCCGCAGACATAATTTAGTTTGTGATAAAATTTTTTACATTCAAGAATTTAACCGTAAGGAAGTAAGCGTATTGCCAAATTCTACTACGGGGTCACCCCCCCCACTACTTCTGATTAATTGTTTAATTATATATAAATTTAAAAAATAACTCTTATTGTGTCAGCTTCTATGGAGTGAGTATTTCAGAAGTGGTGGGAGACGGATTTATATAATCAGGCCTATTGTTTATCATCCAATTAAATAATCTGTTCATAACATAAACACCTCCTATCGTATTCGCAACAGGTCCTTTTTCCATAACAACAGCGTAGGCGTATATTGGTTGTTCGTAAGGGAAAAAACCGACATTCCATGAATTAACATATGACTTAGAAGCCCCCAGCTCGGCAGTACCGGTTTTTGCTGCTATTTTTGGCACCAAAAAACTTACGCCTTGAGAGGTTCCCTCTGTTACAGCCATTCTCATCCCTTCTTTTACAATCGCAAATTTTTCTTTATCTATATCTATGACCGAAGACACTGCTCCCCAATCATAATTTTTTGACTTCAAAATAGTCGGGATTACCAACTTTCCGTTATTTGCGATAGCGGCTATAGCTCTAACCATCTGTATCGGTGTCACCTGAAAACCATATTGGCCAATCGAACTGTGATACGTATTTCCAATCGTCCACTCTTCTCCATCAAAAACATCGGCCTTCCATGCCGGTGATGGAATATTACCAACCTCTTCTGGACCCATTTCAAAACCAGTTGTGGTTCCAATACCAAACATTCGACTGTATTTTTCAATATTTGAAATTCCAATACCTCGCTGTCCTTCATATCCACCCCCTATTGAATAAAAATAAACGTCACAAGACACAGACAAAGCTTCTCTCATATCTACCCAACCAAGAGCTTTCCAGTCTTTAAAAATAGTGGGCTTATCTGGATTATATGGATTTGGAATAGAAATAAAACCGGCACTAAATATTTCTTTTTTGGGATCTATTATTTCTTCGTTGAGTGCCGCAAGTGCAAAAATTGGTTTCATTACGGAGCCGGGCAAATATAAACCCTGAGTTACTCTGTTTAAAAATGGCATTCTTTTATCCTGTAGGTAATCCGATATTTTTTTATCATCCTTTTTAACAAAAGCATTGGAATCATATTCGGGAAAACTAGTCATGGCAACCACTTCACCTGTCTTAATATCTATCATTACACCGGCTCCGCCCTGAAATCCTTTTTCTTGTGACAATTCACTGATTATTTTAAACCATTCACTAGACATCTCCGCATCCAAAGAAAGATAAATATCCTCACCCTTAATACCTGGATTATAAACGCTCTCTGACTGCACCTCTCCTAGTGCGTTTACTTCAATAATCATCATGCCATCCTGACCCCTAAGTATATTGTTAAATATTTTTTCAATCCCATCTCTTCCTAGTCTTTCTTTGGGATTAGTCACGGTCTCCAAATCTTTCTTTGTTGGATAACCCAAATAACCCAACGTATTATAAAGTCCAGAATGCGAATAGTAGGTTCTACCCTCTTTCTCGTTCCAAGCGAGCATTTTCCCATTTCTATCATATATAATTCCCCTATCTGGCGGATAAGGAACTCTTTCTAAACTATTTCTCTCACTTCTTTTGGCCAAAGTTTCTCCATTTTTTATCTGTAAGTTCCAAACCTTCCAGGAAAAAATAACAATAACAACAACAAAGAAGCCAAAAGTAAGATTTATAACTCTTTTGGATATTGGTTTTTCAATCCAACCTTCGAATTGCTGGGTGTTGAGGGATGATAAATTCGTCGAGTCAAGAAATATTTCGTCCGGCTCTATGTCTTTGTTTAACTTCTTATCAAATATCATCCCATCAAATAATTTAAAAATTAAAAAATTCTTACCCTTTTCTTAAAGGTCGTTATTAGTGCAAAGACCAATAAGGCAAAAACAAAAAAAACAAAACGAAAACCATACCACCCTGGTATTGGAAAACCATAAATAACATCGACCATAAAAGCGATTATCAAAAATTCATAAAAGTTAGAAAAAAAATAAGAAGCAACAGCACCCAGAATAAAAAAACTCCAACCTGGAAAAAAAATAGCTGTTAAAAAAATTATTATATCTGAATATAATCGGACGGTCATATCTTATAGATTGATCTTTTTAATGACAGCAACATAACCAATTTCTCTTACATTAAAAGGAACACTTAAAAATATATTTTTAAACATTTCTCCTTCTTTTCCCTCTATTCTACTAACAATGGCGACCTTCTTAAAATCCGGACCCGGATACATAGCAAAATCAGATTCTTTAACGTTAAAATCATTTGGCATAGCAACAAAGAAATTACCGCCACCCATTCCGACCATTTCTATCATTGTCTTATTATCTCCCAGAAACACATTCGTTTTCAAACCATAAGCGGAGAGAAGTCTTGCTTTTGAATAATTATAAAAAGACTCAACAATTTCCCCCATAACAAAACCGCTCTCATCAATTATCTTGTCGCCCATAGCCACCCCCATCTCGCTACCAGCATCCAAAATAAGACTATCGTAGGGAGGAGTAACAGGACCAGATAAAACATAAGCTAATATTTTATTTTCTTGTATTTTATTTATAGTGAGAGGACTTGCATCAAAAAATTCCCCCTCCCTCCCCAGCAATCTTTTTAATTCCAAATTCTCTTCGCGAATAAGTTTATTCTCTAATTCAAAAAATTTAAAAAAACCTATTTGTTTGGCCAAATAATCATTTTTCTTTATTAATTCCTCTTTATCATTAAAGTTTATTAAAAAGTAAGATATTTTATTACTAACATATTCCTGAGAACTCCAAAAAGGGTGTAGTATTCTTACCCCCACTTTTAAAAGAAAATAATTTATTGAGGAATGCCAAAAATAAAAACAACCGATCAGTAAAATAATGACCGATAAATAAGATATTATTTTCTTATAATTCCTTTCTTTACTGGGGAGGTATTTCATCTTCGTTGTCTATTAAAACCTCTTCATATAAATCAAAGTTTTCCAGAACAGTTCCAGTGCCACAAACAACAGCCTTAAGCGGCTCATCTGCTATGTGAACGGGTATTTTGGCCTCTTTTTGTAATACTTCAGTAAGGCCTTTTATTAAAGCTCCACCACCAGCTAGAATAGCCCCCTTGTGCATAACATCAGCGACAATCTCCGGGGGTGTTCTTTCAATAACTTCTTTAACGGAATTTATTATGGAACCAAGAGAACTGGAAATAGCCTCTCTAACATCATGATCTGTAACAACCACCTCTCTTGGTAAACCCGTAACGAGGTCCCTTCCTTTTACTATATACTCCATCGGAGAATTCTGCTCACAAGCAGAACCTATGGCTATTTTAATATCTTCCGCAGTCTTTTCTCCCAATAATATCTTGAACTCATCTCTTATATAAGAAATAATGTCTTGATTAAATCTATCTCCGGCTATTCTTAAATTTTTGGACTGCACGATACCATTTAATGAAATAACAGCAATATCTGTTGTACCGCCACCAATATCAATTATCATACTTCCCATCGGCTCATGAACGGGTAACTTTACACCTATAGCAGCTGACATTGGTTCTTCAATCAAATGGACTTCTCTAGCTCCTGAGTTCATCGCCGCATCGCGCACTGCGCGCCTTTCAACATTAGTTATACCAGAAGGAACACCGATAAGAACCCTCGGTCTCAACATTTTTTTATTTGATATATCCTGAGTCTTCCTAATGAAATATCCAATCATTTCTTCTGTAACTTCAAAATCAGAAATAACCCCATCAACGAGAGGCCTGACAGCGGTAATGTGGTGCGGTGTTCTACCTATCATCATTTTAGCTTCCTTGCCAATAGCAACAACCCTATTTGTCTTTGTGTTTATCGCAACAACAGAAGGTTCATCAATAACGATGCCGTGATTACGCAAAAAAACCAAAGTATTTGCAGTACCTAAATCTATTCCGATATCACTAGAAAAATATTTATAAAACCTCTTTTTCATTTACCCCGTGAAATTAAACTCTCATTAAAAACAATAACCTAAATCTAAACCTTTGAACAAATTTTTAATTAAAACCTCTTTGTCTCCTATTTCACCGGGGTTTACTTCCATTAAAAAATTTTACTAAATAGGGTGAACCCCATAACCACAACAGCTCCAATTTACTAAAACATTTCAAACAATTCTTTTTCTGTAATCATCTTTACCTCACCTGTCTTTCTGTCCTTAATTTCAAGTCTACCTTCTTCAAGACCCCTCTGACTAACAATAATTCTTTTTGGTATTCCAATCAAATCAGAATCACTAAATTTCTCACCAGCAGTAGAATTCCTGTCGTCGTAAAGTACAGAAACGCCCTTTTCTGTAAGTTTTGTGTATATTTCTTCAGCCTTCTTTTTGGCCTCCTCCCCGCCCTTTTTACCAGAAAGATCTATTAAATGAAGCTTAAAAGGAGCGATGGAGTCTGGCCAAATAATACCGAGGGAATCAGAAGAAGCCTCAACGACTGCGCCCATCACTCTACCTAGCCCTATACCATAACAACCCATTTGAATGATTTTGTCTTTACCGTCACTATCTTTGAATTTAAAATCAAAAGGTTCCGTAAACTTATTTTTAAGTTCAAAAATATTTCCAACCTCAATGGCCTTTTCTTTCCTAAATTTATCCTTACCGCAAACAGGACATACTTTTTGAACTTCTATTATTTCATCATTTATAGCGATGGAACATTCATCACAAATATAAATAGTATCCTCTCCTGCATCGGTAACCATTTGGAATTCATGAGAAAATTTTGAAAAACTTCCACCCGACGCATAGGTTTTGTAAGTTATGTGTCCTATTCCAACCCTATCAAAAATTTTTCTATAAACATCCGCCATTGTTTCATAAAAATTATGCATATCATTCTCATCTGTATGAAATGAATACATATCTTTCATCACAAATTCTCTAGCTCTCAAAATACCGGATTTGGCTCGAAGCTCCATTCTGAATTTATTCTGGAATTGATAAACAGAAAGAGGCAGATCTTTGTATGACTGCACGAAACTTTTGACCAAAGGTACTACGGTTTCCTCGTGTGTAGGAGCTAGTGCATTCTCGCGTCCGCTAGAGTCAGCTACTTTATATAAATCTGTCATGGAATCCCATCTTCCCGTCTTCAACCAATTTTCTTTTGGGTGAAGTGATGGCATAAGAATTTCCTGTCCGCCGACTTTATTCACCTCTTCTCTAATTATATTTTCTATCTTTTTAAAAACGATAAGCCCTAACGATAGGTAGCTATAAACACCAGCATGGAGCTTATCTATAAATCCGGCCCTGATAAGAAGAGATGCGTTTTTTGCAACTTCATCTTTTGGAGCTTCTCTCCTTGTACCTGTAAATAAATGTGATTGTCTCATAAACGCAATACTAGCATAAAAAAACCGCCTCTGTGAAGCGGTTTTTAAAAGAAAATAAATACTTATCTTTTTGTGTTATTTGAAGAAAATTTTAGCAACATCACTATAAGTAACCGCAAACATAAGTGCAATCAAGAGCATAAAACCAATTGCGTTAAAAGTAGCTGTCGTTTTTTTGTTTATCGGCTTACCTTTTAAAAATTCCACAAAAAGGAAAAGTAATCTGCCCCCATCTAGTGCAGGAAATGGAATCATATTTATAACAGCAAGGTTAAGAGAGATAAGAGCCGTCATATTCAAAAGCTCCACTAATCCCCTTCTTCCTGCCTCACCAACGATTCCAACCATACCGACAGGACCACTTACATCAGATACAGAAGAACTTCCCACAAAAAATCCATAAATAAAATTAAGTAATCCGAAAACCATCTCCATTGTCAGACGGGCAGTAATTATAAAACCCTCAAAAATTGATTTATAAAATGGGAGCTTAAGTATTCCAACCATATCAAGCGATACACCAATTGCTCCGCGACCGGAAACTATACCTGCAACTGGGGTCGTAGTGGCAACTTTAGCCGGACCAGCATCTCTTATATAACCGACAAAAATAGTTTCATTTTCACTATCTGCTATAAAATTCTGTACCTTATCTACAAGAAGGTTTTCGCTTTGAACAGTTTTTTCAAGCGAAGATAAGTATATTATTTCATCTCCAGCCTTGAGACCTGCTTTATCCGCAGGAGAGCCGGATAAAACGTGAGTTATCGTTAGTTTTTGTTCAGAAACACTTATTCTTTCCGGTAAAGAAGAAGCTGAGACCTTTGTCCCCAACGTAATACTTGTCGATAATAAAAACCAAGCCAATATAAAATTAAACAGTACACCTGCCACGATAACAGCTGCCTGTACTTTCTTGGGTTTATTTAAAAGAGACCTATTTTTGTCCTCGTCGGGTGCTTTTGTATATTCATCTGTTTCATCCTCTCCAAATATTTTTACAAATCCGCCGAATGGAATTAAATTGAAACTATATTCTGTCTCCCCCTTCTTTTTAGCAAAAAGACGAGGTGGAAAACCGAAACCAAATTCATCCACTCTTATTCCAAAATATTTAGCAACAATAAAATGCCCGAATTCGTGAGACAAAATTAAGACGGCGAGAACGACAAAAAATAGTATTATGCTCATTTATGAATTTACAGAATTTATAACTTTAAAACCGCGATTACAATCCCATTATCTCCTTCTCTTTCTTTTCGGCAATATCTTCCAAATTTTTGTTCGCAGCATCGACAAGCCTCTGTAATTCATCCTTGAGAGTAAACTTATCATCTTCGGTCAAAAGACTATCTCTAACCTTAGCCTGAATATCTGTCCAGACGTCCTCCCTCTCTTTTCTGATCGTTACTCTAGCATCTTCAAGTTTGTCCTTAATTACTTTTGCGAGGGTCTTTCTTCTGTCTTCGGTAAGCTCAGGAAAAATAACGCGTACGCCAGAACTATCTGGGGAAGTAGAAACTCCCAAGTTGGCGGCAGCGACGGCTCTCTCTATATCCTTAATGCTACTCTTATCCCAAGGAACTATTTTTAGACTTCTGGCGTCTTCAACGCTGATACTCGCGATATGAGTAATCGGCACCTTAACGCCATAAGATTCGGTCATAACATTATCAAGAAGTGCGGGAGTAGCCCTACCAGTCCTTAAACCGGAAAATTCCTGAACGAGCCAATTAGCTGTAGCTGTCGTCTTTTCTTTAAATGTTGAAAAATTATATGCCATATAAAAACGATTATTTATAAATTAATACTATATTAAATATAACATACTATAGTTATAAATAAACTCTTTTCAAACCCGTCATAAACATACGCAATTATCTCTTCTTTTTTGTCATTCCCTTAGGTTTTGTTGCTCCTTGGACAAATAAAAGATAAAAATTCGAGGAGTAGTCTGGGCGCCGATGATATATCTCCCGAGTATTTTTCCGCCTTTGATATCTCAGACATTACCTGTTCGAAATTATTTTTATCATAAAAGTCACGCCCCTTATATTCGTCAAAAACTTTTTTCTTCAAATTAACGATAAGGTTCTTTACGGCAATTCTCTGTGTAGATGGCTCGGCATTTTCGTCCAGTATCTCCGGTATCATAAGTAATCTATCCTGAAGAGATGAATTTAAAAATTTATCGCTCAAAACATCCCCGAGTACATTTTCCGGGAAAAAATTGAGTTTTTGTAATCTAGATTTAACTGTCGATAAGAGAAGATGGTCGTTCGGAGTGATAATAAAGAAAAGATGTCCGGGGATCGGTTCTTCAAGTGTCTTAAGTAACGCACTTTGTGCTTCCTCCAAAAAACTATCTGCACCTATAACAAAAAAACGGTTACTCCCACCGAGGCTTGTTTTTTGTCCGGCAGTCCTCAAGTCTCTTGCTCCCGCAATATTAAATTTCTCTATTACAAATTCATAATAATCCGGATTATTATCAATTCTCCTACCAAAGACTTTCTCTATTCCATCTTTCAATATAGGTAAGATGGTCTTAATATTACCCACAATCAAAAAAGCATGTTGCCCTCCGATTCTTATATCCTCAAGTGTTTTATAAAGCTCGTTCACACAAATAATATAGCATTTTAACCTTAAAAATTCACTACATACTCAAGCCTTCTCATTCTTGTAAACTTTAAAATTTTCAAAGTTCTCGATGACTCAAATAATATAGGCGAATTAACCATGTCTTGATAAATCCTATAAAATAAGTAGTATTTATTACGAAATCAGTATTTTGAAAATTCAACAGTAGTATTCTATTTAAAAGTCCGAAAGGATAAAGGGAGGTAAAGTATGGCTTATGCTTGTGTACTCTTCTTGTTGGTTCACTTCTATGATGTATACAGAACTTTTCTAAATGGTATTAAAAAAACGCGGTGGCCGTTATCATTTGCGCTAGATAATATAAATAAAATCCTTATTCCTAATTTCAGTAAAGAAAAAGAAATGGAATTTCTTAAAAATCTTTCTGACGATAAAAAGACGGTGTGTATTTGGGTTTTAAGTGATAAAAAAAGAAAAATTCGTTTATCATCGATTTACTTTTATCTATTACCATTAATATTTATCATATTTACCTTTTCTTTAATCCCACCAGAATCAATACCTGAAATGATAGTTAATAGCATAATGATCTACTTCGTAGGACTATTTGTTAGTATATTTTGTTCGATATTTCTAATAAATTTAGCATATCACGTAGCCAATAGTCCCGAAGATGAAAAAAGTAAAAAAGAAGAACTTCTTAAAAAGGGCGCAGAGGCTCTCATTGAACATTACAAAAAACTTGCCGACAGAAAAGTCGAGGACCCTCCCGAAGACGAAGACTAAAAAAATAGAACATCAAAAACCCCGCATCTAGCGGGGTTTTCTTTTTTGTTTTTTTAATTTTACAGACCCGCTTCCGAGATTGCCACACCTCGGCTATGACGCCTCGTCTCGCAATGACGCAGAAGTCTTATCTCTTCGACAAAATACTCTGCTTATAAGCATCCAGGTGTTCTAGTGCAATACCAGTCCCCTTCGCCACACAATAGAGAGCCTCATCGGCGAGAATGGCCTTCACACCTGTCTTTCTATAAATAAGCTCGGGAAGATTTGCGAGCATAGAAGTTCCTCCTGTCATGATTATTCCCTGATCAATAATATCAGCGGAAAGCTCTGGCGGTGTTTCTTGCAAGACATCTTTGATTGCCTTTACAATTTGCTTCATTTCGTTCGCAATCGCTTTCGCAATTTCGTTTGTCGTGATCTCTGTACTCCTAGGAAGTCCGCTCAAAAAATCTCTTCCTTTTATCGTCATTCTCATTTCATCATCGAGTGGAATAGCAGAACCGACTTTCATTTTTATTTCTTCAGCCGTCTTATCTCCAATAGCGAGATTAAAAGTCTTTTTTATAAAATCAGCGATAGCTTGATCTATTTTATTACCGGCACACTTAACGGAATTTGCAGTCACAATACCTCCAAGGGAGATAACAGCGCAGTCTGTAGTGCCCCCACCAATATCAACAACCATATGACCTTTTGCTTCGTGAATAGGAATACCTGCTCCGATAGCGGCGAGTATCGGCTCTTTTACAACATAAGCCATTTTTGCTCCAGCTCTTATTGTGGCTTCGATAACGGCTCTTCTTTCTGTAGAAGTCACTCCTGCAGGAACAGACACCATTACTTCCGGTTTGAAAACATCATACTTTCTGAGGGATTTATTTATATAGTACTTGAGCATTGCCTCGGTCACTCTATAATCAGCAATAACTCCATCTTTCATTGGTCTGTAAGCGATAATGTCATCAGGGGTCTTACCTATCATATCTTTCGCATCGGAGCCTACAGCGAGTACGCGGTTGTCGCGCTGAGATACAGCCACCACAGATGGCTCCATTAGAACAATTCCTCGCCCGGGAACAAACACGAGCGTATTTGCCGTTCCTAGATCAATACCGAGTTTTCTTGTAAAAAATGCCATAAATTATTTAATAGATAGTAGTTTGTAGCTTATAGTTACTTTCTACCATAATTTAAACTTTTAGACTACTTATTCTTAAGCAGAACACACATCAAGACACTCTCTCTTTATATCCACCCCAATATTCCTGAGACGCTCTTCAATATTTTCATACCCCCTATCAATAAAATATGCGTTATGTATTACAGATTCTCCATCAGCCAATATGGCAGCGAGTAAAAATGCAAGACCCGCTCTTATGTCCGGACTTTCAACATCTCTCCCGCGAAGAGGTGTCGGCCCTTTAACTGTCGCCCTGTGAGGATCCCAAACTTTTATGTCTGCCCCCATTCTTTTTAATTCCTCTGCGTAATTTAATCTGCCTTCAAAAATTGTTTCAAAAATAAAACTTTCACCCGTGGTCTGTGTAAGAAAGACAACCATCGGTGCTTGTATATCTGTCGGAAATCCGGGATATTCATGCGTCTTAATATTCAAACTATTAAAATCGGAATTATTTATTTTTCCGTTTCCCTTTATTTTTATACTATTTTTTCCTATCTGCATTTTTACTCCTGCTGTGATTAAATTTTCTGTAAGCGCCTCTATCCATGACGGGTCGCAGTTTTTTATTTCCAAATCATCAGCAGCAAGTGCTCCGAGGATGAGAAAACTTCCGGTCTCTATCCTGTCTGGTGGAGTTATATATGTCTTTCCTTTTGCAGAAAGAAGTCCTGTGCCGATAATCTCTATTGTAGAAGTACCTGCGCCTTTTATCTTCGCCCCGCATTTATTCAAAAAATCAGCCAGATGCTTTGTTTCAGGCTCAAGCGCGGCATTCTTTATCACAGTTTTACCTTTTGCGAGTACAGCTGCCGCCATAAGTGTCTGTGTACCTGTAACGCTCTGATTCTTCATAAAAATTGTGGCGCCGTGCAATTTACCATCCTTCACTTTCATAAAATATTTTCCGTCTTTAAAGAGAACTTCAGCACCAAGTTTCTGAAAACCATCAACAAAGAGATCTATGGGTCTAGCCCCTATCACACATCCGCCGGGATGAGGAAATGAAACCTCTCCGAACCTCGCGAGTATTGGCCCAGTAAGAACTATTGAAGCGCGTAATTTTTTTGATATTTCTTCAGGAATATCGGTTTTAATATTCTTACCAAATTTTATAGAATAAGTTTTATTTTTTTCAACGGTAGCTTCTGCTCCTATCTCAGAAAGAAGTGTCATCATTCTCTTCACATCTTCTATTCCCGGAACATTTTTTATTTTGAATTCATCTTTAAAGAGTACAGAAAAAGACAACGCTTGAAGGACTGCATTTTTTGCACCATTAACTTCAATGACACCACTGAGTGTCTTCTTGCCCCCCAAACCTTTTACTCTTAAAATCTCTGACATATACACAAATATTATATCAGGTAATAGAAATACACAATGTTGTATCTTTTTATAAAATATCTATATTTTATAAGCCAAAAAGTTACCAACGTGGAACGATATTTATTTTAAAAATATAAAAAGCCCACATTGATTGTGGGCTAATTTTTTATTTAAGGAAAATCGGCTTTTGTACCGCATACAGACATATTTCTATTATCATCTGTGGAATACCGACTGGAGCATTGTTTAAAATAGAAATAAGTTTTTGCTTTTGCCTGGAAATTGCTTCTTTCAATATTTCTATCTCGCCAGGCGGATGTTTAGAATTTGTTGCCTGAAATAATCTAAAATATGAATTTTCCATTTCATCACGTTTACAATAAAAAAGTTCGAAAAACTTCGCCACAGGAGTTCCTGTTCTAAAATTTTCTTTTATGATTCTTGGAATATGTATCAACAGGGCCGATTCCAAAAGATGGCTCTGTTCCAAAAGATCAGAACTTCTCAACCCTTCAAACTGACTCGCCAATTCTCTTATTTTTTTAACAATTTTTTCTATTTTTCTCTCTTTACTTACGACAGATTGTCTTTTTACTTTATTTGCCAACAACACCAATTCAGAGAACCCGGGATTTTCCGTTATATTACCTTCAGTCATTCTTTTTCCCCCTTATTTCTCTTATTTTTTCCTTAAGTTTTGAGATCCTTTCCCTAGCGACTGTTAATTCCGAACCATCGGGATCAATCGTTGAAAAATAGTGTTTAAGAACAATTATATTTAGGTTGAGTTCCAGAATTTCTTCGTACAGTTCCTTTATTTTGGCCATTATCTCTCTCCTTTCTTGTCTTTATTTAAATGTTGTCAAAAAACAATTTACGACATATTTATAACATAAATTTAATTTTTTACCAGATAAATTAAAAAATCCCACAAATTGTGGGATTTTTTATCTTATATATTTTTTAAATCTTAAACTCAATCACGTCGCCATCTTTTACGATATACTCTTTGCCCTCAATCCTTACGAGTCCTTTCTCACGAGCAGATCCATATGAGCCAGAATCTATCAGATCCTGCCAATTCACAACTTCGGCTTTAATAAATTTATCCTTAAAATCCGTATGTATAGCAGTACCTGCTTCCGGTGCAGATGAGCCTCTCCTTGTCGTCCACGCGCGTGTTTCATCCTCCCCCGTTGTAAGAAAAGTTATAAGATCGAGAAGCTCATAACTTTTTACAATAAGCTCATTTATACCATCATCATTAATTCCCAAACCTTCTTTGTATTCCTTCTTCTCCCCTTCTTCGAAAGAAGAAAGCTCACTCTCAATAGCTGCGTCTACTGTTACTGTCCTTGCACCCGAATCGGAAATAAATTTCATTAATTCCTCCGTATCAACTTTTTTACTTCCACTCTTGGTATTTAAAACATAAAGTATTGGCTTCATTGTAAGCAAGTGGAGAGATTTCACAATTTTCTTTTCTTCGTCGGTAAAGGAGATAGTACTCGCCAGATGACCTTCTTCAAGAACCTTCTGAAGCCTCAAGAGAATCTCATTTTCAATTACCGCTATCTTGTCTCCTCTTCTTAAATCCTTGCCAACATTAACAATTCTTTTTGAAACAGTTTCCATATCGGCGAGAATAAGCTCGAGGTTTATTACCTCAATATCATTCATTGGATTTGGTTTACCTGAGACGTGCACGATATTTTCATCCTCAAAAACACGCACTACCTCAGCAATAGCATCTACCTCACGAATATTAGAAAGAAATTTATTTCCAAGCCCTTCTCCCTGCGCGGCACCCTTCACAAGTCCGGCAATATCCACGAACTCTATCGCGGTCGGAACGGTCTTTTGAGAATTAGAAAATTTTGTAAGCTTATCAAGTCTCAGGTCAGGCACAGCCACCACACCAATAGATGGATCTATTGTACAAAAAGGATAATTCTCCGCAGGAACACACTTTTTCGTAAGTGCATTAAACAGCGTTGATTTCCCTACGTTTGGTAATCCGACAATTCCTATACTTAGCACAGAAGTTGACATTATCTAATAAAAAAGGAGACGGCTTGAAGGCATCAACTGAGAATGGTATGCGTCCGTATGAAATCGGAACTGGAATGAAACCGGACACTTGTATCATTTGCTTATTGCCCACGGCTCTATCTACAATGCCTCTTACTATGGCCTGTTTTCGCACAAAACTCAAGTCCTTGACTAACTCTGCCGAATCCTTCGCGAGCATTTCAATGCCTTCATCACTCGGAAGAAAAACATCGTCGGGGATCTGAGGTTCCTGATTTGCTTTCTGTATCTGTTCATTGAGTAATTTTACTTTATCATTTACAGGATCTGTATGTTTTTTATAACTATCTATATCAAGCAATCCCGCTCCAAACAATTGAGTATATCTATCTGCCTCCTTCGTCAATTTATTAATTTCTTTTTTTAGTGATTCAACATTTACCAATGGTGCTTTGATTTTTGCTGGTCGTCCATTTTTCCAGCGCTCAATGTGCCATCGCATAACTTCTGGTGATGTTATAAGTTTCTCTATTTCTCTCCAAACCAGTTTATCGGCAACCTTTGCATTCATACCACCCTCTTCACAGGTTGCCGGCAAAGGAAATTTGTAAATTCTATCATTGCATCTATAGTAGAGATTTTTCCCCTTCTGTGGTCCCGCGCCGGATCTTGTGCAACCACAGAAACAATGGATTTTCTTCGAAAGAAGATATTCGTATTTTGTTGATCTGTCGGCATTAAGCTTATTAACCTTTAATTTCTCCTGTACCCGATCGAACAAATCTTCATTAATAACCTTTGGTGTGGGAATTATGATCCATTTATCCTCAGGGTGGAATTTTCTGCTTGTTTTCTTTATCTTCTTGTACTTACATTTCTTGATAGGGTTAACGGGTTCAACAGCATAAGATGCTCCAAAATGACTTTTACCCACATATGCCCTGTTTCTCAACAAGGTGATCAGTGTGCTGGTATTCCATACTCCCCTTTTGCTTTTTCTGGGGGGTATCCCCAACTCTTGAAGTTTTTTTATGATACCCCTTATCGTATACCCATCATCTGCCAACTTGAAAATAAGCCTGAGGTTATCTATTTCAGCATCGTTGATCTTGTTATAGCCCTGTTCATCTTTAGTTTTGTGAACATAAGTTAATCCATATGGGGCCTCTGTTCCGATAATATGTCCCTCTCTTGCCTTTCTTAATTTTCCCATTCTAAACCTCTCAGATATCTTTTTTCTTTCATACTGTGAAAACACCCCACGAATCCCATACATCAATACATCTTCTTCGTTCTTTGCTGGCGGAATAGTCACAAAAAGAGATTCAATACCCAACGATCTCAATTCGTCCATCACTAATTCTTGGTAATAATAACGTCTGGCCAATCTATCAGGGTCATAGAACAGCACTGCATCCCACATTTTATTCTTAGCATCTAAGCGAAGTTGATCAAGTGCTGGTCTCTCAAGAACGTCACCACTATACCCTTCATCTTCATAAATTTGGACGATCTCGTATCCATTCTTTTTTGCGAATTCTCTTATGGCATCCATCTGGGATCTTATTGTTTGTTCCTCCTCTTGGGTCGATGTCGAAACGCGGCCATAAACTGCAATAAATTTAATATCTTTATTTAATATTGCCATTTGTTCTTAGATTAATTATTAATATTAACTCATACATAAATAGTTTATAAAAATTGATTGTCCAACCTAACGCCTCGACTGTCTCTTCGCCCATGCCTCTTCAAATATCTCGTCAAATATTCTATTTATTTCCAATTGAATATTTTTATTAGTTTCTGACTCAGACTTATTGTACAACACCAGTGGGCCGTCTTGGTATTTCGTTTTTATGGATGGTAATTCTAGCTGACCCACATAAAGATCAGTATAGACAGAACCATAAAAATTAAATTCAGAAAAAGAGCAACAATACACGACCCTTAAGTCAGTATTTTTCCACTCTTCATCAGAAAAAAAGCTCATGCAGTCGTGTATTGTTTTTCTTTTCATTGGAAATCTTTTTATTTATTCTTCTTTTTTCCACCAGAAATCCTCCTCATAAGAGTTCTTCTGTGAAGTGACGTCAAAGACAACATATAATTGGGAATCTTTATTTCTAAGGAAATGTTTTGATTAGCAAATACCACAGATACACCGCTCTTACCGAACTCCTTTATGATTTTCTGTGTCTGTTTACCATTTCTACTTAATCTATCTATGCCGGTAACAATAACGGTGAGATTATTTCCTTTGTTCTTTTTTAAATAATCCAAGAGTTTATTCATTCCCGGATTATTGTCGAAATTAAGTCCCGATGCCCCCATGTCGGTAAATTTTTTCACGATACAGTAACCATTCTTCCTTGCGTAATTTCTGCATAATTTTTCCTGGTCCTTTATAATTTGTTGTGAGTTTTTCTCTACAGTTGCAGTTCTTGTGTATATAACTGCCTTCGCTTTCTTTTTATTGTTTTTATTCATGATATTAAAGTTAAAAATTTTAATTAATTTGGACTAAAAACCTAAAAGCATTGAGTCCTGTTTCCATGTCGTCTAGTTTATAATTCTTCTTCGCCACAAGGTCATTGAACCTGAAGGGCTTCGGTTCTTCCCCCAACTTGTGGTATTTGTGAATCTTCACGCACTCATCACACACGCTTCTAACGGATTCGTTCTCTTTCGTCTGTGAATTGACCTGGAGTGCATTAAGACAGTCAAAGCAGAACCTTTCATGACACTCAAAACAGGCATCCAAAGGGTTTTGATAATTTCTGGGGCTCCTACACTTACGACATCTTTCTTTTGAATTCTTAAATTTCTTCTTATGTTTACCTTTTAACATGTCTTTTTTGCTTAGATGTGGATAAAATTTGAAGAGTTTTTGCAGAAGTTGAGGGTTTACATCTCTCAGCTTTTTTCCTTTGTTTTCCCAGAGAAATACGTCTTCCCATAGATTCTCTGTAATAATCAGAGCAAGCCGAACTAACTATCTTTTTTAGACTATTATCCATTTCTAATTGATACTTATTTTTCATTGTTTTGATTCTTTTTATTTGAAGATCCAAAGTAATCTTCAAAGACTTCTTCTAATAATTTTGGGACGGACAGCTCGCTAGAGGCGGCTTCTATCCTTAGCCTCTTTAACCAATTCTTCTCTACTCGAACGGGTCGAGTGATTCTCTTATCTTTTGTCATTTATCTTATAAGTTAATTATTAACGAGGAATCTCTCGCAATTCTCTTTATGGCCATCTCGACACAAAAAAGGCCCGAAAATATATGAAATTACCCCTTGATAGATGCCTACAACAGGAACACTGTGTCCTCTATCTCATTTCATTTCATATACTTCCGGGCCCTTGTGGCTCGATGAATCACTTACGATTCACCTAATTATTGTAACAAAGTCTACGGTTTTCGAATGATATATTTGGTCATTTTATATTCAGACAATAAAAAGATTCATCTGTTAAGTATCACTTATCCCGAGTTTTTATGGACTTATGCTATTCTTCTATCGTCGGTCCTCCACCTAAATGCTGGGGGTGAGACAAGTAAAGGCTTCGACTTAGCCCGGCTACCGGAGAAGAAAAACCTTCTCAACAAAACGGTACAAATCCATCAAAGTGGAAACACCTCTTGAGTGGAAAGGTGAAATAATAAAGTTTTTAATTTCTGTTCTTTTATAAATAGGTTGGCTATTATCTAATCGCACGAATACCAACCTCATGTACAGCTGAAGAGACGATTAGTTAGACGTATTTTGTCGAAATTTGGGGGCCGTCAATACGTCTATAAATAAAAGATCCATATTGGTACCGCTGATAACAGGTGCTCCGTCGGCGGGAGATACGAGAACCAACATGGAGAGAGACCATCCCTTGGGATGAGTTAAGACAACCGAGCAATGGGCTAACGCCCAGACGTTAACAATGGTGGCATCGTAAAATATTAGCCACTGGAAACTCCGGATTTTTTTTAGTTACTTTTTTTTCGCAAATACCTGAATAAACAAAAGGGACAAAAACAATTCTTCAGACAAAAAGAACCGTGGGAGGCCTAGGCCAAACACCAGGTTTTATATCAAGGCCAGTTTGGTTTCAACAAATCAAATTGATCAAAAATATAATAATCTGTTGTTTGGTTAAAAAGGGGGCTGGCCCGAAGGGGACGGCCCCCTGCTACCACAAAGGTAAAAATATTTAACGGTAGCGTTAAAATGAAGTACTTTGTTCTTTACATTTAAAATCTTGTTTATTCCATTTGAATTTAATGGTATCTGGTATCCTTTTGTTTTCTGGACCTTAATGGGTTCTTTTTTGCTATCGACCCCGCCGGCGATATTTTGCTTTATTAATAATCTTAATTTCTGATAGAATCGGGGTCTAACATATGTATGATCCAAACGCTGTAAAAATATATACTGATGGCTCCGCCATCCCCAACCCTGGCAGTGGTGGTATTGGTCTAATAGTAGAATTTCCCGAAAGCTTCGATCGTGGTGATTTTGAATTAAGTGAGGGTTATTTTATAAGCACAAACAATCGCATGGAACTAATGGCGTGCCTACGTGCGTTAGAATGGTTACAAACACAGAGATTCACCCGAGCAATTATTATTACCGACTCTGAATACGTATGCTCAAATCATAGAAATGCTCTTTATTGGAAAAAGAATCAGTGGCGTACCCCCGAGGGAAAGCCATACGAAAATATTGATCTCTGGGATATATTTCTTCGAAATAAACACAAGATCAAGCTTCCTGTGGAATTAATATGGGAAAAAGGTAAAAAGCGACCCATATTGCTTCGCGTAGATGCGCTTGCAAAACAGGGGGCCAATAACCCAACAAGAACAGATTCTGGCTTTCAACCAGGTAAGTTCACTGCGCCCAGAACACCGGGCGGAAAAACTGCCACATTATATTCTCCGAGGGACGAAAAACCTTTGATTCGCGTGTATAAGAAAAATATTTATGGTAAAAACGAAAATGCGATATATAAAATAATCTTCGATATTTATGATGAAATTAAGGGTATTTATGCGGAAAAACGCTATGCTTATCTTAAGAATAATACCGTAGACCTAAAACGAAATAATTGCTATCGCGCGGTATTTAATGACGATCCTAAGTTTCCGCTAATCATCGATGCTGTGGGAGTCGAATATTTGAAGAATCGGAAATAACCACTGAATTTGATTCAAGGGGTTTTTGAAGATTACACCTAGTTATTTTTATTATTCAAATGAGAGCTTGGTCCAATCGGTGAATTTTTGATTGTATTCGTATTTCTTGTTTGAGTTTAACATCCAGACCTGCTTGTGGTCGTCTTCTACTACTATTCCGGCGACAAGATCCTTTCTTTTTTGTTCTTGGGCCCATTTTTGGAGGGCATCGGCCTTAAACTTTGTTTCCTCTGAGGAGGCGGTCCATCCGGCCTTTGTGTCTATTATGTATATTTTTTCTTTTGTTTTTACGATCCAATCGGGATAAAACATTCGGTGTTTATTGTGCTGTTCGTCGTAGTATTCTATTGCGAAAAATTCGCTTCCATAGTCGGCATTTTTGTGCCACCAGATCACCTCTTTTTGACTCTCCAAATATTTTATGAATCTTTCTTCGTTTATTTTTCCACTATATTCTTTTTCATTATAGAATGGTTCCATTGCGCATTTCTTTGGCAATTTCCCATCGATCCTTGCCTCCTCGAACATATCTGTAAAGCGAAGGGCTTCCGGCGGAATCACTGTCTTCATTGTTCTCTTCGCTCTTTCTGACTTCAAAACCACTTCTTCTTCCCTTATTGGTCGGTACTTTTCTAGCGCGGTAGAAATGATTGGTTTTAGGATACTCTCGTCTCCTTTTAGGAAGTCGTTTACGATTATTCTGTATAAGGTATCTCTGTTTACATCCAGGATCTTCAATAGCCAAACATTGAGAGCAGTCTTTAATTTACCCCAGGAACGTTCGGGGGCGAATTTTCTGTCTTCGTCTTCCTGCTTGTGTATGATATTGAAGCACCAGAGATCGTAGAGACGTTTTATGTCTCCGGATGAGATGGCGAATTCCTTATCGGTTCCGCGCTCTCTTATCTGTTCAGCAAAGTTATCGTAGTCTTCTATTTCGGCATCAATTATGAGATTGCTTGAGATCTGTTCTATTTCTGTGTCTATTCCTTTTTTAGATAGCTTCTCCCTTTTTTCGCTTGGTTTATCTTTCGCTGATATTCCAAATTCATTATTGGCCACGGATTCAAATGTGTACTGGAAGGTATCCCCGAGGTCGTTGTAGTCTGTACGGCCCAAGAATACTGATTCGAACTCGATTGGTTCTATTTCTTTTTTCCTTGTACTTGGGAATATTGCTGGTCTGTTTGAGCCAAGCTTTCCCCTTTGTGTGAGGATATGGTTTCTTTCATAGTTTGTGAAAAGATATGCCTGATTTAGGGCCACGACTGGATAGTGTGTTCCACCTGGCATTCGGAGCATTCTTCCTAGTGTCTGCACATGGAACACTGGGTCTTTCATTTCTCTGAACATTACAAGGATTGAGGCCCTTGGACAGTCCCATCCCGTCGCGGCTGCTTGTTTGAATATTAGGAATTGTACCTCGGAATCGTCTCTTTCTATTTCGTCTAAATTTTCCTTTTTTTCTGAGAGCCAGATGGCTACATGTTCTTCTTGGATATTCTTACTTTTTAAGAATGTCTTTACTGATTCTAATTTTGTTTCTGCAAGTGTCTCTTTTGAGACCTTTGATTCGCTTGGTAATTGAATTAAGACGAGAGGATTAATGTTTAATCCTGATTTTTTATAGTGGGCCAATAACTCGAGTCTTTTATTGTATGCGAGTGTCAGTAAGAGTCCATCTTGGTCTACTCCGCTTATTTTTAGATTCGTGAGATCCTCCTCGGTCTGTGTGAGTATGTTTTCTTTTATTAGACCGGATTTTACCACTTCGGCCCTTGAGACATCGATGAATCCGGCCTTCTTGTCATAAGCCATGGCCTTTATCTCTTGTTCGTCTCTTGGTGTGGCTGTTACTCTTAATATTATTCTTGGATCGACTAAATTTACCAATTCATCTGCTAATTCTGTGTCTGAGTCCCTGTGTGCCTCATCCACTATTAAAATAAGCTCACGGTGATCTTCCTGGGTTTTCTTTATAAAATTATCAAAAGTTATTCCTTTTTCGTTCGCCTTTCTTAGACGACGACCTTCCTTATTTGATGCTTTTATCTTTTGCCAGTTAATAAAGAAGACTTGATTCTTCTCTATTTGGCCGTTACCGAGATCATTTAGGTCTAATAGACCCAACTCGGAGGCCCCACCCAAGTAGTCAAGGAATTTCTTTTTGCTTTGTTCATAGGATTCCTCTGAAAAGGTAAACCAGAGATATGCCTTATCCGCATCAAACTGAGGATCTGCTGTGAGATCTCTTAAAAATTGAACCATCATTACTGTTTTTCCTGATCCTGTCGGGGACTTGAATACAATTGGCACTCTGCGTTCTCCTTTTTTCCATAATTCCAAAAAGACTTTTCTTAATTCAGAAATCGATTCCTCCTGGAATGGTTTTAGGTTAAATGTTTTCATTATGAGACTAATTTGTTTAATTCCTTATAAACCTCCAGGATTGGTTCCGGTATGTCTTCTACTCGGATGTTTGGATATTCCGGATACTCGTTCTTGTATTCATTTTTCCCCCAGCCGAATATATATATTACCGCTTCTTTTTTATCTGCAAGAATTTTCACTAATTCAGATAATTTAGACTTATCTTCTTTGAAGTAGATACCCATCCATTTTTTCTTTAAAGAATCTGCAAAAATTTGAAAGTCTTCATTCTTTTTTTGTTCATAATGGCAATTTTCCCTCATAGCAATCATCTCTCCCGCCCGGTGAGTTAATTTTATCCTCATACTGTCTGTATCTTCAGAAAAATTTTCATGATCAACAAAAGAAGTCTTTAGATATTTTAGATTGCTTGATATTCCTGTTATGTCCGAGTATGCTTTATTTCCCTTTATAACGGCTTTTATCCTTGGATAACAAACCTCTTGTGCTATTCCGTTTTCGTTGTTTGTGCAAAGAATAAACTTTCTGTCACCACCATCTTCTTTGTTTAAAATAGAAACCGCATGACCGGTGGTTCCAGAACCAGCAAAAAAATCTAGCACAATCGCTTTTTTGTTCTCATAAAGAATCGGGGCAATACAGTCATAAACAGTATAGAGTGATTTTGGAAAATCAAAATGTGTACTTGGCACTAACGCATGAACAAGCTTGGTGCCATTTTCATTTGAATCATATCGACTGTCCTGCCAGACGGTTCTGACGGTTCCATAATCTTTACCTAATTCTATTTCATAGCCTTTCTTTGTTTTTTTTACACGCAATAAATCTTTAATTTCATCAACGCTTTGTCTCGCATATCTCCATTTTCTTTCTATTCCCTTAGGGTCTATTGGGTAAATATAAAATTCATCTTTTTTCTTTAAAATCTGTTTGTCAGGATGTTCGTTCTGGGGCACCACCTCGCCAAAACCAATAATTTTTTCATCCCTTACAATTATTGGATAAAAACAATTACGAGCATCTGTTCTCAAAGATTCACCCCCGTTGTCTCGTAAGTTTCTCCAAACGATATCTTCCTCTTTTATTTTTCTATGGGCTATAACTTTTTGTCCTTTATGAAAAGAAAAAAAAGCGTATTCGTGTGTATATGAAAAGTTGCTACCCTGCACACCACGAGGATTGTGAACGATTGTTATACAATGTTGTTCATGATCACTAAAAATATTCTCAAGCAAAAGCCCAACACGGTTAAATTCGTTTTCATCAATAGCGCAAATAAGAACACCGTCATCGCTTAGCAGTTTTCTGGCTAATTTTAAACGATTACTCATCATCGAGAGCCATTTACTGTGGCGATAACCGTCGTTTTCGTCTACATAGTCATTGTTGTATTTCCAGTCCTTGGCTCCAGTGTTGTAGGGGGGGTCGATATAAATTACCGAAATCTTACCTTGGTGGGTGTAGTTTAAAACAGATAGGGCGTGATAATTATCACCCTCGATTAAGAGATTCATCGGTTTTTCAGGATCAGTCTCAATTCTTCTGTCTTCGTCTTCTTCTAGTATCGGAATCTTTTTTTTACACTCTTCTACCACCTCTTCGGGTTTGTCTTCCCAAATAAGTCCGTATTCTTGATTTCGAAGCTTCTTTTTTAACCTTTTTACTTCTTCTTGTAATTCTTTTATTTCATTTTCATTACTCATGGTTGAAAGTATAACAGATTAAATATTATTAAAAAATCGTTTACATGGAGGAACCTTTGTTACATAATAGAAAAATGCAAAAATTACCAATATGTGTTACGGAAGATTACCTTAAAAACCTGACCATTGAGCAGAAAGAGGCGGTTATTTCTGATGCAAAGTATTCCCGTATTATTGCTGCGGCAGGGTCTGGAAAAACAAAAACAGTTGTTTCTAAGGTCTTAAGATTAATTGATCAGGGAGCCGAGCCCTCATCTGTCGTAGCCTTTACCTTTACTGAAAAAGCGGCGGCGGAATTGAAGCAGAGGATCTATGAGAATGCCGGGAAGTGTCTTGTTCCGGAGGTTGCGGAGAAAATTGGTGCTATTACGGCATCGACTATTCATGCCTTTTGCCTTAACTTGATCCAGTCAAAATCACAGTATGCAAACCATGCGCTCCTAGACGAATCACAAACGATGGCGCTTCTTCTCAGGTTTGGCCCAGCTATCGGAATTCCAAAGACAAGGCCGGTGGGAGAAAAACTTAGCTACCAGGCAAGATGTGAGAGATTTATTTCATCTTTTGATGTCATGAATGATGAGCTTATAAAAACGGATGATGTTGAGAGGATGTCTCCGGATTTTTATAACCGCGTCTCTAAGTTTAATGCGTTACTTAGCACTCACAGATTCTTTACCTTTGGAATGGTTATAAGATTGGCGGTTGAGATGATCGAATCGGGAGAGGTGTCTGTGGGTAATATAAAGCACCTTTTGGTGGATGAGTACCAGGATGTGAATAGGGCCCAACATAAACTTGTAGAATTAATTGGTAAGACGGCGGAAACTGTTACTGGTGTTGGAGATGCAAGACAGTGTATTTATGAATGGAGAGGCTCAAACCCGAATATATTTATTGATGAATTTTTTTCAAATGAGTGTAAGACCTTTAGGCTGTCGACAAACTTTAGAAGCGTGCCTGATGTTATAGAAACAGCGAATAAGATTTCATCTCATTTTGAAGATGAGACAATCAGGGAGCCGATGGCAATTGATCCAGATATTGATCCAAGGAGAAAAGCAGGGGGAAAATTTATTAGTTTCTCTGGCGAGACAGAGAAGGAACAAGCTGACCATATAGCGAAGTCTATTTCAAAACTTATTTCTTCTGGTTATCGGCCATCTAATATTGCCATTCTTCTTAGGTCTATTAATTCGGCCCCAATCATTCTTGATTCACTAAAGAAGGAAGAGATTCCTGTAATAGTCTCTGGGCGCATCAGTCTCTTTGAGAAGCCGGAAACAAAGGCAATTGGAAAGATATTTGTCTGGGCTGCAAATTCGGCTTGGAGTGAGGGAGAATGGGCGGACAGGATTACTATTGAACCGGAAGCGCTCCTTGATTCTGCGGTTAAAGACTGGGAAGAAGCAACGGGGCTCAGGCTGAATGAAGAATTACTTAAAATGTTTAGGGAGCAGTTAAGAGATGGCGGATATAATGATCTTAGTCATGCACTTCAGGATCTATTGGTTTCGCTTGGTATTGAGTCGGTGGACCATAACAGCCCAAAGGGTGCAGTTGTCTGGACGAACATTGGAAGATTTAATGAGTTATTAACTGATTTTCAGACACCATATAGACTTCAAGGCAGGACAGCCCACTGGACACAAGAATTAACCGATCTTGCTTTTTATATAAACGGCTATGCGCAGGGATCTTATGACAGGAACGAAAATGAAATATTAAGAGGAGTGGATGCTGTTCAGATCATGACCATACACCAAGCAAAGGGTCTTGAGTGGCCCATCGTTTTTGTACCAAATATTGTTAAGCAGAGATTTCCTGTTTCTTTTGCTGGAAGAGAAGATAAGGATGCTTGGGAATTGTCCACTGAATTATTTAATGAAGTCAGATACAGGGGTGGACTTGATAGCGAGAGGAAACTTTTTTATGTTGCAGTCACCAGGGCCAGGGATATTCTCTTTTGTTCTGTCTTTAGGACAAATTCCGGAAGAAAAAGGGGTATGTCTTCGCTTGCAGAGGAATTGTTGTGTGACTTTAATATGGATCCAAATGAGGCGGTTCCTAAGTCACCGCTTCCTGCCCCGAAGAAATATGACCCCTTGCAGATCTTCGCACCAACACAGATTCTTTTTTATAAACACTGTCCCTTCTGTTATTTCCTCCGCTTTGAATGTGGTTATCAGCCAGGAGTTCGTCAGCCTATCGGTTTTGGAAAGTCGGTTCATGCAGCTCTTCATGGGATTGCTGAAAGATTAAAGACG
The DNA here is from genome assembly GCA_003504275.1 of Patescibacteria group bacterium. Lineage (GTDB taxonomy): Bacteria > Patescibacteriota > Minisyncoccia > Phycocordibacterales > UBA12445 > UBA12445. The sequence continues at coordinate 40,345 of DOAO01000013.1, forward strand.
GGAGTTTCTGTGACGGCCGAGGATATTAAGACAATTGTTAAAGAGACATTTCATTTGCCGTTTGCCGGCGAAAGACTTATTGAAACAATGCGGAGAAAGGCTGAAAACATTATTACTGAACATATTGAAACCGATAGGAAATCTCTTGTTAGTGCAAGAGATGTGGAAGCCAGAATTGAGTTTATGTTGGACTCAACATTCGTAATCGCCGGAAGAATAGACATTATTATTAATGAGAATAACGAATTAGAAATCAGAGATTATAAGACGGCTTTTGGGGAAGAGGGGCCAATAAATGATGGTGCTTTGCAGTTAAGGATGTATACGGCTGGGCTTCAGAAGGAGGGTGAGAAAATTGATAGGGCTACGATTGTTGTTTTGAATGATAATAAAAAATCCTATGTTGATATTGGGCCAGAGGCAATAAAAGAGACGATGGATATGTCGCGCGAGTGTGTGGAGGGAATTGCGGCGAGAAAGTTTGATTCGTCTGAGAAGAATTCCGGCTGTGGGAAGTGTGATTATTTAAAACTGTGCCAGCACTGCAGAGAGGCTTATACAAAGAAGGTGGCTGATTAACTTATCCCTTTAATTATTTTTTAAAGAAATGGAAGACCGACGATATACGATTGGGATACCGGCCAACAACAGAGAGTATTACCACAAGGCCTTTTTACTGATGACTCTAATAGATGATGATTTTTATAAAATATTTCTACAAAGGGACCGAATACAAAAAGATATATCAGAAAATAATTTAAAGAGTATTTTTGCAGATATACACTTCTTCTTAATTGGCGTATCAAACCTTAAGTGTGGACTAGAAAAGTTAAGAAACACAATAAAAGACGATGATAAATTCAAGATAATATATAAAAAATATATAAACAAATTAGAGTATTTAGATATTTTTAGAGACCATCAAGAACATATTTATGAAGGAAGACTCGAGGGAAAAGGTAAAAGTAAAAAACCGCTCAAAAGACCGTCGATGTTAGGAAATTTAACTAAAAATCTTGATTATGATTTTGGTGGAGATCGTTTTAGTCTTCCGGAAGCTTTTAGTCTCATAGAAAGTTTAAAAAAAGAGATGATCGAATGGAATCTTGAAAATAAAATTTATCCATTTTGGTATATTGATCAGATTGTGCGTGTGGATATGCCCAAAAAATAGATTGAAGAGCATTCTTTGGCTTGTATTGTATCTTATCTTTTAATTGGCCCGGTATACTTCTTCTGGATGGAACAATTTATATCCGAGAGATCTTTGATGGATACCTCCCCAATAAGCTTATTCTCGCTGTTAATGGATGCTAGTATTGCCTTGCCCTGATAAAAATTGGGGATTATATAGGAATTACCATCTTTTAAAAGTGAGCATGAATCGGTGAGGGTATTGAACTCGGATGAATTCTCCGCTAACAAATAGCCAAAATTATATGAACTATATAAAGCGTACAGAAGAAGAAAGATAGTAGTAAATTTAATGATTTTTCCAAATTCAAAGTAAAAAATATAGGAAAAGAATACAAGTAACACAACAAAGAGCCATGTCCACCAACTGATTGTGCCGAGGAAAATCAAAATTAAATTGAATAGGCCATAAAAAAACACAAAGTTTTCTTTGATTGAATAGTCTATAAAAGAAGACGGTATATTGAAGTAAGAATTATAGCCATACTGGGTCAGTATAACGACCCCATATAGATAAACCGGTACGATAATTGCTAAGATTTGCATACAGTCTATCCTATATTAAGATCTGTAGACATTCAAATATTAAAATAACAAAGTAAGAAGTAGCAATAAATTAGTTTTAAAAACTATATAGATGTCTTAATCTACCCCCTGAGGGGGTCGATAAATGAGGGTTTTTTGCTCTAAAATGGCCTTGGAATTTGAAAGTGGGGGTTTGGGTCATTTGAGTTTAAAACGGAGTTAAAATCGCCCAAAAATCAAAAAGCCCCGGTTTGACCCGGAACTCTTCGACGAGGTAAAACGGTTCTATCGGTCTGTTGCAACCGAGTGGTTATGCCTCACGACACAACCTATCAAACCATCAACCTATAAGTATTATAAAAAATACAAACAGGGAGTGCAAGAGATATTAGAAGAGAAAACTATACGAAAGGACAGATTTTGGAAGTTGGCAAAAAATTTATTACCTGAGACTAGTAAGCATCGTCACAGACATTAATATCCGCCACGCTCAAACCCAGTGTTTGTGCTAAATATTGCTTTACCTCATACAGGTCACCAAATGCATCGATTAAACCTAACTCTAGTGCCTTCTTGGTATTAATATCTGAACCATCTGCTATTTTAGCAACCTCTGAAACTTCTAACCCCCTATTTACAGCAATCTCTTTAATCAAAACATCATGGACAGACTCAAGTTCTTTCAGAATCATTTGTCTTTCTTCATAAGTTAGTGGTCTATCCCCGCTAAACATATCTTTATACTTTCCGGTCTGAAGTTGATTATAGTTGTATCCTTCTTTTTTACTTTTTTCGACGTCATCAGAGAAGGATTGGGTTACCGCAATAGACCCTATCGACGAAAACTCAGAAACAAATATCTTGTCGGCCCCCGTGGCAAGATAGTAAGCGGCAGAAGCAGCCTCCTCTTTTATCAATGCAACTGTTGGCTTACTCGCTCTTTTTAGTGCATTGGCCAATTCTTGACCAGAAACCCCACTTCCACCTCTTGAATTTATTTCAACTATTATTGCTTCTATTTCAGAATCATTGTCTGCCCTTTCTATGAGATTATAAATATCTCCGGCAACGGCTTCATCTGTCCAATCTTCACTTCCTCCACTCTTATACCCGACGATCTCTCCTCTAACTGGTATCTTTGCGACATTACAATTAGGAGAAAGTACCTCTTCTGTTATGACTGAGGTTAAAAGTAGTATAAATAGACCGAAAAATATTACTGCTGAAAAGTGGAAGATCTTTCTTAGTGTTATTTTTGTGAGGAAATTTTTCATGTTTTAAAGAATTAGTGAATAAGAAATCAATTATCAAGATTGTTTTTTATTAAAAAAATTTTGTATTCTTCATCTGTTGTATTGTCAGTAAAAAACCATCCATAAATTCATCAGAGGTGTGTAGTTTAGGAAACACACATTAAGTTTACTGTTTTTACTACACTATATCTAATTCCATAATTCCGTAATCTTACTGCCTTTTTTATCCTCACAATAAATTAAATTTAGTTAATAGTTTTTCTTTATAATCAACCGCATCTTTATCTTCAGGATCTATCTTGATGATAGATTCAAGCACCTCTATGGCTTCCTTACCTCTATTTAAAAGATTTAATGAGATGGCCTTATAATGAAGGGCGGAAGTGGCCTCTGGTTCTATTTCTAATAACTCGTTAAAAACACCTATCGACTCTTCGTGGCGATTCATACTCTGTAAAATTACACCTTTATATAAAAGGGCATGTAATTTTTCAGGATCAATCAACAGTGCTTTATTAAGATTGTCTATGGCCTCTTCCTTCTTATTTAGTTCTGCAAGTGCAATCGCCTTAAGATACAGAATACCAGCACTTTCTAATTTAGAAATATCTGCAGGAAGCGCATCATAACAACCTAGCGCACTATCAAAACTTTTTATAGCGTTTTCAAATTTTTTTTCTTCGATAAAATTGCCACCTTCTTTTTTAAAATGTTCGATTGCTAAAAAAGTGGTTAGGACGTCTGTTTGTTTCATGTAAATTTATTTTTTAGAGGAAGAGATAATCCCTAAATTAATAATAATGAGTGCAATAAAAGATATTATTGTCGGAGACCATACCCACCACCACGACCATTCTATGAAATTTATTAATTTTAAAAAAAGAAAAATTATCTGAACAACACCACTGAGTCCCCAATTATTTTGGTTCATTTTTTTTATTTATATATTCTTCGTAAATAAACGCCACTGGGTTAAAACTTTGTTCACTCGTCTCCCGCGACGGGAGGCTTATCCCCAGAAAGAGTTTTTATAAATTCGTGAGTTTGGCCGTTATCTATATGAAAGGAAATTTTTTTATCGTTTTGAAAATACACATCTATTTTTCCGTCTTCCTTGGCATAAACAAGTAAATTAATCAGCTCGTAGGGAATAAATTGGCAATCCTTATAAGACCGGGCAGTAAGACATGGGGAATATTTATAGGCTTGTTCTATGATTTTTTGTTGTAATTTGCTTACTTTTGTTTTACTTAATTTACGACTTGCTTCGTTCATCAATGCGTCTACTACGACTCCACCAATAACACCAAATAAAATTGTAGAGGGCGTCGTTATCTCTGATTTTTCCTCAATAAAACAAAGACCCTTTGTTGTTACAAACAAAACCGAATTGGAAAGACTTGGGAAAAAAGAAACGATTTCTCCTGATTCCTCTTTTTCTGCATTAATTAAATCTTTAAAATTTTGATCATTATCTTTTACCCCCATAAAGTAGGATGAGAGATCGCGTCCAAACAAACCTTTATTTTTACCAGTAATGGTATAAATAATTCCTTTATCCGGTTTTGTCTGGTTGTGTTTTATATATTCACCAGGAATTATACATTCTCTTAGTTTAAGAATTTCATTCCTCCTCTTCTCCTTGTCCCCATCTACTAAATACTCTTCTAAGTCAGAAGAGTGAACTAAAAAAGAATTCCATTTAGTAGATTTTAAATCCTTCAATATTTTATAAGTCCTCAGTTTTGATAATACCTTAGGGGTATCTACTTCTTTCTTTAAAGTGTTCTCATTTATCTGTTTTTTTTGTTTTGTGTTTTCGTCTTTAATTTTCTCTCCGCAAGAAGGACAGAAAATGGCATTATCCGGTATTTGTTCTCCACAATGTATGCAATGTTTCATATTTTTTTTATAAAACCTCAAACAAAAAGCCCACCACATGGGTAGAAGCCGAAGCCTCTCATGTCGGTTTCCCGACATGGCCTACGAGGACACCCCATATGATGGGTTCTTTATCCTCGTAGGACTCTTTTCACCATGCCTGACCCAGTGCCAAGTTTAGGCTACTTTTATATTTAATTGTAATCTTACGATACCACAAAACAAAACAATCTTCAAAAAATAAAAGGTGGCCCGAGTGAGCCACCTTTTTCTATTTTTAAATCTCAAACGAAGAGATATATTCCTCTGCCTCTACATAAGATAGGCCCTCTATGTAACACAATGATTGTTCTCTGTCCTCTTGATCATCCACATTTCTATAAATAAGTTCTGTAAGTTTCCGTAACTGTTCTTTGGTGATACTTCTCTCATTTTCTTCTTGAAGGTACTTATTATGATAATAAATTTTTCTATCTAAAGTATTTCTATTTTTCATGTCTTTGATTATTTAATTCCAATAAAACTGGAAATGGTATCGCTTGCCTCAGCTTTCGTCATGTTGGGTATCTCGGTCAACCACTTCCCTTTCTCTTCGCCATCATGGACATGGCGCTTTATGAGAACACTAAGAAGTTCTTTCTGGCGGTCAGTAATGGGAACTTCTTTAGGGACATTTTCAGTATTGTTTGTCGGCATATCTTCAAGGTCCTGGGAAAATATGTCGGCTAAAGAAGTTGTGCGTATGACCGCATCTATAAAAGCGGACTTGGAACTCATTTTGATAGTTTTATTCGGGTCTCCATTATTCTTATCAAGCGTCGAAGCCCCACGCCCCTGGCCCACTATCTTGTCGTCTCTATATAACGTGCAGATATAAGCGATAAGCCCCGGGATACTTTTAAAAGCATCCATGGTGTCGTTGTCTCTCACAAAGGTCGCCGAAAAGTTAAATATTCCGGCAATCTTCTCGCAACCTGATTTACCCAAAGACTTTTTGCCCTTGATAGTGTAATAATCTTGGCCCTCTTTTAATTTTGGCATTACTTGTGAAATAAAGTAGGAGCGCCTGAGGAGCATATCATCCACCCCTTGTTTGAAACTTTGAAGTGCTTCTGTATCTCCGAGTCGGACCATACCTTTGTCTATTGTTTGAGTATTCATTTTATTAATTTATTTTCTTTTGATAATTACAGCACCATCCATGTAATCGATATCTATATTCCCTCCTACCCTAAACCCTGCCCAAAAAAGAAAATTGTTTGCTAGACGGATCATTGGTTTTAACTCTCCGGACGGAACACGGGCACTTCTACCTGTCGCATAAGATACGGTTTGTTTTCTTTTCATAGCTATATATCCGTTCTTAACGCTCTAACCTGAAGGTAATGAAAAAGATGAACAGTTTTTGGGTACTTCCTGACTACTTCCCCTTTTTCATTTTTTACCTCGACCATTGTCATGGACTTTATAGACTTCTCGCCCGGACGGACTATATAATTATTCTTAAGCCAACCCTTATAAGTCATACAATCATTGAAAGGATCATATTCTTCTGCTGCGCTTTTCCCCCATCGCTTTGAAATCTCTTGTTTGACCATTTCAAAGGTCTTCGCAGAGTTTTTGTAATTACTCTTTATCTTTACTTCTACAGACATTTGTTTTTCTTATAAACACTAATAAAAAGCACCCTGACGAGGAGTGCTTGAGTGGGACTAGATTAATTATTTATTTCTAAATCCCAAAAAATATAGTTTATAATACTAAGCCACAGAAAGATGGTGTGTATGATAAAAGAAATAAAACGCCAATCAATATAAATTACGGAGTCTTTTACTGGGTAAAGAGCCCCCCAGGGGGGGGTTGTTTGACGGAGTCCTCCAAGATAAATGAGGTGCCATACGTTGGGTACCCACGTCCGGTTGCGACTACTTTTCAAAATCTGTCCCCAGAGCGCTGGGCTTCAGAAACTCATCGGCCCTAAAAAATTTTTTGCAAAAAATTTCAAAGTGTAGACTCGTGGTAAGATTTGAGTATGACTAAAACATTAGTGGAAAATTGCTTCTCTTTAGATACAAAACGCATCAAAAACGACCTTGGTAAATTTAGATGCGGTAGAGAAAATGTAGAAGGAATGATAAGGGATAATCTTTTAGAAAAAGAATTAAGAGTAAACTATTGGTTTGAAGAAGATTCGTTGCTATTGAGCGCAAATGGGGGCGAACCACAGCGAGTGCTTTTATACAATCACCCACTAACCTTTGGTGCCAGAACATACTTTGTGTGCGAGTGCGGAAGAAATGCTGGTAAGTTATACCTAACTAGTCCAAATGGCCATTTTAAATGTAGAAAATGCCATGGCTTAATTTACGAAATTAATACAATCAACAAACACTCTCCGCAGGGAAAGTTTTTCTATAAAATGAATAGAATGATAAAACTAACAAATAAAAGCGAGGCTATGAAAAAGATCTTTTACAAAGGAAGATATACCAAAGCCTTTCTTAGAAACTTGAAGATGTTGGCCAGGGCGGGATTCTCGGAGAAAGTAGAGGACGCCAAGATGCTTTTAAAGAGTATTTGGGCTTAACTTCAATAGTTTTTGACGAGGCCAGAATGTTTTGACTTATCTCATTTATCCACAACTACGGAAATTTCCGTCTATTATAGAGAACAGACTATATCAAGGGAATTATTTTTGTATCAATACCAATATAATCTGCAAGGTTTACTGTAAATTCGAATGGTATTCCCCTTCTGGAATGTGGTGCTGTGTTCGCAGTATTCCTATACTGAGCAAAGGGGTTGATGTTATTTAATAAAACAAAATTACGTCAATGAATTAAACATTAACGGAATTTTGACCGATTAGCAAGAAGTTTATAACCTAACCTTAAAAATTGGCTTTCATTAGCAGGAAAAATTTTTTAGCGCACTTCTACTTGGATCTCATTGCGTAGCAAGAAAGGTATAGTCCACGGAATATTGTAGCGGGCAATATTTACCTGCCCAACCACCTCAACCCCATCGCGCTTTAACGATTCTAAAAGTAACACTTCATTTTTATAAAATGCCGATTCGCTATTGGACCAACTAAACTGACGCACTGCCAATTTGCGGGCAGACACCTCTCTTATCTCTATCCTGCTATCATTTGGTTTCGGCAACGTCAGAAGCGTATACGAGCTCGGCATTACAAAAGAGATCTTATACGCGCGACCGCTATCTCCCACCTCCGTATTAACTGGAGCTGTCATGTCAATCCTCTCGGAAGAAATATCCTCTGTATTTACAGGGACAGTCATATCAATTTTTTCCGAAGCTACTTCCTCTGTGTTCACTGGAGCGGTCATTGAGATCTTTTCTGTATTAACAGGAGCGGTCATTTCTATTTGTTCCGAAACATCCTCTTTGGTATTTACCGGAACAGTCATATCTATCTTACCCCTCTTTGTATTATCCCCAAAAATATATCCCGCAATTATAGGAAATCCTCTGTTGACCGCCTCATTTTTATCTTTAGCGTCCACGATGATTGTCTCAGCAATAATATAAGGACCATAAGCCCTTATTTCGTAGTCGTCCACTTTTTGCACAACTTTATATTTTGGCTTTTCTATATTGATTACCGGAATCCAACTATATAAAAACCAAACGACAAAAAGCACCCCAACAAATATTGATAAATTATACATGGTCATTTTTTTCATTTATTTTTTTATTCCTAATAAATTAATCATTTTTTAATTATACCTCCAGGGGTTAAATATAAAAAGATGACCCCCGGTTGGAAGACATCTATTTTAATAAGTACACCCCTCCCGCCTACCTATTCCCAAATAACTTCTGCTGTGGTGGTAATTTTATTACAAATTCAAACGAGATCCCCTTTTGGCTTAACGAATAGCGCATTGTGTTCTCGCTATAATGATGGGTGAAGTTTTATTTAGCTAAACCTTTTAGCTCCTCTTTATACTTCTCTGCAACCTGCATCACGGCGGTCATTTGGTCTAACCCTTTATCTTTTATTAAAGACTGGGCTTCTTCGGCGATCTTCTGAAATAACGCCGGATTTTTCATAACCATATTCATGAGCATCTCTTTCTGCTCGACTGGAACAGGGGCATCTTTCATTGCTCTGTTCAACATCTGCTTCATAAAAAATTCTTTTATCATAGTCTAAATATCCTAGCTTAATTCACAAAAAAAATAAACCCGCCTTTATTAAAAAGACGGGATATTAAAAAAATAGAGGTTTTTCTTAAAATAATTCAGTGATTTTAAACACAACCCAACCATAAAAGCAATTAAACGTGTCCTCAAAATACGAAACTGATACAATCGATATGTAATATAACGTGAAAAAAATCACAATAGAAAACGCTATTGCATATTTTCCACTCACTACTTCTTCGAGAAAAGCTAACGCCAGAGAAGATAATCCGAGCACAACAAAAAGGGATATCATATAATAAACCAGCATAAATAAGCACCTCCTCAAATTTTAAAAGAACCAAATTTTCACGAAATATACCATACTTATATTTATTTGTAAATGCATTTTTTACCTACACAATTTTTTAATAATTAACCTTTACAAAATATTTCTATTATTGTACCCTTAAAAAAGTTCAGTACATTGTTTTTAGAAAGGAGGTCCAAAATGGATAAAACGCTGAGACGCACAATTGAAGAAGCTATAGCTAAGGCCTACGAAGAATGGGGGCGAGAAAAAAACAAACTTCAAATAAAACGAAAGGCTAAAAATATCGCCCAGAACATGGTAGAAGCTTATGAGCAGGAACAAAAAAGAATGAGGTCAATATTTGGTATTAATTCATGCGACGATATCTCCTAAAAAAACAAAACCCGCCTAGATAGCGGGTTTTATCTTTACTTTTACTTTTTTATTTTACCAAAAACTTTGCGATAAGGAGTGCGACAATGTTTGCAACCTTAATCATAGGGTTGATGGCGGGACCGGCAGTATCCTTGTAAGGATCACCTACAGTATCCCCTGTTACCGCAGCTTGATGAGCAAAAGATTTCTTTCCTCCATGATTTCCTTCTTCAATATATTTCTTTGCATTATCCCAAGCGGCACCACCGGATGTCATTGAAAGTCCGACGAAGATACCTGTAACAATAACACCAACCAAGAGTCCTCCAAGTGCCTGTGCACCTAGCAAGAATCCAACAAGAATTGGAATGACGACAGGAATAAGAGCGGGAACGATCATCTCTCTAAGAGCTGCTTTTGTAACAATATCCACGCACTGTGCGTAATCAGGCTTAGCGGTACCTTCCATAATTCCCTTGATTTCTCTAAACTGTCTTCTGACCTCTTCAACGACAGCACTAGCAGATCTTCCGACAGCCTCCATTGCGATGGAAGCAAAGAGATAAGGCATCATTCCTCCAATAAAGAGACCGATGATTACCATAGGATTCATAAGATCAAAAGGCATCTGTCCTTTATTTGCGATAGCAATCTCTTGTGTGTATGAAGAAAATAGAACTAAAGCGGCGAGACCTGCGGAAGCGATAGCGTATCCTTTTGTAACAGCCTTTGTGGTATTACCGACAGCATCAAGAGGATCTGTGACAGCTCTTACTGATTCAGGAAGACCCGCCATTTCAGCAATACCTCCGGCGTTATCTGTAATAGGTCCAAAAGCATCTATCGCGACAATAATACCGGCGAGTGAAAGCATACTCATTGTTGCAAGTGCGATACCATAGAGACCCGCAAAATAAAAGGCAAAGTAAATAGCTACAACAATAAGAATTATCGGCATAGCTGTAGCCTGCATTGAAACAGCGAGTCCTGTGATTATGTTTGTACCGTGACCTGTTGTTGAAGCTTTTGCTATTCTCTGAACGGGGCCAAAACTCTTTGATGTGTAATATTCAGTAATGAGAACCATACCGACAGTAACCAAAATTCCAATTACAAGTGGCCAGAAAATAGGAGCCCTAGACGTAAATTGAATAAAAGGATTTGGGCCTGAAATATACCAGAAGAAAGCGAGTTGAATCACTATTGTAACGGCAAGACCCTTATAGAGCGCGGCCATGATACCTCCTGTAAGTCTTACAAAAAGAGAACCTATTATAGAGGCGATAACGGAAACAGCACCGATAAGAAGTGGAAATTCTGTGATGCTATCATTACCCTGGCTAGCCAAGCTTCCGAGAATCATTACAGAAAGAGTGGACACAACATAAGTTTCAAAAAGGTCTGCAGCCATTCCAGCATCATCTCCAACGTTATCTCCCACGTTATCAGCAATAACAGCAGGATTTCTTGGGTCATCTTCAGGAATACCTGCTTCAACTTTTCCTACAAGGTCGGCACCAACATCGGCACCCTTTGTAAAAATACCTCCACCAAGTCTTGCAAATACAGAAATAAGAGAAGCTCCAAATCCAAGACTAATAAGATTAGTAACACCGGCGTACTTGTAAAAAAGAGTGATGGAAAGAAGAGCAAGACCCACTACGAAGAATCCAGTAACAGCTCCACCCTTGAATCCCAATGAGAATGCCTCAGACATACCCTTCTTTGCCTCTTCGGCAACTCTTGAGTTAGCCTTAACTGCCACAACCATTCCTATATATCCTGCGACCATTGAGGCGAGAGCTCCAACCGCAAATCCGATAACAGTTGTCCTATCAAACCAGATGGCGAGTAAAACAGCAATAACCGCGCCCACCATGGCTACTGTCATATTTTGTCTCTTAAGATAAGCCTTTGCACCTTCCTCTATAGCCTGTTGGATTTCCTTCATCTTGTCATCACCGGCAGACTTACTCATAACAGACTTAATCAAAAAAGCTCCATAAAGAAGAGAGATTATAGAAGCACTAAGCGATATTGCGAAAATAGACATAAATTAATTAAATAAAATATTATTAATACTTTTAAAATATGGGGTATATTGTATAGATAAAATAGTGTTTTGGCAAATAAAATAAAAACACCCTCAAGTTAGGAGTGTTTTTATTGTTAAATAATTAAGGGGTAGTTGTTTCTGAAATCATTTCTGAAATCGGTTCAGATTCCGACTCAGGTGTTGGTTCAACCACTGGCTCAGGAGTTATTTCGGGAGCAGGTGTCGGTTCTGGTTCAGGTAGTGGTGTGGGTTCTGTAATAGGTTCAGGAGATGTTTCGCTCTCTTCTTCGGTAATAGTCGGCTCAGTGGTTGTGGGTTGTTCATCTATTATATTATTAGCAGATTCATCTACCATCAAGACTTCCTCTGTTATTGAGGCATCACCCTGAATTTCGCTTGATTCTACTACTGGGTCATTGCCCTGTAGTGAGTTCGTCTCTACTACTGGGGTTGTAGACTTTACTTTGTATATACCAGAGTTTATGAGTTCGGCTTTCATTTCAAGAAGACCTTTTAGCTCATGTTCATCTAAACACTGATCTTCGAGACAAAGTTTGTTCAAGCTAACGGCCTCTACAACAATTACCCCCTCCTCACTAATACTCCACTTACCAGAAGACGACAAAATACTTCTGACATTCTTCATGTCTTGATTATTAAGATCTAGAGATTGTGATATAGCGAGTTTGATAGCTCCTGTGGTTTCATCTGTGGTCCAGATGGAGTTTGTGTTGATGTTTCCACTTGAGATAGAGTCATCTAGCTTATGGTAGGAGAGGTTTACGAAGACGAGGATCTGATTATCTTCTTCGTTGTTATTATCATCGTAACTTTCAAGAGCGATACCTACTGTTTGATTGTGCGGGGAGGTAGACTTGGTTCCTACTCCAGGCTCAGATGATAGTGATATTCTGTCTCCTATCTTGATAGCACCACCTTCTGTGTTTACTTTGACAGGGACTCTACCTGAGAGAGCTACGGGTTTAGAGTTCTCTATACCACCACCTAGAGTCATACCTGGTTCTGTGGAGATGATACCGAGTATTATTTCGTTTGATTCAGCTCTCTTGATTGTTGTTTCTTTTGTTGTGTCTAGAGAGACTATCTCTCCTTTAGTGAGAGTGGTGTCTTCTGTGGGATAGTTCTCTGCGAGGTCTACTGCTGTTCTAATGTTTATGTTGTTAGCATATATGGTTCCTGCGTCATATGATGCTCCGTTACAGCCTGTGGTTGTACTTGCAACACAGAGACCTCCTACTACTGTGAGTGTGGCTTTTGGTGTTGAAGTACCTATACCTAGGTTTCCTCCTAGTATTCCCATTCTTCCGTTTGCTAAGAAGAGTTCTGAGTTTGTTCTGAAGTTGAGGGTGTCTACTCCGTTCTCTTGAAGGGAGAGGATGTTTTGTTTGTAGTCTATAT